>CAMZHX010000003.1 GCA_947307055.1 uncultured Selenomonadales bacterium | reverse complement strand
TTAAGATTTCTCATATTCACACTTTGCTTAATCGTTTATGAACACTAATTCTAAGGGCAAGAAAATTTTAAGGAGGAAATTTTTATGTCAGAAGAAAAAGGCACGATTCATATCAAGGGCATAGGTCACGCCGAACAAGCTCCCGACCAAGTCGTTTTGTCGCTGACTTTGACCGCGCAAAATAAAGAATACTCCGCCGCGATGAAAATCGGCAGTCAGCAAATCGAAATGCTCCGCGAGGCGATTATTTCAGCGGGCTTCAAGGGCGACGACCTCAAGACGACTAATTTTAATGTCCGTGCGATTTACGAGAACGAGGAATACAAAGACGGCAAGTCGACGCGTTACCGCCAAGTTTTTAGCGCGTTCGAGTGCCGTCACGACCTCAAGCTCGTTTTCGACTTCAATAACAAAAAACTCAACAAGGCGATTGATACGATAGCCGCTTGCCTGTCGCAGCCGAAAATTTCGATTGCGTTCACGATTAAGGATACCGACGCCTTCAACGACGAAATTTTGAAATCTGCCGCTCGCGACGCCCGCCGCAAAGCTGAAATCCTCTGCGCGGCGTCAAATGTCAAACTCGGCAGGCTCGTTAATATAAATTATTCGTGGAGCGAAATTGAAATCCGTCAAGAAGAAATTCTCTGCGCCAAATACGAACCGACCGAACAAGAAAATTCGTTCGACTTCCAACCCGAAGAGATTAAAGCCGCCGACACAGTGGAATTTTTCTGGGAGATTGAGCCATGATAAAGCACATAAAATTTACGGTCGGCAATGTTTGGGAAGGTTATAAGACGGTCGAAGTTTCAATCGGGACGAAAAATTCTTCCTACAAAATTTTGCGCAACGGCTTAAACGACGTTGATAAAAAAAGTGCTCGCGCCGTCGAAGTCTCTAGCGAATGGGTTGCCGAGCTCGACGCGCTGAATATTTTCTCGTGGAAAACAGATTTTTGTAATGCCGATATCTTGGATGGCACGCAATGGGAATTGATTTACAAATGGGGCAGGAAAATTTATCATGGGCACGGCTCTAATGCTTATCCGGAGAATTGGGAAAAATTTTTGGATTGGCTCGACAAGCTTATCCCCGAATTGCAATTCGTCAATCGCAAGCGGCTCGAAAAGGTGACGTTGAATTATAATCGCGAATCGGCAATCGGCTACGAAATTTCGGAGAATTTGACGCTTGACCGCCGCGAGAAAATTTTGACGCTCGATAAAAAAGTTTCAAAGCACACTTACGACATTACGCTGGTCGAAGAAAAACTTTTCGACGCCGCGCAGAATTTTTTTGACGGTCTCGAAGTTCAAGAGTTTAACGAATTGGCAATGCCCAAAATAAAAATCGAGCTCGTGCGCCATGACGGCTCGATTGAAAATATCGACGCGGTTTACAGCGAAAGTTGCTTGCCCGGCTTGACGAAATTTATCGACGTGATTAAAAATTTCGCTAGCGATTTGTCCGCCGAGATTTTCGCGCCGCTCGCCGAACCTGAAAAAGATTTGCAAGGCAAGTACATTTTCTGCAAAGTGCAATTCAAAGGCAGTTACAAATCCTACACCTACCGCGCTGAAGACGAAACGCTTGCAGTTGGTGATGTCGTCGACGTGCCGGTCGGGAGAAATAACGACGTTGCGCAGGCGAAGATTGTCGAAATCGGCTACTTCGACGAGGCCGACGCGCCCTTCCCTATCGACAAAATTAAAACAATTATCGGCAAACATATCGCCGACGATTGGGAAAACTATTAAAACAAACTAGTCTCTAAAAAATTTCAATAGAGGAATACGACGGCGATATTGTCGAGGAAATGGGATTGCTTATTCTGATAAAGCACAAAGTCGGCGTCCTCCGCGCTGAGCACTGGATTAGCGTTGTGGTCGTCAAGGTAAACGGCTTGAACAACCAACGGCTTGGCACCTGCGCGGCCGGCCTCGCTCATATCACGCGCATAAGTCGCCATGCCCTCGCGAATAATCCTGTCGTAGTCAAGATTCTTATGCCCGTAAATTTTTTGTCCGGTCACGTCTTTAATCACGGGGCTCATAACGGGATTGAGATAACCAATTCCCCTGCAATCGACGATAAGCCCGGTATAGCCGCCGTCGTAGCTCGGACGAGTTTCAGTAATGGGCGGGCGATAATCGGGCGCGGGCGTCGGGAAGGGCTCAATATTGACGGGGCGTTCAATGACGGTTTCTGCAAGGCTGCTATGTCCGCCGAACATTGGGATTTCCATAGTGACGGAGTAGCCGCCGCCGGAAAGTTCGCCCTCCGAAACTATCACCGCACTTTTCACGATTGCGCTAACTCTCGTCCTGATAACGTCGGAAGTCAACATCATTTGCTCTACGGTCGTTTCGGAATCGACCTGCACGCCGTTAATTGCCTCCGCCAAATGCCGATAAGCATCAGCTATCGCGGCTTGCCGAGCCAACATCACGCCATGCGCGGGCGTCCTTGCTAGGGCGGGATTCGTTACGCCCATTCCTATTGCTTGAATCGTGTTCGTATGCCAATTAGTTTCGGCGTTGACCTTAGAGCTTGCCGCAAGCAAAATTATCGCCAGCAACACTCCGAGTAGTTTGAATTTATTTATCATGGTAAAGACCTCCCGAATTTTTCTTCAAGTTTACGGCGCGAGGATTAAATTTCTCTTTGAGCGGCTAAGAAGTTAGTTAATCTTCAATCAAATGACCGATAACAAAAAAAGTCGCGGTGGCTTTGGCGTAGAGTTTGCCTTTAGCGTCAATGATTTTACATTCGCAGACCATAGTTTTTCTGCCATCGTGCAAAACGGTCGCGTCGGTGAAAATGCGCGGGGTATTCGTCATAACGGCGTGCATGAATTCGATATTCAAAGAAATGGTGACGACCTTTTTATTGAGCGCGAGGCATTTTGCGCCCATAGCGGTATCGGCCATAGTGGTTAAAACTCCGCCGTGAGCCATAGAATATAAATTTGCGTGGCGGCTATCGGCGCAAAGTTCCAAGCGGGCTTCGCCGTCTGGGGTCGGCACGATTTCTATTTCTAGAAAATCTATAACGGTGTTTTCGTGGTAAAATTTTATGATTTGTTCTTGCGTCGGCTTGTGCAAAGCGTTCACTCCTTTGTAAGGGGAAAGGGAAATGGGGAAAGGGAAATGGGGAAAGGGGAAAGGGAAATGGGAAATGGGAAATGGGAAATGGGAAATGAGAAAAGTAGAGATAAAACTTTTTCCTTTCAAACTTGCTTTTCCCTTTTCCCTTACCCCTTTTCCCTTAAAATTTTAGCACACGCGCAGGAATTTTCAAAGCCGCGCAGTAAAAACATTTGCGGGAGTGATTTTGATGATTAGCATTGCGATTTTGGGCACCGGCAAAATTATTCCGGAGGCAATCAGCGCAATTCAAGCGTCCGGGAAATTTTTAGTCAAGAGCATTTGGGCGCGACCGCATAGCCGCGATAAAGCCGCCCCGCTCGCCGAAAAGTTCAACGTCGAAACCTTCACGACGAATCTTGATGACATTCTGAACGACAGCGCGATTGATTTTGTTTACGTCGGCCTGGTCAACAGCGTCCATTACGAGTACGCTAAAAAATGCCTCGCCGCCGACAAAAATGTTATCCTTGAAAAGCCATTCACGACGACCGCCGCGCAGGCTCAAGAACTTATCGACCTTGCGCGGAGTCGGAAGCTTTACTTATTCGAGGCGATTACGACGTTGCACCAACAAAATTTTTATGCGATTCGCGACGCGCTGAACAAAATCGGCGCGATTAAGCTTGTGCAATGCAATTTCTCGCAATATTCGAGCCGCTACGACGCTTACAAGCGCGGAGAAGTTTCGCCGTCCTTCGACCCGAAATTTGACGGCGGCGCGCTCATGGACATCAACATTTACAACTTGAACTTTGTTATCGGGCTATTCGGCTTGCCGCAGAAAGTTTCCTACGTTGCCAATCGCGGTTTCAATGGCGTTGACACGAGCGGCATTGTTACCCTTGAGTACGAAAATTTTTTAGCGCAATGCGTTGCCGCGAAAGATTCGGGCAGTCCGTCTTTTATAATGATTCAGGGCGACTGCGGATATATTTTAGCGCACGGCACGCCTAACGAGCTTAGCTCATTTGATTTGGCTATTCGCGGTCGGGACGTTCAAAAATTTTCGCTGAACAAATTTAATCACCGCATGGTTCAGGAGTTCGTTGACTTCGGCGAGATTTTCGAGCAAAAAAATTATTCGGCGGTCGAAGTCGGCTTGCAAACTTCCCTAAACGTCATGAAAGCAATTCGTGATGCGTAATGCGTAATGAAAAAACCCGCCGAGCTGTTCGACGGGAATTTTCTATTCACCTAACAACCTATCCACCTAACAACCTTATCTCTTGTAAGCGGTGACTTGCTTATAATGTTTCTTGAAGAATTCTTCAGCGACTTGCGGGAAGAGCGCGTAACTCAAAACGTCCTCGTCGGTCGGGTTGAGGAAGCCTTTGTTAATGAGTTCGTCTTTGAATTGCGCGAAAGTCTCGCCCTTAGCGTCTTCGACCGAGCAATCGTCAATGATTTGGTCTTCGGGGACTTTGAGAGTCTTTGTAATGAAATCGCGGTCGACAGGTACGGGCGTGCGACCGAATTTGCCGCGAACCATATCTTTGAATTCATTCGGGACGAGCTTATAACGTTCGCCCGCCATAACGTTCATAGTGGCTTGCGTGCCGACGATTTGACTTGACGGCGTGACGAGCGGCGGGTATCCGGCATCTGCGCGGACACGCGGCATTTCGTCGAGCAGGTCTTGATATTTATCTTCCATGCCGGCTTCTTTGAGTTGGTTAGCGAGGTTGGAGAGCATACCGCCGGGAATCTGGAAGTCGAGAACGTTGACGTTAATATCGAAGTAGCCCTTAAGCCCGAATTCTTCGATAAGCTCTTTCTTGACGCCTAAGAAGTGTTTAGCAATGGGCGTCATAGCTTGACGGTCAAGGCCGGTGTCGCGCTCATGTCCTTTGAACATAGCGACGATAGTTTCAGTGCAAGGTTGAGAAGTGTCGCTGGAGAACGGGCTCAACGCGCAGTCGACAATGTCAACGCCCGCCTCAATCGCTTTAAGGTAGGTGGCGTGACCAAAACCGGACGTGCAATGCGTATGGAGTTCGACGGGGATATCCAAACCGGCTTTGAGTTTCTTGACGAGGTCGTCAGCGGCATAGGGCGCGAGCAAGCCGGACATATCCTTGATACAAACTGAATGACAACCCATTTCCTGAAGTTCTTTAGCGAGCTCGACGAACATTTCATTAGTATGAACGGGGCTAATTGTGTAGACGAGGCAACCTTGAACTTCGGGTTTTTCTGGGCAAGCGAGCGCGGCTTTGATAGCAACGCGCAAATTGCGGACATCATTAAGGGCGTCGAAAATGCGGAAGACGCCAATGCCGTGCATGGAGGCGTGCTGAACGAATTTTTCTACAACGTCGTTGGAATAGTGGTTGTAGCCCAAAAGATTTTGTCCGCGCAGGAGCATTTGAATCGGCGTGTTCTTGAGGTTGGCTTTGAGATTCTTAAGGCGTTCCCAAGGGTCTTCGTCCAAAAATCTAAGGCAACTATCGAAAGTCGCGCCGCCCCACGCCTCCAGAGCTTTATAGCCGATTTTGTCCAGACTTGCCAACATCGGCTCCATTTGACGATAACGCATACGAGTTGCCAACAGCGATTGATGACCGTCGCGCAATACTGTTTCCATAATTTGAAGCGGTTTCGCCATAAATACACCCTCCTAAAAAATTTTTCTAACGTTTGCAACGATTATAGGTTTTATTTATTGCAATGTCAATCGCTGCGCCGAAATTTATAAATGAAACTTATCAAAATATTTATCGTGGAAATTTATCGCTGAAAAAAATCTGTAAAAAATATTGGCAAGCGGGGACAATTTGTGTATAATGCCAAAGGAATCATTTTTATTTCATAGGCGGTGATAAAATGGGTGATATAGTTACGATTAAGGGGCTGAAATACGGCTTGCAGCTGACGTTCGCAAAGGGCGCGAGTTTCGACGACGTGCAAGCCAATCTTTTGAACAAGCTCCAATCGGGCGACGGATTCTTTATTCGCGGGACGACAGTTTTTGTGCCGAAAGGTTACTTCGCCGAAGAACAGAACGAAACTTTGCGCAAGATGTTCCATAGGCACGGGATGCTTTTCAGCACGGAATTGAAACGCCCGAATCTCGCGCCGCCATCGCGCGACACTTCGACTAAAGCTCCTAAAGTAAAGGCGAGCGTCGAAGAGACTCAAAAAATGATGGTTATAAATCATACGGTGCGCGGCGGGCAGGAAATCAAAGCGAATTGCTCGGTATTGATTTGCGGCAACGTCAATCCGGGCGCGCAAGTCATCGCGGGCGGCTCGATTGACATTCGCGGGACGTGCAGAGGTTTTGTACACGCGGGAGCCTTCGGTGATAAGACGGCGTGCGTCGTGGCTGATAGGCTTATGCCCGCGCAGATTCGCATTGCCGATTTGATTGCGCGTGCCCCCGATGAGGAATTCCAAGCCAGTCAGGCTGAACGCGCCATGATTAAGGATAACCAAATTATTTTTGAACCCGTAGCGCGTTAAAAGCAAAGCTTAAAGCTAAGGAGAAAGTTATATGAGTCAAATTATAGTGATAACGTCTGGCAAGGGCGGCGTCGGCAAAACGACTACCACAGCCAATATCGGCGTCGGGCTTGCCATGCGCGGAAACAAAGTCGCACTTATCGATACCGATACCGGCTTGCGCAATCTGGATTTGTTGCTCGGTCTGGAAAATCGCATTTTGTATGATTTGGTCGACGTGACGAGCGGCCGCGTCCAATACAAAAAAGCCCTCGTCCGTCACAAGAAGTACGAAAATCTTTTTCTTCTGCCCACGTCGCAGATTAAAGATAAATCCGCCGTCAATCCCGAACAGCTCGTTAAGCTCTGCGACGAAATGAAAAAGGACTTCGACTTTATAATTATCGATTGTCCTGCGGGCATTGAACAGGGCTTCAAAACTGCGATAGCCGCCGCCGATACTGCAATCGTCGTGACGATGCCGGAAATTTCAGCGGTGCGCGACGCAGATAAAATTATTGGCGAACTCGGCCGCGCAGATAAGGAAAACGTCAAGCTAATCGTCAACAGAATTCGCCCGCAAATGGTCGAGAAAGGCGACATGCTCGACATGGGCGACATTGACGAAATTTTATCGGTCGCGTGCATAGGACAAATCCCCGACGATGAAAAAGTTGTCGTAGCGACCAACAGGGGCGAACCCGCTATCACGATGAGCGATTCGACGGCGGGGCAGGCTTACAAAAATATCGTCGCCCGCATTTGCGGAGAAAATGTCCCCTTCCTCAAGCCGCAAAAGGAAGGCTTCTTCGCCCGTCTCAAAAAACTTTTCGGCTTGCTGTAAGGAGGGCTGTCTATGCTTGACGTTTTGAAAAGGGTTTTCGGCATGTCGGAGAAAAAATCGGGGACAGTCGCTAAAGAACGCTTGCAAGTCGTGCTGATTCACGACCGCGCCAGCATCTCGCCGGAGATTATGGAAAAAATTAAGGAAGAAATAATCGCCGTCCTTTCAAAGTACATGAATATAAATCGGACGGAAATGGAAATCTCGCTGGAAAATGATTCCGATTCGGTCGCGCTCGTCGCAAATATTCCTGTGAACTCGATGCGCCACGCCAGATAAAAATTTTTTAGGCGGTCAATCACACGACCGCTTTTTTTATGCCGTAAGATGTAATAAAAACAAGTGATTAGACGTTGGAAAATCTATTCGCAAACGAAAAACCCTACGACATTAGCCGAAGGGCTTTTTTGATTTCATTGGCGATTTTATTTGCCGAAAAGTTTTTGAACAATCTTTTGAACGACGACGAAGAAAACAGGAATTAAAAATATGCCAAGAAAAGTCGCGATAGTCATGCCGCCGACGACCGCCACGCCCATAGAGTTACGAGCCGCCGAGCCCGCGCCGGAAGCCGTAGCTAAAGGCACGCAACCGATTATAAAGGCAAATGAAGTCATCAAAATCGGGCGAAGGCGCAAGCCAGCCGACTCCAGAGAGGCTTTAATCGCCTCCATGCCCTTATCCGTGCGAACTTTGGCAAATTCGACAATCAGTATCGCATTTTTCGCCGCAAGACCCATAATCATTATAACGCCAATTTGCATGTAGACGCTATTTTGAAAACCGGGATTGCCTACGCCGAAAGTATTCGTGTAGTAATTCAGAACGAATTCCGAGAGCAACGCGCCGAAAATACCCGTCGGAACCGTCATCAAAACGGAAAAGGGAACCGACCAACTTTCATACAGCGCGGCGAGGCATAAGAACACGAAGACCAACGCCAAAGCCATAACTTGACCGGTCGAGCCCGATGCTTTTTGCTCTTCGCGGGATTGTCCAGACCATTCGACGCCAAAACCTGTCGGCGCAACTTCATGCACGACACTTGTTAAAGCCGCCATAGCTTGCCCCGAAGAATATCCTTCAGCCGAATCAGCTTGAATTAGCACGGAGCGTTTGCCATTAAAGCGCGTGACTTGCGTTGTGCCGGTGTTGAGCTTGTAAGTTATCAGTGTGTCGAGCGGAACAAATTGCCCCATATCTCCTCTGACGAACATAAATTTTAACATGTCGACTTCGCCGCGAAAATAAACGTCCGATTGCATGACAACTTTATAAGTTCTGCCGAACCTGTCGTAGTCATCAACCTGCATACCGCCGAAATTAACTTGCAAAGCGGAGTAAACGTCAGCGAGATTCACGCCGAGCATTTCAATTTTCTTTTGGTCGAGTTCGTATCTATAGCTGGGCGAAGTCACGCTGAAAGTTGTAGTTACGCCTTGAAGTTCAGGACGCGAATTAGCCGCCGCAACTATTTTATCGGTTATGTCGGAAAGTTCGCTGTCAGAATGGCTTTCCAAATCGATAAGTTGCATTGTCAAGCCGCCGACTTGACCGAGACCCGGTAAGGCGGGCGGATTAAAGCCCATAACAAAACCTTCCGGTGCTACGCCATTGCCTACCATAAAAACATTTTCAATCGCGGCAGTTACCGACTTTTCGAATTCTGTTCGTTCTGCCCATGGATACATACTTAAAAACAATGTTGCCGTTGAAGACTTTGTACCGCTGGAAATTATATTGTAGCCCGCAACCGAAATGACATCCTTAATGCCGGGAACATTTTCGCGAATCGCCGCCGCTACCTTGTCAGTTGTCATTGAAGTTCTATTTAGCGAAGTTCCTTCCGGTAACAGTACTGCTGCTACAAAGTAGCCTTGATCCTCATCGGGTACGAACGTTGACGGCAAAATTTTAAACAAAAGCCCCGTCAAGCCGCAGACAATCAACATAAAGATTACAGCTAATTTGGTTCCGGAAATAACTTTGGCTACTATGCCGACGTAAGAATTTTTTGTGCGCTCAAACCAATTATTGAACGCGTCAAAAAATTTGCTGAAGAAATTTTTCTTGCCGTGTTCGTGCGGCTTAAGAATCATGGCGCAAAGTGCCGGCGTCAAAGTCAGCGCGACAAATGCCGATAAGCCCATCGAAACTGCGATTGTCAGCGCGAATTGCCTGTACAAAATGCCCGTCATGCCGCCCAAAAATGCTATCGGGATAAAAACCGCTGACAATACAAACGCTATCGCGACAACTGGCCCTTGCACTTCTTCCATAGCAACTTCGGTTGCCTCGACGGGGTTAAGTCCGCGTTCCATGTGCTGTTCGACGTTCTCGATAACAACTATCGCGTCGTCGACGACCAAACCTATCGCCAAAACCATTGCAAACAATGTTAGCGTGTTAATCGTGAAGTCTAAGACCGTAAACGCCGCGAAAGTTCCGAGCAATGATACCGGAACCGCTAACAACGGAATAATCGTCGCGCGGAAACTCTGCAGGAATATAAAAATTACCAAAACGACTAAAACTAACGCCTCAAAGAATGTGTGCGCAACTTCGTTGATTGATGCCTTGATAAATTCCGTGTTGTCCAGAACTTGACCGTATTTAATGCCTTGCGGCAGATTTTTTTCTGCCTCTTGAAGAATTCTTTTGACTTCGCCGATAGTTTCGAGGGCGTTGGCGTCGCTCGTCAAGTTGATTATGAACGGCACCGACGTATAACCATTAAATTTGCCAACGTATGTATTCGACTGCTGCCCGATTTCGACTCGCGCCACGTCCTTTAGGTAGACAAATGCGCCCGCGTCGCCGGTCTTCAAAATGATATTCTCGAATTGCTCCGGCGTCTCCAATCTTCCTTGAATCTGTCCGGTGTATTCCTTCTCTTGACCTTGCGCGACAGGTAATTTGCCTATGGAACCCGCCGCCGCTTGAGCATTTTGCGTTTTGATTGCGCTTTGAACGTCAGCGACCGTCAAGCCAAAGTTCGCGAGCTTTTCGGGGTTAATCCATACGCGCAAGGCATAGTCCGCGCTCAATATTTGAACCTTGCCGACGCCCTTAACGCGTTTCAAGTCGTCAACGATGTAAATATCGGCGTAGTTTTTTATGAATGCCGTATCGTAAAGCCCGTTGTCGCAGTAAAATGCAAAAATCATCGCCATATCCTGCGAAGATTTCGTAGTCGTCACGCCGGAGGCAATAACCGTTTCCGGCAAATTTGAATTGGCTGAGGCAACGTTATTTTGAACCTTAACCGAGTCCATATCGCCATCGGTGCCGACCTCGAAATATACATTCAGGGAATAGCTGCCGTCGTCGTTTGAATTGGAGCTCATGTAGTCCATGCCCTGCGTGCCGTTTACGCGATTTTCTATAATCTGCGCGACGGATTGATTGACGACGCTGGCATTTGCGCCCGTATAAAAAGCATCGACATTGATTGTCGGCGGCGAAATGTTCGGATATTGCGCGATTGGCGTATTAAGTCCCGCGATTATCCCGATAAGGCTGATTATAATTGCGATGACGATTGCGAAAACCGGTCGATGAATAAAAAATTTAGCCATATCTCGACCACCTCACTTGCTCACGCTACTTCCAACGTCAAAAACTTCTGCGCTCGGCGAAAATGAAAAATCCATGTCCTTTGCAGTCACTTGCGTCACTTCCAAAGGCATACCGTCGCGCAAATTTGTTAAGCCCTCGACTATAACCCAATCGTCAGCCTTCAAGCCGCTTTTCACGATGTAATACGAGCCGATTTTTTCGCCAATCTCAATTTTTCGGACGGCTGAAGTGTTATCGGGTTGAGCGACGATAACCAAAGTTTCGCCCAAAAGTTGTTGAAGGGCGCGTTCGGGAACAAGCATTGCACCGGGAATTTTCAAGCCGGTAATTTCGACGCGAGCATACATGCCAGGAACGAGTAAACTTTTTGGATTTTGAAAAAGCGTGCGGATTGTCAGCGTGCCGGTTGCGTTGCCCATTGCCCTATCATATTCGGCAAATTCTCCGTAATAAGGATAGCTTGAGCCGTCGGCGAGCGTCAAAGCGATTTTAAAATTTGGGTGCCCTCTGTCGTTTTGCTCATCATCGTTGTAGCCTCTAGACAAACGCAAATATTCTTGTTCAGAAACGGCAAATTGCACATAAACAGGGTCAACAATGCCGATTGTCGCGAGTGAAGTCATTCCGGCAGTTGCCAAAGTGCCAACGGTGACATCATCAATACCAAGTCTGCCGCTCATGGGCGCGTAAACTATCGTATCGGCTAAATCGTTCTTAGCTTTCTGCAACAAAGCCTCGTTGGCGGCAACTTCAGCCTCTTGCGACTTGACTGCAATGCGTTGATTCGTAAGCTTCTGCTCGGAGATTGCATTTTCCTGCCAAAGTTCCTCGTCGCGTTGAAGGTCGACTCTTTCTTTAGCTAAAGCCGTTTTAGACTTCGCGAGATTGGCTTCAGCCTGCAAAACTGCCGATTGATATTGCCTGTCGTCGATTTTGAACAGTGCTTGCCCTTCTACGACGTTTTGACCGCCTTTAACGTACTTTTCTACAACGGAGCCGCTCACTTTTGATTGAACTTTCATTTCGTCGCGGTCGACAACTTGTCCGCTATAGGAAAAAGTAATCGGCGCATCGGTTGTCAAAACTTTCATCGCCTTTACTTTAGTCGGATAGTCTTCTAGGGATGGTTCTTGAGCGTCTTCGCCGCCGCAACCCGTCATGAGCAGCGCGAACGCTAGAATTATCGCCGGAAATATTTTCATACCAACTCTCCTCTCGTTTTGATGATTATTATATCAATCGGCGTTGGAATAGACAACCGATTAAACGAAAAAACCCCCAAGAAATTTGGAGGTTTTTCATTTTCCATTCAAGGAGATTTTCAATTTAGGTTTTTGTACGGGGAAATTTTCGCGCCCTTCAACGATAATTCAAACGCTAAGCCCTTTTTGTCGAGCTGATAAACCCAAACGCCGTTTGCAACTATCGTAGCATCTGAAAAGGTATCGCCGTTTACGCCGTCGCTAGCCTGCACGGAAGCTTCTGTTCCGAATTTGATATTGCCCGAAATAAATTTGTCCCACGCTTCCTTATTGCCAATGACGAAAAGCAAATCGTATTCCTTCGCGCCAAAATTTACGCCGAGACTAACTTCTTTCATCTTGACGTAAATTCTTTGTCCGGTTTCGTTGTTCACGGCAACGCCGCGCCCTCTATCGTCGCCCCAAAAGCCCCATTTGACGCTGGAGGCACTAATTGTGCAGTAGGCGTAGACATTTCTAATTGCTCGCTCTGACGACGGATATTTTTGATACATTCGCGACAAAACTTGTTGGCTCATATCGTCCAGCTTGGCGCGAAGTTGTTCGGGCGATTCTTTTGCCGCAACTGTGCTTGCCGTCATCAAGACCAGCGCGAACAAAATTAGTTGGAAAAATTTCTTCCTCATGACGATTCCTCCAAAAGTAAACGCCAAAATGGGCTTGACAATGATTGCCAAGTCCATTCGTTTAACCGCACTGATTTAATTAGCGGATAATCTTAGTTCCGTTTTCTTTGTCGAAATTTTTCCAGAATTGCTCGCGAGTAATCGTATTGCCGCTCTTGTCGGTGTAGACATTGCCGTTAATTATGCCGCCGTTGTCTTTGTAGCCAGCGTAGCCCATGCTGTGAAGCTTGTTGCGCACGGGTGAGGAGCTTAATGCGTCCTCTGCGCTCAAAAGTCCGCGTTTGTAAAGTTCGTTGCCGTCACCGAAAGTTTCGAGCCTGTTGCCGCCCGCCACGCCGTCAAGTTCCGCGTCGCTCAATATTTCGTCCTTCAAAATTTTTTCGTCTGCCATAATTATCTACGACCTTTCGTTTTTGATTGTGATTTGTCTTTCTATAGTTTATACGTTGGATTTCCGATTTCGTTACACATTTTACAAAAAAAATTTAGCCGCGTCAACGAAAAAACCCTCCGACACTCGCCGAAGGGCTTTTTGTGTGTATTTTGAGATAGAAATTAGCGGATAATGCTGGCTCAGTTTTCTGCGTCGAAATTTTTCCAGAAATCTTTGCGGCTTACGCTTTCGCCTTTTTTGTTGAAGTATTCGTTATCTTTGCCGCCAAACATTTTAACTCCGCCGTGGTCAACATACTTATAACCGAGCTTATGAATCGCCTCACGAACTTTTGAAGAACTCAACGCATCTTCTTCGCTCAAAAGTCCGCGTTTAACAAGTTCGTCGCCGTCTTGGAATGTTTCAATCCTGGTGCCGCCCGCCACGCCGTCAAGTTCCTCGTCGCTCAATATCTCGTCCTTCAAAATTTTTTCGTCTGCCATTGTTATCTACGACCTTTCGTTTTATTTTTGATTGTGATTTGTCTTTCTATAGTTTATACGTTGGATTTCCAATTTCGTTACAAAGTTTAGCAAAAAAATTTTCCACCGTCAACGAAAAAAACCCTAGACACGCCGAAGGGCTTTTTTTACTGTCGAGACGCTATTTTAATTAACATTAATCATCGCTGATAGTGTGAATTCTTTTAAAATTTGCTTTCAAATGATCATAAGCTTCGCCGCGTGAAATTTCCTTGCCATCCTTAAAATACTGATTACTTCCAAAAGGTTTTGTTACGCAAGTAATTCCAGCTTTTGACCAGCCTGCATCAACTTCCGCGCTTTTGGACTTCCAATAAAACATCACAGGTATCGTGCCGTAATATTTGTCCACAAGCCCATAATCGTAAAGAATTTTGCTGTCGCCGGCAGTTTGACCAATAGTTCCGCCTGCGACCTGGTCGAGTTCCTCATCGCTCATCGTTTCGAGTTCGTCGTTGATTTTTTTGAGATTTTCTTCGCGTGTTGCCATTTTATCAGGCTCCTTTCTGTTTTCTAAATTTTATACGTTTCAAATCCAGTTTAGTTACAGATTTTAGCAAAAAAATTTATAGTAGTTAACGAAAAAACCCCTCTACACTCGCCGAAGGGCTTTTTTAATTAGATTCGTTGTTAATTCCCATGAATTTTTGCAGTACATATCCTAAAACAGCCGTAACTGTCAATACATCAGTCCCATTTAAGATGATATAGCCGCATACTTCCTTAGCTGACCGCTCTAATATTTGACTTTGCGACGCTATGAAGATTCCTTGATTGATTATTTCCATTATTCCTTCCAAAATACTTCTTTCAAACGTCTCAGGATTATAAAATTCAATTCCGCCAAAAAATCCTACTCCGTAATATGTCATAAACTCCAAAATCGTCATCATTATCATTCCAACGAAAATTATTTCTAGTTTTGACAAATTTCTTTCCATAAAATTGCTTAAAGTGGCTATGCAAATCACATACGAGATTAAAACAACGCTGTAGCCGTAAATCCACATATTTTCATCGAAAGAATTATTCGTTTCAAAAAAATCAATGACAAATGCGCCCGCACTGCAGTACATCAGCACGATTGAATAAATAAATCCAAAAATCTCGACGGGAAATTTTTTACTTGATTGATTTTCTTGCGGCGCGTAAATAATTACCATGAGAAGATATATTATCGCGGACAATGCAGAATCAAAAAGATCTATAATTTCATTTTGAAGCGGCATCATCGTTAAAATAATAAAAACTGCAATGATTACTGCTATAATTTTGATTTTTACAGGGTGAGATAAGATTGTTTGCCTGTCGTAAGCATAAAGATTAGCAAAATCGTTTTTTAATGCTGGAATTAGCTTTTTTTTCTTCAGGACGTAATAAAATAAACGCCAAGTGAGAAATATCAGACCCATTACAAAATATCCAAGCACAAATATAATCATTAGCTTAACTCCTTCTAAAAAATACCCTTTTAGGGCAAATTATATTTAGCAGCGGCAAAAAGTCAACGAAAAAACCCCTCGACACTTGCCGAAGGGTTTTTGCTTGCGCTGCGACGTTGCCGCCGCCGATATTTAATCAGATTATTTGCAATAGCGTAGTCTTTCAGCTATAAATTCAGCCTACAAATTGTTTTCTATCCTTTATACGTTCCAAATCCGATTTTGTTACAGAGTTTAACAAAAAATTTTAGAAAAAATGGACTCAACAATAATTGCCGAGCCCATTCTGTATAAAATCAGATTAAAATTATTGTTTTTCTTTGAGTATGGAAGGCCAATCTTTTCCTAAATCGGAATAGCCGAACCAGTTCTTTTTGGCATCCCAAGTGAAACGATAGCGTTTAGATTTATTTGCCTTTTCAAAAGCTAAAACCAAATCGCCGTTCTTCAATGCAACAATGCAAGGAGTTGTTCCTGAATCATGCGCGTAGTTCTGGCTGTCGATGTAAACTTCCAATTTTTTGTTAACGGGCGAATATCCGAAAAGGCATGCGCGGTCAATGCTTTCGATTGAATAGAAAAGCTCGCTATTTGACGTGTTTTTGAATACGCGGAAGGTATAGCCGTAATCAACTTTCGGATAGTGCGCGTCGTCAATTCTCTTGTCGTCAAGCCACACTATGAAGTGCAGTTGATTCTCGCTTTTCGCTTGCAAGAGTTTCCGCGCTTGAATTTTGAGTATTCCGTGCGGCGTGGTGAATGTTTCCGACAAAGCCTGGTCGTTTTTCAAGCCTTCGGTAAAATTCGGTGCTTCGTAAACCATTTCGTAAGTTTCGGCGAAGCACACCGTCGCAAACGCCATGATAAACAGGCTCACAGCCATTGCAACAATTTTTTTCATAAGTTTTCCCTCCTGATACGCTGTTATAAAGGATTTTTTGTATTCTATTACAATTTTTCGCAGCAGTCAATAGAGATTTCATAAAATTTAGTTATCGCTTCCGCCAAATGCGGTGATTGTTCATATTTCCATAAATTTTTGTACCAAATATCCCAAAACAACGGTAATCGTCAGCACATCAGTTCCATTTAATATGATATAGCCCCATATTTCGCTTGGAGTTCTTTCCAATATTTGACTTTGCGACGCTATGAAGATTCCTTGATTTATAGTAGCCGTAATGTCGCCAAAAATATTCGAGATATCCATTTCATATTCCAAAGGGTCGTAATCGTATTGTTTTATTTCTCCACCAAAAAATCCTATTCCGTAATATGTTATAAATTCCAACGTCGTCAGCATTATCATTCCCAGTAAAATTATTTCTTGTTTCGATAAATCCCTTTCCATAAATCGGCTTAAAGTCGCTATGCATAGGACATAAGAAATCATTGTGACGCTATATCCATATATCCACGTGTCTTCCTTGAGTGAATCTATTGCGTAAAAAATATCAAAGACTAAAACTCCCGCGCTGTAATACATAAAGATAACTGAATAGATAAAGCCAAATATTTCTACCGGAAATCCTTTATTTGAATGTTTTTCTCGCGGCGCAAATACTATTACCAACACAAAAAACATTATCGTACTTAAAAAATCTTCAACTACATATTCAATTTCAATTTGAAGTGGTGTCATCGGCAAAATCGTTAGACAAATCATAAACATGACGATAATTTTGCTTTTTTTTGGATTAGATACCACTGTTTGTCTAGCGTAGGCACATAAAATTATCAAATCGTCCTTAATCGCGTGTATGAGATTCTGCGAACTCTTTTTAGGCAAAATATGATAAAAGAAGCGCAAAACTAGGAATATCAGCCCCATTACACAATATCCAAGCATCAATATGACCATTATTGGATTCTCCTCCTAAAAAAGCCCCCAGCAATTTTGGAGGCGTTTTTTATTCGCTATTCAAAATCTTAGCCTATTTTATCAGCTTTCATAGACATAGCGCAAGGAGTTTAAGTTTTGAGTGTTCAAATCTTTATGTAGAACGCAACCTTTTGAGTTTAACTCCATAGTTTGGCGATTAGTGGCGGAATATTTTTCCCAGTGCGGAATAAATTCATTGTCGGGATTGCCGGTCGCCGCAAATGCCGCCCACGACGCTTGAACTTGCTTTACGAGATTTGGATTCGGATTCGGATTATAATTTTTGTCGGGCAGATTGAAGGTATAAACCAAGTCAATGCCGTGATAGGCACGCAAATTTTCTATCGGAGACTGCTCGGTGAACAAATAATAGTACACATCATTAAATTTTGACTGATATTCAGCCGATAATTCCTGTCCGACACGCCAATCCGCATTATTTGCAAAATTAATGTAGTTTTCTTCGGTATCGGGACGATTTTCAAGCCATTTGCGATAAATTTCCTCAGGAGTAGCCTTTCCATTGTATTTAGTTAATACAAATCGCGAATTTGCGCGGAGAATATCAAAAAATTTAGGGCTCGTGAACAACAGCCAAAAACACCATTCATCTGAAGTTGTTCCGGTTAAAAATTTAATTTTATGCGCGTAGCCGTCTTTTAACGCCTCGAAAGGGTCTTTCGGCAAAAATTTTCCGTCGCACGTCGGCATATAATTCAAAAGCGAAGTATTAGGATTAAGACTATTAACTTTTTCGTAAATATTTATGAGTTCGGCGGAATTTTTCTTCATAAGGTCGCCAATCGTCTTTGAACTGCTCATTTCCATAAAAATTTGGGCAACTTTAGCAGATTCTTCTGAAGTATTATAAAGACCTAAATGCCCGGACTGCGGAATTGCTTTTTGGAAGAGATTTTTAGCCGCAGGAGTAATTGTAAGCAACATTACTGAAGTTGAGCCTGCACTTTGCCCAAAAATCGTAATATTATCCGGATTGCCGCCAAATTCAGCGATATTTTCCTTAATCCAAGCCAACGCCGCGATTTGGTCTTTAATTCCGAGATAACCGCTGTCTTCAAACGAAGAATCAAGCTCCGCAAGGTTCATAAATCCGAATAAATTCAGCCGATAGTTAATCGTGACGATAACAACATCATTTGCCGCCGCAAAATTCGCTCCATGATAGCGTATGTCACTGCTTCCGCCGGTTTGGAAGCCGCCGCCTGGTATAAATATCATTACAGGCAAATTTTTACCATTTCCGCGCGTCCAAATGTTCAAAGTTAAGCAATCTTCGCTTTGCGGATTTAAAGAGGCCGTTTCTCTATCGTCAACTGATTGCATAGCCGCAAAACCAAATTTTTTTGCATCGAAGGTCTTATCGGACGGTTTGAGCGGTTGAGAAGCCTGCCAGCGCAATTTTCCGACGGGCGGTTGAGCAAAGGGAATCCCTAGCCACGTTTTAACGCCGTTTTCATCGACAAAGCCGTTGAAAGTTCCGTAGCGAGTTTTGACTGTGCAATTATCTGCCGCAAAAGCTTTTTCGGGCAGAAAACTAATCGTATTTGTCGCCAAAAAGCCCAGCGTGGTAGTTTTTATGAATTCTCTGCGCGTTAAGTTCGGAAACATAACATCACTTCCTTTCAAAGTCATTTTAGCATATTGAAATTAAAAAAAAAAGCCTTGACTCGTTGTTGAAGGCTTTTTTACTGCCGAGACGATTTTTTTAGCTTTCATATACGTAGCGCAGGGAATTTAAGTTTTGATTGTTCAAATCCTTATGTAAGACGCAACCTTTCGAGCTTAGCTCCATAGTTTGGCGATTATTAGCGGAATATTTTTCCCAGTGCGGGATAAATTCGTTGTTCGGATTGCCATTCGCCGCGAAAGCTGCCCATGACGCTTGAATTTGCTTGACAAGTTTAGGATTCGGAACCAGCAAAAGATCATCGAAAGGTTTATTGAACACGAACGACAATTCCAGCGAATGAAACGAGCCTAACTCTTCGCGCAAAGATAAGTCACTGAACAAATAATAGTACACGTCATTGAATTTTGATAGATTTTCGGCGTCCAACTCTTGACCAACGCGCCAATCCACTTGATTTACGAAATCTCTGTAGTTTGCTTCGGTGTCGGGACGCCCGTTTAGCCACGCATGATAAACTTCCGCGTCGGTGTGCGAAGTGCGATTTCTGTATCTGCTCATGACCATAGAAAGTTTTTCGTGCGTTTCTTGGAAGGTTTTAAAATAATTTTTGTCATACAGCAACCAGTAGCCCCATTCGTCGGCGTTGACGCCAGTCAAAAATTTAATTTCGCGAGCCGCGCCATTTTTCATCGCGGTGAATGGGTCTTCAGGTAAAAATTTCCCGTCGCAAGAAGGTATAAAATCAGAATGAGCCGTTTTAATACGCATTTCAAAGAGTTTTATGTAAGTATCCCTAAGTTCGATGGCAGATTTTTTCATTAAGTCGCTCATTTTCCGCGTACCGCTCAATTTCATAAAATCTTCCGTAAGTTGCGCGGCGTGTTGCATATCGTGAACAAATCGCGAAGGTCCCGACTCCGGAATTGCTTTTTGGAATAGACCTTTGGCGGCGGGCGCGACTGAAAGCAACATACAGGAAATTGAGCCGGCACTTTCTCCGAAAATCGTAATGTTATCGGGATTGCCGCCGAACGCCGCAATATTTTCTTTAACCCACTTCAAAGCGGCGATTTGGTCCTTCAATCCGAGATAACCCGTGTCCGCATAGGCAGAATCAACAAATTCAAAGTGCATAAAGCCGAAAATGTTCAGCCGATAATTGAAACTGACGACAATAACATCATTATCCGCCGCAAGATTATTTCCGTTGTAAAGCGGTTCAAAACTTCCGCCGTGCATGAAACTTCCGCCGTGAATGAAGCACATGACCGGTAAATTTTTCTTGTCGCTGCGTTTCCAAATGTTGAGCGTCAAACAATCTTCGCTTTGCACGTTTTCAGATGATTTTTCCAGTTCATCGTCCTCTTGAATCGCAGACGCGCCAAATTTTTTAGCCTCGAAAGATTTATTCGACGGTTTAAGCGGTTGAGTATCCTGCCAGCGCAATTTCCCGACGGGCGGTTGAGCGTAGGGAATGCCAAGCCACGTTTTGACGCCTTTTTCATCAACAAAGCCGTTGAAGGTGCCGTAGCGCGTTTTGACTGTGCAATTATCCGCCGAAAAAACTCTTTCTTCAGGAAAAAGACCAAGTACATCAAATGCATTGAATGCAAAAAATCCGACTGCCGCAGTTTTAATGAAGTCTCTTCGCGTTAAGTTTGGCATAAAATCACGTCCTTTATCTTTCGTAGACATAGCGCAAGGAATTTAGATTTTGATTGTTCAAATCCTTATGTAAGACGCAACCTTTCGAGTTTAACTCCATAGTTTGACGATTATTAGCGGAATATTTTTCCCAATGCGGAATAAATTCATTGTCGGGGTTGCCGGTCGTCGCGAATGCCGCCCATGACGCTTGAATCGCCTTTACAAGGTTTTGATTCGGCGTAAATTCTTCGGACGAGACGTTGAAGGTATAAGGAAGGTCGAGAGCATGGCACGAGCCGAGCATTTCAATCGGCGACGGCTCACTGAACAGATAAAAATAAACGTCAGCGAATTTCGATTGATATTCCGACGCCAATTCCTGCCCGACGCGCCAATCTACCTGCGTAACAAAATCCGCGAAGTTGTCTTCGGTATCGGGACGCCCGTTGAGCCATTTTTTATAAATTTGCTCTGTATTTTGCGCTTTGTATCTTCTGAGGACGAGAGAAATCTTTTCGGGGGCGTTACGGTATATTTTAAAAAAATTTTCATCGCCCAACAGGAATGCGCGCCATTCATCAGCGGTCGTGCCGGTTAAAAATTTAATTCCGCGTGCTGCGCCGTCTCTTAACGCCTTAAACGGGTCGCGAGGCAAAAATTTCCCGTCGCACGTCGGCATAAATTCCGCGAGATTGGGTCCGTCGCTCGTTAATAAATAATTTGCGTAAAGCTGTTGGAGTTCGACGGCAGATTTTTTCATTAAGTCGCTAACTTTCTTCGCGCCGCTGAAATTCATAAATTTTTCCGTAAGTTTGGCTGAATTTTCCGGTTCATTGTAAAAATCGACGTGTCCGGACTGCGGAATTACTTTATTGAACAAACCTTTAGCGGCAGGGATAACGGTCAGCAACATAGTTGAAGCTGAGCCGGCACTTTCGCCAAAAATCGTAATGTTATCGGGGTCGCCGCCGAATTGAGCGATATTTTCCTTAACCCACTTGACCGCCGCGACTTGGTCTTCAATTCCGAGATAACCGCTGTCCTCGTAGGCAGAATCAATGCTCGCGAAGTTCATAAATCCGAAAAGATTCAGTCGATAGTTCAAAAAAACGATGACGACATCTTGAGCCGAGACAAAATTTGGTCCGCTGTAAAGATTTTCGCTCGAATAGCCGCCGACGAATGCTCCGCCGTAAATCCAAATCATGACGGGCTTATTTTTGCCGTTTCCGCGTGTGAAAATGTTCAACGTCAAGCAATCTTCGCCTTGTCGAACGTCATCATCATCAAAAAGCGGCTCAGCAAGTTTCATATCGGCTTGCATGGGCGAATCGCTTAATTTTTTGGCGTTGAAAGTCTTATTGGACGGTTTCAACGGTTGCGGAGCTTGCCAACGCAATTTTCCGACGGGCGGTTGTGCAAATGGGATACCGAGCCAAGTTTTTACGCCATTTTCGCCGATGAAGCCGTTAAAAGTGCCGTAGCGAGTCTTCACAGTGCAACTTTCTGCCGCAAAAACTTTTTCGGGCAGAAAACCTATCGTATTAGCCGCCAAAAAGCCCAGCGCGGCTGTTTTTATGAATTCGCGACGCGTTAAGTTTGGAAACATAACATCACTTCCTTTAAATCTTTAAATATTGACGCCCAAAAGTTATTTTATTTATTATCTTATCTTTCATTTCGTCAAGCAAGGGGGGTTTCAGAATGTCACCCTTTGTACGAAAAAACCCTTCGACGCGCCGCCTAAGGGTTTTTTTATTAAATCGGTAACTTTTCACGCGGAAAAAACTTTTTTGCCTTCAAAGTAAGTCGCCGCAGGTTTGGCAGTGTGAATTTTTTCCGATTACGCCGTTAGTTTTATCCAATTCGGCTTTACGTGCGCGGATTCGTATAAATGCTCCTGAACTTCGTCCAAAGTTGCTTTTTTAACCGCGAACGCCTCGACGATTTTGTTGTCTTCGGACGTAAAAATCTTGCCGTAAACAGCGAGGTCAGCTTTTTTCTTATCAGCCGCGAAAACTTCAACGGGAACAGCCATTGCCAACGCCGCCGCTGATGTCAGCTTAATGAAGTCGCGGCGGGTTAAGTTTGGCATAACATCACGTCCTTTAATCTTCGTAAACGTAGCGCAGGGAATTTAAATTATCCGTGTTCAAATCTTTATGTAAGACGCAATTTTTCGAGTTAAGTTCCATAGTTTGGCGATTATTAGCGGAATATTTCTCCCAATGCGGAATAAATTCGTTGTTCGGGTTGCCAGTCGCCGCAAATGCCGCCCACGACGCTTGAACCTGCTTAACAAGATTTTGCGGATGATTCGGATAAAGTTCATCCGCATTATTGAAGGTAAAAGGCAAATCAATCGCATGGCACGAACGCAAATTTTCAATCGGCGACTGCTCACTGAACAGATAATAGTAAACGTCGTCGAAATTCGATTGATATTCCGCCGTCAATTCTTGACTTACGCGCCAATCCAACTGCGTAGCAAAATCGCCGTAATTTTCTTCTGTATCTGGGCGATTTTTGAGCCACGCGCGATAAATTTCCTGCGGAGTGTGTGTTTTGTATCTTGCAAGAAGCGGAGAATGTTTTTTCGGTTCGTTGCGAAGAATTTCAAACAAATTTTCTGCCATCATCAGGAAATAACGCCATTCGTCGGCTGTGGTGCCCGTCAGCATTTTGATTCCGCGAGCCGCGCCGTCTTTAAGTGCTTTGCCGGGGTCAAGCGGCAAATATTTCCCGTCGCAAGTAGGAATGTAATCTGTCAGACGGCGACCGCGAGCCTCTGTAAGCTGAATGTAAACATTTCGGAGTTCGTCGGTGGATTTTTTCATCATGTCGCGCATGTTTTTCGCGCCGTTCATTGCAAAGAACTCTTCGGCGATTCGGACGGATTGTTGAGGCTCATTGTAAAGAAAAATAGGTCCGGACTGCGGAATTGCTTTTTGGAAAAGATTTTTTGCCGCAGGAGCGACCAACAATAACATAATCGCGGTTGAGCCGGCACTTTCGCCGAAAACCGTAATATTATCGGGATTTCCGCCGAATTCAGCGATATTTTCTTTGACCCACTGCAACGCCGCCACGTGGTCTTTAATTCCGAGATAACTGCTGTCCTCGAACGAAGAATCAATAGCTCCGAAGTTCATAAAGCCGAAAACGTTCAGTCGATATTCAATCGTGACCAAAATTACGTCATTTGCCGCCGCGAAGTTGCTGCCATAGTAAATCGGGTCGCTTGTGCTTTCAAACGAAAAAGCTCCGCCGTGAATTCATACCATTACGGGCAAATTTTTCTTTTCGCTGCGTTTCCAGATGTTGAGCGTCAAGCAGTCTTCGCTTTGCGGATTGGTAGATGAGTCTTCTTCTCCGTCATCAATTTGAACAGCCCTGAAGCCGAATTTTTTCGCGTCGAGAGTTTTGTTGGACGGTTTAAGCGGTTGAGGAGCCTGCCAACGCAATTTCCCGACGGGCGGTTGAGCGTAGGGGATTCCAAGCCACGTTTTAACGCCGTTTTCGTCGACAAAGCCGTTAAACGTTCCGTAACGCGTCTTAACCGTGCAATTATCCGCCGCAAATACGTTAATTGGCATAGAAATTGCCAACGTAGCCAGCGAAATTGTTTTTATAAAGTCTCTTCGGGTTAAGTTTGACATAAAATCACTTCCTTTCAATATCATTTTAGCATATTGAAATAGAAAAAAAAGCCCCGACTCGTTGTCGAGGATGAAAATCTGATTTTTTACGCGGAGAAAACTTTTTTGCCCTCAAAGTAGGTCGCTGCAGGTTTTGCGGTGTGAATTTCCGTCACGGGGCAAGTTAACACGTCTTTAGTGACAAGCAAGAAGTCGGCATATTTGCCCGTGCTTATACTGCCGCGTTCGTTTTCAAGGAACATTTGCTTTGCGCAACCGATAGTCAGAGCGGTGAGAGCCTGTTCGCGGGTGACGAGTTCTTCAGTCCACCAAGGATTTCCGCCTTCAAAGTAACAGACGCCCGTCAATGCAATCTCCATAATGCCGAACGGGTCATCGGGGCTGTTGGAGAGCGCAGGGTAATCCGTATGGAAAGATACGGGGATGCCATTATCAAAGAACGACTTCATCGGGTAGCCTTGGTACGCAAATTTTCCGGGGAGAATGGTTTTAAATTCCTCGGCTTGTTCTTTGGAGGCGTGGTGCCAAAGCATTCCGGAAGTCACATAGATATTGTTGTCTGCCATGCGCTTATAATCCGGCTCGTTGACGTTGCGAAGGTGAACAATCGTATTTCGCATTTCCTTTTTCCCGCCGTTGATGTATGCATTGACGACGCGATTGACTCCGGCATTGCCCAGCGCGTGTATGTGCATAGTTAATCCGTTTGCATTCGCCTTGCGCGTTATGTCGGTTATTTCCTCTTCCGTCCAGTTGACGATGCCTTGATGTCCGTCGAGATATACCGGGTCAATAAAGCCCGTGCCGCTCTCGACAGTGCCGTCCATGAAAAGTTTTATCCAATTCGGTTTTACTTGCGAGGATTCAAATTTTTTAGCGTCGGCAGCTTTTTTCAATTTCTCGTCAATGTCCATCCAGCTATCAATTTCGTAAGTAAAGCCTAACACGAAATGCATATCGCCAGACTTTTCAAATTGCTGGGCGGCTTGATAATAAACGTCGTTAAAGAAATAGCTTGAGTAGCCGTCAAGGTACATCGTGTAACCTTCGGACAACAACTGCTCTTGAATTTTCGCTAGGGTCGCTTTCGCTATGTCAACCGTAAAGAGGCTTTCGTTGTCCAGGAAGGAGCGCACGTAAGTTGAGGCCTGCTCCTTAAGAAAACCGGTCGGGGTGCCGTCGTCGCCCATGACGATTTCGCCGCCGCGTATGTCATCGCCCTTTTTGAGGACAGTGCCGTCTTCCTTCATAACTCCCGCCTTGACAAGTAAAATCGTATTTACTATCGACTTGTGATTTTCCTCGTCAGCAAAGTACATCGGAATATCACTGCAAATGGCGTCCAACTGCTGACGCGTCGGCATATTGTGCTTAAATGTTTGGAACTCCCAGCCCATGCCGTATACAGCTTTTGCGCTCGTCTCCCTAGCCTTTTTGACAGTAGAGGGCACTATTTCCGTTAAAAATTTGTTCACGTCGTCTTCATAGGCAATCATCGTCCCGAATGATTTGACTGCATAAGCGGATAAATAATGCGCGTGACCATTGCCGCAACCGGGCATAACAAGCCCCTTGTCGGTGTAGTCGATAATTTCCGTCTTGCCCTTGTCGATAAAGGCTTCAGCTCCCGCCTTGTCGCCCACGTAGACAAATTTGCCGCCCTTGACCGCGAATGCCTCGACAATCTTATTATCTTCGGACGTGAAAATTTTGCCGTAAACGACTAGGTCAGCAGGTTTATCACTGCCGCCGCTGGCCGCCTGTTTGTCATTGCCGCCGCAACCCGCTACAAAAAATCCGAGTGCCGCCAGCGAGCTTGCCTTGATAAAATCGCGGCGCGTCAGTCCTTTATACATAAAAATACCTCCCTTTCAATATAAAAAATTATAACAAATAACTATGGCATTATCAAGCGGACATAAAAAAGTTCGCAAGCCAATTTCAGCTCACGAACTATTTTTTTATCGCCGAGTGTGTAATTTATTTTGCTATCCAAGTAGCTTGAGCATGATTAGCAGAGAATTTCGAGCCATCGGCAAGTTGATACGTAATGTCAGCGGCAGAATTGATTTGCAGTGAGCCGCCGTCTTTAAAGTTAAGCGTTACCGCGTCGGCTGTGATATTTGTACTGGCGATTTGGTCAAGCGTCATTTGAGCCAAATTTACAACGTCGCCATTATTCGCGCCTGCTATTGTATCGGAGCCATTGCCGACCGTGTAGAAGAAAGTATTTTTACCCGTGCCGCCTTGCATGAAGTCATTGCCTAAATTGCCGCCCCATAAACTCGAATCGCCGGAACCTGCGCGGATTGTGTTGTCAAAGTCGTTGCCTGCCAAAATATTTCTGCCGTCAGAAGTCGAAGCGTCCAAAGTTCTGATGTCACCGCTGAAAATTTTCCCGTGCGAGCCGTCCAACCAAATTTCTGCGCCTTCATTGACGATAACGCTTGCATTTTGTGAAGTTGCTACGAAATAATTCGCTTCGGCATTGTAAGTAAGATTCTTATCGAGCAGAGCGACGAAATTATTTATCCGGAAGTTTTTGCCCTGCGCGTCTTCGAGCGTCAAAGTTGCGTTGCCGCCAATTTCCATACGGACGCCACCCGCATTGTTCACATTTACCGCCGTGATAGTCTCGTTGCCGACGTTGATTTTGTCTCCGTCGAAGTTGAAATTATTAATCACGTCGCGGCCGCTGTCCTTGTTGAAAATAAATTCGGTCGTGCCGTCGGAACTCGCCAAAGTCTCGTTGCCCGATGAGCTAAGCAAAGTATTCTGCCCGCCGCCTAATGTCACTCGATTTATCCCGTAGAAATTTTTGTTCAGGTCAACCGTCAAAGAATCGCTATAACCGGTAAAGTCAACGCCAGATTTTTCCCCGTAGTAAGCGTCCGCCGTGTCATCACCCGCCGAAATTATCAACCCTTCTTGAGCAATCGCGGTTTTAATTTCCTTGCCGTTTATAACCGTCAAAATTCTTGCCGCATCATCGTCCGAAGAAATATTTTGCAACAAGGCGCGAGCCGAACCACTCTTTACGCTGACATTTGAGCCGTCAAAGCTGAAATCGTGATTTGTCGCGTCAACAGAGATTTTATCGCCATCAAAGGTCGCGTTGAAGTTTTCGACAGTATTTTTGCCGTTGAGCAAAATTGTTACGCCGTCAGCATTTGCGCCGCGCTCCTCAAGATAAATGTAATTGTTCCCTGCGCCCGCGTCAACTTTACTTCCCTCGAATGCAAAAATGGAATCGCTACCACTTCCGCCCGTAAGCGTCGAATCTTTATCAGCGTAAAGAACTAAATCCGCCGTTTCCTTGCTGAGATTAAGTGCTGTATCTGTAAATGCCCTGCCAACTTTTTGCGATTCGCCGGTCGTGTCGAAGAAATTTACAACATTATTGCCGCCCTCGTCTATGACAAGTGCCGAGCCGATTGTAATTCTGCCTTTATTGAAGACAATGTCGCCTTCATCAACCGCCGCGAAAATGTCTGCGTAATCGGTGTGGAAGCCGCTACCGCTCGAGGCGTTATAACCCGAAACTTTCATCGTGCCGCCCGTCGCGAAAACTTCAGTCTTGCCGCCCTTGAAGTCAATCTCGACGTTTTTGCCCGAAGTGTAAATCGTATCGTTGCCCTTGCTCGCCGTTATTTTGAGTTTTTGGGCAGTATCTTCGACAACAACGACATCGCCGCCCTTGAGCGTAGTATTTTCAGTTATGACCTTAGCATTTTCCGGATACGAAATTTCTTCGGCGGGGTTTTCGTTTTCGGCAGAGGTTTTAACTTCGCCGTCGGCAATAGTCAACGTCACTTCGTCTGAATCGTCTAAAGTTAGTTTCTCGCCGTTAATCGTTATGGTGTCCAAATCTTCGCTGGTCAACGTGCCGTTCTGGAGATTTTCTATCGCAGTGACTTTTTCGCCGTCGCCGGTCGCGCTGAATTCGTCGTCGCTCTCGATTGTGATTCCCGCAAGGTCAACCCCGCTAAGTTCGCCGCTTATCGTCCCTATGAAACTGTCTAGCGAATTTATCTGCAATAACCCGATAAAATCATCTGACGTGCTGAAGGTTTTGCCGCCGATAGTTATATCGCCGCCGCCGCTTAAAGCTATTTCGGAGGCGTCGCCGCTCTCGACAACTTCAACCGCATTCCGCGCCAGTTCAACTCCAATCGAAGTCTCTTCGCCAATGAAAATCGTTATGTCATTTGTGCCCGTCACGCAGAATTTCTGCCCGTTGAAAATGATTTCGTCGCTGAAGTCGCCATTTATCAGATAAGTTTCGTTGTCAGGATACAAGTAAAATCTATCCGTCACGATTTCGCTAACGTTGCCGTCTTTGTCCAGCTTGAAAATAGTTTTGTCGGCGGAAGTCTCGAAAGTTTTGCCGTTAATCGTGAACGTGTCGGGCGCGGTCGTCTCTATGTAAACATTTTCAGCGTCATTCTTTACCGCAAAGTTTGTGCTGTCAGTCACCCTCACTAAGACGCCGTTGACTGTGAGCCCTTCGGAAAAGTCGCCGATAACTTCATCAAGCCCGCTTGTTGTCGAAAGATTTATCGTGGAAAAATCTTCCTCGCTCGTCTCCAAGATATTCGCCGCCGAAGTTGCAGAATCACTTTGCACAGTCTCAATCCCGGAAATATTGCCTGCCTCGTCAAGCTCGAAAGTTTTGCCCGCGCTCATCTCAAACGCCTTGCCGCCGCTGAAAATAATCGTGCCGTCGGCGGAAGTCGTTAATTTCTTCGCGCCGCCCAATTCGTACACGCGAACATTTTTACGATAAGTTTTGCCGCCTGTCGTAACCGAATCGCCCGCTACATTTGATATTTCCGAGACATTGGAGCCGTCACTCGTAACTTTTACTGAACTCGCGCCGCTTATCTCAATCGCCTTGCCGTTCACGCTGATTTTATTCTCAAAATTGCCCTCGACCGAACCGTTAAGCCCGTTTATTTCGGCTACGTTGCCATGAGAATCCGTCACGAACGTTACGCCGTCGGAGTCGTCGGTTATCTTGTACTTCTCGCCGCTAATCGAAAATTCGCCGCTCTCGGTCGTCACTATCGAAATTTTTGATAAGCCGTTGCCGGTTATCTCCGCCGAATTCTTGACGCCCTCTATGCTCGAAATTTTCTTGTCAACGACCTTCACCGCGTCATAGCAATCACTTTGAATGTTGACGTATTTATCATCGACGTAAAAGCCTCTTAGGGTGATAGTTTGTCCCTCTATCGTCTCTTGAACGTTAATAAACCCGCACCTTATCTGCTCGTTTGTATCGAACTTCTTGCCGATAAGTTCAACCGCGCCGCTTATCTCGAATTGCCTATTTTGATATTTAGTTGCATCGGAGCCGCTGACTTTCGCGCCGTTCGTGAGTGAAATTAAGCTGGCGTTGTAGCGATTGATTTGCGCCTTGCCGGAGCCTGAAAGCGTCAAGCCGTCGAATTGGAAAGTTCCACTCGATAAATCGAACTCAACGCCGCGAGTAATTGTCTGCGCCTTAGAATTTGCTGTAGCGTTGAAAGTTATTCCGTTTACGGTGTAATCGCCCGCCGTATTAAAGTTATAAGTTTTTCCTGCCGCTTCGGAATCATCATCGGCATATTCTTCGCCCTGCGCGGCAACTTTTATTTCGCCGTTGGAATTTCCGTAAACGACGTAGGTATTTTTAGCAGTCGAAGTGATTTTTTGTCCGGCAATGTTGAAGGTGCCCGCGCCAGAAGTTTCCACTTCAAAGCGCAAATCGCCCGCGTCAACGTATTCTGTAGAAGTCGAAACCGTTGCGCCGTCCGTTATGCTTGTGATTTTATCTATGCCGCTCGTGCCTGCAGTTTCAATCGTCCAAGTGTCGCTACCTTTAATTTCTGCCGTCTCAAACATAAAACGATTGTACCCGACGCTGATTGTATTTTCCTTGTAGTATTCGATATAAGTTGTGCCGTCGTCAGTCAGCTGAACTTTTTTATTCGTGTCGCCAAAGTAAGCAATGCTATCTTTTCCTGTCAGCTGGTAAATACTTCCGCTCAAATTTTTAACCAACGCGCCATTCGGCAAAAGAACTGAACAGAATAAATCGTTCGTGTTGTCAATGGTCGCCTCGCCCGTGCCAGTAATCGCCGCGCCGTTTATCGTTACGGGCTTTGCACTAAGCGGAACTTTTATATTGTCCTTGTCGGCTGTAATTTCAAGCGCACTATCAAGCGAAAGTTTCTTGCCGTCGATTGTGTAATTGCCCACCGCAAGATTTAATTTAACTTCCTGCGCCGAATTGACATTAAGTGTCGCGCCGCTCGGTATCGTAATTTTATTGCTAGCCAAATCGAAGACAATTTCCCCGCCGTTTGAAACGCCGCTGACTTGCACGCCGTCGAAGTAAACTTCGGTCTTAGCGTCGCGCAACGGGATTTTAATTTCGTTCGTGTTGGCAGTGAACGTTAAATCAGCTGAAGTCTCAAAAGTCCTGCCGTTGACAATGTAACTGCCCGCCTCGCACTTAAAGGTTTTAGTATCGTCGCCGGTCGTAATGCTCGCCGCGTCGCTTAGCGTTATTTCTTTGCCGTCCAGAGAATAACTTACCGGCTTATTATGCGCGTAATTTACCTTCACGCCGTCATAGTCAATTTGCGTGCCGCTGAAAGTAATTTTTTCGTCAAGGGTTATGCGCCCGATTTTTTCCGCGTAAATTTCTTTGTCCTGAACTTTAAATGTTCTCCCGTATACCTCTATGGTTTCAAGTTTCTCATCAGTTTTTGCAAGCGCGATTGCTACGTCGTTAATCTTGTAGTAAGAGTATTTTTCATCATTGGAAGTAGAATTTTTAGCATCGTCTTTAAAGTCAAACGTCAACTTTGTAAAATCGTTGGAAAGAGTTTTAACGGAAGACCCATTGTAAATTGTGTAGGTTTCGTCGTTAGAATTGTAATTGACAGTCATTGGCGCGAGTTTGCCGAAGTAACTTTCCTTAGCGACTTCTAAATCAACGAATTGCACGCCGTAACCTTCAAACGTCATGCCGCGCCGTTCTACAGTAACTGTGCCCGAACCGTTATGAGCGTTTATCGGAAAGTCATTAACCATAATATTGCTTGCGCTAACGTCGACTTGATAACCTCTGGGAACCATGACATTTGCCGAAGAATTATTTTCAAACGAAATCCTTTTCGCGCCCTTCGTCGTGACGGTGCTATTTTTAAATGTTTCAGCTTCAATCCGCCCGAAATTGAAAGTCGTATCTTCGTCGAAAGTAATTTCGTCGCCGTAATTTTTACTCGTCAACGTCACGCTATTTTTCTTGTTGTCAAGCTTATATTCGAGGGTGCTGGCACTATTCAGACTAGCCGTGCCGTAATGCCATTTAACTTTTCCGGCGGCGTCGGCTTTAACATTTACGGTATAATTTTGCAACGCGCTACTTAGTGACAGCGACGAAGAATCTTTGTTGAACTGGTAAGCGTCCTTGATAATGTTTTCGGGCAAGTCGCTTTCGCAAGTCACTGCGCCATTTTTAACAGTGAAAGTGGCGTGCGTGCCGTTGACGATATGCGGATTTGACAAAGTGGCGGCTCCGTCCAATGTGATTTTATCTTTGCCGACTGTGATAACAATATCATTGCCGGTGGTCGCGGAAGTGAATTCGGTTTGGACAACATTTAGCGTTGCCATATTATCAAAGCCATAAATTTTGTCGTTGCCGTCGCCTGCGTTGTACTCTATGAAAATTTCATCGTTGCCCCTAATGCTGATTTGGTCGTCGGCTTTACCCGCGTTGACTGTGACTTGAGAACTGCTCACAACAGTTATAAAGTCGCTACCTTCGCCGCCAACGATTGACGTACTAAAGCCGGCGTCATTGAGGATATAATCTCTGCCCGCGCCCGCAGAAATTTTGACGTTGGAGCCGCGATTGGCAATGGTATCGTCGCCCGCGCTCGCGTCGATTGATGAGTTATTGCCGCCGTTGGAAATGGAATCGTTGCCGCCCTGCGCGGAAATTGTGACGTACGAGCCGCTATTTATAATGGTATCCTTAAGCGACGTGCCCACAAGCAAAGTATCATTATTAGCATTGTTGAGATTTACTGGAAATTCTCTTTCGTCGTGAATTATATTGACTGTGGGTAAAGACGCCGCGCCTTGCAAAGTGATTCTGCCCAAGATACTATCTTTTTCGTTTATCCAGACGAGAAGGTCATCACCGATTTTTCTTACATAAAATCTATTATCAAAAATGACTAATGTATCCGTCGATTTAAAGCCGGTGATTAAGTCGTCGTCGCCCTCCGTGTATTGAATCATCGTTCTTCTAGAATTACTCGAAAGACTAATGGTATCGTCGCCTGCGCCCGCGTCGATTGTCACTGAGTCGCCATAGATGTTTCGAATAGAATCGTTGCCGGAGCCGCCTTCAATCATGACGTTTTCGCGGGTGGTGTTTTTAATGGAATCGTTACCCGCGCCGCCGGAAAGCGTGCTGTTTTTACCGTGACCGTCGTTTTCAATGTAATCGTCACCCGCGCCGCCGTCGATTATCACGCTTTCGCCGTAGTTTTTAATTGAATCGTTGCCCGCGTTGCCTAATAGCGTGGAGTCGTGACCGCCTGCGCCATTTACGATTGAATCGTTGCCATCTGTTCCCTCGACTAATGTACTTATTGGATTGTAGAAATCAAGTCCCCCAATTTTTTCTGCTACTCCGATAACATTTATGGATGACAAATCTTTGGCATTCATGAGTGTGACTGCCTCTTTGCCAGTCTCAACGATAACATGGTTATTATAGAATTCCCTATTAAAAGTGTCAGTGCCGTCGCCCAGTTGCAATGTAGACGTTGAATTGAAGCCGTAGATAACGTCGCTGCCTTCGCCTTTGTTGTGTTTGATTAAAGCTCCTTCACTTGACGGAATATAAATGGTATCAACACTTCCGCCGCCGACGATTACATTTCTGAACCCGCCGTTGACGCTTATTATATCCGCGCCGTCGCCAGTGTTAATTGTGGTGTTGTTGCTGTTGGTAACGGAAATGGAATCTACATTACTGCCGCCGGTGATTACATTCCTGAATCCGCCGCTAGAAATTACGGTGTTGAGACCGTTGCCCGCGTCGATTGTGTTGTTTTTGCCGTTGGTATCGGAAATATAATCTTGGTCTTTACCGCTAACGATTGAGGCGAAATTGCTATTGATATTGGAAATGGTATTGACGCCGTCGCCCGCGTTGATTGAGGCGAAATTGCCTTCGGTATTGGTAATGGAATCTGCGCCATCGCCGCCCACGATTGATACGTTGTTGCCGTCGTTGTTGGTAATGGAATCATTGTCCGCGCCGCCGTCGATTGTGACTCGTGAGCCGGAATTTTCTATGACATCATTGCCCGCGAACGTGCTGACTGTTACTCTGTTGGCACTATTTTTAACGGTATCATCTAAGCGGTCGCCGATTAGCGCGGCTCCGTTTAAAGTGTTGTTTGCATTTACAGTTGTGACGCCGTTGATATGGAGTCTGCCTAAGGTTGCCGCGCCTTTGAGTGTGATATTTCCTTCGCCGAAAGTGACAATAACGTCTTCGCCTTCGATTGATTTGGAATAACTGTCGTTGCCGTCGCCGAGTTGCAAAGTTGAAGTTGCGTTGAAGCCGGAGATAAAGTCGTTGCCGTCGCCTTTGTTGTATTGAATTACGGCTTTATTGCTACTCCAATCCAAATTGATAGTGTCGTTGCCCGCGCCGCCGGTAATTTCATTTTTGTAGGAACCTTCAATGCTGATAAGGTCGTCGCCTTCCTCACCGAAAATTCTGTTTGAAGTGCCCTTGCTATAAATGGTGTCGTTGCCTTTTTGACCCCAAATCATGACATTTGCACTGCTGTTTTTAATGGAATCGTTGTCGGTGCCGCCCGTGATTGAAGTTGAGTCGGAATTGCTGTAATTCTCAATGGTATTTTTGCCGCTGATGCCATAAATTTCATTGTTCCTGCTGTGACTGAAAACGGAATCGTTGCCCGCGCCCGCTCTGAAGTTAGACGAGGAAGAATTGTTGTAAATGGTATCGTTGCCGCCCTGCGCGTTAAGCGTAGCGTTCGCGCCGGTGTTTGAAATTTTATCGTTATCGTCGCCGCCGTCGATTAAAACCTTTTGGGCGTTGTTGTTTAGTGAATCGTTGCCCTTGAGAGCCTGTATCGTAACTTTATCGCCGGAATTTATTATCGTGTCGTTGGCGTTGGTGCCGTATATCGTCGTGTTGCTTTCGCTGAAGCTTTTATTGATAGGCGTTTCAATGATATTGACAGTTGATAAATTGCGCGCGCCAGCAAGCGTGATTTTGCCGCCGCCAACCGTGACAATTAAATTTCTGCCTCTTTTGGCTGTAGAGGCTATTCCGCCCGCAATGCTTAGCGTCGAATCAGATTTAAAGCCGGTGATATAGTCGTTGCCGTCGCCAGAGGTGTATTTGATTAGCGCGTTATTGCCGACATTTAAAATTGAATCGTCGCCCTTGCCGCCTTCAATCGTTAAATTTTGCGCTGAGTTATTCCGAATAGTATCGTTGCCCGCGCCGCCGACTATCGATACATTATAAGTCCCGTCGTTGAAAATGGTATCGTTGCCGGCTCCCGCGTCAATCGTGACAGTTGAGGCTACGTTAGAAATAGAATCGTTGCCTTCTCCGCCTAAAATTATAACGTTATTGCTGTCGGTATTTTTGTTTTGAATGAAATCATTGTCTGCGCCGGCATTGATTGTGACATTTTTGCTGGAAATATTGTCAATGGAATCATTGCCCGCGTCGCCGTTGATTAAATTTTTGTTCCCGCCTTCTACAGTTATTCTATCGTTTTCGGTGCCCGCGTGGATTGTGACGTTTTCGGCGGTGCTTTGAATGGTATCGCTACCGCCTTGAGCAAATATCGTTACGTTTTTGCCTTGATTTATAATCTTGTCGTCAAAACTGCCGCCAACGATTGAAGTATCATTTTTAGTGTTGGTAACGTTTAAAATTTCGTCGCGCATGCCGCGGACATTGATTTTTGATAGATTCTCCGCGCCTACAAGCAAAATTTCGCTTTCGTCGTATGTGACAACCATATCATTTCCGCGCCTACCAATCGAGGCAGAATTTCCGTCGCCAATATCAAGCGTTGACGTATCGTTGAAACCGTAAATGGTATCGTTGCCGTCGCCTAGCGTGTATTGAACCAAATTATTTGCTTTATCATTCAAGTAGATTATATCGTTGCCCGCGCCGCCTTCTACCGTGACGTTTTCAGCGTTGCTTCTAATGGTATCGTTGCCTTCGCCGCCATTGACTTTGGAGCCGGAGCCACTGTTACTGATAGAATCGTTGCCTGCGCCGCCAGTGACTGTGGAGTTGGAGCCGGCGTTTTGAATGGTATCATTGCCTGCGCCGCCTTCTACCGTGACGTTTTGGGCGTCATTGGAAATAGAATCGTTGCCTTCGCCGCCATTGATTGTGGAGTTGGAGCCGGTGTTTTGAATGATATCATTGCCCGCGCCGCCGTCTAGACTGCCGTTTAAGCCATTACTCCAAATCGAATCATTATCTGCGCCGCCGCCTATCTTAGCGTTTTGCCCTTGATTGGTAACGCTATCGCTGCCGCCATTGGTTAATATCATGACATCTTTGCCGCTATTGGTAATTCTGTTGTTAGAATCACTGCCGATAAGCAAGAGGTCGTTCTTTTTATTGTCAAAAGTGCTGGAAACGAAAGTTCCTTGCCTGCCGCTGATACGCGCGGAAGTTACCCCTTTCAGAGTAATTTTGCTACCGTCTTCGACATAAACAATTTCGTCGTTGCCATTAGCAGTCGTCGCGTAACCAGTATCGGCAATGCTTAGCGTCGACATTGTATTAAAGTTTTCGATATAATCGTTGCCGTCGCCCGCGTTGTAGATTATCAAACTATTTTCCCGAAAAAGATTTGTTGAAAGGGAAATGGAATCATCGCCTGCGCCGCCTCTGATTGTGGCAAAATTTGAATTATTTTTAATTGAATCGTTGCCAGTGCCGCCTATGATTGAGGAATATATGCCGTGACTGAAAACGGAATCGTTGCCCGCGCCCGCGTCTATCGTGTTTTGATGAGTGTAATTTTGAATGGTATCATTGCCTTCGCCGCCATTGACTTTGGAGCCGGAGCCACTGTTACTGATAGAATCGTTGCCTGCGCCGCCATTGACTGTGGAGTTGGAGCCGGCGTTTTTAATGGTATCATTGCCCGCGCCTAAGTCTACCGAGACGGTGCTTCCGTGATTTTCAATGTTATCGTTGCCGTCGCCGCCAGTGACTGTGGAGTTGGAGCCGGTGTTTTCAATCGAATCGTCACCCGCGCCGCCGTTGATTGATACTTGTTTGCCGCCATAGTTTTTAATGGTATCATTGCCTGCGCCGCCAGTGACTGTGGAGTTGGAGCCGTAGTTTTGAATGGTATCATTGCCGTCGCCGCCAGTGATTGTGGAGTTGGAGCCGGCGTTTTCAATGGTATCATTGCCTGCGCCGCCGTCTAGACTGCTGTTTAAGCCATTACTCCAAATCGAATCATTATCTGCGCCGCCGCCTATCTTAGCGTTTTGCCCTTGATTGGTAACGCTATCGCTGCCGCCATTGGTTAATATCATGACATCTTTGCCGCTATTGGTAATTCTGTTGTTAGAATCACTGCCGATAAGCAAGAGGTCGTTCTTTTTATTGTCAAAAGTGCTGGAAACGAAAGTTCCTTGCCTGCCGCTGATACGCGCGGAAGTTACCCCTTTCAGAGTAATTTTGCTACCGTCTTCGACATAAACAATTTCGTCGTTGCCATTAGCAGTCGTCGCGTAACCAGTATCGGCAATGCTTAGCGTCGACATTGTATTAAAGTTTTCGATATAATCGTTGCCGTCGCCCGCGTTGTAGATTATCAAACTATTTTCCCAAACAGTTGAAAGGGAAATGGAATCGTCGCCTGCGCCGCCTCTGATTGTGGCATAACCTGCATTATTGTTAATGGAATCATTGCCCGCGCCCGCATTGATTGATACTCGCGAGCTGCCAATGCCATTATCGATAGTATCGTCGCCGCCGAGAGCGTTTATCGTTGCGCCGCCGCCTTTGTTATTGGAAATAGAATCGTTGCCTTCAGTGCCGGTTACTACGGTGTATGGACTAAAATTCTCGATATTCATAAAATCACTTCCTTTCTAGGAATCAGGAATCAGGAACTGGGGACTAGTAGGAATCATAAAACTAGTTCCTAGTTCCTAATTCCTAGCTCCTACTTCTTAAGCCCAAATTTTTTTCATCATCGATTGATAGTTTTCGTTGAGGTAGTTAATAATGACGTCGAAAATAAGATAAACGGTGTCGCCTTTCAATTCGTCTTCAGCGTTAGTCAAGCACAAATCCAGAAGCAAAGCCCCGTTCGCGTTGAAATAGAGCTTGAAGGGTTTGTACTTCATATTTTCCTCGTTGACGAAGGCGAGGAGCGCGGCTTTGTTCTCGTCGTTCAGAACTTGCGGAGCGATTTGCACGCGAATAATCGTGAAAATGCTTTTGTCGGTGACGACGATTGTCGGGAGCTGCTGACCGGCTACGACGATATGCGAACGAAATACCGCCGTCTCTTGCGCGTCGTCGGGTGTCTCTTCGACCTCGAACACCTCAATTTTTTTCTCGTCGAGATAATTTTTGAATGCCTCTGCGTTTTTGTTCATAAGTACATTTCTCCTAATCTTTTTTTATAGTTTAACAATGCAAGGCGCGAAAAACAATAAGTTCTCCGCAAAATAAGGGGTGACATTCTGGAACCCCCTATTGCTTGCAGGATTGAAAAACTATATAATGCATATAGTTTAGCAATGCTAAGCGAAAAAAACAATAAAAATTTTTTCTACTAAGCTTGTAACGAACTCGGATTTGGAACGTATAATTAGTGAAAAAATTTTGGAGGCTGATAATATGGCTGTGCAAGAAAAATTCGCGAACGAAATGCTCACAGACGACGAACTTGACAACGTGGCGGGCGGCGGCACAAGGCAAACATGCGGCGACAATGACTTTTTGCAGAGTTTTGGCTATAGTCACTACGAAGGAGATTATGGTTGGGATGTAAGTTGGGGCAAAGCATCTGATTCAGTTGATAAAGGCTGGAGCGAAGCGGGAATTACTTGCGTAACGAAGTTTGGTTGTCCTGATAATCTGTATTTTATTAACGGAAATCAAATTTCGCGCAAGGAAGCGTTCGCGCACGTGCTCAGACAAAAAGGTTACAGCGAAAACGCAATCGCAAATTATAATTATGACCAATGGAAAGGCAGTTTCTAAACGCGGCGGAAAGTCGTAACATTAAAAAAACCCTTCGGCGGTTTTCGTCGATGGGTTCAGTATATTAAAATTTTCGTAAAATGATTTGGAGGCTAATGATTATGGCAGAAGAAAAGAAAAACACGGTCGAACAGAAAAAAACGGAGTTGGACACCGCTAAGAAGCTCGAAAACGATTCCAAAAAAGAAAAACTTTCTGAAGAAGAACTCGATGCTGTTTCCGGCGGACGTCATTTCGCTGGTTGTTTTAGGGGATGGTAATTCTGACAAGGTCGGTAAATACGGCTCAGAAAGATAAATCTTAAAAATTTTTGGCAGGATAAATAATTTGTCCTGCTTTTTTACTGATTTGGAGAATTTAAAATGTATTACAGGCTGAAAAGCGATTATATGTTGCGCGGGTGGAAATTTTTGCAGACTGGTGTAATAAATCGCGATACTAAGGAATATAAATTCTTTTCGGAAGAAAAATTTGCCGTTCTAAAGCTTTGCGACGGGCAAAATGATTCTGAAAGCGCGATTTTTGACGATAAGCAACGCAAAATCATTGAAGAATTGCAATCTGAAGGCTATATTGAGGCTAAAAAAGAAATTTCGCCGCTCGAAGACGTTCAGAAATATAAATTTTATGATAATCGTTTTATGGAATCGGCGAATTGGTCAATAACCGGCAGATGTAATTGCAAATGTCGACATTGCCATATGTCCGCGCCAAAACACAAGGTCGAAGAGTTCACAAAGGCGCAATGCATGGATATAATTTCGCAAATGGAGCAATGCGGCATTCAAAAAATAGCATTAACAGGCGGAGAAGTACTTATTCGGAAGGATTTTTGGGAAATAATCGACGCTTTGACTGCCGCCAACATAAAAATTTATAAGATATTGACAAACGGTCTACTAATAAATGAAAAATTTGTCTCTGAACTGGATAAAAGGAATTTAAAACCCGAAATTCAAATCAGTTTCGACGGCATCGGAGGTTGTCACGATTGGATTCGCGATATAAATGGCGCAGAAAAACTCACATTACATGCCATTAAGCTTTTGAGCAAGAAAAATTTCAATGTTAAAAGCTTGTTTGCACTTCACAAAGGAAATATTAAATATCTGCGCGAAACCGTAAAGGAATTGACGAATTGTGGAGTAAAATCTTTATTTGTTGCGCCAATTACTGCAAATGGCGAAGCTATCAGCATGGAAAATAAAATTTTATCTACGGAAGAGCTTTATAAAGTAATAATTGAATATATTCCGCAGTATATTGCAGACGGAGTGCCACTCAAAGCTAATTTGGCGGGAATTTTTTGTGGAATAAGTCCTTCAGAATATATAATTCCTTTCGTTAAGGCTCCAGAAAACGTTAATATTGATAAAAATTGCGTATGCGGTTCGATTCGCACTTCAATTCATATAGATTTTGAAGGATTTGCGATGCCGTGCCCCGCTATGGGCTTTGATGAGAACGGTAAAAAGCATTTTTCTACGATTTTTGCCAAACCGTTGAAAGAATTGCTCAACGACGGCGTGTATATGGACTTTATAAATAGCCGCATGAGAGATTATTTCAAAAAAAATCCGCAATGCGCGGCGTGTAAGTATAAAAATCGTTGTTCGGGCGGTTGTCGAGGTAATGCAATGGCAAATAACGGCGATGGCGACCTTTTCGGCGTTGATAAAGCTACTTGTCTGTTTTTCAAGGGCGGATATTATGATAAAGTGCTTGCTCTTGGTGAGAAATTAAACTTGAAATATATTGGCGCGTAAATTATCAATAAAAAAGTCCTTCGCAAAAGTCGGAGGGTTTTTTCGTTGAAAGGGTGACATTCTGGAACCCCCCTTGCTTGCACAAATAAAAAACTAGATAATGTATGTACTTTAACTATGCTAAGCGGCAAAAACAATCATTCCTTCCTAAATGTTTCATAATTCCACTTGCTAGCAGATTTTAACTATATTATAATGCAAGTGAATTATATGAAAAGGAAAGAGGTAACGTTTTATGAATAAAAAAGTTTTAACGGCGATAGCAAATGTGGTGGCTTTAATGTATATGGCGCAACCCGCCTATGCCGCACCCGATTACGGCGCAAATGACGCAGGCGCACAACTCGAAAGAAACCGAGAAATCCTCGAACGTCAAAGAATCGCCGACCAAATCGAAGAAGACCAAAGAAATCGCGGTGCTAAGGTCGAGAATGAGGAAGAATCTACGCAGGAAGAAAAAGTCCCCGCCGTCGAATTCCAGTTGGAAAAAATTAACTTCGATGATTCAGAAATCCTAACCCCAGAAGAACTCGACACTATAGCGCAAGATTATATCGGCAAGTCAGTTACTCTTCAGAATCTTTATGAAATCGTTGAGAAAATTAACGCGCTCTATCAGGAAAAAGGCTTTCTGACGTGTCGCGCATTCCTACCGCCTCAAACCATTCACGCCGGCGAAGTCCAAATACGTTTGGTCGAGGGCAAAACCGCTAACGTTACTATCTCTGGCAATAATCATACCCGCGAAAGTTTTATCCGTAACTCTTTCGACCTAAAGCAAGGCGAAATTACTAATACAAAAAAGCTTAACAGGAAATTGCAACACTTCAACGGCACGAGCGATATTCAAGCCCGCTTGCTCATGAAGGCCGGTCAAAATTTCGGCGAAACCGATTACGAAATTGTTATATATGAACCCGATAATCAAACCTTTATGCTCTATACCGATAACGCCGGATACGAGACCAGCGGCAAATATCGTTTCGGCATGTTCTATAACTACCGCTCCTTAACCGGTCATCGCGATAGCCTGCACGCTAATTACCTGATGAGCAACGGCACTAAGGCGTGGGATTTCGGCTACTCCTTCCCTATCGGGCATCACGGCATGAAATTTGATATTGGCTATAGCGCAAATACTACCGAAGTCAAAAAGGGCGAACTTGCCGAGCTCGGCGTCAAAGGTAAAGCCCATTCAATCAGCGCGGCTCTTAGAATCCCCTTCTACGTCAATCAATTCGCTCGCTACGAAACCGGCTTGCAATTCATTAGGCAAAATTCTAAAACCGATTTGGGCACTAAACTAGATGAGCGCGTCCGCTGGGTCGATGATAAAATCACCCGCTTTACGCCCTATATCTCACTGATTCATTACGGCAATAACCAACTTTTTTATCATAGGCACTCCGTAGCATTTTCCCGACGCGATGATGTCAGTAATACTAGAAATACCGCCGCTATTTATAAATTCGATTCATTCTACCAATACAGAGCCAATCACGGGCAGACTATCAATTTCCGGTTCGACGGGCAAATAACTTCCAAAAAATTGCTCGGCTCTTCAGATAGATATTATATAGGCGGTGTTAATTCCGTGCGCGGCTATGAGGAAAGTTTCATGGGCGGCGAAAAAGGCTTGTCCGGCAGTCTCGAATACCAAATCCCTATCACAGAGGATAAACGCTTGAAAGTCTTCCCGTTCTTTGATTTCGGCTACGTCTCCGGCGAAAGCGTCGTTGATGAAAAAATGATTTGCGCTACCGGTATCGGTATCACCGCTAATCTTAAACACGTCACAGCTAATTTAACTTGGGGTATCCCACTCAGAAAACATTTCGAGGGGCAACACGTCAATTCGTCGCGCTTGCACTTCTCCGTTACAGGATTTTTCTAAGGTTGTTAGGTTGTTAGGTGGTTAGGTTGTTAGACTATCCACCTATCCACCTACTACAAGGAGTGACTTAATTGAAATTCCTAAGGTACATTCAGAAAAAACGCCGCGCTATGTTCGCTATGGCGGCGTTAACTTTTTTTGCCAGCCCATTCACCGCGCACGCCTCTAACATCACCACTAAAGCCGGCGTAAAACTCAACCCTACTAACAACGTTTTTAATATCGAAGTCCAGAAAAAATTATCAAATTCCGTCGGCGTTAATAAGTTCACTCATTTTGAATTGGACAAAGGGCAAATCGCTAATTTGAAATTCGACAAGCTCAATACCCTAGCAACCCTCGTCGATAACAGAATCAGCATAAACGGTACAGTCAATGCCCTGCGCGACGGCAAAATCGGCGGCAATCTCTACTTCCTAAGCCCAAATGGTATAGCGGTCGGCGCAAGCGGCGTCATAAATGCCGGCTCGTTTACCGGTATGGCTGTCAGCAAAGATTACTTCGAGAACCTCAGCAAAATAGACGACGCTACTAAATTCACTAACGCCCTTAAGCCAGAAAATATCGAATACAATAACGACCCCGATAAAGGCATTGATATTCAAGGCGTAATCAACGCGCCCGGCGGTATCTCCCTGTACGCTACCAAAATCGATGTCGGCACTAACGCTATCTTGCGCACCGATGTTGAAGAAGTCGACTTTACAAAGGTAGTCAATATTGAAGGCGTCGATTCGGGCATAACCGGCGGACTTGACGCTTCTTACAAAGACGGCGATATTATCCTTAAAGCTTACGCAGAGAGCATAAACGACGCTAGCACCCTCACTACTCAAAAAGAAATAGAAAAAGCCGATAGCGATTGGGAGAAAATCACCGAGAGCGAAGCTACTATAAATATCGACGGAAAAATCAGGTCGGCTAATGACGTTTCTATCAACGCTGAATCCGTCGTCGTCTTCAAGGAAAATAAAAATTTTAACGTCGTCACTCAAGCCCCCATTCTTGGCGGGCTCATCAAAAAAGCTAACCTCGACGCCACTTTAAATTTCGCTAAAAAAACTAGCAAGGCGAGCGTCAATATTTCCAATAACGCAGATATTTACTCCGCAGGCGATATGGATATCTCCGCCACTTCAACTCTTAATGTTGCTATTGAAACTGTCACCCCCGCGCAGGGCAAAAGTAAAAAATATATCCCCGCAACCGCTGTCGGCGTAATCGTCGCTGAAAATGAAGCTTCCGTTAGTATCACCGGTGCCAAATTAGAATCAAAAGGCAGAATGGCTATAAATGCCACAGCTAATACCACCCTAAACGTCGACGCTAAGACCAGAACCAATATTGAAGATAAAAAAGATAAAACTAGCTCAGATAGTAGCTCCGATTCCAAATCCGATTCCAAAACCGACGCCAGTACCGATTCTTCCAAAACCGACGCTAGCACCAAAACTGATACCACTAAGACCGATTCCAGCACCAATACCGATTCTAGCACAGACACTTCCAAAACCGATTCCAGTAGCGATTCTTCCAGTACCGACGATACTTCAAGCAATGTCGTCGAAGACCGCTTTTATGTCGCAGTCGGCGTAATCGCGGGCAGTTCTAAAGCCGAACTCAATATCAATTCTGATATAAAAGTCGGCGGCACAGACACTAAAGATAAATCAGGCAACGAAATTAAAGCATTCGAGGCTAACGCTATCGTTAATAACGATTTGTCCATTTCCGCTAACGCCGCCTCTAAAGATAAATCTACCATAAATACCGCCGTCGGCGTCGTCGCTTATAACTCAAAAGCCGTCATAGATATTCAAAAAAATATAACCGCCGAGAACGGCTCAATCAATATCAACGCGACCAACTCCACTACCAATTCAGGCGAAATTTCTAACGTCTTAGGCTCCGATGTCGCGCCCTTTGAAAACCCCTTCATAATCGACCCAGAAAATACTGATACTAAAAAAACCGATACCAGCAAAACCGATTCCGGCAAAACTGATACCAAAAAGGAAGAGGGCAAAGAATCAGAAGACGGCGGCTTAGGTGATGAAGTTAAAAAAATCGGTAAACAACTCCTTGACACCGAAGAAGCTAAAAAATTTATCGAGGAGGCTAAGTCAACCGGTAAAGAACTACTAAACACCGTCAAAACTAAACTCAAAGAATTAGTCAAAGGTAATAAAAAAGACGGTGAAAATGCAACCGTCCCAAATAAAGTCGGTGGCAAAACCTTTACTAAAATCCTCGACGGCGAATACCTTAAAGCAGGCGTTGCCGTCGGCGTCATCAGCGAATCTAATACCGCTAACGTCCAAATCGCACACGCTAACTTAACCGCTAAAAATGATGTCGCAATCAACGCCCTAACCGAAATAACCCGCCAAAATATCTCCGTCGAATCCGACGTTAATAACATTAAGGAAGACCAAAAAACCGCTTCTATGATTGGCTTGGGCGTCCTAGTTACCGATATTGATAATAACGCTGATATTTCTATGATAAATACACCCGTGACCGCGAACGAAGGCGACGTGTCTATCACTTCCGATTCCGGCATGAAATATGACCAATTCGGCGTCCTCGTCGGCGATTTAAAAGAATCCCTTACCAAAATTAAAAAAGACGCTAAAAAACTCGGCGAAGAGGTCGAAAAAGATGTCAGCGAAAAAATAGACGGCTATATTAAGCAACTCAACGACGGTATCAGCGACGATAAATCAATCTCCGATTCTAAAAGCCAAAAAGCCGGTTCAGATGACGCCTCAAGCTTAAAGGCTAACCTCGCTAAGCTCAAGGAAAATGTTAATAAAATCGCAGAAAACGCTAAAAAAGATTTCAACGGCATTATCACCAAAGTCAAAAATAGTCAGCTAAAAGAGGATATTGGCAACCTCGCAAGTGATTTAACTGCCTTCGTGCACCCCGCTAACTACGCCAATTATTACGTGCGCTCCGCTTTTAATGATTCTAAAGACGTTGACGATGAGACCGCCTCGAAAGTCGACGCCGCCGGCTCAATCTCTATCGATACCATGCGCAATAACTCCAGAATCGCAATAGGTAGGGATTCCAAAGTCAACGCGGCCGGTTCCGTCGATATCGATTCAACCGCAAAAGGGGGCGTCGTCGCGGTTACCGGTATGGGCGGCGAATTCCTCACCAGCTCCGAAGCCGCTAAAAATGGCGCAGGTATCTCCGTTATCGTCGGCAACTTCAGAAATAATTCAGTCGTCGCTCTCGGTAAAACCAATATAAATTCCAATGATATTTCATTAAAAACTACGGACGATACAAAGCACGTAAATATAATTTATGGCAACGGTAAAGCCGATTCAACCTCGATTACCGGCATGGCTAGCTATATCGGCTCCCCAACTAATTCAATTATCTCAATCGACGATTCAGCTAAGCTAAACGCCGCGAATGATATAAACCTCGAGGCAACCGGCAAAGATTATATCACCAGCGTAAATGGCGGTATCGCGCTCGGTAACGGCAATGGCAAATCATTCGGCGCGGCAATTAACGTCCTCTCCAATGATAAAAACGTCGCAGTCAATATCGGCGATAACGGCTACCTTAACGCTAAATTCACTGATAATATCCCCGCGTTCACTAGCAAAATTTCTTCCCTCAGCTCAGATAATATTTCCGATAAAACCGAAATTAAAATCCTCAAAATAAATAAAGCTACGCACGAAATCTTAGGCGAAAATATGTTCGGTAAACTAGGTGCTAGCGCAGTAACTTCAGACGGCACTATCAACGCCAAAAACTTAACCGTCAAATCAAATAACACCGGAACTATAAATTCAATCGCCGTCGAAGGTAGCGAGAATTCCGAATCGCACGGGTTCGCTGACGGCTTCGACGATAAAGTCTATAAGGGCGAAACTTTCATAAATTATGCAGACGATTCCTTTAAGTGGATGTCTACTAAACTACTCGACGCCTTCACTATCAAAGATAAAAAATTAGATAAATCCGGTGAGAAAAAACCTTCCGACGCAGGTAAAGAGGCTGGCTCTGAAGCTGGCAACGAAGGCGATAACAACGGCGCGGCCTCTAACCTCGGCGTCGATAATAGCGTCCAAAGTCAATTAAATATTGCCGGTGCAGGTTCCGCCGCTATCATATCAACTCCGGCGAGACCGGCTCCTTTGTATCCAATGCCAATTTGACTGCCGATACCGTCAACGTCAACGCAAATGACGATACCTTCAAAGGCTCGTGTGCGGGAGCTGGGGCTTTCAATTTCTTTGGCAACTCCAACGCCGCTAAAAATACTAACGTCGCTATCGGCGGGGCAGTCGCTTACTCCGATAACTCTAGAAACGTCGACGCTATCATTAAAAATTCAACTATCAATAACGCCACTTCTATTAAAAATTTAGCCACTCGCGACGATTCAGACGTTGCCGCAGGTATGGGACTTGCCGTCTCAACCAGTAAAAGCGAAGGCTCAAGCACTGATATTGCTGTCTCCGCGTCTATCAATTTCATTAACGGCGATACGCACGCGATTTTGATAGGGATAAGGGAAAAGGGAAATGGGACAAGTATTCAAAATAAAGCAAGTATTGACGCTTTGCAAGTCTCCGGTGGGCTCGATGTCACAGGCTCAACTTCCGGCGGCAAAGGCTTCAGTATCGGCGGCTCGGCGGCGGCGTCCAAAATCACTAACGATTTGCAATCCGGTATCAAAGGCGGAAGTTATGAAAATCTCGCTAAGGTCGACATAACCGCAGATAAAAAATCTAATCAAATTGACGTTGCGGTCGCGGGCGGTATCGATGTTGGCATTCTCGGTGATGAAGAAGATAGTAGCGGCGGATTCGCTTTCGGCGGCGGCGTCGCAGTCAGTGACATAAACAACACTTCGCACGCCTTCCTAAGCGACACGACTAAATTTAGTTCAAGCGGCGTTGTTAATGTTGACGCTCTCGACAGCAAAAATTCAGGCAATCGCAATGAATATTTGTCCAGCCGCTCCATAAATATCGACCCAACTTCCTACTTAGATGACAGCGATAAAGGCAAAGTCAATCCAAATGGTGGCGGAAATATCGTTAACGTTGCATTCGGCGGCGGCGCGTCCACTTCCGACGCTGGCTCAAGCGGATTGGGTATCTCCTACGCCGGCATTTCTAACCTCGTTAACGTCGATATTTCCAATAATAACGCCCTTTCCGCGCAGAGCCTCAACGCTAATACGAATAATGAATCAAATATCGTCAACGTAACCGTCGGCATTGCGGGGGCTACAAAAAGTTTCAGCGGCGCAGGTTCCGCTGGCGTCTCCGATATTAATAACGACGGCACTATAAATATCACTAATTCAAACGTCACCACCAATAACGATTTCCTTAGCTCCGCCCAGTCTACTGTCCATATTATCAACGTCGCGGGGCAATCAGCCCTTTCAAGTGAATTCGCTAGCGGGCTCACTTTCGCTTATAACGCGATGAATAATACTACCGGCATTAACGTAACCGGCGGAAATTGGAATGTCAAAAACTTCGGCGCAAATTCCGCTAATAATAATTATGCATTGGCTATCGGCGCGGGCGGCGCAGTCGCTTATGCCAATATCGGCACTGCAAGCAATAAGGAAGTCATCAACGCCCAAATCACTAATTCCACTATCTCGGCAAAATCTATCAACGTTCAGGCCCTCGATAACGCTACCATGACTACTGTTGGCGTAGGTGCGGGCGGCTCCATTTCCGATGGTAAATTGACCTTTCAAGGCGCGGCCGCTGTCTCCGAACTCAATAAAGATAACCTCGCTGAAATTTCTAACTCCACAATCACCGGCGACGCCGATATTAAAGTCATCGCGACCAGCGGCGGGAACTCTTCCAACGGCTTGACTATCAACGATAAAAATATCAACGTCAATAACAAAATCAATACGGCGGCGGCTGTCCTCGACGCGAATTTCTCTAAGGAACCCTGGTTTGACGGCGTCTTCGCTATCTCCATAAATAAATTTAATCAAAACTCAACCGCTAATTTCAAAAATACTACCCAACCTAAGACTACTAGCCAAGCCGGTAATGTCAACGTCTACTCCAATTCCGAAGGCGATATTTTAAGCGTATCTGCTGGCGGCGCGGGCGGTCAAGGGAAAGTCAACGCGGCAGGCTCCACTTCTCTAAACTATATCAATAACTCCGCCAAATCCTCGCAGAAAATCTCAACGTCAAAGCCGCTAAAAATTTCGGGGTCGTCGCTCAGTCCGATGATAAATTGTCCAACTACTCAGGCACAATTCATATCGACGCTAACGGATATGGCTCTATCGGCGTTTCCGTCTCCAAAAATGAAATCACCGGCAATACCGACGCTAATATCAAAAATTCTAAGCTCGAAGTCACCGGCTCCGATTCTGACCTAATCGCCTTTTCTAATCCCCAAAATAATCTAATCGACGGCTACGTCACCAAAAATAACTGGATTAGTAGCGGGCTTTTCAATGGCAGAATTTCTGAAAATAAATCCGGCTTAGTCGTTAATTCCTCTGCAACCCATAGCATTTCTTCCGACCTAGCCACAATCGGCGTCCGCGCTAGTTCCGATAAACCAGGCGTCGGCGTCTCCGGTACCGTCAATATCAACAAAATCAGCGGCGCAACGGAAAGTGCAATTCGTAATTCGCAATGCGTAATGCGTAATGATGATGTGTTCATAAACGCGAGCGATTACACTAATAACGGCTCGTTCATAGGTAACGCGTCGGCTAGCGGCACCGTCGCTATCGGTATCCTTTGGAATGAAAATAAAATTGATAGAAAAACTAATTCCCTAGTCGACGGCGGCACCCTCAACGTTAAAAATCTGAACGTCACCGCAGATAATCGGCAGGGGCTTTCTAATCTAAATATCGCAGTCGGCGTCGGTTTCGTCGCTAATAAGTCTCAAGTATTCGCCGCCGCGTCAGGTGATAATGTCGTCCGCAATCAACTCGAAGGCGTTACTTCCGCTAAAATCGAAAATGCAACCGTCAACCACTCCGGAAAAGTTGATGTCAACGCTTACCACAAAGATAATATCTACGCGACGAACATTGCGGCGGGCGTCGCCGTCGATACCAATAGCGCGGGCGCAACTTTCGATATGGGCTATGGGCTTATGCGCGAAAATTCTACCGTCAACGCTGAAATTAACAACTCAACCCTGACTAGCACTAGCGGCGCAGTCAAAGTTAATGCCGAAAATGATTCAAAACTTGCCGGCGCATTCGGGACTGCTGGTATCGCCGTTCATGCCGGTATGCCTGGCTTTGCTGGTGCCGTCGCGCTCGGTATAAATAATAATTACGTCACAAACACCGTCCACGCGGGCATTAAAGGTTCAACTCTTAATGTCGGTAACGTCGATGTCAACGCCAGAAATACTTCCGAAGTCAAAGCGGATGGCGGCGTCGCGGCGGTCGCTCTCAATATCTCTAAAGCCTTTGTCGCCGCTATGGGCGCAGCTGTCGCCGTAACCAACGCAACTTTTGATAACGTCGTCACTGCCGATGTCGATAGCTCCACAATCACCGCTACCAACGTTAATATAAATGCTCGCGATGACCATAAAGCTAATGAAACCGTTGTAAGTGCCGCACTCAGTACCGGCTTAGCAGTCAGCGTTAACCGTATGTCAACTTCCATTAACAACGGCTTAGCTAATTTGAATGAAAATCAACTCGGCAACGCTCTAAGCTCCGGCGATTTAACTATGACGCCTTCCAACGCATCAAAAAATAATGCCGATTCTGACGGCGATAAACTCACTGGCGAATATGGCGCAGAATCCCGCTACCTCAATGAAGAAGCCGTCAATAGCCTCCTTAGCGGCGTTCGCGCTCCAAAATCCTCTACACAAGATATAAGTGATATTATCAGAAAACGCTACAAAGCTACCGTTAATTATAATAACTCGCTCAAAAAAGGCGTCTTCGCTAACGTCCAAAACGGCTCAACTATTACCGCCACCAACGATATTTCCATAAATTCCACTGAAAATAACGAGCTAAGCATAACGAGCGGTTCTGGCAATGCGGGCATTTTCGGCATTGGCGTAGGTTCCACTTCCATTAAGGCTAAACGCGCGAATACTTCAAACGTTATCGGCTCAAGCCTAAAGGCGCGAAATGTAGAAATAACCACTTCGAACGGGCAGACTGGCTCCGACGGCATTAACTCCAAAATGTATAACGCTACCCTTACTGCAATTGGTGCGAGTGTTGGTTATAATAACGTCGAAACCAACGGCACCGGCGAAATTTTAATCTCCAATTCCAAAATCACCGCCACTAATAATATTAACGCTAAAGCCCTCGACAACTCCAAATCCAGAAGTTATGTCCTGGACGCGGGCTTCAAGGGCTTAGGCTATACTGGCGTGTTCACTTACAATACTAACCTCAGCCAAACCGGCATTGAAGTCGGCAATAAATCTGCATTAAATGCCCGAAATATTAACTTCGCCGCCCAAAATCAGACGTACCGCGCTACTGATACCCTCGCCATTAGTGTTGGCGCAATTACCGTTCCCAATTCCACTTCAGACGCTGAAGACCGTTCCACCAATTTTATCAACGTCAACGGCTCCGGCAATACCTTCACCGCTGATAACCTCACCTTCAACGCTATTAACGGCGGACAAACTTATTCTCATACCAACGGGCAAGCTTACTTAGGGCTTAATACCATTCTCGCTGACGGGTTCGCTACTTCCTATACAAACGCTGACATTTACGTTGCTAGTGGCAATAGCTTTTTGAATAAGACCGCGACGCTCAATGCGCAAATCGGCGAGGACGGCAAATATACCGCAGAGGCTACCGGCTTTGCGATTAACGGCTCGGCTGTGGGCGTTAATGTCGACGATATGACTGCGCGGACCAATAGCACTGCCAATATCCAAATCGGCAACGAATATTTCGGCGAAGATACAACGCTGAACCTCTCGGCACTCAATAAAGCCAGTCGTAATGCCTTCATGCGCAATAACGCCTATTCACTCGTCGCTAATGCCAATGACATTTCAGCCTATACCAAAGCTAATGATACTGCCTCAGTCACCGTTGGCAATAATTCAAAGCTTGCTAATTCAAATAAACTCGGCGCACTCAATATCACTGCAGACACCCAAAATAATTCACATGTCGCGGCGAAAGGTACGGGCGGTTCAATCGGCGGCGATTTCGGCTCGGCGGCTCATGCTGATAACGACGTTAATAACACTTCCGAAGCGACCTTGAAGGGCACTTGGAATATCGCGGGCGATTTAACTTTGACTGCTACCCAGCACGACAACGCATATATCAGCGGCTACAGTGCACGCGGCGCAATCTTCACGGGTGGCAAAGGTTCGCTCGATAACGTGATTAAGGGCAACTCGACCGCGAAAATTGCGAGTGGTGCCAACATTAACGCCCAAACCGTCAACGTGAACGCCAAAAACTATGTCACGACCGATAAATATTCCGATGACTACGAATATACATTATTCGGGCGTATGGGCGGCGTAGTTGATGATGTCGACTACCAACGCTCAACCGCGACCACCGATAAGACCGCTGATATAAATATCGGCAACAAGGCAACGGTTATCTCGACCGGCAAGCAAATTTACGACGCGGCGAGCGATTACGATTTGAAAAATAATGTGTACGGCGACGGCGGCAGTTTATTGGCTAGTTTGCGTTGGGCAAAGTCTCATAACTACATAACTGCGAGCGAAAATATCACCGTCGGCACCGATGCAAACGTCAGGAACGAGGGCGGCTCCTATTCTGACGGCGGAGTAATTTTGGCGGCTCATGATAACTTGAACCTCAACCCGACGGCTAAAGGTTATTCTAAGGCGGGCTTTGGCGGCTATGTCCGCGCTGAAGCTCTTACCGAATTGACGCGCAATCAAAACGTAAATATCAACGGCACGGTCAAGAGTGCGAGAGATTTAAATATTTATGCGGGCGCAGATACCAACGGCGAAGGCTCCAAAGTTTACAGCAAAGCGCAATCAATCTCCCAAGTGCAGACGCTCATCACCGACGGCAAAGCGGAAATTATTCGCAAGGGTTCGACCAATAGCAATGTCAACGTCAAGCGCGACGCATACGGTCAAGCAACCCACGACGTTAATATCATTTCCAACGCCGGCAACGAAACTTACAATGAATTCACCTTCTACGGGAGCACGTGGTCGAGCGATACCAATTACAAAGTTGCGACCGCCGATAACGGCAATTTGACGACTTCGGACTACACGCACAATAGCAAAGTCAAAGTCGACGGCGAATTGAAAGCCGCGAGCACTTCCGACGCCATAATAAATATCAGCGGCGTAGCTATTCCGGACGGCTTCGTTCTGGTTGATAATAAGGCAAAAACTTTGTCCTACAGCGTCAAGAGCGGCAACTATACCGTCACCAAGAAGGATACAAACTTTACGGGCAAGAGTAGCGAGGAAGTTTTCGCGCAACTGCTCTACAACGGCATAGAGACCGCCACTAAGGATTATCCAAACGATTATCTTGTTAAACGCTACGGCGAAGTTGAAAAGCTTATGGGCACTTATCAAGGCGACCTTGCGGCATATAGCGGACTTCAGCAAGAAAAAATTGCCCTCGAAAACGAAATGGTTAAACTGGGCATGGGCAAATACAATACCGATTCAGAAGGCAATAGGACATTCACCAGAGATACCGCCGTTTTGATTAACATAAAAACGCTCACCCTGCCCGATGTCGAGGTCAGCGGCGGCTCAATCAACGTCATAACGAACGACTTCACCGGCACCGGCAAACTCGACGCCAAAGGCAACGGCACTCCGAAAATCGATGTCAATAACAATTCAACGGCATATCTAATCACCGGCAAATTGACGATAGCCGACAAGGGCGGCAATATCAGCTACAATGGGCAAGCGGTCAAGAATAACGCCGCGATAAATGAATTGAACGCCTCGAAGATTGGCTCTGCGTTTGCTGAAATGAAAATCGGCGACAGCGCGGACACCCCGACAATTACAGTCTCGAATAGCTACGCGGGGAGCGGTTCAATCCCGATGAAACCTGATAAGAACGCCAAAGGCTATAACGACTTGCCCGAAGACGCTAAGACTGCGACCCAGCAATATACGCCGATAAATTTCGTTGAGGTAGCCAAAGACATAACAAATCCGGTCGGCAACGTGGTTATCAACAACAATCAGGGCAGTATCAGAATCAATCGCAACGCGAGCGTCAACGCATTGGATATTAAGATGACGGCTAAGGAGAGCATATCGCAAGGCTTCACCGAAGGCATAGTTAATATCGCCGACACGCCGGAATATTCCTACGCTGACGAGGCGGCTAAGTTGCGCAAGACGACCGGTTGGGATGCCAAAATGCCCGAAAGCAATCAGAATAAAACGGCAACGAGCAACTGGCAATACAGCGGCGGCACGGGCAGGATAGCCGGCGAGGCGATTTACATTGCGGCACGCGATATAAATATCAACGGCTTGATTCAATCGGGCTACAACGGCTTCAAAGCGAACATAACGCAAAAGGACGTTGACAACGCTAAAGAATCTGTATTCTTTAACGGCGTGAGCATGTACAAAGTCAACGACGGCGGGACTAAGCTCGGCTCCGACGGCTACTATATTTACGAGCCGCAAGTTTACTACGACAAGGCGAACAATAGACTTTACGTTGAGGACATTAACTCGACGGGCGGCAAAGTTTACTTAAGCGGTCGGATATTGTCGACTGGCAACGGCAAAATCGTAGTAACGGACGGCGGCGGCAATATCGACATCACTAATAGCTCCAAAGTTGATATGAGCCTCGGCAAGGTGACCAGTTCGCCGGGCGGCGGCTTTATTCAAATCATCGACACCGCGCAGGATAAACTAACCGAGTATTCGACCGGACAAACGCGCACCATTGAAAATTATTCGGCATGGCTGACGGACAATACAAAGGGCAAAGTCACGACCAGCGACGGATTATCAATCGGGCAGTTCACGACCTACAATCCGCAAGCAAATTTGACATATAATTGGGCGGAAGGGCAAAAGCAATCGACGACCTACCATTACTACAAAGAAGAAAAACGCAGTTGGTGGGGAGCAAGTAGCGATTCTTCCTACACGGGCAAAATTGAGGATATGTCAACGGTCTCGACGCAAGTAGGGGAGCCTGAAAAAACTAATGACCCGCTGGGGACTGGTACATTCATAGCGACGAGCGAGCAAGCGGACAATTTGAAAATGAGCGCGCAAAACAGTACGAGCACAATCTACTGGAATGACCCTGCGTACATGACAGAGAGCGGGTTAGGCGGTTTTTATCATCACTGGCACCATAACTGGTATAAGGAAGTGGGCAGCCGTCAAACCTATGTATACACGTTGAAGGTGTCCAATCCTATAAGCGTTGGGATATTGGGCGAGAGCAATCCGCATATCAACATAACGAACGAATTCAAGCGCAGTGGCGATTTGTATTTGGGCGGCAACATTCGCAACGACAATGGCGCGACATTGAATATCACGGCGAGCGGCGGCAAGATTGAGCAAGCCGAAGGGTTCAAGATAACGACGGACAATATCAAACTGACTGCGCGTGACGCCATAAAGAATGTCGACATAACGAACAACCGCGCGGACGATTTGAAATTGAATGCGCAAGCGGAGTTAGGCGACATTGATATAAACGTCAGCGGCGGCACTAAGGCGGGCAATGTGCTGGTTGAGAAATTGAGCAGTGCCAATGGCGGCGTGACGTTGAAAGCGACGGGCGACATTAAGCAGACGATTAAAGGCACGGCGGTAACGGGACGCAATATCAAATTGGAATCGGCGAATGGCGCAATCAATCTGCAAATTGAATCGGGCGGACAAGGCGCGAATGTCTCTGCAATCTCTGCGGCGGCCAATGGCGATATAACGCTAATTAAAAATGATACTGCTGACTTCTTGGTCGGTTCGATAGTGTCGACGACGGGCGATGTAACTTTGAGTGCAAAGGGCAAATTCGTTGACGCTCTGGACAAGGTGCGCGACAATGCGGAGAACGACCAAAGCGAGTTGGTTAAGTCGTGGATTGACATGGGCTTGATAGCGGGCACTTCTGACTACAAGGGCGCGTACATTACACGGCTTGAGCAAGACCGCGACAATTATAAATCCGACGTGACCGAGCAATTCAGCGAGTATAAAACTTTGCTGGCGAGTTATCAAAGCAAGGTTGACGATTACAACGCGTTAAAAACCGAGTTGGACAACTCCAAGCCTGTAGAAAGTGCGCGCTTGCAGGAACTTGCGAAGAAATTTGGAGATAGCAAAACTGTAGCGGACGATTTAGCGGCAGAGTTTGAAGAGTATCAAATTTTGAAGTCGGCATATGACGGGGCGGTTAAGAGTTACGAGGAGCTCAAGACCCGAACGGAAGAGGCAAAGCCTACCCAAAACGACCGCTTAACGTTGCTGAACAAGAAATTTGCAAATTACGAGACGGCGGACGCGTATTTAGCGGCGGACAAGGATTATCAAACGCTGGTCGCGACGGTTAAAAATCCTGTGTACACGTGGACGGAAGGCGAATTGCTAAGCGGAATTCGTTCGGCGATAGTCAATAAGCAAGAGGGCACCGCCTACGACGTGACGCGCTTAAAGGACGCTAATATAACTGGTCGGAATGTGACATTGACTGGGACGGGTGTCGGCTCCAACTCCAAAGAAGTAACTACAATCAAAATGTCCGAACTGCGCGTGAAAGCTAACGAGACCGATAAGGAAAAATCTGCGCGGCTGGCGAAGGTTAGCAAATTAGCGAATGTCGAGGCGGCGGACGTTACGGTTCACTATGTGACGGGCAAAGACGGCAAGCCGGTAGTGCAGACGGTTACGCAAATCAATTACAACTACGACGCGGACAAGGGCTATTATATCGACACGGCGGGCAATTATATACGTTATCGCAAGGACGCCGACGGCAATTTATTGAAGTACTCCTACGACAAAGATTTAAAGCAGGTCGGGGACGCGGTTGCGGTGAATGACTTTAGCGACATTATTAAGGACACTACGACGATTGAAAATAAGACCGGCTATAAAAAGTCAAGAGGCTGAAGCCGGAACATAAGATTTATTATCCCGAAGGACGGCGAAAATAATGGCAAGAATTTTGTGACAAACATGCCCAATGGCAGTCAAATGGTCTTTTCCCTCGGAGCGTTTCTTCTGGTAGAAAATGGAAATGGCAGGGTCTTTAAAAGCAGCAACGTTAGCAGCAAGCCAAACGGCTCGTCTAAGGTAAGGAGAACCACGTTTAGACATTCGTCCATCAGTTTTACTTTCGCCGGACTGGCATGATTTTGGGTAAAGTCCTGCATAAGCGACGAGTTTTGGCACGGAAGAAAATCTTTTAATGTCGCCGCCAATCTCAGAGAAAATAACGGCAGCCAAAGTTTTACCAACGCCCGTAATTGTCTCAAGTTTGGTGTCAAAATTATCCATGAGACGAGCAATCTCTTCGTCAAAAGCCGCGATAGACGATTCCAAAGACTTCAGTTGCTCCAGATATTGACGGATAATCAGCGCGAAACTAGACGAGGCAAGCACGATACCGAAAGAATTTTTAGCACTTTGCTGAATTTCATTGGCTTTGTCGAGCCCGAAGCGACCGCGAGAAGCTTTGCTCAAAAGATCGGCGAGAGTTTGAGTGTCGACCGACAACATTTCTTCGGGTGTCGTGTAATTGGCTAAAAGTTCCATTGATGACTTGCCGAAGGTATCGGAAAAAAGTTTCTCGTATTCGGGAAAAGTTTGGTCGAGCAGGGCGATAATCTTACGCTTGAAGTCGGAAGCCATATCAACGACGAAAAAACGTTGACGGCAAAGTTCGCGCAAAGCGACGATATTTTCCAGCGCGACTTGAGTTTCACAATAACGCCCAAAGCGAACGACTTCAGCGACGATTAAAGCGTCAATAGTGTCGTTCTTGGTCTGGCGGATAAACATGGAGCGCAAGGCGTCGGACTGTAGAGGGTTGATAACGTGAACAGTCTGTCCGACTTGACGCAAATGAGCGTACAGCGGCAACCAGTAATGCCCTGTTGCTTCCATGCCGAATTCTGCGGGGGCGTCGAGTTTTCTAACTGCTTCCATGAGTTTTAGAAATCCTGCGTGAGAGTTAGCAAAACGAATCCGCTTAACGATAACTTTGCCCGCCTTGTCGATTATGGCGGCTTCGTGAAAACGTTTGGCGATGTCTATTCCAACAATGTACATACATAACACCCTTTCGGACACTCTGACTTTTGCGGCTCAAAACCTGTTCAGCGATGAGAAGACAGAACTTCAGCCGGCTCATTATTGAAAATCCGCAGGTCAGAGTCTTCACTCTTAATGAAGTGGACAGCGCCACAAGGAGATTGAAAGAAGAAACCTGTCCGCTTGGATTTTAGCAAAACTCTTTCGAGTTTCAATACACTTTTATATAACAGGAGATAGCGTCGTTCGACATAAGCGGCACGATTCCGCTTGGCATAAACGCCACTGGCAATATAAATATCAAGACTACGGGCAATGACGGCGTATACATAGCTGGGCGCAATAAGGGCGTCAAGATAGACGCGGCGAGCAATCCGAATAATGATGTTTACAGCGCGTTGAACGTGGCGAAAATCGAGACGGCTAAAGCTGACGGCAACTATGGCGACGTGCGGATAATCGGCGAGAAGGGCATATTTAACGCGGCGACGAGAGGCGCGAACGTTATCGGCAAAGATTTGGTGCTAGTGGGCGGCAATGGCGCAATCGGCACGCAGTCTAAGCCTTTGACGGTGACATTGACGGGCGACTTACTGAATGCGCGTAGCAATGATGAAATTAACCTGCAGAAGTTAGGCAAAGACAATTTCCGGATTAGCGCGGTGTACTCTCCCAAAGCGATACGGCTAGCGAATGATAACAATGGCATAATCGAACACAGCACGCGCTTTGATGACATAGCGGCGGCGTATCTGAACACTGCGGGCGAGATAACGTTGACGGGCAATACGGGCACGGCTGACAATCCGATATTGATAAGACCGACTGCCACAACTACCCTAACCCTTCTCCCTTCTCCCTTCTCCCTTTTCCCTACCTTCTACATCAAGGGCTTGAACACGGGCACGGTAAATTTGAACGACATAAGCGGCCGGGTTGACATAAGCTCGGAAGGCTCGATAGGGCAGACGGCGACCGGCGCGAACAATGTAATCAACCTGAAAGTCTCTGCGACCGGCGACGCGAAATTGACTGGCAATAACAAACTTAGCGTGATAGACGTAGGCGCAGTAGGCGGAATTTTTGCGCTGAATAATGATTCGGAGAGATTGACGGCGAATTTCGGCGGCAAAGTGGGCACGGCGCAAATCACGCAGACCGGCGACATTAACTTATCCGGCACGTTCAATGGCGATGTGTTAAGCCTGACGACTGCGAAGGGCAACATAATTTCGACGGGCGGCTTGCAGGCGACTAAGGAAATCAATTTGAGTATCGGGACATTCACGCACGAAGGCGAGATTCACACCGAGAAATTGACTATCGCGACTGATAACGGTGTCACCATTAACAATACGGAGAACACGTTCAATGCTTTGGCGATTGCGAGCAGGGACGGCAACGCGATAAACGGCTCAATCAACGTTGCGATGAAGTCAGATAAATTTGCGCCGACGATAAAGAATGATGTAGCGGGCGACGTGACTTTTGAGAACACGAAGGCGGGTGGCTTGCTGTCGTATGGCGACGGTGAGACCATAAATATTAGCGGGAAGTTTACGGCGAAAAGTGACGGCGATTTTGATTACGGCTCGACGATGACGGCTAAGGAAATTTCGGTAGTTGCGCAGAACATTTACAAACGCACGGGCGCGAGTGGTAATTTCTCTGCGAAGGACGCTCTGATATTCACGGCGCAAAATAATGTTGGCAGTGCGGAGAATCCGATTGAGTTCGGCAACACGGCTGAAAAATCTGTAGGCGCGGACTTGAGCGGCAAAGGGATTTACGTCAAGGGCGTGAATGGCGGCATGTTGACGTTGGGCGACGTGACCGGCACGACATTTAGCGCGACTTCTGAAGGCTCGATAGTGCAAGGCAACGGCAAATCAATCAGCGCGGACAAACTTACGGCAAGCGCGGCGAAGGATATAACTTTGGACAACGCGAGCAATCTCATCAAAGCGGCGACGATAACTGGCGGCGAGAACGTCAAATTGAGTAGCGCGGCTCCGGACGGCTTGAAGTTGGAAGGCTTGAAGGTGACCGGCGACGTTAATATAACTTCGGATAAATCGCTGACGCTGAATGGCAATATTGAAACGGATAAGGACATAGCGTTGACGGCGGGCATGAACTTGACGAGCGATAAAAATAGCACGTTGAAGGCGAACAAGCAAATCGCGCTGAACGCGGACGACATTAAGCTAAGCGGCAAGGTTGAGACGACGTATAAGGACATGAACGTCGCTAAAGTGGAAGACCTTGAACAATTTATAAAGGAAATGCCGGTTGTGTTGGTTAAGACGAACAAGGGCTTAGACATGAGCAACGGCTCGAACGATTTTGAGGGCTTGTACGTCGACAGCGCGGGCGATGAACTTAGCGGCTCGGTGGTAGTGACGGGCAAAAATGCGGGCTTCTTGGTGGTGATTGACAAGCCGGTTGCGAGCGATATAACGTTGAAGAATACCCAATCGAATGGCGCAATCCTCTTGCTGGACAAAGAGACGTTGCAATCGACTAATGGCAGCATAACGTTGGATATGAACGGCGACTTTGGAGCGGGCGCGGCACTTTCTGCGGGCAATAACATCAACATAACGTCGCGCAAAGGCTCTGTGGATATAGCGAAATTGAGCACATTGGAAGGCAAAGAGACTGCTGACTTGAGCGCGACTTTGCGTGCGGGCAAGGATATAAAATTGAAAGCCGGCAAAGTGATTGGAATAGCGGGACAAATAACGGCGGGGCGTCACGTGATAACTGATTCTGCGGGCATAAATGTTGTAGGCAATGCGGACATAAGCGCGGGCAAGAACATTGACTTGACGGTCAAGGGCGGCAACATTGGCATAACTGGTTCAGCGACCTCGACTAATGGCAACGTTACGATGAGCATAGATAAAGGCGACTTGACGATAGAAGGCAAATTGCGTGCTCAAAATGGCGAAATAGCGATAGAGCTTGACGAGGACAACATACAAATCGGCAACGACACGACCAAGCAGAATAATGATACGGTAGTATATGCGAAAAATGATATAAGCATTTCGACGGACAACGGAATAATTAAGATATTGGGCAAGAACGAATCGACAGCGGGCAACATAAACGTTAGGGCGCAAAATCCTGCGAGTGAAGATAATACTCCAGCCAACGTGATTGAAATTGCCGATATTTTGGAAGAGGAAGTCGCGGATATTTTCATAGACGCGGAGTTGAAAGCGAACGAATCAATTTGGATAGTGACTGATGACGGGGACGTTGAGATTGACGAGAAAATCACGGTAACGAATGGTGATATAATAATAGCGACGGCGGATGGCGAAATAGTTATAAACTCGAACGGCGCGGACGATATGCTTAGGGCGCAAAACGACTTGAACATTGAGACGTTAAACGGCTTTGTTGAGATAGCGGGCAAGATTGCTACGCAAGACGGCGACATTTCCATAACATCTAATCACGACACCTACGTGCGGCGTCAAAAAGGCATAACGGTCGAGGAGACTGGCGCGATAAATCCGGGCAGAAATGTTTACTTGAACGCCAACAACGGTAGCATTGAATTTAAGAATGTTGCGGCGAAGAATGCGAACATCTGGACAATCAATGGCAATGTGACGGCTGAAACGATTAGTGCTGATGATAATATTCACATTTAGATTGAGCACGGCAACTTGTACTTGAATCTGGCGCAAAGTAAGGGCGTAGCGATTCTGACGAGCGACAGCTCCGAATCTTCGGTCAATACGATTCGTGCGAATTCCGTAGACGTTAACGACGCGGTTAAGGTCGGGAGAATTCTTGCGTACAGTAGCGGTAGCGGTTCTAGTGGTGATTATCAAGGCGCGTCGAGGGGTTACAGCGGCTACTACGGCACCGGCTACAGCACCGGCTACAGCAACTTTGCGAGCAATAGCAATTTCGCGAGGAGTAGCAATCCTTATGCGATTTTGGGCACGACGTACACGCGCAGTGGTTTAGGCGTCAGCGACGAACATTCATTCCTAATTCCAAGCAACTCATTAAAATCATTACGCATTACGCATTACGCATTCCTAATTGACATTGACGATAGGCAGACGCGCAATTACTTTGAGGTTAGATATATTCCGACGTGGCTTGATAGTGAGTTTATGGACATTGACTACAGCTTTGATAATTTCGGAATTAAAAACGCGACCGAAGACGAATTGAACATTGAATAAAAATACTAAGCTTGTTGAATTTTACTTTAAAACATTTTTTGAGAGGTACTCGCCTTGAATCTGACATACCATAAAACCGGAACTCTCGTAAAGCAAAAGTTTAAGGAATTTTTCCTGCCGACGGTTTTATCATCAATGGCGGCGCAACTCGGAACAATAATAAACGGAATTATCGTCGGAAATTTTATAAGTTCGCACGCAATGGCGGCTGTTTCTGCGTGCATTCCGCTCAATCAAATAACATATGCTTTGGCGGTACTAATTTCAATGGGCTCGTCGGGCTTGATAGCGATAGCCGCAGGAAAGCGCGATAACGACGGCGCAAATTATATTTTTTCAACGGTTGTGGCAGTAAGCGTATTTTTCGGAGTGCTCTGGGCAGTTCTTTTGATTCCGAGCAGTTACGCGCTGTCAATTTTTTTTGTCCTCTGCTGAAGATTTGCGTGCTTTGGTTCACGAATACTTGATAATTTTCGTTTGGCGAGTGCCGCTGTACTTAATGTTTTTCACGTGGCAAACTTTGATTCGCACGGACGGTTTTGCAAAAGTTGTAAGTCGCGGCATTTTGAGCGGACAAATTACGAACGTGATATTGAGTTTCGCGCTCGTTGCAAATGGATTCGGGATAATGGGTGCGTCTATCGCTTTAATTTCCGGCGATATTATTGCAATGGGTTACGTCGCGAAGAAATATTTTTCCTCAAGCGAGCGTTCGAGAAAATTTTATCCGGTGCTTAAAGATTTTGGCAAATTTATAAATCAAGCCGGAAGAATTATTAAAGCCGGAATTCCGATTGCGAGCGGGACGGCTTTAATTTCCGTAAAAGTCTGGGCGATTTATCAAATACTCGGCGAGACGGGCGGAGCGGACGCTATGACTTTGTACGCAATTTGCATGGCGTGCCTTTCGCTCGTTTCAATGTGCATTGCCGGTTGCAACGGCGCGATGATGCCGATTATCGGAATGTTGTACGGCGAAAAAGATTTCAGCGGCGTCCGAATTCTTATCAAATACGTTTTGAGATTTGCGCTGACTTTGAGCGGAATTTTTGTCCTGTTCGCGATATTTTTCCCGCAAATTATTTTATCGATTTACAATGTGCCCGATTCGCTGATTGCGTCGGGTGAAATTGCGCTAAGATTGTTTTCGATAAGTTTAATCGGCGTCACGATAACTTTTCTGGCAATGTTGCAGACCGAAAAGGCGAAATATCTTTTGCGCACAACTCATCACGTTTGCTTTGACCGCTCGGCGGCAAATGTTTTCTTTGCTGACGTGGCAAAAGCTTATGCCGACCCCGATACCGAACTTGCGCCGGAAAGTTATGACGCCCTCGACGCCGCTAACGATGAAACTAAAGCGCGAGCGTCGGAAAGTTTTGTGCAGGCAAAGGCTTGGTACGAAAAAACTTTTGGCGGTCTCGACATTGAAGCCTTACCGATTCCGGATTGCGACGCTAAAGAAATTTCCTTCGACGTGTTCACGAAAACTTTTCCGCTTGATTACTCGACGCTTAGAAGTTTCTGCAAGGCAAATAAAATTTCCGCGTCGGCTCTGACTTCGGCGGCGTTTGCTTTAGTCTTGGGCACTTACACTCACCAGCAAGAATCGCTTTTCTCGACGATTTATCATGGTCGCGACGAGAAAACTAAAAATATTATTGGCATGTTCGTTAAAACGTTGCCGGTCTATTGCCGTTGGACGGGCGATGAAAAAATTTCATAATTCCTCGCCGAAGTGACCGAGCAAATTAAATCTGCGCGGGCGAGCGATTTATTTTCCTACGCGGATTTGAATCAAATTTGCCCGATGAATAATGCGCCGCTGTTCGCCTATCACGGCCTGATTAAATCTGTGTCCGAATTTTGCGGCAAGCCTTGCAAGGAAGAAATTCTCGACAAGAAAACGACCGGCAACAATCTGGGCTTTGAATTGATGTGCGTTGCTGACGGAATGCAGATTCACATTGAGTACAATGCGGCGCGTTATTCGGCAAAATTCATTGAGACTTTCGCCGCGTGCTACGAAAATGTTTTGCGACAACTCATGAATAAAATTTTCGTCCGCGAGGTTGAATTGTGCGACGCCGCGCAGATTGAAATTTTCGACGCCTTCAACAAAACCGAAATTGCTTACGACGATTCGCAGACGGTTATTAGTCTTTTCAACGCCGCCGCTGAAAAATATCCGAACAACACGGCGGTTATCTTCGACGACAAAAAATTTACTTATCGCGAAATTGACGCGCTCTCGAATGACATTGCCGCTTACATTTTGAGCAAAAATATTTGCGATGTCGTTTCGATTTTGATTCCGCGTTGTGAATTTATGCCGATAGCCGCGTTGGGTGCGTTGAAAACTGGTTGTGCTTATCAGCCGCTCGACCCGACTTACCCGCCTGAACGTTTGAACTTTATGATTAAGGACGCCGCCGCGAAAATTTTAATCACGACAAAGGAACTTCGCCCGCTTATTACCGATTACGACGGCGAAATTTTATTCATTGACGAAATCCCGCGGGCAGATAAAGTTGCCTTGCCCGAAGTCAAACCCGAAAATATTTTTATCCTGCTGTACACGAGCGGCTCAACGGGCATTCCAAAAGGCGTGCGCCTCACTCATAAAAATCTTGTCGCGTTTATCCACTGGTATAAAAAATTTTACGGCTTGACCGAAAATCACTGCGTCGGCGCGTATGCAAATTTCGGCTTTGACGCGAATATGATGGACACTTACCCCGCGTTGACGAGCGGCGCGGCGGTCTGCATTGTGCCCGAAGAAATGCGCCTTGACCTCGAAGCCATGAACGCTTATTTTGAAAAAAATAACGTCACTCACGCTTTTATGACGACGCAAGTTGGGCGGCAATTCGCAACCGACATTGACAACCACAGCTTGAAATATTTATCGACGGGCGGCGAAAAACTTGTCTCACTCGACCCGCCGAAAAATTATAATTTCTACAACGTTTACGGACCGACGGAATGCACAATTTTGATAACAAGCTTTAAGGTTGAGCGTCAGGAAAATAATATCCCGATTGGCGAGCCGCTGGACAATACAAAGCTTTACATCGTCGACCAAAATTTTTATCGCGTACCGATTGGCGCGGCGGGCGAGCTTTTAGCGGCGGGCGTTCAAGTTGGCGCGGGTTATTTGAATCGCCCCGAAAAGACTGCTGAAGTTTTTATCAAGAATCCGTTTGACGGCGGCGAATATTCGCGAGCATACAGGACGGGCGACATTGTGCGCTATCGTGCGGACGGCAATATCGAATTTATCGGGCGGCGCGACGGGCAAGTTAAAATTCGCGGCTTCAGGATTGAGTTGTCGGAAGTTGAAGCGGTTATTCGCGAATTCCCCGCAGTCAAGGACGCGACAGTTGCGGCTTTCGAGCACCCTGCAGGCGGAAAATTTATTGCGGCTTATGTCGTCGGCGCGGAAAAAATTTCTATCGACGAGTTGAATAATTTCATTGCCGAGCGCAAGCCGCCCTACATGGTGCCCGCCGTCACTATGCAAATTGATAAAATTCCGCTCAATCAGAACAGCAAAGTTAATCGCCGCGCACTTCCTAAGCCCGAATTGCAAACCGCTAATGATGATAACGCCAAACGAAATTTCAACGTCCTGGAAAAATCTTTGATTGAGATAATTGGCGAAGTTATCGGGCTAAAAGAGTTCAGCCCCACGACCGAATTAAATTATCTCGGCTTGGCGAGCATTTCCGCCATTAAACTTTCCACCAAACTTTATAAAGATTTTGGCGTCAATATCCCCGTCAAAAAACTTTTAAGCGGCTCGCTTGAGACGATTGAAGACGAACTTTTAACTTTTTTGCTCTCCGACAAAAAATCTGATGAAAAATCTGCCGCAACTGTCAATTCAAGCAAAATTAGCAATGTTCAGCGCGGAATTTACCTCGAATGCATGAAAAATCCCCTGTCGACCTCCTACAATGTGCCTTTTATCTGCAATTTCGATTCTGATACTGACATTGATAAACTTGCCGACGCCGTGAAAAAAATTATCGCCGCTCACCCGTCAATTAACGTTCATTTCGAGTTGCGCGACGATGAAATTATGCTCGTCACTAATAAAAGTGCAAAAAATAATATTTCAGTCCATAATTTTGACGAAAAAGACTTTGCCGCTTGCCGCCGATTTGCAAGATATTTCCGTTTCCGACTTCCTAAAAACCGTTTCTGACACTTTTTCAGGCGCAATTGAGCACGAAAATTATCCTTTTTCGCAAATTGCCGCTGATTATTCCTTCGCGCCAAAAATTATGTACGAATATCAAGTTGCGTCGTCGATGAACATAATATCCCGAAATTTATCGGTTTAGAAAAATTTTCTCATGCAGAATCGAAATTTAAACTGATTGTGCGCATTATCGGCGAAAATTCCGCGCCAAAACTCTCTATCGAATATAATTCCGCCGATTACAGCGAAAATTTGATTGCCGGCCTCGCTGAATCTTTTAATATCGTCCTGAAACAATTTATCGAGCAAAACAATCAGCTCGTCAGAAAAATTTCGCTCCTAGATGACAATCGCGCAAAAATTTTAGCAAAATTCCGCTCAAATACCGACCCAACCACTATAAAAAAGCTCTATCACTACTTCCACGAAGTTTTTGAGGAAAAAGCGATAAAAAATCCGGAAAAAGTTGCATTGATTGCTGCTGATTTCTCGCTGACTTACAAAGAACTCGACGAAGGCGCAAATAAAATCGCAAACGCCCTAATCGAATGCGGAATTAAACCGAAAAGCCGCGTCGCATTGCTTTTGCCGAGAACTTCTCGCGCTATTTTGGCTATTTTCGGCGTCCTCAAGGCAGGTTGCGCTTACATTCCTTGCGATACCGAATATCCCGCCGAAAGAATCAATCAAATTATCGATGATTCAAATTCCGCGTACATTATCACCACTTCCGAGCGAATTTCCAGCAAAAAATCCTTAGACGTGGAAAAACTTTTGGAAAATCCGAATTCTACGCGCCCAAATATTGAAATTTCGCCCGACGACCTCGCATATTTGATTTATACTTCAGGTTCGACCGGTAAACCTAAGGGCGTTATGATAAAACACTCCGGCGCGGCGAATTATTTCACTGATAACCCCGCAAACTTAATGGTTCACGCGCTTTGTAACGATTGCACGAAATTTATCAGCGTCACGACCTTTGCTTTTGATATGTCGCTTAAAGAAATCGGCACGACGCTGTTTAACGGACTAACTTTGGTGCTTGCCGACGAAATTCAAGCCAATAATCCCGATAAATTAGCCGAATTGGCGCGTAAAACCTCCGCTGATGCACTAAATGCTACTCCGTCAAGATTTTTGAGCTATTTGGAATCGGAATTCTTTGCCCAAACTCTGAAAAACTTTAAATTAGTCGTCAGCGGCGGCGAAAAATATTCAAAAAGTCTCCTCGATAAGCTGAAATCTATAACTTCGGCTAGAATTTTTAATACTTATGGTCCGACCGAAATAACAATCTCTTCAAACGCTAAAGAACTCACGAATTCTAATGAAATTTCTATCGGGCGACCGCTTTTTAATGTCACGGAATTTATTGTGGACAGCGACGAAAACGAATTGCCGCCCGGAATCGTCGGTGAACTCTATATCGGCGGCGCGGGCGTCGGCAAAGGTTATAATAATTTGCCCGAAAAAACTGCGGAACGTTTTATCGACTTCAACGGCATGAAAATTTATAAATCGGGCGATTATGCGCGCTGGACAAGCTCAGGCGACGTTGAAATTCTCGGCAGATTGGATAATCAAATTAAATTGCGCGGTTTGCGTATCGAAATCGGAGAAATCGAAGGCTCGTTGGCGAAAATTCCCGAAATAAAGTCTTCCGTCGTTAAAATCGTCAAGATTAAGGGTATCGAACATCTTTGCGCGTACTTCACCGCCGAAAATTTGATTGATATTGAGACTTTAAAGGCTGAACTCGGAAAAACTTTGCCAAAATACATGGTTCCGACCGCTTATTTGCAAATGGAAAAGATGCCTATGACGCTGAACGGCAAAATTGATTTGAAATCTCTGCCCGAAGCAACTATTTTCCGTACCGGCACCACTTCCAAAGCCGCTAACAAAATCGAAGAGGACTTTTGCAAAATTTTCAGCTCGATTCTTCAAATTGAGGACGTTGGCGCAGATGAATCGTTCTTCGATTTGGGCGGGACTTCGCTTTTGGTCACTCGCGTCGTCATTATGGCGCAAAAACTCGGCTACAAAGTCAATTTCGCCGACGTTTTCCTAAATCGCACGCCCCGCGAACTCGCCGCGCTCGTCAAACATTTTGAAACTGGCAACGAAATCGAAAACGTTAACGTCGGCGGCGTCAAAAATTTGATTGAAATTTGCAAGGCTCAAAACCTGCGCTTGATTCAAGTTTCGACGATGAGCACCGTCCGTAGCGGTATCAAAGGCGAAGTCGACGAAAACGCCACTCCGAGCGAAAAGACGATTTACTTCCGCCAAAGTCTCACCAATAAATATGTTCGCTCGAAATTTTTGGCTGAACGCGCCATTCTCGACGCTATTTCTGACGGTCTTAACGCTAAAATTATGCGCGTCGGCAACCTTTCCGCTCGTTACTCCGACGGCGAATTCCAAATCAACGCCGGCACCAATTCTTCTATGGGTAGGCTGAAAATTTTCGCCATTATCGGGCAATGTCCCTTCGCTCAAATGGATAATCTTATCGAATTTTCTCCTATCGACGAAGTTGCCAAAACTATCCTGCTTTTATCCGAGACGCCTAAGCAATGCGCCATTTTCCACCCCATAAATCATCATAATATGGCTATCGGCGATGTCGTTAGCGTTATGCAAAGTTGCGGACTTGATATTAACTTCGTTGAGCAAGAAGATTTCCAAAAGGCTTGGCAGACCGCTGAAGATGACCCCGATAAATCTAAAATCCTCACAAGTAGTATCGCTTATCGTAGCGGCAACAAGGATTCCGACGTTATCACCTTCCCGAAAAATAATCTCTACACTATGCAAGTTCTCTACCGGCTCGGCTACAGATGGCCGCTCACCACCTGGCAATACGTCGAAAAATTTATCAACTTGCTCCAAAGGCTCGGCTTTTTCAACGTGCAATGAATATTCAAGAAAATTTTGGCAGGCGGAATATTATTCGCGTTGCTATTAGTGCTAATGCTTTCCATCGACAACTACTATATGTTCAACTCATTAATCTTTGCTACTCATGCTTTTTATCGGAAAAAGATAAAAGTAAATCAAAAAGAGTATGTTATCTCGCAACGCCGGCAAGTTCAGCCTCTGCCTCGTCCGACGCGTCAGCAACTTCGTTAAGAGCCTCGACGAGCTTATCAGGGTCGATGCCGTGAACTAACGCGCCCTCTTCAATGTTCTCAAATTGCGCCGCATGACAGCCAAAACAACCCATGCCCGCGTACATAAAAACCATCATCGTATCGGGGTAGCGTTGCACGACCTCGACTATGTTCATGTCTTTTGTAATCTTCATTTCAAATTCCTCCTTTGAATTGTCAAAAATTATATCACTTGAAATTTCAGCGTCAATGAAAGTTTGCTGAAATATTTTTTTGAAACTAGAAAGGATTTTTCCAACATAGGGCGAAATAGGCTTGAAAAGAAGTTAGGAGCGTGGGACGTTGGAATTTAATCACAAAAGCATTATGGTAGAAGAAATTTTATCCGCGCTCGACGTTAAACCCAACGGAATTTATCTTGATTGCACATTGGGCGGAGGAGGTCACGCGCTCGCCATTGCTAAAAAAATTTCCGCGCAGGGCAAAATCATCGGGCTAGACCAGGACGACGACGCTATCAGAGCCGCGACCGAAAATTTATCGGGCTTGCCTTGCGACGTGAAAATTTTCCGCGAAAACTTCAGCGAACTCCCTAGAATCCTTGACAGCCTGAGCATTGAGAAAATTGACGGCGCACTTTTCGACTTGGGCATTTCGTCTCACCAAATCGACACGCCTGAACGCGGCTTCTCCTACATGAAAAATTCGCCGCTCGATATGCGCATGGATAGGCGACGAACTCTAACCGCTCGCGACGTGATTAACTCCTACGACCAAGACCGCTTGATTAAAATTTTCCGCGACTTCGGCGAAGAAAGATTTTCTAAGCGAATCGCCGTTGCAATCTGTAAGGCTCGGAAAATTTCGCCAATCGATACGACCGGCGCACTCGTCAAGATTATCGAGGACGCCGCGCCACGAACTAAAAATGGCGGTCACCCCGCGAAAAGAATTTTCCAAGCCGTAAGAATCGAAGTCAATGGCGAACTCGAAATTTTATCCGCCGCCATTGAAAAAGCCGTCAGTCGTCTCAAAATCGGCGGGCGGCTCGCTATCATAACTTTTCATTCGCTCGAAGATAGAATCGTCAAGGAAACCCTTAAGACCCTCGCGCAAGATTGCATTTGCCCGAAAAATTTCCCCGTCTGCACTTGCAATCACAGGGCGCAAATAAAAATTCTCGGCAAGGCTAAAGCTCCCACTCCCGACGAAATCGAACACAATAGCCGCGCCAAATCCGCTAAACTGCGCGTCGCTGAAAAAATTTTCGACGCTGATTCAAAGGAGGAGTACCATGAACAGAAAACGCAAAAGTCAAGTTCATAATAAACCCGAACAACGGGAAAATGAAGCGACACTAACTCTAATCACGACGCGCCCGCGACTTAATCACCTGCTCCGCTCGCGTTGCCGCCTGTTTTTAATCGTCTTTTCGATTTTCGCTATGGCGGTCGTCATTCGCAGCGGAATTTGCGCAAGTCGCGGTTATGCCCTCGTCGCCACTCAGGAAACTGCTCAGCAACTCGAACTAGAAAATGAACGCCTGCGCGTCGAAATCGCCCAAAAGAAATCGCCGCAACGTATCAAGCAAATCGCCGAAGATGAATTAGGCATGATTGTCCCGCGCAAAATGTATTTTTCCCACGACCGATGACAATAGAAAAACTCCTTCAAGTCGAAAGGCTCGGAGGAGTTTTTTCATGCGCAAAAATTTTCAACGGCGACGCGTTTTGTACGGCACCAACTCTTCAAGCGGCATGACTTTGGTATTGCCAGCCATGTCCGCCAAGATTATCTCCTGCACGTTGAATTCCAATAAAAATTTGTGGCAAAGCTCGTCGGGCATGTACGTCCCGTCAATGTCCGCGACAACGCAAATTGCATCGAACTCGCGCTTGCCCTCCGAAATCGCCTTCGCCATAACTACGACTTCGGCGGGCAATTTGAATTCGGGGATAACGCTATCAATCGCGCAACCGCTGTATAATGTGCCGTCGCTCGCCAAAAGACATGCGCCCGTTGCTATCGAGCCGTGCTCGACGTAGGCATTTCTTATTCCGTCAATCGCCGTCCGGACTATCGTATCAACAATGTCATAATTCATTAAAAGACCTCCTTATTAAGGGAGATGGGAGAAGGGAAAAGGGGAGGGATAAGGTTTTAGACTTTTCCCTTTCCCCATTTCCCATTTCCCTTACCCCATTTCCCATTTCCCTTTTCCCTTTCAGCTAACATCAACGCTGATTACGCCGTCAACCCTCTTGACCGCGTCCAGCACGATTACATTTTTCAACGCCCGATGATTATAAACTTCCATTTCGATTACCAGTGTGTCGGTCGAGTCGTCCAAAGCCTTGACTTTCACGTCGCGAATCTTCAGTTGCAAATCGTCTATGCAAGAACTTATATTCATGAGCTGACCGGGCTTATCCTTCGTGTGAATCGTTATGAGCAAATTTTTTTCATGCATGACCCATTCGTCAATTCGCGATAAGGTTCCGAGCGTCGCGAAAATTAAAGCCGTCGTGAACAATGCGCCCGAATAGTAGCCCGCGCCGACTGCTAAGCCTACGCCCGACACGACCCATAAGCAAGCCGCCGTAGTTAAGCCCGTGACCGTTAAGCCTTCCTTCATAATCGCGCCGGCTCCCAAAAAACCTATGCCGCTGACGACTTGCGCCGCCAATCTTGCAGGGTCGGCATTAGTTCGCCCTTCGACGTGGAAATATAACGCCTCACTCAAAACCATAATCAAGCACGAGCCCAAGCAAACTAAAACATTCGTCCGAAGTCCGGCTGATTTCCTGCGACTTTGCCGCTCGTAGCCGATTATCCCGCCCAACACGCATGACAATGCCAAGCGCAAAAATAATTCCCACTCTGATACCAATTTCTCATCTCCCGATTCGTCGAGACCGTTTTATATTTTTCTCTCGCCGCAAACTTCTCTTGACCAAATTGGAATTGAAATAGCGCGGATTGTTCGAGACTTCCTTTGCAATCCAGTCGGGCAGGTAAATCGATTCGGTCGGCGAACTCAATTCGACTTCCGCGAGTATCAAACCTTTAAGCCGCCCCTCGAAAAAATCTACTTCCCAGACGTGCCCGCCGTAAGAAATTTTGCGGCGAATTTTTTTTAGGACTTGCGTCCCGCACAATTTCAGAAGCTCTTCGGCGTCGGCAATCGGTATTTCGTATTCGAACTCGCCGCGTGTTATGCCAATCGTCGAAGTTTTTATAGTCAGGAAGCCGCGATTATTTTTCAAGCGCACTCGGATTGTCGGATTGCTTGCCAGGTAGCCTTGAGAAATTTTTTCTTCGCTTGTGAAATTTACCGCAGAGATTTTCCTTGCGTCGACCAAAAATTTACGTTCTATTTCAATGCCCAATATCAACACCTCTCGAAGTCTTTTCGCTAAGCGAGCCTTTTTCCCTGCCCTTGATATAAAAAATAGAGCCCGTCTTTGACAAGCCCTAAAAATTTTTTAAGCCGTGATTGCGTTGACTTTCAGCGCGAGTTTTGATTTCTTACGAGCGGCCGCGTTTTTATGAATCGTGTTATTAGCCGCTGCCTGGTCAATCGCCTTGTGAGCCGCCGGCAAAAGTTTTTGAGCCTCTGCCGCATCGCCTGCCGCTATCGCCGCCAAGACTTGTTTTTGAGCCTTTTTCATGCGCGTTTTCTCGAAGACGTTCCGCTCGCGGCGTTTGGCATCGACCTTCATGCTCTTTACTGATGATTTAATGTTGGGCATGTAACAACCTCCTAAATTTTCAATAACTGCGTGATTCTAGCACACGCCGATTAAAATTGTCAAGGAATTCCTTATGCCAGCGCGTCGCCGCCGCCGACGTAATCTTGAATTGCCAGCGAATAAACAAGCCGCCTGTCGCGCATGAAAGTTAAGACGCGCATGACTTCCCAAGCTGTATCGAGACTCGTAAAGCACGGCACGCCCAATTCAACCGTCGCCCGCCGAATCCTGAAGCCGTCTTTAGCGACGTGTTTGCCGGGAGCTTGCGTGTTAATGACCATGTGAATTTTGCCGAGCTTAATCATCTGAATAATATCGGTGCTGCGCTGATGAACTTTGCCGACGATTTCCGCATCAATGCCGATTGATTGCAGAGCTTTGGCGGTACCTTCCGTCGCCACGATTTTAAAGCCGAGTTCGGAAAATGCTTTGGCAAGCTGCTTCATCTCTTCCTTATCCTTATCGGCAACCGTGAACAATATGCAGCCGTTTTTCGGGACGACAATCCCCGCGCCGGTTATCGCCTTGTAAAGCGCGCGGGCATAGTGATAATCAATGCCCATGACCTCGCCAGTTGATTTCATTTCGGGACCAAGCGAAATATCAACATCCTGCATTTTGGCGAAGGAGAACACCGGAGCTTTGACCGCGACATAAGGTTTTGGCTCGACAATTCCGGAGTAGTAGCCCATTTCCTTTAGGGTCTTACCGAGAGCCACTCGCGTCGCGACGTTGACCATTTTTATATCAGTGACTTTGCTAAGGAAGGGAACCGTCCGACTGGAACGCGGATTGACTTCGATGACGTAGACTTGACCGTCCGCCACGACGTATTGAATATTCAGCAGGCCTTTGACGTGGAGCGCAAGCGCAAGGCGTTTAGTGTAGTCGGTGATGGTGTAGATGATTTTCGACGGGAGGGTTTGCGGCGGGTAAACGGCAATGCTATCGCCGCTATGAACGCCTGCCCGCTCGACGTGTTCCATAATGCCTGGAATAACCACGTCGACGCCGTCTGAAATCGCGTCAACTTCGACCTCTGTGCCCTGCATATACCTATCGACTAAAACGGGGTGGTCGGGCGTGACTTTGACTGCGCGGCTCATATAATCGCGGAGTTCTTCCTCATTGTAAACGATTTCCATAGCGCGGCCGCCCAAAACGTAGCTAGGACGAACCATGACGGGATAGCCGATTTTCTCCGCGCCGGTTATCGCGTCGTCGAGATTTGTAACGCTGATACCTTTTGGGCGCGGGATATTTAATCCGGTTAAAACCTCGTCGAAACGTTCGCGGTCTTCTGCGCGGTCTATGTCGTCGACGCTGGTGCCGAAAATTTTAACGCCAGCCTCCGCCAAACTCGCCGCTAAATTTATTGCAGTCTGCCCGCCAAATTGCACGATAACGCCTTCGGGCTTTTCCTTGTCGATGATGTTCAGAACGTCTTCGGTCGTGAGCGGCTCGAAATAAAGCTTGTCGGAAATGTCGAAGTCAGTCGAAACGGTTTCGGGGTTGTTGTTGATGATGATAGCTTCAATGCCGGCCTCGCGCAATGCCCAGACGCTATGCACCGAGCAATAATCGAATTCGACGCCCTGCCCGATACGAATCGGCCCCGAACCGAGCACGATAATTTTTTTGTTGTTACTGACGGCGACTTCATCGACCTCGCCGCGATAAGTCGAGTAGTAATAGGGCGTCATTGCCTCGAACTCGCCCGCGCAGGTGTCGACCATTTTATAAATCGGCAGAATCTTAAATTGCTTGCGCATAGCGCGAATGTCTTTCAAGTCTACGCCGGTCAGCTCGGAAATTGATTTATCGGCAAGCCCTAAGAGTTTCGCCTCGCGCAGAGTTTTGGCATTGAGTTCGCCCTTCTTGAGCCGGACTTCCATATCAGTAATATTTTTGATTTTGTCGATGAACCAGCGGTCGATTTTGGTAATGTCGGCGACTTCTTGCGGCGTGACGATATTTCTGCGCAGAGCCTCCGCGATTAGGAAAAGTCTTTCGTCGTCGATGCGGCTGAGGCGTTTTTTGATTTTGTCGTCGTCCCAATCGTCCATTTTGGGCATGTGCAAGCGATTGACGCCGATTTCCAAACTGCGGACGGCTTTAAGGATTGCGCCTTCAAAGGTGCGGTCTAGGCTCATAACTTCGCCGGTCGCTTTCATTTGCGTTCCAAGCGTCGTATCGGCGTAGACAAATTTATCGAACGGCCAGCGCGGGAATTTCACGACGATATAATCAACGCTCGGCTCGAAACAAGCCTTAGTTTTCTTGGTGACGGCATTGACGATTTCGTCGAGGTTGTAGCCGATAGCGATTTTGACGCTGACTTTTGCAATGGGGTAGCCGGTCGCCTTCGATGCGAGGGCACTCGAACGACTGACGCGCGGATTTACTTCGATGACATAATAATTTTGGCTGTTGGGGTCGAGCGCGAATTGAATATTGCAACCGCCCTCAATCTCAAGAGCGCGAATAATTTTCAAGCTCGCCGAGCGCAGAAGTTGTGCCTCGTGGTCGGTCAGAGTTTGAGTCGGAGCAACGACGATTGAATCGCCCGTATGCACGCCGACCGGGTCGAAATTTTCCATGCTGCAAATCGTAATGCAAGTGTCGTTGCCGTCGCGCATAACCTCGTACTCGATTTCCTTCCAGCCTGCGATACTGCGTTCAATCAGCACCTGCCCAATCATCGAATATTTGAGCCCGCGCAGAGTGATTTCGACGAGTTCTTCCTCATTGCTAGCGATGCCGCCGCCCGTGCCGCCCAAAGTATAAGCTGGTCGGACAATCAGCGGGTAGCCGATTTTCCTAGCGAAGTCAATCGCGCTGTGAATGTCCTCGACGATTGTTGATTCGGGAATGGGCTCGCCGATTTTCTCCATGAGTTCTTTGAAAAGTTCGCGGTCTTCAGCCTTTTTAATTGCCTCAATCGAAGTGCCGAGAAGTTCGACGTTATATTTTTCGAGTGCGCCGCTTTCAGCGAGTTGAACCGCGAGATTCAAACCGGCTTGCCCGCCGAGCGTCGCAAGTAAACCGTCGGGGCGTTCCTTCTCGATTATCGCCGTCAAAAAGTCGACCGTCAACGGCTCGATATAAACGCGGTCGGCGATGTTTACGTCAGTCATAATCGTTGCGGGATTTGAATTGACTAGGACGACTTCCAAGCCCTCCTCTTTGAGCGAGCGGCAAGCTTGCGAGCCAGCGTAATCGAACTCCGCCGCCTGCCCTATGACTATCGGTCCCGAACCTATGACGAGTATTTTATTGAGATTCTTTTTCTTAGGCATAAATCTGCTCCCTTCGTCGGTAAAATTTTAAGCAGCAACTTTTTCTGTTGGCAAATCGTAATGAGTTTTGATAGCTTGCCGAAAACGTTCTTGCAAATCCTCAAGGCGGTATAAGCCGTCGCCATTATGATGAAGTCCTTTGAAGTAAATCGGGACAATCATTGGCGGATTATCCAAAGTCAGCGTAGTTTTATTTCGCAACTGCTCCGCGCTCTGATAAATCAATTTCGTTTTGGCGTAGTCTATGCCGTCCGCGCCGCGCCATTTCTCAATAACGAATTTCCCACCGATAGGCGTTTTGGTCTCGATAGATTGCGGCAGGGAATATTTTTCAGCGTCGAGAGCAACCAATATGCTCCAAATATTCGAGTCGTGCCCGCAGAGGAATGTAAATTTCCTATCGAGCGAAAGTTCATCGTTAATGACTTGCAAGAGCGGACGAGCCGTATTAACTGCAACGGCGGGTGCGCTGTATAAAACGTAGGCGTAAAAGTCTTTTAGGTCTGAAATCTTCTGCCAGTCGCTTAAGCTGATTTTGTGACCAAATGCGGCATCAAGTGGAGTTTTCGCCTCGTAATATTGGAGAGTCAAAGCATCGGAGGCGCGACCGGCAAGTCTCAAAGTCCCGTTAGCGTCTAGCCCCTTGCCAATGTCAAAAGTAAGTTCTAGGTTTTCGTCGCGGAAATGCGTTAATCCTTCCGCCTTAGCCATTTCGGAATTTTTGAAATCGAGCACCCTTTCAAGCAAGCGATAATTTTCGTTCGGAACGTTATCAGCGAACATGGCGCGCATATGTTTATTCACCTGCTCACGATGTTTTTCACTATCCAAAGTCAGTTGCGGAATGAAAACAGGATCCATTTCCCCGACAGCAAATTTGTGTTCGATGCGGACATTAGCGACGGGGAACAGCCCGCTTGAAAAAAATTGCGCGGTCGCGATTGTGCGTTGCATGGAGTTGGAATAAAATCGAACTTCGCCCACCTCAGGAAGATAATTTTCTGTGATAAGATTTTCGCTCACGAGCCATTTGCGAAAGTATTGCCCCATAATCGTTTCCAATTCGCCGCCGCGCATAGAAAGTTCACCAGGTGCGGAAGTCCATTCAAACCATTTATGCGGCGTGATTTTCGCGACAGCAGAATTTTTACCGGAGAGCGGTGAGCGAATATTATGGCGGCTGAAGACAACTACGCCCGTTAATTTGTAATCGTCAAGATTTTGGGCTTGGACGGGCACGACATTTGCCAAAAGTAAAATCGCAATCAGCGCGAAAAACTTTCTAAACATAATTTGCAACCTCAAAACTTTCCTACTGCTTAGCCGCCTTCATGTTGGCGATAAATTCGTCGAACAGTCGAACAGTATCGTTTGGACCCGGCGCGGCTTCGGGGTGGAATTGCACGGAAGAAATCGGCAAGGACGTATGACGAATGCCCGCGACCGTGTTATCGTTCAACGACAGGTGAGTTATTTTGAGCGGCAAGCCTTTGAGCGAATTTGCTTCGACCGCGTAGTTGTGATTTTGCGATGTGATTGCAACTTTGCCTGTCTCCAAATTTTTTACGGGCTGATTGCAACCGTGATGACCGAATTTCAATTTGAAAGTATTCGCGCCCATTGCCAACGCCAAAATCTGATGACCTAAGCAAATGCCGAACAGCGGAAGCTTGCCGATAAGTTTACGGACTTCGCGAATCACGTCGGGGAGGTCTTTAGGGTCGCCGGGCCCGTTCGATAGAAAAACTCCATCGGGCTTGAGATTTAAAATTGTTTCGGCGACGGTTTTAGCCGGGACGACCGTCACTTTGCAATTCAATTTCCTCAGCGCGTCGAGAATATTTTTCTTAATGCCGAAATCCATAGTCACGACGCTCAAAGCATTTTCCCTCGCGTCGAGCGTGTACAAAACGGGCGTCGTCACCTGCTCGACGACATTTTTGCGAATCGGCAACGACATCATCTCGTTAATAGTCGCCTGCGAAGTGTATTCGCTGACGATAACGCCTTTCATAGTTCCGGCCGAACGGATTTTTTTCGTCAAAGCGCGGGTGTCGACATCGTAGAGGCAAGGAATTTTTTCCGTCGTGAGGAATTCGGCTAAAGTTTTCTGCATGGACGAGCTAGAAGGTTTTTCGCACAACTCGCCGATAACCAGCCCGCCAACAAAACTTTTGCGGCTCTGATTGAATTGTTTTGCGGTGCCGTAGTTGCCGATAAGCGGATAAGTCAGCGCGACGATTTGCCGACAATACGATGGGTCGGTCAAAATTTCCTGATAGCCGGTCATGCCCGTGTTGAAAACGACTTCGCCTTCGGTCGTGGCGTTCGAGCCGCCAAATAGTTGCCCGCGAAAGGTCGTGCCGTCCTGCAATATCAATTTTCCTTTCAAAGTTTTCACCTACTAATTCTCAAATTATTTTGTTATACTAGCGAAAAAAGTTTAACACACGGCAAGCGGCTTTGCAAATAAAAATCCGCGCCGCTATCGAATAATTCTGTATACACTCAGCTAATCAGCGACTGCATTTTCAAATCCGCTAAAAGTTGATTGGTCTGCAAAACCGTTTTGCGATTCTCCAGCGCGAAGGCTATGACGTTATCGCGTTCGTCGCGCGCGTACAATTTGTTATGCCCTGCGTAGTACAGCAGATAATTTGCCTCCTTCGGCGAAAGTTTCATAGCGAGCGCGAGCTGTAAAATTTTTTCACGCGTAGGATTTTTTCTGCCGCCGAAAATGTGTTGCGCGTATCCCTCATCGAGTTGCGAATCGCGAATAACTTGCGCCTTAGTCAAATTTTTTGCGTCGAGTAAATGTCGAAGGTATTCGGCGAGCGTGAAGGAGCGAAAATTTTCCGCGTTATCGTCGAGGAATTTTTTCACGTCGTCGGCCTTAGTCAATTCGTTTTCGAGTTGTTCGGTATCCTTAGCGGTCATAGCATTCGCCTCCACAATTTTTTAAAAATATATCGCAAGGTCGTTAGAAAGGCAAGCCATGAAAGAAAATGTCGCGGAGTATTTGGAATTCCGCTTTGAGAAATTGAAATTGCTAAAGCGTTCGGAACGCGGCGAAGTTTGGTTAGCGTCGTCGAAAGTTGGCGGCGAGCTCGTGATAATAAAGCGCGTGGCGTTAACGGGTTTGCCCTATGACATGCTGAAAAATTTTTCGTTCAGCCTTCCTGCGAAAATTTTCTTCTGCGCGGAGGACGATATAGAAACCGTCGTTGTCGAAGAGTTCATACAGGGTGAAAATTTGCTTGAGCGGCTCGAACGCAAAAATTTTTTCAGCGAGACGGAGGCGCGAGCAATACTCCTGCAGATGTGCGACGGGCTACGGGAACTGCACGCGCAGAAAATAATTCATCGGGACATAAAGCCATCAAATTTGATATTACAGGGCGGAAAAATTCGGCTGATTGACTTCGACGCGGCAAGGATTTTCAAAGCCGATAAGGAAGTCGACACGAAACTTTTAGGCACGAAGGGCTACGCGCCGCCCGAACAATTCGGTAGCGGGCAGACCGATTCGCGCAGTGATATTTATTCTTTGGGCGTCACGATGAAAAATTTGCTCGGCACGAATTGCGGCGGGCGTCTTAAAAAAATTTTGGACAAGTGCACCGAACTCGACCCGAAAAATCGTTTTCAAAGCGTCGACGAACTCAAAGCCGCGTTGACTGCCGAAGAGCCGCGCCGCTCGAAAATTTTGCCCGCGTTGATTTTCTTGACGATAGGAATTTTCCTGCTCGCCAATGCCTCGCCGCTCAATCGTGACGAAAATTTTCAAGAGACCGTCGAGAGCCGCGTAGATAAAATTGCCGTCGAAGAAATCCCTAAGCCCAGAGCAATTCCGGAGCCCGCGCAGGTAGAGCCGTTCAAATTTCCAGAAATTGTCTTGCCACCGCAAAATGATTCGCCAACGCCAAATTTCCCAACGCCACCACAAATAAATAATCCGCCGCAACGTAAAAATTTTTCGGGGCTCCTCAAGACAGAATTTTATTTGAATGGTGTTCCGTACAATCAGGACGAACATAAAAACGATCGCGAAAAAGTTTCCCGCGCCGATTGGCAACGAACTCAAGCGCGATTGCACATAACCAACGATACCAGCGACATTTGGCAAAACCCAACGATAAAATTTATCTTCGGGCAAAATTGGGGCGGCAAGGTCATTGATACGAAAACTTTGCCCGCGCTTAAAGTCGGAGAATCAGCTGATTTCGTTATTCCGTTCGATTATCTCCTTGCAGATAGAAAAAATACTTCCGCCTATCTGCAAATTTATTTGAGCGGTGACGAGAAAAAACTTGATGAGCATTATTGGTGCGTGTGGTTCGATATTATCGATTAAAATTTTCCGCCGAGTGTACCCGCGAGGTACTTAGCACGTAAAAATTTTCAATGTAAAATGCACCTGCTTGAAAATTTTTGTTGGGAGGCAAATAATTATGAAACGTTTCAGCGATGCAGACCGCACGTATACGAATGAATCCGACGGCAAAAAATTCTACGGTTACGACGACGACAACGGTCACACCACATGGTACGACGAAGAAGGTAATTGCGATTGCTCAACGCCTTGCGGCATAGGTTCGCGGAATGATGAAGGCAACGAAAAACGTCAGCGCAAAACGAGGAGGCGTTGAACGTGGGATTTTTTGACACGCTCGGTCGAATCGCCGAATATGCACAAGAACAAAGTCAAAAAAAGCGTGAACAAATACGCGAGCTCAAAGATGAATACGGCCGTTATGATGATGATGAACTGATAAGAATTTATAGAAAGGAGCCCGAATTAAAAAAGAGGATAGCGGGTTCGGTTTTGCAAGAACGCTACAATGGCTACAGCGATGAGGAACTGAAAGAAATTTTTAGAAGTTACTCCGATGAAAGAAGAAATTTGGCAGCTAATATTCTTAAAAGGCGCGGTTACGGTCATTAAAAAATTTTTTGGCTCGTCCTGAAAGGGGGCGGGCTTTTTTGTTATAATGGGAGAAAAATTTTGGGGTGAGCTTATGAATTTTTTGCGCGAGCTGTGGGAAGCGATGATTTATTTTCTATTCCCGCCGCGCTGTCCTGTCTGCAAGGAGATTGTCGAGGAACGCTATCAACTTTGCACGACCTGCGCGGAAAAAATTTTGCGGCTCGATTTTTATTCGGAACCTCCCGCGCCAATAGCAAAAGTTTTGCGCGTTGCACGGTATCGCGAGGGCTTGCAACCACTTCTGCATAAGCTAAAGTTTGAGAATAATTTAAACGTCCTGCCCGCGCTGAAAAAAATCCTCGACAACGTAGCCGAGCGCGATGAAATTTTAAAATTGCTAAGCGGAATAGATTTTGCAGTTCCGGTGCCGCTTCACACAGAACGATTTAAAGAGCGCGGCTTCAATCAGACGGAAAAAATTTTCGAGGAGTTCTTGAGCAAAAAAAATATCCCGCTACGGAAAATTTTAATCCGGCGGGTGCCGACGCCCAAGCTTTACAGTCTCGGCAGGGCAGAACGGCAAAAAATTTTAAAAGGAGTCTTCGCAGCAGTTGAGGTTGACGACCTGCGCGGGAAAAAAGTTTTAATCGTCGATGATATTTTCACGACCGGTACGACGGTCAGCGAGTGCGCTAAAGTTTTGAAGTCACTCGGCGCAGAAAAAATTTCCGTGCTGGCGTTGTCGTCCGACTTCGGCGAGAGATAATGTTTAAATTAATATTTGCTGTCGGCTTTTTTTATTACGCATTGAACAGTGCTTTAACTGCTTGCGTATAAAAATTTTCCTCGTCGGTGCCCGCCGAAGCGTTTAGTTTCATCATTGGCATTCGCAAAAGTTTTCGGACAATGCGCCGCGTCATTTGCTCTAAAATTTTCCGTTCGTCGTCGGTCATGTCGGGGAGCTTGCTCAAAATTTTCCGGACTTCGCGCCGACGCATTTGCTCTGCTCGCTCCGATAAGTTCGCCATAAGCGGTTGGAAGTTCAGATACTTGAAACGCTCCGTGACGGCCGCCGCGTCCTCCGCGACGATTTTTTTCGCGAGCAATGCTTCATGTTGTCGCGCCTGCAAATTTTTTTCGACGACCGATTCCAAATCGTCAATGTTGTAGAGCGTCACGCCCTTTATCTTGCCGACTTCGGGGTCGACGTCTCGCGGCACCGCTATGTCAATAAAAAAAATTCCTCGACCTTCCCTGCGCGTCATGAGCTGTTGCGTTTGCCAGGGCTTTATGACGTAATGCGGTGCGCCTGTCGAAGTTATGATTATGTCGACGTGAGCCGCGCTGGTCAAGGCGTCTTCCCAAGCGACCGCAACCCCGCCGATTTTAGCGGCCATTTCCTCAGCTCGCGACAGATGATGATTCGCCACGAAAATTTTCTTGATTCCGCGCGATAAGAGATGTTGCGCTGTAAGTTGAGCCATTTTGCCCGCGCCGAAGATTAACGCGCTCCGACCTTCAAGCCCGCCCAATTTTTTACTTGCCAGCTCGACCGCCGCCGAACTCACCGATACCGAGTTATAAGCGATTTTGGTTTCGGTGCGGACTCGCTTGCCAGATGCTATCGCTCGATTAAACAGCGTGTTCAAAATGGTATTGGTCGCCTGCGCGGACTTCGCGGTCGTGTAGGCCTCTTTGACTTGCGACAAAATTTGCCCCTCGCCCAAAACTAAGGAATCCAAACCCGCCGCGACCTCGAAAAGGTGTTCGGTGCAAGCTTCGTCGTCGTACTCGTACAAAAATTTTTCGTCGATAACGTCGCCGATTAAATCGTTGAGAAATTGTCGGAGGTTCGCCTCGCAATCGTCCGCCGTGACTGCGTAAATTTCACTGCGATTGCACGTCGATAAAATAACCGCCTCGTTCAAGCCGTCGTAGCCGTCGAGATTTTCTAGCCCGCGCCGCAATGCCTCCTTGCCTATCGAAAATTTTTCGCGGACTTCAATCGGTGCCGTCGTGTGATTCAAGCCTAAGACTTTCAAGCGCATAATCTATTAGTTCCTCCAACTTGTCAAGGTTTCCTGATTTCAAAAGCTCCCAAATTTCGCGGGTCAGAAAGTTTTGCCAGAAATTTTTCCGCGCCTTACTATTCGGCAAGAGTCGCTTGACTTCCCGCCGCCGCTGCGAAATTATTTTTAATCCCGCGCCGAAATTTTCATCGAACTCCGCCTCCAACATTTGCCGCACGAATTTTGAAAACGCTGGGGAATTCGCGCCGGTCGAGAGCGTCAATAAAAATTCGCCGCGTCTGATTCTCGACGGCACATTGAAATTGCCGCCCGCCTCGTCCACGACGTTGGCCAAAATTTTTTTCGCCCGTGCAAGTTCAGCCGCTCGTCTGTTGACTTCGGGATTATTCGTCGCCGCGATTAAAATTATTTCGTCGCCGAGAAACTCCGCAGAAAAATTTTCCCTAAGCCAAACGATTTCGCCGCGCCTTGAAAGGTCTTCGACTTCCGCGCAGATTTCGGGAGCTATGACTTTGACGAGTGCGCCCGCTTCCAATAGCCCGCGAATTTTTCTTAGCGCGACTTCGCCGCCACCTATCACGACGACATTTTGATTTTCTATGTCAAGGTTCAAAGGGTAGAGTTTCAACTTAAAACCTCCGAAAAGATTTTCACTACGATAGAACGAAGCCCGGCCGTCATGGACGACGGCCGCCGGCAACAGAAACATGGATGTTTCTTTGCCGGAACGCCCTTTTCTTTGCTTACTTTCTTTTGGGCGCAGCAAAAGAAAGTATGAATAAACGCGTCAAGGTTCAAGGGGTAGAGTTTCATTTGAGTTGCTCCCCAATACGTGCGCCGTCAAAAAGATTACGAGTTCGGATTCGGTCTTGCTCTTGCGATGATTCCTGAACAACGCGCCCAAAATCGGCAAGTCGCCTAAGAACGGAATTTTGCTGACAGACTTAGCCTCTTCCGCGCCGATTAGCCCGCCGATAATCATTGGCTCGCCGTCGCGCACCGTGACCGTCGTATCAGCCGAGCGCGTGTTGAATCGATAAGCCCCGATGTCGGCGACGTATTGCGGCGTGCTAACTTCCGTATGAATCGTGGCGGTTATCGTGCCGTCGGAATTTATGCGCGGCGTGTACCTCAAGATAATTCCCGCGTCGCGATAATCAATTTCCGTCGTAGTGCTTGTATTTGTACTTGAAATTTTCGGAACGGGCACCGAGCTTCCAACATTTATAACCGCCTCGCGCCCTTGAATCGTCGTGACGTTAGGCCGGGATAAAATTTTCGCCTTGCCGTCAGTTACTAGCGCGTTAATCTTCGCGCCGTAATACCACTCGAAAGGATAGCCTTCGTGACTGCGCCCGAATCGGATAATGCCAAAGCCGGTCGAGTCATTTGAATTGCGCGTGTAGTCATATTCCTCGTATTGGGTGACAACGCCGTCGCTGTTGGTTCGCGTGTATGTGTTGCGATTATGTTCGGGATATTGCGGAACGGTTGACCACATCCACTCCACGCCGAGATTTTTAGTTGCTTCTTTATCGATAGCCAAAATTTTCGCCTCGACCGAAACTTGCTTGAGTTCAACGTCGAGAGTTTCCAAAAGATTTCTGACGCGCTCATATTCGGTTGGCGTCCCGAAAAGTACAATAGCGTTTACTTCAGAATTAACAAAAACTCGTTTAGTACGCGGGTCATCTTTTTCGTCGTCACCAGTAAGACGGTTACTATCTCTGTTAGAAGTATAATTATAAGTACGCTCATTACCGTCACTATCTTTGACCTTCATTGACTCTACGTGAGGTTTATCAGGTTCGTTATCAAGTACTTTGTAAATGGCTTTGCGCAAAACTTCTGGGTCGCCAAATTTAATAGGGATAACATAACTTTGCATTAGCTCAGAAGGTAATAGTTGTGCCGTTAAAACATAAACACCCGCTTCATAAAAAAGACGAAGATTTTTTACTTTGGAAATGATTTCAAGTATCTTTACGGGCTCAACATTAGCAACGGAAATAGAAATAGTTCCTTTGACAGAATCATCTGCTAGAACATTAAGTCCGCCATTTTTACCAATTAGTGTTATTGTTGAGCGCAGGTCGGCATCGTGGACGCTTAAGGTCATAGGTGCGGCTGAAATTGGCGAGGGCATAAAAAAAGCTGCCGAAACTATCAGCGGCAGGAATTTTTTCAACTTCAATTACTCCAGCTCCTTTTGAAAATAAATGCGCTTGCCACCCTCGAACGTCACGAAGTCGGGCGTTATGTCTGAAATTTTCAGTCCGCCGATTTCCTCGCCGATTGTCCGGAATAAAGTTTCGTTGCCGCGCAGGAACATTGCCGTTTTATTCTCGCCGCTAATCGCCGTGCCCATTAGGATAATTTTTTCCGTTGGCGGTTGTGTTGGCGGCTGAATTACAATCGGCGGAGTTGGTGCGGCAGGGATTTTCGGTAGCGGCGGGGTCGGGGGCGTCACGGGTGCGGGCTTAGGTTTTTCCTCACCCGCGAACGGGTCGCCGATAAAAAGTCCGTCGGCATTTGCGCCCAAAACTATTTTGACGCCCTCCGGAGTTTTCGCGACGGGTAAATTTTTAACGGGCAAATCTTTCGTGACGGGTGCGCTCGGCGATTCGGTAACCAAAATTTCTTCTTCGTTCGCGCCGTCGTCGGTTATCCAAAAAATCAGCAGGACGACAAAACATACTCCAAGCGCAATGACCCGAATTTTATTCTGCTTTAGCTCGTCGAGTTCGCGCCGCAAAATTTCTTTGAATTCGTCGGGCATAAAACTTCTCCCACAAAATTTTTCAGCATTTTATCATACGCCCGCGAAGTTTTCAACTGCCAAAAAATTCTCACAATATCTTGATAATCTGCAGGCAGCGGAAGTATAATTGTAAAAAAATTTGTTCAAAGGAGATGATAGTTATGATTAAAATTACTTTTAGCCTGCAGCGTTTCGCGGACGACACAACTATTACAGACGAAAAAAAAGCCGCTCGTGAAAATTGTTTGCCGCATTTGCGTACGATTAGCAATATCATTAAAAATCCTTTGGTTTCCGGACTCATTTCCACGCTTGAAAATTTTAAGAATGGTGTTGGAAATATTTCAAAAGACATCTTGCCAATATATGAATTCGTCGCGTCTATTTATGACATATATCAAAATAAAAACTCCAGCGGCACCATTAAGAAAAAAGGCGAGAAAGATAAAATCCTACACCTATTGGAAGACGTTGCTATTTTAAAATCCTCAGTAGAAATTATTGATTCTATACTTGATCTTGTCGACGGCATATCGGGCGTAGATACCGAGAAAATGATTAAAGAACCGGGGCAAATAATAAGCGAGACTTTAAATATCTGCAGTACAATTTCCAAACTCAAGGATGAAAATTATGACAGCGTAGTTTTATCGTTGGTTACGGCTACTCTTTCTTACGGCTTGACTGTTGTTGCCACACTCGACGGCGTGACGGCGGATGAGCAAAAAGAAATTAACAAAGCTGCTCTCCGATTGGGTGTAGAATCCATTACAACGGCTCTTGAAGAAATGGGCAGGGATCTTGGCAATTTTACTGCGCCTTTCGGTTGGGTCTCCGCAGGTATTTCTGTTGGGCTAGCCATAATCGAAGGCATATCTCAATACGGTGATAAGATTGATTATTACAACGATGACGGCTTGCCCGAAGATATTGTTCGCAAAGAAGCATTGATGGACGCCATTGCCAGCGGACTTCACGAGGGCGTGAGTAATTATCTCATGGGCATAGACGACGCCATTTTTGACATTTCAAAATTTTTAAGCGAAGGCTGTAACTGGCTGGCACATGCTCTTTCGGGCAACCTCGATTCTTATCAATTTACGGTCAGCGAAATGAATTACGTAGAATTTATCCGCGAAATTGCTAAGAAAGGTGAATATCAAAGTTCAAGTGAATCCGACATCATTACAGTTGCAAGTAGCGGCACCAGTGTTTACGCGCAGGACGGCAACGATTATATCGAAAATGAATTTTCAAACGTCACAATCTTCGCGGGGCACGGCAATGATATGGTTTCAAGTTACGGTGGCGCGAAATACAATTCTATTCACGGCGGCAACGGTAACGATAATCTTTACATCACCAACAGTTACAGCACGATAGACGGCGGCAAGGACAATGATTTTATCTTTGTTTATCAGGGTAAAAACAGCATCAATGGCAATGACGGTAGTGATATTATCCTCGTTCGTGGCGAAGCAAATACCGTCATCGGCGGCGCGGGTGATGATTTCTTTGACTTGACCGACTCGACCAAAACCATTATCGACTACACGCAGGGCGACGGGCAAGATGTTATTTACGGCTACAATACGAGCCACGTTATCAAAATCAAGGGCGACTATTCGACAGTAATTAGCGGCGAGGATGTGATTATCCAAGTCGGCGACGGTGGAATTATCGTTGACAGTGCTAAGGATTTAAAACTTAACATAAACACGATTGAACTTGCCGAGGACGAGAGCCTTCCGACTTACACGAACACTCTCATTAAAAATCCCTATGACAACGCGATTATTCTCATGCCGAGTTTCCAAGGTAGCAAGGACGTCCTGCGTGGCACCAACAACGGCGACTACATCGAGAACACGCTTAGCAATATCATGATTTACGGCTTTGACGGCAACGATACCATTATCAATTACGGCTCCAACGTCACGATAAACGCCGGCAACGGTAATGACCGCGTAGAAAATTACGGCGCGAACGTCAAAATTAACGGCGGCTCCGGTGACGATTCAATTTACAGCGAAGGTTATAAAACTACGATTATCGGCGGCGACGGCAAGGACACTGTCGACAGCACGGGCAATAATTCTCGTATCGACGGAGGGGACGACATGGACAGCATTAAGAACAGCGGCGAGAACACCGACATCAATTCGGGCGCAGGTAACGACCGCATTATCAATTTGGCGAGCTATGCCGAAATCAGCGGCTACCTTGACGAAAACTACATCACCAACACCAAAAGCAACGTCACGATTGAAGGCAGCGACGACAACGACTATATCTACAACAGCGGCGACAACGTCAGCATAAATGCCGGTACAGGGAATAATTCCATTTCGATTGACGGTTCGGCGGGCGGTTATCAGACAATCGAGGCGGGCGACGGGCAAAATACTATTCAAGTCGGCGACCGCGACGAGACCGAAGAAAAACGCGAAGGCAATTATATTGAAGTCGGCAACGGCAACAACTACATTAATAACAGCAACGTTGAAGAATCTACAATTATTGCTGGTTCCGGCAACGACACGATAATAACCGGTGGAGATTTCAATGGTATTTATTGGAGTGATGACCCTCGCACTTCAATTGAGGCGGGCGCGGGCAACAATCGAATCACCATCAACAGCTCAATGAGCTACGGCAGAATTTATGCGGGGAGCGGCAATGATTTTGTTTCCGTCGTAAGCGGTGATAATAATTTAATTCATGTAAGAGAAGGCGACGACTCAGTTATAACAGGCGGAAGCGGTTCGACAATAAATGTCGGCATTGGCAAAAATTTCGTGACGCTCAATGGAGCCGGTTCGAGTAATGAAATAATCGCTGGCAATGGTGATGACTTGGTTTCGATAGTGAGTTCTTCGACGGGTAATAAAATTTCGGTTGGCGGCGGCAACAATACTGTTTATGGCGTAGGCAGAGACCACACTATCATAGCGGGCGGCGGCAACAATCAAATTACGGTTGGGAGCGGTCATTTAGAACTTGGTAACGGCAAAAATAATGTCCTGATGACCGAAAGCGGCTCTTCAAATATTTATGCGGGTGTAGGCGACGATACTATTAACATCAGTGACGTGGACGAGACCGAAGAAAAACGCTACCTCAATTACATTGACGCTGGCGACGGCAACAACTACATTAATAACAGCAACGTTGAAGAATCTACAATTATTGCTGGTTCCGGCAACGACACGATAATAACCGGTGGAGATTTCAATGGTATTTATTGGAGTGATGACCCTCGCACTTCAATTGAGGCGGGCGCAGGCAACAATCGAATTACCATCAACAGCTCAATGAGCTACGGCAGAATTACGGCAGGCAATGGCAACGATTTAGTTTCTATCATAGGTGATGGCTCGAAGAATATGGTTTCAGTTTACAGCGGCGACGATTCAATTATAACGGGCGGAAGTGATTCGACAATCAATGTCGGCGAGGGTAAAAATTTCGTGACGCTCAATGCTAACAGTGCGAACAATAACCTCATTGCAGGGAGCGGTAGCGATTTTGTTCTCATAAATAATTCGGGCGGCTCCAATTCAATTTCTCTCGGCTCCGGAAATAACACCATCAAAAGCGCAAGCGGTCGGGAAACTGTTTACACAGGCAACGGTGACGACAAAGTCACAGTTGCGGGCGGTTATATCAGCGTCGGTGGCGGCAAGAATAATGTCTCGTTGAATTCGGGTGATACAGAAATTATCGCGGGCGCAGGAGACGACACCATTAACGTTGCGGATATTGGCGAGCAAAGATATCGCAATAATATCAATGCTGGTGACGGCAACAACTACATTAATAATAGCAACGTTGAAGAATCTACAATTATTGCTGGTTCTGGCAACGACACGATAATAACCGGTGGAGATTTCAATGGTATTTATTGGAGTGATGACCCTCGCACTTCAATCGAGGCGGGCGCGGGTAACAACAGAATCACCGTTAATAGCTCAATGAGCAAAGGCAGAATTTATGCGGGCAAGGACAATGATCTTGTCTCAATCAGCGGTGATGGCAACTATAAAATTATCTCGGTCGGCGACGGCAGGAATACAATTTTCACGAACCATTACTACGACACCAACTACAACACACATAACACAATCGAGGCGGGCAACGGCTCCGATTTAATCTACACCAGCGGCAACTATTCTTTCATCAACGCCGGCTCCGGTCGCAATCTGGTTTCGTTGGCGGGCGGGCAAAATAATACAATCGTCACGGGCAAGGGCAACGATACAATCACGCTCGCCGCTGACGCTAACAACAACGTTATAATCTTCGGCGGCGGCAACGACCTAGTCTGTAATTATCACGACGGCGACACAGTCTTTGCAACCGGCGCACTCACTAAACGGACGTCCGGCACCAACATCATTCTGACCGACGGCACAAGCAAAATGACCCTCAAAAGCGCAAAGGGTAAAACTATCAACACCGCTACCCTTTCTTCAAACGGTGAAATTTATAAAATGCTCGTTGCTGATAAAACCGCTGGTGATACCATCCTGCCCATTACGATTATCCCGAACCCAAAGACCTCGCCCGCCGATATTTTCAACGAGAAAAACTCAACGCTAATCACGGGCACAGCCTACGATGACACCATTGACAATATCGGAACTAAAATCACTATAAACGCGCTCGGCGGCAACGATACAATCAGCAACGAGGGCAATAACAGCTCAATCAACGCGGGCGCGGGTGCCGATACCGTCGACAATCACGGCGTGAAAGTTACGATAATCGGTGGCGCGGGTAAAGATGATGTCAAGAACTACGGCAAGCAAGTTTTGATTAACGGCGGCGCAGATAATGATTCCGTTGACAATCGCGGCGCGAAAGTTACAATCGTCGGCGATAAAGGCAACGATATTATTCGCAACTGGGACGGCGATAACGGCTACGGCTCCGAAGTGTCAATCAATGGCGGCGCAGGCAACGATTACATTTGGAATAACGCTGGCGATTACGTCACGATAAACGGCGGCGCGGGCAATGACTCTATCATAAACAGCGGCGCAAATGTCGTCTTCAATTACGCAAAGGGCGACGGCAATGACACTATCAAAGGCTTTAATGCAACTTCGATACTCAGCATTACGGGCAGTGCTTATTCGACGGCTAAGAGCGGCTCTGATATTGTCGTCACGGTCGGCAGTAATAAGATAACTCTCGCGGGCGCGGGCACTCTGTCGAAAGCAAATATAGTCGACGCAACAACCTTGATATTAAATGATAAATCCTCTGCCGCTGTCACGCTCGCTTCTGCAGTCAAGACCGGCGACGCCTCCAAACGCACAAAGGCTATCAAAGTTATCGGCAATGCTCTCGTCAATACTCTGAACGGCGGTGCAAGTAATGATACTTTATCGGGCGCGGCAGGCAATGATAAACTTTACGGCAACGCGGGCAACGATTCAATCGCGGGCGGCGACGGAGTAGACACCTTATCTGGCGACGCGGGCAATGATAAATTGTTCGGCGGAAATGGCAATGACAGTTTGAGTGGCGGCGACGGCGCAGACACCTTATCTGGCGACGCGGGCAATGACAGCTTAGTTGGCGGCAAAGGCGATGACTATCTGAACGGCGGCGCGAATAAAGATAACCTTTTCGGCAAGACCGGTGACGATATGCTAACCGGCGGCGCAGGTAATGACACTCTCACGGGCGGCAAGGGCAATGACGTTTTCATATACAGCGCGGGCAATGATGTTATAGCTGACTTCGCGACGGGCGATAAAATTTCCATTGGCGCGGCGATTTCCCAAACGTCAATCAAAGGTTCCGACGCGACATTTACTATCAACAAAAATACTTTGACGGTTAAAAACGCTAAGGGCAAAGAACTCGCTATCGTAAACGCTAAGGGCAAAGAGCAGACGTTGATTGGCGGTGCGCTCATTGTCAGCAAATCGGCGACGTTGGAAAGTTGGCGCGAAGTCGGTGACGCCTCTGCACTTACCACAGCAGTTAAAGTTGTCGGCAATGCTAAAAATAATACTTTGCTTGGCGGCTCGAAGAACGATACACTTTCTGGAGCGGCGGGAGCAGATAAACTTCTTGGCAACGCGGGCAATGACAGCTTGAGCGGCGGCAATGGTGCTGACACTTTATCGGGCGGCGCAGGCAATGATAAACTTCTTGGCGGCGCAGGTAATGATAGCCTTTACGGCGGCGCGGGCAATGACAGTCTTTGGGGCGATAAGGGCTCGGATACTTTCCTTTACAACGACGGCGATGGCAAGGACGTTATCTTTGGCTTTGATAACACTGACATTTTGGAAATCACCAGCACATTCTCCGGCACTTACAACAAGTCCAAGAAGGAAATTTATTTCAAAGTCGGCTCGACTGCTAATGCCCTCACGCTGAAAAACTTCACGGCGACGACCTTTAACATTAACGACGACTCTTATAAAATCAGCGGCACTAAACTCGTTAGGAAATAATGCAACATTCTAACTGTTTGGTTACTTTTTAAAAGTAACTCCCGTCGGAAGTTTGGCGGGCTTTTTTGTTAGCAGATTAAAGTTCGATTATAAACATTGAAAAATTTTTCATAGATGGCAGAATTTTACCTGCATTTGAATTAAACATTTTTGCAAACGATACGGCGACAATATCATTAACAACAGCAACATTCAGCACTCAACGATTCACACTGGCGACGGTGCCGACTCCATAACTTCACGGCTATTATGCCTCAATCAACGCAGGCGACGGTGACAACACATTTATTTTCCGCGCAGGCGACGGCAACGACGTTATTACTGATTACGCGGCGGGCGATATGTTCCAAATTATGAACAAGCGCGGCACTTCTTACGTAGATGTTAAAAAGGCGACGTTCAAAAATGATGCGCTGACGCTTAATGTCACGGGCGGCGGCAAAGTCATATTGAGTAGCGTCGAATCCACAACCTCAATAAATATCAACGGCGAAAACAAAACCGTCAGCGACCTAATCAAATAGAAGTAAAATGAAACCTTCATTGACAGAAAATTTTCACTAAGGCAGGAATTTTTAAGGGCAATGCGTAATTAGAAATGCGCAATGCGTAATTAGAAATTGTCTTTCATTGCGCATTACGCATTACGAATTCCTAATTGTTTTAAAGGGGGTTGGGGGAATTGATGTTTCTACTTGCGCTGTCGCCGATATTATGGCTGGTGATTGCGCTCAGCGTAATCAAAATGCCGGCGTGGAAGGCGTGTTTAATCGCGCTGGCAATTTCGTTAGCGGCGGGCATGGGCGTCTGGGAAATGGAAAGCGTGCGGGCTATTGAATCCGTCCTCGAAGGCGTCGCGCTGGCGTGTTGGCCAATTTTGCTAGTTATCGTCGCGGCAATTTTCACTTATAATTTGACATTGCACACCAAAGCAATGGACACGATTAAAGACATGTTGACGAGCGTCAGCCACGACAAGCGTGTTTTGATTCTGCTGATTGGCTGGGGCTTTGGCGGTTTCCTTGAGGGCATGGCAGGTTTCGGCACGGCAATCGCGGTTCCCGCAGGAATGCTCGCGGGCATTGGCATTAATCCTATTTTATCAGTTTCGGTCTGTCTTATTGCAAACTCGGTGCCGACGGCTTACGGCTCAATCGGGATTCCGCTCGTGACGTTGAGTAGCGTTACGGGCTTCGACCCAATGCAACTGGCGACGTTTACATCATTGCAACTGGGCGTATTGACTTTGCTTTGTCCGTGGCTAATGGTCATCGTTACTGGCGGCGGATTCAAAGGTCTGCGCGGAATGACTATGTTTTGTTTAGGCGCGGGGCTTGCATTTTTCCTGCCCGAACTCGCACTGTCAATGTTTGTTGGACCGGAATTGGCAGTTGTAGCGGGCGCGATTTGCACTATGGGCACGATCGTTTTCATTGCAAAAAAATTCCCCGTCAACGACCCGGAATTCGCAATGAGCGACCAGGCTCACGCGAAAATTACGACCGCGCAGGGTATCAACGCTTGCTTGCCGTTCATTTTGATTTTCTTCTTTCTGCTGTTCACCAGTAAGCTTGTCCCGCCGATAAATTCTTTCCTGATGCAATTCAAAACGGCGGTTCCGATTTACAACGGCGAGGGCGGCGCGCCTTATACTTTTGTCTGGATAAATACGCCGGGTGTCCTGATAATGTTGGCGGCATTCATAGCGGGTTCAAAACAGGGCGCGGCTTTCGGCGAAATGCTCGGTGTGTTGAAAAAAACTGTCAACGGTTTGAAATTCACAATGATAACGATAATTGCAGTTATCGCGACGGCAAAAGTTATGGGCTACAGCGGCATGACCGGACAAATTGCTGATACGGCGGTCGCGGCGACAGGCACGGCTTATCCTTTAATAGCGGCGTTTTTGGGCTCGGTCGGAACTTATATCACCGGCTCGGCGACTTCGAGTTGTGTTTTGTTCGGCAAGTTGCAAGTAATAGCAAGTCAAGCAATCGGCGCGAATGAAACTGTTCAAGCGTGGGTGGCGGCCGCTAATGCTACGGGAGCTTGCGCGGGCAAAATGATTTCGCCGCTTAGTATCGCGATAGGTTCAGCGGCAATCGGCGTAAAGGGCGCGGACTCCCAACTGCTAGCGTTCGCCGTGAAAATTTATATTCCGTTCGTAATATTTATGGGCGCGGTCGTCTACTTCGGGCAAGCGATTATCGGTTGACAAGCTGGCGCGTCTGTGATAAATTTTTCTCGTTAATAAGACAACATGAAAGGCAGGCAGTCGATGTTGCCCCGTCGACTCCTTCCCTCGTTAATAGCTAGAGGTTATTACAGAGCCGAGCGGTTGCTTGGCTTATTTCTTTCCGTTGAAGTGGTCGATGAGCGCGAGGACGAAAGTTCCGACCGAGCAAATGAGCTCAATCCAATCTTTAATATCCATTGCGCACCACCTCCTTCCTTCGAGGGAAGAAAGCCGACGCATCGAACTGCCTGTCTTTCGCCGACACTATATCATACGTTCATAAACTTTTCAAGCGACTATCTATCGGTTGACAAGCCGGCGCGTCTGTGATAAATTTTTCTTGTTAATAAGACAACATGAAAGGTAGGCAGTCGATGTTGCCCCGTCGACTCCTTCCCCGATTAATACGTTGAGGTACTATTTAGGGTCGTTGTGACGAGCGGCCTTATTTCTTTCCGTTGAAATGGTCGATGAGCGCGAGGACGAAAGTCCCGACTGAGCAAATGAGCTCAATCCAATCCTTAATATCCATACGCGTCACCCCCCTTCCTTCGGGGAAGAAAGCCAACGCATCAAACTGCCTACCTTTCGTGGAAACTATACCACACGTTCATAAACTTTTCAAGGAGGCGATTGAATGAAAATTTACACCAAGACCGGCGACAAGGGCACGACGAACCTTTACACGGGCGAGCGCGTCGATAAAAATTCTTTGCGCGTTCAAACCTACGGCGCGATTGATGAGGCGGATTCCGCCTTTGGAATGGCGCGAGCTTTTGCCGAAGTCGCAGAGGTCAGAGAGAAAATTTTTGCCGTGCAGAAACTTTTGCCAAAACTTATGGCGGACTTCGCGAGCTTGAATCGGGACGCGACGATAATTCCCGACGACGTAGCAAAACTTGAAGCGGAAATGGACGCGCTAGAAAATTCGTTGCCGCCGCTCAGAGAATTTTTAATTCCGGGCAACTCTAAGGGCGGAGCCTTCCTCGACTTGGCAAGGACAATCACGCGCCGCGCAGAAAGATTAGCTTGCGAGCTGGCAAAGGTGGAGCCGGTTCACGAGGTCGATAAAATTTTCCTAAATCGCCTGTCGGATTATTGTTTCCTGCTTATGAGGTGCGAGGATTTGTAAAAGCAATCCCCGACAAATCCGCGATACAACCCGCCCAACTCAAACCCACTCCGAAGCCCGCGAGCATTACATTTTTTAAAGTTGCCGCACCGTGACTTTTCACGACTTGCTCAATCGCGAGCGGCACACTCCCAGAAACTATGTTGCCGGTGTCGGCTATGTCGTTGTGAAAGGGCACGTCATTAAGTCCGGCTTTGTCGCGCAGATACGTCATCATAAATTTATTCGCCTGGTGGAAAATGCAATAGTCGAGGTCGGCGCGATTCAAATTGGCGGCGGTTAACACGTCGTCGACGAGCTTTGGCACTTCGCGCAACGTGAAATAAGTTATCGCCATGCCGTCCATGAAAACTTCATAGTTCGAGCGGAAATTTTTATTATCATCGGTCGCGAAGATTTCGGGATTATCGCGCGGAGGAAATTTGCTGCCGCCGACAGGGATAATCAACTTGTCGTAGCGCGAGCCGTCCGAGCCAAAGACAAAAGCTCTAAGCCCTTCCTCGTCGCTGCCCTCAAGCCAAGTCGCCGTTGCTCCGTCGCCGAAAAGCGGCCGCGTCGAAGTGTCTTTGACGTTGATATATTTCGTGTAAACGCTAGAAGTCAGGAACAGAATTTTTTTCGCAAGCCCCGTCTCAATGAAACTTTTCGCGACCGCCAGCCCGTAAACATAGCCCGAACAACCTAACGCAATATCCATAGTCCCGACAGATTTTTTCAAGCCCAGTCTGCTTTGAAGGTGCGCGGCGGTGTGCGGCATTTGATAATCGGGGTGTTGCGTGCACAGCAAAATAAAATCCGTCTCGTCGCGATTGATATTGTGTTCGGCGAAAAGTTTTTCAGCGGCGGCAAATGCCAAATCCCCAGCCGATTCGCTCGTTACTATATGGCGACTTTTCACGCCGATTTTTTTTATGAAGCGGGCGTCGACAATCTCCGAATTATTTTCAATCGTCGGCGGCAAGTAACTCGCTATTGCTTTTATCTTCGCAAACATTGTAGGCCTCCTCGAAAATTTTTGCCGACATTTTATCACGCCAAGAACTTTTTACAAACACGCGATTTTTTTCAGCATTCTGTTGTATAATCTCCAAAAACATTGGAGGCGAACATTGATGAAAAAAATTTTCCTAATCTGCTTGGCGATTCTGTTGAGCATACAGGGCACGACATTTGCGGAAAAGGTCGAGACAAAAAAAATTAACGTCGCTATCGAAGTGGCGGACAGCTCCAAACATCAAGAGCTCGGCACGGCGAGCGGCTTTGAAAAATTTTTGAACGACAACCTTATCAAGAAAAATTTCGTTAACATCGTCAACCCGAAAATTTCTGCTGAAGAATTCCCTGCCGAAAACAAATCGCCCGAAGATATTTTCGGCGAGCTTCTGATTTTCGACGCGGTGGAATTGCCTGTGCCCTCGTCGACGCCCGAAAATTTTGAGCCGGATTTTTATAAGGAACTCGGCGCGGATTACGTGATTCGTTGCGAAGTTCTCGCGCTTGGCGTTACGAAGGTTGAGGATAAAACGCTTGGAACAGCTATCAGCGCGACCAGCGGAATCCTTTCGCTAATCGGTTCGGGCAATAAGACTCGCGATAAAACTTTGCGCCGCGTCGGTTGGGGCATTGGTCTTGGCGGCTTCATTCAGACTGAGCGCACCGCTTTAAGTACGGTCGTCAACATGCAATTTATCGATGTCGAGACGGGGCAAATCCTCTGGCAGGAAAATTTCAACGGACTCGGAATTAAACACCATAAGCCGCGAAAAGGTTACGACGACGCCTGGACGCAAGCTTACGTTGAATCGGTCGAGAAGTCTGCGGAGAAGGTTGCAAAGCGCGTGAACAAATACGTTGACAAAGTTATCATCAAGGGCAAGAGTGACAAAGAATTCAGATAAAATTTTTACAACGGGAGGAAATTTTATAGAAGGATTTTATTACAATGCGGAAGCGAATGTGCAACTGTTGATTTATTTGATGAAGGCGCACGGCATAAAGAAAGTTATCATCAGCCCCGGCGCAACCAATATTGCTTTTGTCGGGAGTATTCAACAGGATCCTTATTTTGAAATATATTCTTCGGTCGACGAGCGGTCGGCGGCCTACATGGCGTGCGGCATGGCGGCCGAGAGCGGCGAACCTGTCGCCTTGAGTTGCACGGGTGCGACGGCCTCCAGAAATTATTTGCCGGGCTTGACCGAAGCTTTTTATAGAAAGTTGCCGGTCTTGGCAATCACCTCATCGCAAAGTTTTCGGAACGTCGGCAATTTGATTCCGCAAGTTATTGACCGTTCAGCCCAACCAAAAGATGTCGTTCGGACAAGTTTATTTTTGCCGGTTTCGAGCGAAAAAGGAATTTCGGCTTACGTTTCCAAAGTCAACAGTGCGCTTTTGGAATTGCGACGACACGGCGGCGGTCCCGTACATATAAATTTGGAGACAGGTAAAAGCAAAGATTTCAGCGTTAAGGAGCTACCGAAATTCCGAGTCATAAGGCGATACTTTGCCGGCGATAAATTCCCCGAAATGCCCAAGGACGCTCGCATTGCAATTTCCGTCGGTGCGCATAAACCTTTCACGAAAGAGCTTGAAGAGACTATTGATAAATTTTGTGCCGCTTATGACGCCGTCGTTCTGATTGACCACAGCAGCAGCTACAAGGGCAAATATAAAGTTTTGCCGACGATTCTTGCTTGCCAGAGAAATATTGCCGATTTTGAATATCTTTTGAAGCCCGATTTGCTGATTCATATCGGCGAGCATTCGGGCGATTATTACACGCTCGGCAGGTTGAAGGGCAAAGATGTTTGGCGCATCAGCCCCGACGGAGAAATCCGCAACACCTTCGGCAAGCTGACTAAAGTTTTTGAAATGTCGGAGCAGGTATTTTTTTCGCGCTATGTCGAAACCGCTCCGAAGGGCGAACCCCGCGACGAATATTTGAAAGCTTTCCTTGCGGCGACTAAAGAAATTTATGCGAAAATTCCCGAACTTCCCTTTTCAAACATTTGGGTCGCAAAGACGACCGCGCCGAAATTGCCCGAAGGTTGCGTACTTCATTTGGGCGTAAGCAACACGATGCGTTCTTGGACTTTTTACGAATTATCCCCGACGATTATGTCCAATGCAAATTTGGGTTGTCGCGGGATTGACGGCGCGTTGTCTTCGGCGTTGGGCATGTCGCTTGCAAACAAAAATCGGATTCATTTTTGCATGCTCGGCGACTTGACTTTCTTTTACGACATGAACGCGCTGGGCAATCGTTATGTCGGGAACAACCTGCGGATTTTGCTCGTCAACAACGGGCGCGGTACAGAGTTCAGAATGTACAATCACTATGCCGCGATTTTCGGTGACGAAGCTGACCCCTTCATTGCTGCCGCCGGTCATTTCGGAAATAAGTCGCCCGATTTGGTCAGGCACTACGCGCAAGATTTGGGCTTTGAATACCTTACGGCCTCTAACAAGGAAGAATTTTTGCAGAAAGTCAACCGCTTTGTCTCGCCCGAAACTTTGCCCAAACCGATTCTCTTTGAGGTCTTCACCCAACCAAAAGAAGAAAGTGATGCACTTCGTGCCATACGGAGTTTAATAAAAGCAACGCCGCCTAAAGCAGACGAGCCTAAAGCCGATGCTCCCAAAGTTGAAACTCCTGAAGTCGACGCGCCCAAAGCAGACGCTAAGCCTTTGCAACCTGACGAAATAAAAATTGAATTTAAACCTTTGCAACCCGACAAAATAAAAATTGACGCCAAACCTTTGCAACCCGATAAACCGGAAGTCGTCTTTGAAACGGTAAAAAAAAATAATTTGATTCCGTCCAAGAAAGCTCGGTTGGGTTTCGGAATTCTGCGCTTGCCGTTGCTTGAAAACAAAAATATAGATGTTGAAGAATGCCGACGAATGGTTGACGAGTACATGAAGGGCGATTTTTGCTACTTCGACACGCACCCAAGTTATTGCAAGCGTCAATCGCAAAGCATTATTCGCGAGCTGGTCGTCAAACGTTATCCCCGCGAAAAATTTTTGTTGGCGGATAAAATGCCCTGGCCGATTAAAGCTCCGAGCGAGTACGAAAGAATTTTTGCCGCTGAGCTTAAAGATTGTAGCGTTGAATATTTCGATTATTATCTTTTGCACGCACTCGACGCCAAACATTATGCCATGCACGAGAAAATGGGCGGCTTTGAATTTTTGAAAAAGCTTAAAGCTCAAGGCTTGGTACGGCGAATAGGATTTTCCTTTCACGACAAGCCTGAAGTCCTCGAAAAAATTTTGGCGGCTCATCCCGAAATCGAATTTGTTCAGCTACAGATAAACTATTTGGATTGGGAAGACCCGTTTTATCAATCGCGCAAGCTTTACGAGACGGCCAAAAAGTTCGGCAAACAAATTACAGTTATGGAGCCGATAAAAGGCGGCGCACTTGCCAATCTCGAAAAAGTATTTCAATTTGACAATTCAGGAACAGAAAATTTTGCGTATATGACGCGGAAATTTGCTAATCCGCTTTTTGCGTCGATGGCTCTGAAGTTTGTCGCGTCTCTTGATGTCGATATAATTTTGAGCGGCATGAGCGCACTTGAACACGTCATTGAAAATCGCAAAACCTTAGCGGAGCCTGTTACACTCTCAGAAGACGACAGAAAATTTTATCCGCAAATACTCGACGTATTCAAAGCGGCTCGACTTATTCCTTGCACTGCCTGCCGATATTGCGAGTCCGAATGCCCGAAGAATATCGCCATACCCGATATTTTATCGCTTATAAATCTTTGTCAACATACGGGCGAGAACGATAAAACTTTTATGGGCAGATTCAAACGGAATTATGGGCGATGGACTTTCCGGCGCGGCAAGGCGAGCGATTGCATAGCGTGCGGCAGGTGCGCCAATCGTTGTCCGCAGAAGATAAATATTCCCGAACACATGAAAGAGGCTAAGAAACTTTTTGAAGGCAAATGATTTGATAAAAATTTTGGCGTTCTGCCGAGCGTCGGAGTAAATTTTTAATTGGCAATCGCGGACACTTCACCGACTTTGAATCTGGCGTCGAGTAGATTTTAAATTGCGGCGCGGCGGCGAAGTCAGCGACTTAAATAACTTCTAAAAAGTTAAAGCGGCTCCGATTTGGAACCGCTGAATTTTTTTATTTGGTGTGCTCGGCGGGAGTCGAACCCGCGCTTTTAGCGTCGGAGGCTAACGTCCTGTCCACTGGACTACAAGCACAATAACAATTTATAATTTGGCTAAAAGTTCTATGGTATGCTTGGCGACATCTTCGGGCTTAACGTCTTTCTTGCGAGCCACGCCCGATTCAATAGCCGCCTTAGCGACTGCCGCCGCGACCGTCGGAGCAACGCGCTTGTCAAAAGGTGTCGTGATGACGTGTTCTTCGTTGAGCTCGTCTTCGCTGACAAGTGAGGCAATCGCATAAGCCGCCGCGATTTTCATTTCCTCGTTGACGTCAGTCGCTCGAACGTCAAGCGCGCCTCTGAAAATGCCGGGGAATGCCAGCAAGTTGTTGACTTGATTTGGGAAATCGCTACGTCCCGTCGCAACTACGCGAGCACCCGCCGCCTTAGCTTTGTCAGGCATAATTTCGGGGACGGGATTAGCCATCGCCAAAATTATCGCGTCGTTATTCATCATCTTGACCATTTCGGGCGTAAGGAGATTTGCCTTCGACACGCCGATAAAAACGTCCGCGCCGTGAATCACATCGACGAGTTGACCAGCTTCCTTATCAAAGTTCGTGACGGCGGCGATTTGGTCTTTGTAGGGATTCATACCCTTGCCGCGCCCCTCGTAAATTGCGCCGGTTGAGTCGCACAGCATAACATTTTTCGCGCCCATCTTCTGAATCAGATAAGTTATCGCCATACCGGCTGCGCCCGCGCCATTGACCACGACTTTTATATCAGAAAATTCTTTCCCGACAAGTCGAAGGGCATTTATCAGCGCGGCAGCAACGACAATCGCTGTACCGTGTTGGTCATCGTGGAAAACCGGAATATCAACCGAATCTTTCAAAGCCTGTTCAATGTCGAAACATTCGGGGGCTTTAATGTCCTCAAGGTTGATGCCGCCGAAACTCGGAGCCATAAGTTGAATTGTCTTTATGATTTCGGGGACGCTCTTAGTGTTTAGGCAAATGGGGATTGCGTCGACGCCCGCAAAGCCTTTGAACAAAATCGCTTTGCCCTCCATGACGGGAAGACCTGCGCCCGCACCAATATCGCCCAAGCCCAAAACAGCTGTACCGTTTGTGACGACCGCGACCAAGTTGCCGCGATTGGTGTAGTCGTAAATTTTATCGTAATCGTCTTTAATTTCGAGACAGGGAGCCGCGACGCCCGGCGTATATGCAAGCGTCAAATCCTTGTTGGTCTTGAGTGAAACTTTGCTCCTGACTTCAAGTTTGCCGCGATGATTTTTATGCAGGGCAAGTGCTTCCTTGTCGACGTTTGCCACTTCTAATTCCTCCTAACAAAAAACTTTTGCAATTATATTCGGCGCGCTGAATAATTTCAAGACTTGCGCCGCGTTGAATACAATATTTTTTGTTGCGACGAAAAATTTTTAGATATTGGCTTGCAAACTAAGAAAATTTCTGCTAAAGTTAGCAAAGCTTTTTAGGGAGAAAAATTAGTTGATTCTAAGAATTCTCTAAGCATCTTCAAATATAATCAAGATAATCCCATTAAAACAACATAAACGCCACAAAGCCGAAGGATGTCCCCGCATCGTTTCGGCGGCAAAATCTTCTGCCATGACCACCAATCATCGGCAATAGGGAGGTGAGATATGGAAAAAATCATTTTCTCTAAAGCATAGCAGAGACGGAGGCGCAAGCCTTCGCCTTTTTTGTTGCGATAAAAACTTTTTTGAATTATAATCGGCGCGAGCAAAATCTTACGTCACGAGGAGGAATATTTTTTGAAGTTCGTACAGAAAATCGCAACGCTGATGATTTTGGCGGCGATTCAATTTCCGCTTACAACTCAAGCGGCGCAAGAGGATAGGGAATTAGCACTCATAGCGGCCGAGCAGGATAAAGAAGAAGAACGCCTCGACGATATAAATCCTACGCTGACCGAAAGCATTTCGACCGAACGAACGCAGGAGACCGATAAGGAGATAAAGGAGCGCAAGAAAAAATTAAAGCAGGCTCGCAAAGAAAAGGAAAAGGCTAACGAGCGCAAACTTGAAGAACTTAAACGCAGAGACAATAAGAAGGCTAAGAACAATAAGGAAACGCGGCGTAGTGATGAGCCAGTTGTTGTTATTGAGCCTGAGCCGACGCCCGCTAAACCCGAACCCATTAAGCCCGAACCCGTCAAGCCCGAACCCGTTAAGCCGCCAACTGTCGAGCCAGTCAAACCTCCGACGGTCGAGCCGCCAAAGTCCGAAGTCGTTACGATAAACCCAACTCCCGAATCGCCAGCAATTTCTAAACCAAGCGTCACACCGCAACCAACTGAGACCGTCGCAATCTCCGACCAAAAAGCTATCTACGCCAATTTCGCTGAAGTCGCCCGCGCAGTCCACTTCACCCCGCTTTACATGCCTAAGAAGTCCGGCTACGAAATCACCGCGATTTACGCTCAGCCGGGTATCGTCGAAGTGCGTTACGGTCGCAGATGGGAACCGACAGTTTCTTTGACGGTCAGAACTCATAAGCGCACCGACGGCGAAGAACTTCGGGACATAAGCGGCGTGACCGGCGTCAAGTGGCGCGTCGATACCACGACCGGCACGACTATTTATATCGCTAAAATTTCAGAGACTCAACAGGTCGCGGCGTGGGCTGTCGGGCATTACACATTCTCCGCTATGTCCGAAAATTTATCGTTCGCGGGCTTTCATTCGCTCGTTGCCGATGAGCTTGTTGAGTTGTCGATGCATTATTACTTAGATTTGTAAAGGGGAAAGGGAAATGGGAAATGGGAAATGGGAAAAGTTCAAAACCCTTTTCCCTTCTCCCTTCTCCCATTTCCCTTACAAGAAAGGAGCTTTTTAAATGATTGAACGCTACACCTTGCCGGAAATGGGAAAACTCTGGTCGATTGAAAACGAATGGCAAACAATTCTCGACGTGGAACTTGCCGCCTGCGACGCTATGGCTGAACTCGGAGAAATCCCCGTTGAGGCCGCTAAAAATATTCGCGCTAAAGCCGCTTTCAATCTCGAACGCATTCACGAAATCGAATCGGTCACCCACCACGATATTATTGCCTTCCTGACTTGCGTCGGCGAATACGTCGGCGAGGATTCCAAGTACATTCATAAGGGCTTGACTTCCAGCGACGTTAAGGACACCGCGATTTGTCTGATGATGAAACGTTCCGCCGAAATTATCCTCGACGATTTGAAAAAGTTCCGCGAAGTTTTGAGACGCCGCGCAGTCGAATTCAAACACACGCCTTGCATAGGTCGCACGCACGGCATCCACGCCGAGCCGATGACTTTCGGGCTTAAACTTTTGCTTTGGAGCGCGGAGGTCGAACGGGATATTGAGCGCGTCGAACACGCTAAAAAAATTGTCAGCGTCGGGAAGTTGAGCGGCGCAGTCGGCACTTATTCCAATATCGACCCGAAAATTGAAGAGCTTGTCTGCAAGAAATTGGACTTGACGCCCGTCCGCCTTGCTACTCAAGTTATACAGCGCGACCGCCACGCCGAATACATGACAACTTTGGCGATTGTCGCGAGCACACTTGAGAAAGTCGCGACCGAAATTCGCAACCTGCAACGAACCGACATTCGCGAGGCCGAAGAATATTTTTCGCCGGGGCAAAAGGGATCGTCCGCTATGCCGCATAAACGCAACCCAATTAACTGCGAACGCGTCGCGGGTATGGCTCGTCTTGTCAGAGGAAATGCCCTTGCCGCTATGGAAGATATTACCCTTTGGCACGAGCGCGACATTTCGCACAGCTCGGTTGAGCGCGTCATTTTGCCCGATTCCACTATCAACGTCGACTACTGCACGAGAAAAATTACAAATATCGTCGACAAACTTCTTGTTTATCCCGCCGCAATGTTGCATAATATGAATCGGACGGGCGGCTTGATTTACAGTCAGCGTCTCATGCTTGAGATTGTCGGCAAGGGCGTTTTGCGCGAGGACGCTTATAAATGGGTTCAGCGCAACGCTATGAAACGTTGGATGGAAGGCGAAGATTTTCAAAGCAATGTCGCCAGCGACCCCGACATCACGAAATATTTGAGCGCGGAAGAAATCGCCGATTGTTTCGACTACAAATTTTTCTTGCGCCATGTTGATATGATTTTTGAACGATTCGGACTTTAGGAGGAAAACTTTTTGAAACTCACGATGCTCGGCACGGGTAATGCGCTTGTCACCGAATGTTACAACACTTGCTTTGTGATAAGCGACGGCGATAAAAATTTTCTGGTTGACGGCGGGGGCGGTAGCGGCATTCTTCGCCAACTCAAACACGCGGGCTTTAATTGGCAGGATATGCGCGAAATTTTTTTAACGCATAAACACGTTGACCACTTCACCGGTATTTTGTGGCTAGTGCGCATGATTTGCCAATATATGAATCAGCGCGAGTACGACGGCGAGGCTAAAATTTATGCTCATGCCGAAGTTCTGCAACTGCTCGAAGATATTGCCAAAAAACTCCTTCAGCCCAAAGAGACTAAATTTATCGGCGAGCGGCTCCACTTCATTCCCGTTGCCGACGGCGAAGTTTTGAACATTATCGGACGCCCGACGACTTTTTTTGACATTCACTCGACCAAAACAAAGCAATTCGGTTTTTCAATGGACATCAGCGGCTCAAAAAAATTGACGTGTTGCGGCGACGAACCTTGTAACGAATTCGGAAAAGTTTACGCTGAAAATTCCGAGTGGCTGTTGCACGAGGCGTTTTGCCTTTATTCGCAAGCCGACCTCTTTGACCCTTACGGCAAAAATCATTCGACGGTAAAAGACGCTTGCGAACTTGCCGAAGAACTTCACGTCAAAAATTTGTTGCTGTATCACACCGAAGACAAAAATCTTTCTGCGCGGAAAAAGCTTTACTGCGCGGAGGGGCAAAAATATTTCAGTGGTAAAATTTATGTGCCCGACGATTTGGAAACGTTGGTACTATGAAGCTTTTAGGAGGTTTTAAAATGATTAAAGGCAATCTTCTCTACGAGGGCAAAGCGAAAACTGTTTTCGAGACCGACAACCCCAACGAGCTTTTGATTTACTTCAAGGACGACGCCACTGCGCTCAACGGCGAAAAACACGGCATCATTGAGGGCAAAGGCGTTATCAACAACAAAATTAGCCAATTCTTTTTCAAGCAGCTCAAAGCGCGCGGCATTAAAAGCCACTTCATCGAAAATGTTGGCGAACGCGAAATGCTTGTCAAAAAACTCGACATGATTAAGTTGGAAGTCGTCGTGCGCAATATCGTCGCCGGCTCGCTCGTCAAACGTCTCGGACTCGAAGAAGGTACGCCGCTTACCGTCCCCGTTATCGAATACTACTACAAGAGCGACGAGCTCGGCGACCCCATGCTCAATCGCTATCACATTATGTCGCTTGACTTGGCTAAAATCGACGAGCTTAACCAAATGGAACACGTCGCCTTTTCCGTCAATACGATTCTGCGCGACCTGCTCAAGGCTAAGAATGTCGACCTGATTGACTTTAAGCTTGAGTTCGGACGCGGCGATTACGGCGAAGTTATTTTAGCTGACGAAATTTCGCCCGATAACTGCCGCTTCTGGGATGTCGTCACGCATGAAAAGCTTGATAAAGATAGATTCCGTCAAGATTTGGGCGGCGTCAAAGAGGCTTACAAAGAAATGCTCGACCGCTTGACAATGTGAGGCAATCTTCATGTTGAGAAAATTTTTAATGGCGGCGGTAATCGGGCTGATAATCTGCGCGGGTGTTAAAGTCGAGGCGGCTGAAGTTTACGTCGGAATGTCGCCCGCCACCGGCTACGAATGCTACGTCATGACCGACACCATACATTACAAAAATGAACACCGCATGTTTATTTCCTACGCAACACTTAAAATGGTCGATCAATACGGCGGCATTCACTATTTGGATTATACTTTCTTCGATCTTGATAACGACGCCGCGGATGTTGACTTCACGAACTCGCAAGGCTTTTCGGGCAAAGCTACGCCGCAAGCTACACCGATTGAATGGGCAATGTACACGGTTATGAGAGAAAGGATTATCGGGGAGTATTAAAAATTTTCGGGGGATAAGGGATTGTGATTTCCCTTGTCCCCTGTTTAGTTATTGGAGATGATATTTTGGGCAAAAGAGTTTTGGTAACGGGTGGCGCGGGTTTTTTAGGCTCGCACCTTTGCGACAGACTGATAAACGACGGGCACGAAGTCATTTGCCTAGACAATTTCTTCACGGGAAGAAAAAAGAATATAGCGCACCTTTTGAGCAATCCGAATTTTGAAATCATGCGCCACGATGTCATTCAGCCGATTTACGCCGAAGTCGATTGGATTTTCAATTTGGCGTGTCCGGCAAGCCCCGTGCATTATCAGCGCGACCCCGTCCGCACGATTAAAACAAATGTTATGGGCGCGTTGAACTCTTTAGGTTGTGCTAAGCAGAATAATGCGCGAGTTTTGCAGGCGAGCACCTCTGAAGTTTACGGCGACCCGAAAGTCCACCCGCAACCTGAAAGCTATCGCGGTGCAGTCAATCCCATAGGCATTCGCGCCTGCTACGACGAGGGCAAGCGCACTGCCGAAACTCTTTTCTTCGACTATCACAGGCAACACGGGCTTGATATTCGCGTCGTGCGGATTTTCAATACCTACGGACCGCGCATGACGGCTAATGACGGGCGCGTCGTCTCGAATTTTATCATGCAAGCTTTGACGGGTGAGGACATTACGATTTACGGCGACGGCAAACAAACGCGCAGTTTTTGTTACGTCGACGATTTGATTGACGGGCTTGTCAAGATGATGAACGTTGAAAATTTCAAGGGGCCTGTTAATTTGGGCAATCCGGGCGAATTCACAATGTTGGAGCTTGCCGAGTTGGTTTTGAAATTGACGGGGAGCAAGTCGAAAATAATTTATCGCCCGTTGCCGCAAGACGACCCGACGCAACGTTGTCCGATGATTGAGCTTGCCAAAGAAAAATTGAATTGGCAGCCGACGGTCAAACTTGAAGACGGGTTGAAAGTCACGATTGAATATTTTCGGGAGAATTTCTAATGGAGCAGATGACTTACAAAGATTCGGGCGTCGACATTGACGCGGGCAACGAATCGGTTCGGCTGATTAAAAATTTTGTCCGCGCGACTTATCGCCCAGAAGTTTTAGGAGACTTGGGAGGATTCGGCGGGCTGTTCGCGCTGAAAAATTACGACGAGCCGATTTTAGTTTCTGGCACTGACGGCGTCGGCACTAAATTAAAAATCGCGTTCCTGCTCGATAAGCACGACACGATTGGTCAGGACGCGGTCGCTATGTGCGTCAATGATATTTTAGTTCAGGGAGCCGAGCCGTTATTTTTCCTAGACTACTTAGCGGTTGGCAAGTTGATTCCCGCGCAGGTCGCTGAAATTGTTCGCGGCGTCGCAAATGCTTGCAAGGAATCGGGTTGTGCGCTGATTGGCGGCGAGACTGCTGAAATGAGCGGCTTTTATCCCGCCGGCGAATACGACATTGCAGGGTTTGCGGTCGGTGTTGTCGAAAAGAAATCGCTGATAACTCCTGCGCGAGTCAAGGTCGGCGACATTCTAATCGGCTTGCCGTCGAGCGGGCTCCATTCCAATGGCTTTAGTCTCGTGCGGAAAATTGTTTTCGAGCGCATGGGCTTTAAGGGCGACGAAAAAATTCCGGAACTCGGCAAGACGATTGGCGAGGAACTCTTGACGCCCACGAAACTTTATCCCGCGATTTGTCTGCCGCTTATCAAAAAATTCGGCGAAAAAATTCATGGACTGGTTCACATAACCGGCGGTGGCTTCTACGATAACATTCCGCGAGCATTGCCCGAAGGTTTAAGCGCGACGATTGATGCTGACTCGTGGAGCGTCCCGACAATTTTTAGGCTGTTGCAGAGTTGGGGCAATGTTTCGCGACGCGAGATGTTCAGAACGTTTAACTGCGGCGTTGGCATGATTTTGATTGTCGACGCCGAAATTGCCGAAGAAATTGACGGCTACAAAATGGGAAGAATTGTTGAGGGTACTGGCGTAGAAATTTTAGGGGGTGATTTAAGTGATTAAGTTGGGGGTTTTATGTTCGGGGCGCGGCTCGAATTTGCAATCGATAATCGACGCGATCCATCAAGGCTTTTTAGCGGCGCAAATTTCAATCGTGCTGACCGACAAACCGAACGTCCGAGCATTGGAGCGGGCAGAGGAAGTAGGCATAAAAAATATCTGCGTTGACCGGAAAAATTTCTCCGACCGCGCAGACTTCGAGGCGGAACTTTTAAAACATCTCAAGGGCGTCGACTTGGTAATTTTGGCGGGCTTCATGCGAATTTTGAGCGGCGACTTCGTCAAACGTTTCGAGGGGCGCATAATGAATATCCACCCGTCATTACTACCGGCCTTTCCTGGAGCTCATGCGCATCGTGACGTTTTGGCTTACGGCGCGAAAGTTTCGGGCTGCACGGTTCATTTCGTCGACGAGGGCACCGACTCCGGCCCGATAATCCTTCAAGCGGCGGTCGAAGTCAAAGAGGGCGATACGGAAGAAAGTTTAGCGGCGCGAGTCTTGGAGCAGGAGCACAAGCTTTACCCGCTGGCAATAAAATTATTCATCGACGGGCGACTTAAAATCGTCGGGCGAAAGGTTCAGATTGGAGGCGGCAAAATGAAAATTAAACGGGCGTTAATCAGCGTATCGAACAAACTTGACGTGGTGGAATTCGCGAGGAAACTTAGTCGTTGCGGCGTCGAGATTATCAGCACGGGCGGCACCGGTAAAGCGATTCGAGCGGCAGGCATTCCTGTCACCTACGTCAGCGACTTGACCGGCTTTCCCGAAATTATGAACGGGCGCGTCAAAACTCTCAACCCGAAAATTCACGGCGGGATTTTGGCTGTGCGCGATAATCCCGAACACCTCAAGCAAATGGCGGAAAATGGCATTGAGCCGATTGATCTTGTCGTCGTGAACTTGTACCCGTTCAAGCGGACGATTCGTAAGCCCAATGTCACGCTTGAAGACGCGATAGAAAATATCGACATTGGCGGCCCCGCGATGATTCGGGCGGCGGCGAAGAATTTTAAATTCGTGACCGTCGTGACTAATCCCGACCGCTACGAAGAAATTGCAAAGCTCATTGCCGACAAGGGCGAAATTCCCTTCGACGTGCGCAAGAGTTTAGCGGCGGAAGCTTTCGCACACACGGCGGACTACGACTCGGCTATAACCAATTACCTTTCCGAAATTTAATCGCAGAAAATTTTCCGGCTCGGACGAAGTCGTTCGGGTCTTTTTTTATAAGAAAAAAACTCCTGCCAACTCGACGGGAGCCGCTGATTCCTCAGCAAAGAAATGTATGAGCAATGTCCCCGATTAGGGGGAAAACTTTTCGCCAAAAGAAAAATGCCCAACCGCGGGCACAGAAACATTCAAAATCATTACGCATTGCGCATTACGCATTGCTTTTAATCTCCTTCCTGTCGCTCGCAGGTCAAACGGTGATTGTTAATCGAGCAGTTCTCCCGACTTCGGCTCAAAGCTTGTCTGCGCCTTCCCAGTTTCCCAGTGACATAATTGCAGAGTCGCTCCCCGCTACGGTGACGTGATCGTTCCGGCTTTCGACCGGATTCCCTATTGAGGCTTGCGCCACTCGACCCAATCAATATTCAATTTTCAACGCGCATATATTCTTACAAATCGGCGCGTTTGTCAACAAAAAATTTCAGCCGCTCAAGATTACTCCCAAGCGGCTTTTATATTCAATGTGCGTTGTTAATCGTCGATTAGATGTAAGCTTCCTCGTCGGGGATTTTTGACCAATCGATTCCGAAAATTTTAGCAAACAAATCCTCTTCGGAGTCGGCCTCAATGTCGGCGGCCTTGAAAAGAATTTTAGTAAAGTCGGGTTGAGTTCCTTCGGTCTGATTGGAATTTTCTTCGGCCTGTTTCTTTTCTTCGGCTCGTTTCTGTTTAGCTTCTTCGAGGCGAGCGGCTTGATCTTCGGAAAGCTTTTCGAGCTGCGCGAAGAGTTTCATATTGCCTTCGTCATCTATGGAGACGGAGAGTTGAGAAAATTGGACGCCTTCGCCCAAATCTTTTTCGGAAATATTTTTGAGCATATCGACGGCCTTACCGACATTGCTCATAGTTTTTTCGGCGTATTCGTCATCTTCGGCCATTTTCTCAAGTTCTTCGGTCGTGAAGACAACGGAATATTCTTTGGAGCTACCGACAGTTTTGGAAGCGTCGAGGTCATCGGAGACGAAAAAGTCGTAGTCGCCGTATTTTTTGCGAAGGTTTTCGAGATAGCTTTGGGCTTTGGCGGAAAGTTTGCTCTCGTCGGTCTTATTGGCATCTTGCGATTGATCCAAAGCGTTGAGGCCTTCTTCGGAAATGTCGACGATAGTTTCCTCGGTGAAGGTAGCGGGTGCGGCGGCGATTTTATTTTGGTTCGCCGAATACATACCGAGATTGCCTGTCTTTTGGTACTGGCTTAGATAGTTCGCGCTGATTGTGTTTAACATGATGTGTCCCTCCCTAACAAAAACTCATTCCTTTTTGAGTGTCATTATTATAGCACACTTTCGGCGAAGTCAACAGCATTTCTTGTAAATATTATCGTGTATTTTTTATGAAATGTAAAAAATTATATAATGTCATATTAAACGATAACCGGTCTAAACGATAACCGGTCGTTATGACTGTCAATCGCTTCAATATCAACGTACAATGACAGAAACGCCATCCGGAATGAGCGAGACGGTAGCATTTTTTCCCTTTATCTCGAAAGCGCGCTTAAGTGCCGCGTCGAAAGTTTTTGCGTGTTCCATATGCATTCCCGTTATCAATCGCTCGTCGCACATATTGGTTACCATAATGATTTTGTGCTTACTCAAAATGCGGCAGAGGATTTGAGCTTCCCATTGGTCAGGCTTCGTCTCGTTGCGAGGAATGTGGGAAAATTCTTCCAGAAGTTTTTGAGGGCTTTGAGCCTCTGTAACCATTTTGCAGAAAGATTCGCCGCCATGCCCGTCACTCAAGCCCGCAACCATTATTATGACGCCGCCCGCCTTGCAATTAGCTTCCGCCGCCGTCATGCCCTTGACCGATTGATAAATATTTTGGTCTAAAGGGTAGCCGCCGTTGGTCGTAATCACAATGTCGGTCGGATTTTTTTCAACCTGCGACATGTTCAGCACGAACTCGCAACCTTTAACGTGAGCTTTCTCCGAGTCACCCGCAAAGGCCGCGATGATTTGTTTTTTCGCGTCTATGACCACGTTTAGTATAAAAGCCAATTTCGCCTGCGCGGCGGCGTAAAGCATATCTTTATGAATAGGATTGTTTTCAAGAATGCCGGTGCGAGCATGAGGGCTTGCGATAAATTCGCTACAATGATTCGCCATAACGGTAGTTGCAGAGGCTATGCCGGGCAAAATCGCCTTCCTGCCGCCGGAAAATCCTGCAAAGAAATGCGCCTCGATAAAGCCTTCCGCAATCAAAAGTTCAGTGTCGATTGCAACTTTATTCAAAAGGAGTTTGCCGCCCGAAGGCAACGTTCCCAAGTCCGCCATTTCGTCATCACGCGAGCGGTGCACTACGATATTTTCCTTTGCGACTATTTCCGCGCCGTAACGGTCGATTAGTTCTTGCTTAGTGGTCGGACGATGAAATCCCGTTGCGATTAGAATTGTGATTTTAATATCGGGATTGGCTTGACGAACGCGCCGAAGGATAATCGGCATAGTTACGCGACTTGGCACGGGGCGCGTATGGTCGCTGGAAATAATGACCATATTTTTTTTACCTTGCACGAGTTCTTCAAGCGATTTGGAGCCGATAGGATTATCCAAAGCCCTCTCAACAATTTCCTGCTCGGTGCCCGTCATCTTAAAATTTTCAGAATGCGCTACGAGACTGCAAACAAAATTTTCGTCCGGTATCTCAATCGGGATATGGCTTTTGTGATAGGGAATTTTCGTTTTCATTTTCCTAACCTCATCAAGGCGCGCAGAAAATTTTGCCAGGATTCAAAATGTTATTCGGGTCGAAAACTTTTTTCACGCCGCGCATTATAGATAAACTCGTCGCGGGCAATGATTCTTTCAGATATGGCTGCTTGACTAGGCCGATACCATGCTCGCCAGAAACTTGCCCTTTCAATTCGCGGGCTTTCTCGTACATGCGATTCATTGCGCGATTCATCAACTCGTGCCATTTATCTTCCGGCAAATCGTCCCTCAAAATGTAGACATGTAAATTCCCGTCGCCAGCGTGCCCAAAGGATTTTATCCGAATGCCGATTTCCTCGCGCAAGTCATGAACAAATTCCACAAAGTCATTAACGCGATTGCGCGGAACAACTACGTCGACTTCGTCCATCATGGTTGTATTGCCTTTGATTGCTTCCAAAAATGCGCCGCGCGTCTTCCAAACAGGAGTACTGCGCTCTTCGGTGTCGGCGATAAGCAAATCAATCGCGCCTTGTTCGAGACAAATTTTGGCAACGTCATCATAATATTTGGTGATTTCCTCTTTGGAGTTGCCGTCGAATTTCAAAAGCAAGTAAGCGTCCGCCTGATTGTCGGGGAACTTTCTGCCTAAATATTCTTCCGCGTCCAAAATTACTTCGCGCTCCATGAATTCAATCGCAGTGGGCACAGCTTTTGATTTAATGATAAGCGGCACGGTGCGAATTGCTTGAGCCAAAGTCGGGAAGGGAATCAGCAAACTGATATTGCATTTGGGCAACGGAATTAAACGAAGAATCGCTTTGGTGATAAAGGCCAGCGTGCCTTCCGAGCCGATAATCATATTTTTCAAGTCGTAGCCCGAACTGTTTTTAACGACTTTGCCGCCGAGTTCAAGTATAGTTCCGTCGGCTAAGACAACTTCGAGGGCACGGACAAAATCTCGCGTGACGCCGTATTTTACAGCGGTCATACCTCCGGCATTAGTGCTGATGTTGCCGCCGATTGTCGCTGATTTCTCGCCGGGGTCGGGCGGATAAAAAAAGCCGTTTTCTTCCACATAAGCGCGAAGCGTCATGATAAGTACGCCGGGTTCAACGGTCAGCGTTAAATTTTCCTCGTCAAGTTCCAAAATGTGATTCATCAGCGTTGTATCAATCATAATACCCTTTTCGATGGCGACGGAAGCTCCGACAAGTCCGGTACCTGCGCCGCGCGGCGTGACGGCGATTCGCTTTTCGTTAGCATACGCCAAAATTTTTGAAACTTCCTGCGCAGAGACGACACGCGCCACCAAATCGGGATAGGAACGCTCAACGGTCAATTCGTCGTGGCTGTACTCCTCGTTAATTTCGTCGCGCCAGAGAATTCGTTCACGGTCAAGAAACGTCGCGATAACCGCTAAGTCTTGTTCGTCCATCTTTTTGTAATTGTTCATGCTATGTCCCTCCCTTGCTTAATTTTATCAATCAATTTCGGAACGATTTCGTAAAGGTCGCCCACGACGGCATAATTTGCAACTTTGAATATTGACGCCTTCGGGTCAGTATTTATGGCGAAAATTTGCTCGGAATGTTCCATGCCCGCAACGAATTGCACAGAGCCAGAGACCCCGCAAGTTATGATGAGCTTCGGACGAACTGTGCGCCCTGAAAGCCCGATTTGCCGCTTTGGTTCCAACCAGCCATTTTCAACTAAAGGTCGCGTGCAAGCAAAGTCGCCGTTCAAAACTTCGGCAAGCTCGCGAATTAGTTTTAAATCTTCCTTTTTCTTCACGCCGCGACCCGCTACGACTAAAATATCAGCGTTTTCAATTCCGATTTCGCGCGGCTTTTTGGTTATGCCCAAAACTTCAACTTTGCTCGCGAGTTTAGCAGAATCCAATTCCAAAGGCTCGACAGTGCCGGAAATTTCATCGCTACGCTTTGGCGCGTCCATAATTTTGTAACGAACGGTTGCCATTTGCGGGCGGTGATTGGGTGTGAGAATTTCCGCCATAATGTTGCCGCCGAATGCCGGACGAATTTGAACTAAGTCTGTGTTCTCGTGAATGTCAAGAATTGTGCAATCGGCAGTTAGTCCCGTATGAAAATGAGCGGCGACTCTGGGCGCGAGTTGCCGACCTACAGGAGTTGCCCCGACCAAAACGACCGCTGGCTTGACTTTGTTTATAAAATTTTCAAAGGCTGTGGCGTAGTTCTCAATGTTAAAGGCGCGAAGTTCCTTTTTATCGCAAGTATAAACTTTGTCAACGCCGTAATGCAAAATTTCCTGCGCCTTCTGATTTATATTTTCGCCGAGAAAAATTGCGTACACGGGCTGATTGATTTTGGCAGCGAGTTCCCGCGCCTTGCCGATAAGCTCGTAAGTTACGGGGTGAATTTTGCCGTCCACGTGTTCAACGTAAACCGCAATGCCGCGCCAAGCTGACTTATCAATTTCGTTTGTCGCCTCTTCGACGAATTCAAAAACGCCCTTGCCCCTTTTGACGCAGACTTTGCAAAGGCGGCAGGCAGAATTGATTTCGATTTTGCCGGCTTTATCTTCCATTGCTCCGAAGGGACAAATTTTGATAAGCGCGGCGATGTCTTGCACCTTTTCTTGATGCACGATTAGTTTTCCCATAATGCCCTCCCGTCAAGCAGTAAATTTCATTTTCTTTAGCGCGTCGTAAATTCGTGCAGATAAATCCTCGCCGGAACCTGTCCACATTTCTTGAACTTTATCGGAAGTCGGCGGGAAAATTCTCTGAACGCAAGTCGGCGAGCCGTCAAGCCCGTAATGCTTTTCGTTCTTATCTTCCATATCGTTTAGTGAATAGCGGCTGATTTCCCTGTTAGCGGTCGCCTTTTGCTTTTTGTATGACGGCAAGCGTGGCTCGTAAATGTCTTTCTGAACCGTGATAAGGCACGGGAAAGGAACTTGCAATTTCTCGATGTCCTCGCTCATTTCCATATCAACAATTATATTATCGTCCTCAACTTTGTCGATAGCGCGGACGTTACATACGCAAGGAATGCCGAGCATTTCTGAAACTTCCGGACCAACTTGGGCGGTGTCGCCGTCGGTAGTCTGAAGACCGCAAATTATAATATCAAATTTACCGAATTTGCGAATGCCTTGCGACAGCGTGTAACTTGTGGCTAGAACGTCTGAGCCGCCAAATTTCCTGTCGGTGATAAGTGCGCCCTTATCCGCGCCCATTGCAAAAGCTTCGTAAAGTATCGTTGCCGCTTGAGGTGGTCCCATAGTCAAGACGCTGACACTGCCGCCATACTTTTCACGGAGCCTTAGTCCCGTCTCCAATGCAAACAGGTCATACGGATTCATTTTTGCATACGCGCTGTTACGCTTCAAAACTCCAGTTGCGGAATCGACTTCCACTTTGTTGGAGCTTGGAACTTGTTTTATGCACACTAAAATTTCCATCATTGCCCTCCTATCAAAATTATTTTTCTGCATATTCCACGATATTATTTTACTTGTTAATTGTTTTTCATTCAACATTTAGGAGGCGTACTTTTGGAAGAAATTTCTACGACTCGAAGCAAAAATTAAAGCGGAGCGACCGTTGAGTCAAGTTAACGGAAGAATGGCGCATTTCAAGCGTAGCAAAAGAAAGTAAGAAGAATTTGACAATCGGCCTAGCAAAAATTACAATGACGGCGGAGGTGCTTAGAGCATGAAGGCGAAGAAAATTACAAAGATAATCTGCGCGGCGGCAGTAGCGGCGGCGTTGACGTTGAGCGGTTGCGGAGACTTGACGGGCTTGAGCAGCAGTGATGAAAATAAATCGGCGGGCGAAAAAAATGCAGTGACTCAGACGGCGAACGTCACCGAGGCCGCGCCCAATAAACCCGAAAGCAATTCAAAACTCTCCGACGCCAGAAATACTCCCGCTGTGCGCGTGGCTAAAACCGTCGGGCCAGCTGTCGTAGGCATAACTAATAAGGCTGTGGCTCACGACATTTTCAACAGGACGTTCGAGACTGAAGGCGTTGGCTCCGGCGTCATTTTCCGCAATGACGGCTACATCATTACAAACAATCACGTTATCGCGGGCGCAAAGGAAATTATCGTGTCGCTGTCGGACGGCAATAGCGTCAACGGAACTTTAATCGGCACCGATGAGATGACTGATATTGCGGTCGTGAAAGTCGACGTGAAAGATTTGCCGACTGCTGAACTCGGCGATTCTGATGAAGTCGTCGTAGGCGAACCTGCCATCGCAATCGGCAATCCTATGGGCTTAGAGTTTCAAGGCTCGGTGACGGTCGGAGTTATCAGCGCGCTAAATCGGACGCTCGAACTTAACGACAGGCGCGTTACCTTATTCCAGACCGACGCCGCGATTAGTCCTGGCAATTCGGGCGGAGCTTTAGTCAATGCTGACGGCGAAGTTATCGGGATTAACAGCGCGAAACTCGCAACGACCGGCGTTGAGGGCATGGGCTTTGCTATCCCGATTAACACTGTCAAGGCGATTGTCAACGAACTCATGGACAAGGGCTACGTCTCCAGACCGTATCTGGGCGTGACGATTTTTGACAAGCCGACCGCCGCTCGCTATGGTTATCAGCTGTCGATTGAAAAGGGCGTTTACATTTTCCAAGTCGGACTGGATTCGCCTGCGGGTCGTGCCGGCTTCCAACGCGGCGACATTATCCTTTCCGTTGACGGCAAAGAAGTTAATTCAGTCTCTGACGTGCGCAACGCGATTGCCGCTCACAAAATCGGCGACAGAATTAAAGTCGTGATTGACCGCGAAAACCGCCAAGAGACTATCGAAGTTACGCTAGAAGAACTGCCGCAGATGTCCAATCAATGAAGATAACGTTAATAGTTGTCGGCAAGCTCAAAGAAAAATTTTTAGTCGAGGGCGTCGCGGAATACCTCAAACGCTTGAAGAAGTTCGCAACGATTGAATTGCGCGAAATCCCCGAATGTCGCACGGTCGAGGAGGAAGGGCTGAAAATTTTATCGCTCGTGCCGCAAAATTCGTGGCTATGCGTGTTAGACGTTTCGGGCGAGGCGTTAAGCTCGGAGGAGTTCGCTAAAAAAATTGCCGCGCTAAATCTAAACGGCATAAGCAATTTGACTTTTGCAATCGGCGGAGCCTTCGGACTAAGTGAGGAATTGAGACGGGCGGCAGAATTCAGATTAAGTTTGTCGAAAATGACGCTGACTCATCAAATGGCGCGACTTGTCTTGGTCGAGCAAATTTATCGGGCGTTCAAAATAAATCGCAACGAACCGTATCATTGGTGAAAGGGAGTAGCAACGCTCCCAATTTTTTTGGAGGAAGTTATGGAAGAAACAAAATCGCTGTTCCAATTTCATTCAAAGCAGGAACTTGCAGAAAATTTTTCGTTCGACGAGCTTTTAGACTTCGCACGACAAAGGAATTTGCAAGAATGGTTCCAGGAAAATTTTTATGCAAGTGAGGCGCGCAAAATCGCGGCGGCTATCAAAAACGATTCGAGCGACGCCGAATTGAAATTACTGCTCTGCAAAATTTTTGATATGCCGCTTGAAAATTTATCAGCTACTGAGCTTGAAGAAATTTCAGCGGTCGTGGAAAAAAATCAGCGTCGCGAACTCTACTTGAAAAAATTGCCCGGCGACGATAGAAAATTTGAATTCGTCGAAACTCAAGGCGAACTCTTTCAAGCTCTGCAAAACGAGGCGCAAGTAATTTATCTTTGCGGCGGCGAGTTCAGAATTCCGCTAAATCGGCGCGGCATGACTTATATCGGCTGCGAGAACGCGATTATCGACCTCGACGAAGAATTTGACGTTGACCTCGACGCGAGCGAAATTGTTCTTGAGGACTTGCAAATTTATCTCCGCCATAAAATCAACTTGAAGGCCGAAAACTCGAAGAATCTTAAAATTCTCGACGGTTTTAAAAAATTCCTCGACGAACGCCCGACCTTGAAGGAAATTTTTGACATTCTGCGCGGCAGGAAAACTTTTGAGTCGCCCGACAATTTCAAAGCGCGTGCGGAAAATATTCAAGGCACGGCGGTCGGCAACGTCCTGTTCGACGAAAAAAATTACGACTTCGACGCCGCTAAATTCAATTTCAAACCGAATTGGGATTTCGATTATATTTCCGTGCTCAAAGACTTCGCCGCAGGGAAAATTTTTTCCGTCAACCTTCTGCCCAATGACGCCGAGAGGCTTTACGCTAACGAGCGCAAGCTCCAAATTTTCGCGGACTTCACTTATCGCGACGGCAAGCTCACAATTTTAAATCTCTACTTCTCGACGAAAACTCTGGGCAAAATCGTTATTGTAATTACTCTGCGCGAAGAAAAATTTTCGGTGGAGGGTTCCGGCTTCGGGCTCGGCTACGGTTTGGAGATTATCACGGATTACGATTCGAGGTTTGAGAATGAGAGCATTTCACACATTGCGCACGAAGAATAAAGCGGACTTCGCGCTTGCCGACTTTGAAATTTTCACGGCGATACTTTCCGCGTTGGAGTGGCGACGGCATAACGGCGAAATTTTTTTGCATACAGACACGACCGGAGAAAAATTTTTAGACGCGGCAGGGCTTTTGGACTTATGGGACGGCGTCGACACCTCGCTTGATGAAATGGACAAACTCGCCATTGACGAAAATATTTTTTGGGCGGGCGCGAAACTTTTTGCGTTGTCGAGGCAGCCTATACCTTGCGTGATGATTGATTTAGATTTTATTGTTTGGCGGCCGTTGCAGTTTGATTCAAAGCTCGCCGTCATTCACCGCGAGAGCCGCGACTTGTCCTGTTACCCCGACGCGAATTATTTCCGCTTTGAAAATTTTTCGTTGCCTGCGGATTTGAATTGGTCGCTTGAGCCGTGCAATGCGGCTTTGGTTTATTTCGGCGACAAAAATTTTGTCGGGCGTTACGTCGAGTTTGCATTTAAGTTTATGCGGGCGGCGGCTCCTCTTCCTGAACAAACTGGTTGGGATTTGCTACCGTATATGGTTTTCGTCGAGCAGCGGTGGATGGCGATGTGCGCAGAACTTTGCGGCGTCGAGATTCAAAGCTTGTCGAATTTGTCAGAGCTTTTTGGCAGTCAGAAAAATTTCACGCACATTTGGGGCTACAAGAAATTTTTCCGCGAGAATAGAGCGGCGGCAGAAAAATTTTGTCGGGATTGCGCAGGCAGAATTGCTCACGACTTTCCGCAGGCGACAAAAAAATTTTCGCAGCTCGCTCTGCTCAAAAATTATTTCGCAGATTGAACCGGCTTGCAAAATTTTTTCAGACGTGTTATTTTCCCCTCGAATAAGAATCGGGAGGGAAAAATTTTTATGGCGATTCTGAAATTGAAACCTGCTTGCAAAAATTACATATGGGGCGGGCGGCGGCTCGTCGAAGAATTCGGCTTTGATTGCGGCGATAAAATTTGCGCGGAGGCTTGGACGTTATCGACTCACCCTGACGGCGCGTCGACCATTGATGGCGGCTCAACTCTCGCCGAATACATAAAAACTAACGGCTTAAAGATTTTGGGCACGAATTGCCGCCGCTTTGAAAATTTCCCCGTCCTCATAAAGTTCATTGACGCCAGAGAAAATTTATCTGTGCAAGTTCACCCGACCGACGATTACGCCAAAATTCATGAAAATCAGCTCGGCAAAAATGAAATGTGGTACGTGCTCGACGCCGACGAAAATTCTTTGCTGTATTGCGGCTTCAAGAAAAAAATTTCCCGCGCAGAATTCGTTGACCGCATAAATAATAATTCGCTCGTCGAAGTCCTAAATGCTGTGCCCGCTAAAAAAGGCAACGTGATTTTTATTCCCGCCGGAACGATTCACGCAATCGGCAAGGGGATTTTGCTCGCCGAGATTCAACAGAATTCAAACGTCAGCTATCGCGTTTACGACTACGGCAGAAATCGCCCGTTGCATATCGCCAAAGCTCTCGATGTGACAAATTTAAATCCTCTGACTGAGCGCGGCGAAAATTATCCGCACCTGGCCGCCTGCGATTATTTTGCCGTCGACAAGCTCAATCTCGACGGAAGAATTTTGTCTGTAGCTCGCGGCACGGTCGACGAGAAAACTTTTCTGAACGTGTTGATTCTCGACGGCGCAGGGAAAATTTCTTGTGGCGACGATGAAATTTTTTATCGGAAGGGCGATTCGTTTTTTATTGCGGCTTCCTCTGGAGAGTGGGAAATTTGCGGGCGTTGCGACGCGCTCTTGACGACCATTCCTTAAAGCTTTATGGAAAAGGTTTTGCAAGCTTATCAACTGGTCGGCACTTATTCGAGATTTTTCGACCGCATGATGACTAATGCTGACTTACCTGCGCGACTTGCCTTGAAATTTTTTTGGGGGCTCAACGAGGCGGCTCATCAAAAATTTTTAGCGCAAGCATTCGCGGGCATTCCGGAAAATTTTAGCGGACGAATTTTGGAAGTGCCGGTCGGTACGGGCGTTTTGTCTTTGCCGGTCTACAAAAATATTGACGGCGCGGAAATTTTCTGCGTGGACTACTCCGACAAAATGCTTGACGCGGCTAGGGCGCGAGCCGAGCAAATGAATCTGCGCGGGATAAAATTTATTCAAGGCGACGTGGGCAATTTGCCATTCGAGAATAATTTTTTTGACTTGGTGTTGTCAATCAATGGCTTCCACGTTTTCCCAGATAAAAATTCTGCTTGGGAGGAAACCTACAGAGTTTTGAGGCGCGGCGGGATTTTTTGCGGTTGCATGTACGTTAAGGGCGAAAATGCTCGGACGGATTTTTTTGCGGAGAAGTTTTGCGACCGGCAAGGATTTTTTTGTCCGCCGCACGAGACACTCTCAACTTTGCAAAGAACGTTGGAAAAAAAATATTCCCGCGTCGAGGTTTCGCACGTCGAATCATTTGCAGGTTTTATTTGCTCAAAATGAAAAATTAAACGTACATGTGAGTATTAAGAAATGAGGAATTATTTTGCGCAGAATTAGAATCGGGACGCGGGCAAGTCGATTGGCGTTATGGCAAGCAGAATTCGTCGCGGCGGAGTTGAAAAAATTTTTCCCTGCGCTCGAAGTCGAACTTATCAAAGTCAGCACGACCGGCGATAAAATTTTAGACGCGCCCCTTGCCAAAATCGGCGGCAAAGGTCTTTTCACCAAAGAGCTTGAATCGCAATTGGCGAGCGGCTCAATCGATTTGGCAGTTCACAGCCTAAAGGACGTGCCGACCGAACTTCCCAAAAATTTTCAAATCGCGGCGATAACTAAACGCGCTCAACCCTTCGACGCCTTTGTCAGCAATAATTTCCAGACGTTCGCGAGCTTGCCTGAAAATGCTATCGTCGGAACGTCAAGTCTAAGACGGGCGGCGCAAATCTTATCCCTACGTCCCGACTTGCAAATAAAAAATCTGCGCGGCAACGTCGAAACGCGGCTGAAGAAATTGGACGCGGGAGACTTCGATGCGATAATTTTAGCGGCGGCAGGACTTGAGCGGCTCGGCTACTCGTCGCGAATCGCAGAGCTTTTGACGGAAATAATCCCAGCGGCAGGTCAAGGAGCTTTGGCAATCGAGACCCGCGCAGATGATAAAAAAATTCTTCCCTACGTCCAACGCCTCAACGATATTGAAACTTGCGCGGCTATCGAAGTCGAGCGCGAATTTTTAACGGAGGTCGGCGGCAGTTGTCAAATCCCCGTCGGAGTTTTCGCGACGCTCGATGACAAGCAAATTAAAGTTCGGGCGATAATTTCTTCCGTCGACGGCAAAAAATTTGTTCGCGAGGTCGAAGTCGCGCCACTCGAAAATATTTACGGGCTCGGCAAAAAATTAGCCGCTCGCCTGCTCAACAACGGCGGCAAGGAAATTTTACACGACATAATTTGAGGGAGGTAACAGATTTTGCCGTCGTTATGATTTAAAAGACTTGACAAAATCGATTTTGCGCAGTATAGTACCCCGCGTTTTTGGTAAAAAAATTTTTTGGTTTAAATTGAAAGGGGGAACAGCTGCTCCGAAGCAAAAAAAGCAATGCGTAATGCTCAATGCGCAATGCGTAATGGAAAAACTTAATTACGAATTACGCGTTACGAATTACGAATTGCCTTTCAAGGGCGGCGGAATGATGAAGCGCAGAATATTAAAGACACTTGAGACGATTAAGAAAAAATTTGTGCTCAGTCTCATTTTGGCAGGCTTAACGGCAATAAATGTGGGCTTCACGGAACAACAGGAAGAAATCCCACCTGAACCGGTCGCAGCCGAGGAGACGAGCGCAGAACCAACATCAATAGCGATTGGCGAAAACGGCAGAATAAAAATTAGCGTCGACGACGAATTGACAAAAGAATTCGCAAGAGTCGTAGAAAATTCGCTGTCGGAAGAAAAGTCAGAGACGGTCGAGGAACCTTTTGAGGAAGTCGCGACGGTCGAAGAAGTTCCGCCCGAAAATGTCGTCGAGACACCGCAAGGCTACGTAGAGTATACGCAAATGCTCGGCATGGAGGCGACAGCGTACTTGCCGACCGACGGCAGCGGCGAAGGAATAACCGCAACGGGAATCCCTGCGACTTATGGCATAGTAGCAGTCGACCCGGCGATAATCCCGCTCGGTACGCGAGTTTACATACCGGGTTACGGCGAGGCTTTAGCGGCTGACACCGGCGGCGCGATTTACGGCTACAAAATCGATTTGTGCATGGAAGATTATTACCAGGCAATGGATTTTGGGCGGCGAACAATTACGGTTTTCGTTTTGAAATAGATATAAAAAAATCTCCCGCCGGAAATTTGACGGGAGATTTTGATTTTTTAGGCAAAGTACTGATTATAGACGACCAGCGCGAACATAATTATTGCTAAAATCATGGCGGCAAGCCCTATGCGTTCCAGCCATAAGTCTTGCGTCTCCGTGAAATTGTAATGGCGGCGGGCGTAGGTCGTTGACAGCGACGCCAGCAACGCTAGGTATAGTCCGCGATTGAGCGCGGTGAAATTTGCCCAGCCGAAAATCAAAAAGACGATTGTCAGCGCGAGCACGATGATTAACAGATAATCTTTGCCGACTTTTTTATCGGGCTGTTTATTTTCCGACTCAACCTTTTTCTTGGGCTGAATTTTCTTCGCGATTTTTTTTGTTTGACGCGCCATAGACGATTCCCCTTTGAATTTTCTTTGAGTTTATCAAAGGAGCAAAGTTTTGTAAAGTTCAATGGGCGGTCGCGAAAATTTTAAAGTCCGCGTCGCAGGAAATGATTTTCCCGCCCGAACTCTCAAGCGAAATTTCTTCAAGGGTCGTCAAGCGGTCGCCGTCGAGCACCTCGCGTATAAAATTCAGCAAAGATATATAATCCGATTCCAAATTCATGCTCACGACTTGCGATTGAAATTCTTCCGACGAAACGACTTCGCCCGAACGAATCGACGCAATTTTTACACCGTGAAGTTCCGCCGTCCGATAAAGTTCGTCGATGAATTTTTCCTGCTCAAGCGTCACTGGTAAAAAATTTTGCGCCTCGTCGAGTTGCAATTCCTTTTCGGTGACGAATGCCGCTAAATTTCCGTGACGCGCCTTCAAGTCAGCAATTTCCCGTTCGACCTCGCGCAGGCGGCGCGTTTCGAGCTCCATATTTAAAATTTCTCGTTGCGCAGGCTCGTAAATGAATTTGTACAAGCCGACTGACAAAATTATCACCGCGAGCAAAATTATCGGCGCGAAAAATTTCCTGTCGAGCATTGAATTTACCTTTCCGAACTTAGAGTAACATTAACTTTATTTTTCGGCGAAGAAATTATATAATCGGAGCAACGACAAGTAAAGGAGTTTGAGTTATGAAAAATTCTCTGCGAAAAATTTTGACGGCCGCGCTATGTCTCGGCGTTATGGGCGTGCCGATTGCGGGCGCAGAGGCGGCAATTTCTCCCGACGCGACTAACGCTTCGACCAGTAAAATTAAAGTCGAAAAACTTCAGCTCGTCAAGGAATGGGATAAAGTTTTCCCGAAAAGCAACGCGGTCAATCACAAGAAAATTACCTTCGTGAATCGCTACGGGATAACGCTTGCCGCCGATTTGTACGAGCCAAAAAATTATTCTGGCAAACTCGCGGCGATTGCAGTTGCGGGACCATTCGGCGCAGTCAAGGAGCAAAGTTCGGGGCTTTATGCTCAACAGATGGCGGAGCGCGGTTTTTTAGCGATTGCCTTTGACCCGTCGTTCACGGGCGAAAGTGGAGGCAATCCGCGCTTTGTCGCCTCGCCCGACATCAACACCGAAGATTTCTGCGCGGCGGTCGATTTCCTTTCCACTCAAGATAACGTCGACGCGGAACGAATTGGCATAATCGGAATTTGCGGTTGGGGCGGCATGGCTCTCAATGCGGCGGCGATTGACGCCCGAATCAAGGCGACCGTCACAACGACAATGTACGACATGAGCCGCGTCACTGCCAATGGCTATTTCGACTACGACAAGGACGCCGCGACTATTGCCGCCGAACGTCAAGCCAATCGCGAAAATTTGAGCCGTCAACGCACCGCCGATTATAAGGCCGGAACTTATGCGCGAGCGGGCGGCGTCCCAGATGATGTTTCGCAAATGCCGCAGTTCGTCAAAGATTACTACGCCTACTACAAAACTAAGCGCGGCTATCATAAACGCTCGCTCAATTCCAATGCCGGTTGGAATACGACAAGTGCGCTGTCCTTTATGAACATGCCGATTCTTTGCTACAGTGCCGAAATAAAAAATCCCGTGCTGATAATTCACGGGGAAAAGGCGCACAGCAGATATTTCAGCGAAGACGCGTTCAAAAAGTTGACCGGCTCGAACAAAGAGCTGATGATTATTCCCGGCGCGAATCACGTTGACCTTTACGATAACCTCGCTAAAATTCCGTTCGATAAGATAGAAAAATTTTTCAAGGACAATCTGAAAGGCAATGCGTAATGATAAGAAGGTTTTGTTAATTACGCATTACGAATTACGAATTCCTAATTGAAAAAATGCCCCTGCCGCAACTTGACAGGGGATTTTATTTTGGGAAAAATTTTAGTCAGCAGTGAACGGCAAGAGCGCGATATTGCGAGCGCGTTTAATGGCGATAGTCACTTGACGCTGATGCTTGGCGCAGTTGCCCGAAATGCGGCGCGGAAGAATTTTACCGCGCTCGGTCGTGAAACGGCGGAGTTTCGCCGCGTCTTTGTAGTCTATTCTCTCAACTTTATCGACGCAAAACGCACAAACTTTTCTGCGCGGGCGTCGACCTCTTTCTCTACGCATCTTCAAACCTCCTTAGAACGGGGTATCTTCGGGGTCAATGGGCTCGCCGCCGAAGTCGTCATCAAAATCGTTATTTTTTCTTCTCGGCGGAGCTTGTTCGCGACGATTAGAATAATTATTCTTTTGATAATCGTTGCCCGAAGATTTTCTGCCGGAATAGTTGTTATCGTCGTCACCTGGACGTTTTGAGTCGCCAAATTCGACATTATCGACCATAATATCAACCGAAGTGACTTTGACGCCGTCTTTATTTTCGTAGTTCGACGTTTGCAAATTTCCTTCGACAATAACTCGCGAGCCTTTCTTAAGGTAATTTCCGCAAAACTCGGCAGTCTTACCAAAAGCCGTCATATTAAAAAAGTCGGTGATTTTTTCCTTGCTGTAAGTGCGATTGACGGCGATACCCATGCGAGCATAAGGTCTACCGTCTTTGGAATAGCGGACTTCGGGGTCGCGGGTCAGGTTGCCGCTTAAAATAACTCTGTTCATTCTTGTTCCTCTTTCTCGTCAGAACGAACGATCATATGCTTGAGGATTTCGTCAGTGATTTTCATGACGCGGTCGCACTCGGCCACGCAAGCAGGCTCGCAAGTCACGTAGAACAAGACGTAAAAGCCTTCGGCCTCTTTCTTAATCTCGTAAGCGAGACGACGTTTTCCCCAACGCTCTTCCTTAGTGATTGTGCCACCTTGCGCCGCGATGAGTTTTGCGAATTTGTCGATGACGGCGTTTGTAGCCTCTTCCTCCATTGAGCGAATGATGAAGATAACTTCGTACTTTCTCAACTCGATACACCTCCCTTTGGACTTCGGCTCGCGCTGGCGAGCAGAGAGTTTTTAATTGCTAACAAGCGCGAATTATATCACCAAAAATTTTTCGTGGCAAGCATTTTATTGTCGGGTTGATTCGGTTATTTTTTCCTGCCGATTAGAAATTGAACGAGTTCGCGCAAAAAGTCAGCTTCAGAGCCGAAAATTTTCAGCGCATTGATTGAATCGTCGACGGTAGCTTGAGCGAGCTTTTTAGCTTCGGCTAGAGAAGTCAAGCTGACATAGGTCGACTTATTCTTTTTAGCGTCGGAGCCGGTCGCCTTGCCTAAAATTTTCGCATCGCCCTCAACGTCAAGGATGTCGTCAGTTATTTGGAAGGCCAGCCCGAAATTTTCAGCGTAGTTTGTGAGGGCGTCCAACTTGTCGGCGGGAGCTTGAGCCAGTAACGCGCCCGAACGCAAAGCCGCTTTGAATAGTGCGCCGGTCTTGCCCATATGCATTTGCTTTAGCGTCGCCAAATCGATTTGAACGCCTTCCGAGCGCAAGTCAATCACCTGCCCGCCGACCATGCCTGCCGCGCCCGCCGCTATGCTTATCTCCTGCAAGACTGCAAATAAAATTTCGTGCGGAACATCTTCTTGCCTCAACGCGACTTCAAACGCCAAAGTCAAGAGCGCGTCGCCGGCTAGAATCGCCATAGGCTCGCCGAAAACTTTGTGATTGGTGAGCTTGCCGCGCCGGTAGTCGTCGTTATCCATCGCGGGCAAGTCGTCATGAATCAGCGAATACGTATGAATCATTTCGAGCGCGCTCGCCACTTGCAAATATTTTTCGCCGTCGCCGCCCGAAGCATCAGCCGCCGCCATTAAAAGACATGGACGCAATCTCTTGCCGCCCGCCATTAAACTGTATTCCATTGCCCGCATTAAATTTTCGTCGAGCGATTTTGTCCGGCGCAATTCTTCTTGCAAGTTCGCCTCGATAATTTTTACGCGCCTCTTCCATAACTCCCTGAACATATTAAAAACCCCTCATCTAAAACTATAGGACGGAGAATCAACTTCATAACTCGCGGCGAGCGCGATTGCCAATGCGTCAGCGGCATCATCGGGCTTAGGCGGCTCGGCGAGATTCAAAATTTTGGTGACCATGTAAATGACTTGTTGCTTATCGGCGGCTCCGTAGCCCGTGATTGATTGCTTGACTTCGTTTGGCGTGATTTCGATTATGTCGAGATTATTCTGCGCGGCGCATAGCAAAACGATTCCTCGCGCTTGAGCGACGCTGATTGCCGTCGTGGAATTCTTGCCGAAAAAAAGTTTCTCGACGCCCATAACTTGCGGCCGGTGAGCTTTAATCAGAGCGTCGAGTTCGATATAAATTTTAAGCAATCGGTCTTGCATGAGGGCTTGCGGAGCAGTCGTTATGACGCCGAAATTTTTAGCGGCGATTTGTCCGTCGAGATTTTCGACAAAGCCGTAGCCGCAAATGGCAGTACCCGGATCAATGCCGAGCACAATCATAATTCGTAATTGCCGTAAACATTTTGGACGTCGTCATCTTCGTCGAGCGCGTCGAGAAGTTTTTGCAATTTCTCGGCGTCAGCGGGATTGAGTGCGACGGTCGTGTCCGGGACTTGAGTAATTTCGGCGGAGGCGGTCTCAATGCCCTTTTCAGCGAGCGCGGCCTCAATAGCGTTGAAGTCGTCGGGTTCAGCGGTTATCTCGAAAGATTCGTCGTCGGCCTCGAAGTCTTCCGCGCCGGCGTCCATAGCGATTTCCATGAGCGCGTCTTCGTCGTCAAAAGTTTCCTTATCGACGGTGAAGACGGCCTTTTTATGGAAGAGCCACGCGACGCAGCCATTTTCGCCGAGATTGCCGCCGTGTTTGGAAAATATATGGCGGATATTAGCAGCGGTGCGATTGCGATTGTCGGTTAAAATTTCGAGCATAAGAGCGACGCCTGCGGGGCCGTAGCCTTCGTAGGTGATTTCCTCATAATTGGAAGTGTCGGAAGAGCCGAGCCCTTTTTGAATAGCGCGGTTGATGTTGTCTTTGGTGACGTTGTTAGCCTTCGCCTTGCTGAGCGCAAGTTTGAGGCGCATATTGCCTGTAGGGTCTGCGCCGCCCATTTTGACTGCGATTGTAATTTCGCGCGAAATTTTTGTAGTCATTGCGCCGCGAATCGCATCGTTCGCGCCCTTCTTGCGTTTAATGGTCGCCCATTTGGAATGTCCTGACATAAAATTTCCTCCTAATCGTTACATGTTGATAAGCTTTCCGCCGTTCAGCAGATACAAATATTTTTCGGCGACGTTTATTTTCAGCAAAGCCTCGACCGCCGCCGCGTAAAGTTCAATTTGAATTTTGTAGCGTTCGCCGATATTTTCCGAGTCGCGGTCGGTTTTGTAGTCTAGCAGAATCCAATTCCCTGCCGCGTCTCTGAATAGCAAATCGATTATCCCTTGTATGAAAATTTTCTCGTCGACGTGGAAAAATTTCTGCGCGTCAATGAGTCGGCTGAATGGCAACTCGCGATAAATTTCCTGCGCCTTGACCAGTCGTTGACCGAGTGCGCTTGTAAAAAATTTCGCGACCTTTTCCGGCTTGATTAGTTTAACGTGTTCTTTTGAAATGACTTCGCGGCGTGCGAGTTCGTCAATTTGCGCGGAGATTCCTTTTGCTGACAAGTCGCCGCTCAAGTTCAAACTCTGCATGACTTTATGCATGAGCGAGCCGAATTCCGCACCGGACAATTCTTTTTTCTGCATGAAGTCCGGTCGCCGGTAGATAAATTTTTTCGCCGCATTGTCGACAAGTTGAGGCGGCTCATCTTCTTCGGCGCGTCGTTTGAGTTCGGTGACTGAAAGTTTCGCCGGGATTTTGGATAATGGCGTTGATGAAAATTTTTCTGGAGCTTGCGCGATTTTCTCCAGCGCCTCGTCGAGCGATTGTTCTGCTATCTGCGAAATTTCTTCCGTCGTCACCAGCCGCGAATCAATCACGGGGCTTAGCGCGTCTTTTATCGGCAACAGCCAATCCATAAATTTCCCCGCCGATAATATTTCGTAATCGCTCGGCGCGTCGACCGGTTGCAATTTTTCTAGCGTGCCCTTGTAAGTCGTCCCGACTAGAAATAATTTTTCTTTCGCCCGCGTCAACGCCACATATAAAAGCCGCAATTCTTCGGCGAGCGATTCCTCTTTGATTTTCCGTGATACTGCTTGCGTCGCTAAAGTTTTGACTTTCAACTGGGAACCCGTCGGCGTCCTGTGCGCTCCAATCCCGTAGTCGCGGTGCATGAAAAGATTTTTGCCGGTGTAGTCGTCCTTGTTGAAGCCCTTGCCAATGCCCGCCACGAATACCACAGGATATTCAAGGCCTTTGCTCTTGTGAATCGTGACGACGCGCACGACGTTTTGATTTTCGCCCAAAGTCGTCGCGACCGGCAAATCCCTTGAGATGTCGCGAATTTTTTTAATGAACTCGATAAACCTGGACAGACCGCGAGCATTATTCGATTCAAAAGTTTTGGCGCGGTCAATCAGAATTCGCAAATTTGCCTGCCGAGCGTCGCCGCGAATTTCCCTGCCGACAAAATCATAATAGCCCGTCTCGCGATAAAGTGCGCTCAAAAGTTCGGGCACGCCCATTTGTCGAGCCGCCTCGCGCCAAAGATTTATTTGCGCCAGAAATTTTTTGCACTTATCCGAGCCGAGACTGACCGCCGTATAAAAATCGGTGTCGGGATTAGCGATTTTGATTTCGGCGAGTTCTTCGGCGGTGAAATTTCCAATCGGACTGAGCATGACGGCCGCAAGCGGAATATCTTGGCGGACGTTGTCGAGCAGTTGCAACAGGCTCATGACAACTTGAATTTCAGTCGCCTGGAAATAATTTTCTTCGTCGGGGACGTAGGCGGGCACGCCAAATTTTTTCAGCGTGTCGAGGATATCAGCGGCTTGAGTTTTGGGCGAGCGGTGCAAAATAACAATGTCCTTAAATTGAACTTGACGATATTTATCGCCGTCGCGCACGAGTTTTTTCGAGGCAATCACCTCATGAATTTTGCCCGCGATAAAGCGCATTTCCAGTTCGATAGCCTTGCTGTCATCGTCGGGATTTTTTTCGTTCTTGATGTAGAAAAATTCGGGGCGTTCGTCGAAGTAATTTTCGCCGGTCTCGTAGCTCGCGCCGAATTGGAGTTGCGCCGCCGCGTCGTAAGCAATTTCGGTCGCCTGCTTGTTCATGAGCCGCTTGAAAATCTCGTTGACCGCGCTGATAATTTTTTCGCGACTGCGGAAATTTTTCGAGAGGTTGATACAGTGATAGGAAGTCATTTTGTCCTTGAAGTTAGCGGAATCGACGAGGCGGAAACGGTAAATTGACTGCTTGACATCGCCGACGCAAAACAGATTATCGCCGCGCGAAATTTTTTGTATAATCGCCTCCTGCACGCCGTTAGTGTCTTGGTACTCGTCGACCATGATGAATTTAAATTTATTGCGGTAGGCGGCGGCGACTTCGGGGGCGTCGTCGAAAATTTTCAGCGCGAAATGCTCCATGTCAGCGAAATCGATTATGCCGCGCTCGCGCTTAGCTTCGGCAAATTTCTGCGCAAAACTTTTCGTCACGCGAATCAATTCGCTAATCGGCTCGAAAAGTTCGCGGACATGGGCAATCATTTCGGCTTCGGGCGCAAGGAAATAATTATCGCGCAGGGAAATAATCTTCGCTTTGTAATCGTCGCGCAAATTTTTAATCGCGTCCTTGATAAGCGGGTCGCCCTTGCCAGCGTTGTACCTTTTGAAAGTCATTGCCCAAATCGCGTCGTAAAGTTTATCCCAATCGCCGCGAGCACTTTTTAAGCCGTCGAGTTGTTGAGCGTCTTCGGTAACGGCTTTGACTGTGATTTTATTTTGATCGGCAAGAGCTTGAGCTTCCGCGCAGTTGTCGAAAATTTTGTCGAGCGTCTCGGCGATATGCGGCGCGATAATTTCTTTAAACCAAGCTGAATCTTCGAGCCGCGCAGTTTCGGGCAAATTATAGGGCGCGGCGAGTGAATCAAGCCACTTGTCCGGATAAGGCGTGCTCAGCGAAAAATTATGCAGGTCGATAATCATGTTGTGAATTTCGTCGTCGCCGTGAACCGTGCCGCCAAATGCGTCCGCGAAATTTTTAAAAGTCGCGCTGCCGCTCGCGTAATTCTCCTCGAACAAATCCTCGATGACTTCCCGTTTTAAAATCTCAAGCTCGTTAGTTTCTGCCGTGCGGAATTTCGGGTCCAGGTCGATTCGCGAAAAATTTCTGCGCAATACCGATTGGCAAAATGAATCGAACGTCGAGATTTGCGCGCCGCTCAAAAGTATGATTTGTTTTTCGAGTCGCGTTTGATTTTGGGTGTCGAGTTCGCTTTGAAGTCGTTCGGACAGTCGCGCTTGTATTCGCGAGCGCATTTCTTGCGCGGCGGCATTCGTGAACGTCATGATTAACATTTCGTCGACTTCGCAAAAATTTTCCTCAATCAAGCTCACGACGCGTTCTGTCAACGTATGCGTTTTGCCCGAACCCGCCGCCGCCGCTATCAATAAATTTTCGCCGCGAATCTCGACCGCCGCTCGCTGTTCCTTAGTCAGTTCCATAATCAAAATCTCAATTCATTACGCTCCAAACGTTCGCGAAGCGTCGGAGCTTTAGCATCTTTATCGGCTAAAATCGTCGGCGCGAATGGCCAATCAATTTTAATTTCGGCGTCGTTCCAAACAATATTCCCGTCGCAATTTGGCGCGTAAAAATTATCCGCTTTGTATTGAATCTCGACATCATCAGTCAACGTCAAGAAAGCATGAGCGAATCCGCGAGGAATCAGCAACTGCTTTTTATTTTCGGCGGTGAGTTCGACGGCAACCCACTTCGCAAAAGTCTCCGAGCCTTCGCGAATGTCAACGGCTACGTCCAAAAGTTTGCCGCGCGTGCAGCGAACCAATTTAGCTTGAGCAAAAGGAGCCGTCTGGTAGTGCAGGCCGCGAAGTGTCCCCTTGTGCGCGGAGTAGGATTGATTGTCCTGCACGAAATTAAAGTTCAAGCCAGCCGCCTCCATTTTGCGAGCCGACCAAGTCTCCATAAACCAGCCGCGAGCATCGCCGAAAACTTTCGGTTCCAAAATCAAAACGCCTTCCAAAGCTGTCTTAGTCACTTGCATAAAATTTTCCTCCAAAAATTTAGTCGCTTGCAGTTTAGCCTTTTTGCTGTTGACCGTCAAGCAAGGACGGCGTATATTATAAACGATTACGAAAGGAGAATTCTCAATGGAAAAAACATTGGTGCTGATTAAGCCGGACGCCTTCGGGAGAAATCACGCGGGCGCAATCCTCAAAATTTACGAGGACGCAGGCTTTAAAATTTTGGCGGCAAAAGTTATGATGATGACAGAATCGGTCGCCGCAAAACATTACGTTGAACATATCGGACGTTCATATTATCCCGCGCTGGTCGAGTTCATGACGAGTGCGCCGATTATGGCTGTCGTTTTGACCGGCGACGACGTGATTAAAAAAGTTCGCGAGCTTAACGGCGCGACGAATCCTACTGAGGCCGCCGAAGGTACGATTAGAAAACTCTACGCGCAAGACAAAACTAAAAATGCTGTGCACGCCTCCGATAGTTCGGCGAGTGCTGCGCGTGAAATTCCTATCTTCTTCAGCGAGTGCGAAATATTTTGAGAAGGGAAAAGGGAAAAGGGAAATGGGAAAAGTCTTTTCCCTAATTTTCCCTACTTCTCCCTTCTCCCATTCCCCTTTTCCCTTAAATGAGGTGACACAGTGCAAGAATTAGATTTTGGTCAAGGGAAAATAATCCCGGTCAATCTCGAACACGAGATGAAATTTTCATACATAGATTATGCAATGTCGGTAATCGTATCGCGAGCTCTGCCCGATGTCCGCGACGGCTTAAAGCCCGTGCACCGCAGAATTTTATACGCGATGCAGGAAGCCGGCATGACAAGTTCAAAGCCCTATAAAAAATCGGCGCGTATCGTCGGTGAGGTTTTAGGTAAATACCACCCGCACGGCGATAGCTCCGTTTATGACGCGATTGTCCGTATGGCGCAGGATTTTTCTATGCGCTACCTGCTCGCCGACGGGCACGGCAATTTCGGTTCAGTCGATGGTGACCCAGCCGCCGCTATGCGTTATACCGAAGTCCGCATGTCAAAAATTTCCGAGCTTATGCTCCAAGACATCGACAAGGAAACTGTCGACTTCGTGCCCAATTACGACGAATCGCTAAAGGAACCGTCCGTCCTGCCCGCCAAATTCCCACAGCTTTTAGTCAACGGCACTTCGGGTATCGCGGTCGCTATGGCTACCAACATTCCACCGCATAATATCGGCGAGGTTATCGACGCGACGCTTTATCTTATCGACAACCCCGACGCGACTGTCGAGAGCTTGATAAGAATTGTTCACGGACCCGACTTCCCGACCGCCGGCTTGATTATTGGCAGGGAAGGAATTCTCGACGCCTATCGCACCGGACGCGGCACTATTAGAATGCGCGCACGCACCTCGATTGAAAAAATTCAAAACGGTAAATCGCGTATCGTCGTTACTGAACTGCCCTATCAAGTCAACAAGGCGCGACTTATCGAAAAAATTGCCGACCTCGTCCGCGATAAAACTATCGAGGGCATAACCGATTTGCGCGACGAATCAGACCGCGAAGGTATGAGAATCGCAATCGACTTGCGCCGCGATGTCACCCCGCAAATTATCTTGAATCAACTGTTCAAACATACGCAGTTGCAAGACACATTCGGCGTCACAATGCTCGCGCTCGTCAACGGCAAGCCTCAAATCCTCAACCTCAAAGAAATTCTCAGCTACTACATAAAGCATCAGGAAGAAGTCATAACGCGGCGCACGAAATTTGATTTGGCTAAGGCGAAAGCTCGCGCTCACATTCTGGAGGGCTTGACTACCGCCGTTAAAAATCTCGACAGCGTCATAAAAATTGTCCGCGAAAGTTCTTCCGTCAATGACGCTAAGTCAGAGCTTATTAAAGCTTTCGACTTCAGCGACGCGCAAGCTCAAGCGATTTTGGATTTGCGACTGCAGAAACTCACCGGCCTTGAACGCGATAAAATAGAGAGTGAATATAAATCCGTCCTCGCCGCGATTAAAAAGTTTGAAGAGATTCTCGCCGACGAAAATTTGATTCTGCAGATTATCAAGGACGAGTTGAGCGCGGTCAAGGAAAAATTCAACGACGAACGCCGCACAGAAATTGTCGCCGAAGAGCTGAACGCTTTCGAGGCAGAAGACTTGATTGACGACGACGACATTGTTATTACGCTCACGCACGGCGGCTACGTCAAACGCATTGGCTTGACCGCCTACAAAAAACAAAAGCGCGGCGGTATCGGCGTAACCGGTATGGCGACTAAGGAAGAAGATTTCGTCGAGCAGATTTTGATTACCACGACGCACCACACAATTTTATTTTTCACGAACAAGGGCAAAGTCTTCCACCTCAAAGCTTACCAAATCGCCGAGTCGGGACGCGCTACTAAGGGCGTGCATATCAGCAATCTTTTGCAAATCGAACAGGGCGAAAAAATTACCGCGCTCATTAAAGTTCGCGAATTCGACCCGACGCGCTATCTTTTCATGGCGACTAAAAAAGGTATCGTCAAGAAAACGCAGCTGTCCGAATTTAGTTCGATGATGAAACGCGGCATGTTGGCTATCAACCTAGACAAGGACGACGAACTTATCGGCGTCAAGTTCACGGAGGGCGAGCAATATATTATACTCGGCACCGCGCAAGGTAAAGCGATTGCCTTCGCCGAAGAAGAAGTCCGCTCGATGGGCAGAAGTGCTCGCGGCGTTCACGGCATAAAACTCAAGAAGGGCGACCGCGTTATCGGCATGGATAAGCTAAGGCGCGGCGCGGAAGTGTTGACGGTCAGCGCGGAGGGAATCGGCAAGCGCACGCCCACCGAAGAATATCGCGCACAAAGTCGCGGTGGTATCGGCATTATCAATATGAAAGTCACCGATAAGACCGGCGAAGTCGTCGGGATAAAAGTCGTCACGCCCGAACAGGAACTTTTCCTGATAACGACGGAAGGTTTTGTGATTCGCACGAGCATTGACGATATCGGTCTGCGCGGACGCAATACTCAAGGCGTCATACTCATGAAGACTAAGGAAGATGACCGAGTTGCCGCGCTGGCGACCGTCACTTTGAAAAATGATTGAAGTTGAGGAATTAAAATGAAGTACAAATTATTGGCCGTCGACATGGACGGGACGGCTCTGAATTCTGATAAGAAAATTTCGCCGCGTACCAAAGTTGCAATCGATAATCTTATAAGTCGCGGCGTTTATGTCGTGGTGAGTACTGGACGCGGGCTCGCCGAACTCAGCGAATATCGCGACGACCTCAGGAATATGCATTACGGGATTTTAATCAGCGGCGGCTTGGTTTACGACTTCATAAACGATAAGCCGATTAAAATTAACGCGGTCGACGAGCAAACGATTTTAAAACTGATTGATTTCGGCTTGGAAGAAAACGCGATGATTCATCTGCATACGGTGCGCGAATCGATTGCCCGCGAAGATGATATTCAAAATATGGCGGCGTTCGATATGGCGATTTATCAAAGCATGTTCGAGCGCGTTTGCACCCGTTGCGACGATTTCAAAAGATACGTTCACGAGCACCCCGGTCAAGTCGTCAAAGTCAATCTTTATCACCGCGATAAAACTTCCCGCGATAGAAATTTTGAGCTCATAAACAAATTGAATCTCTCCATTTCCTACGCCGAGGCGCAAAATCTCGAAGTGTCGCCCGCAAATGTCACTAAAGCTTCAGGACTTCGCGAGCTTTGCGAATTTTTGAAGCTTGACCTCGCCGAGACCGTTGCGATTGGCGACGCCGATAACGATAAAGAAATTTTGCAAACGGCAGGACTTGCGGTCGCTATGGGTAATGCCTCCGACGAAATTAAAAGCCTAGCCGACTTCGTGACGCTCGATAACGATTCGGACGGCGTGGCGGCGGCTATCGAAAAAATATTTTGAAAACGGTATTAAAATTTTTCCTGCGTGTGATATAATTCGCACGTGGGAAATTTTTTTGAGTGTTAAGGGGGAATTCTTAATGGCGTTTAACGAGGAACAATTCAAAGAAATTATTGCGGAGTTCACGATTGGCGGCGAGCGTCTGCACGAAATCGCAGCGAATTTCCGTCAGGATTTACAACTTGGACTGCGCGACGTGACTTTGTCGTCAATGCGCATGTTGAAATCTTACGTCGGACTGCCCAGCGGTAATGAAAAGGGCGATTATCTTGCATTGGACTTCGGCGGAACAAATATTCGCGTCTTCAGAATCAGACTTGAGGGCGGCGGCAAATACGAAATCATTAAACGCGTCGGTCGTCCGCTGATTGTGCCCGGCGAATACAATTACATTGCCAAAGACGCCACCGCCGAGCAAATGTTCGACTTTATCGCCGAACTTGTTGACGAAGTTATCGACGGCGACCACGAGACCAAATATTATTTGGGTCATACGTTCTCATTCCCGTCCACGCAGGATAATATTTACAATGCGCGGCTCATCATCTGGACGAAAGAATTCGCTACGCAGGGCGTTGAGGGCGAAGTCGCTAACGATTTGCTTGTTGAGGCTCTCAAACGTCGCGGCGCGGGCAATGTCGAACCCGTCGCGGTGCTCAATGATACTGTTGCCGTTCTTTTGAGCGCGGCTTACAAAACTCCAGATACTTTTATTGGCTCGATTTACGCGACGGGGCATAACACTTGCTACCTTGAACCGAGCATTCACGACCCGAACGGCTTCGGCTCCGGCGGCATGATTCTCAACCTTGAGTGCGGCAATTTCTCTAAACTCGCGCCCAATCGTTTCGATAAAGAATACGACGAAGGCTCCGAAAAGCCCGGCGAACAACGTTTCGAGAAAATGGTTTCCGGTCGTTACATGGGCGAGCTTTTCGGCATGGCGATTGCTGAACTTTTAGGCGAGAAGGGCAAGCAATACAATTTGACTTCGGTTGATATGTCGATGATAATGCTCGATGACTCGGAAAAGCTCACAAAAGCCAGCGATATTATTATGGCGAAAGTGGGACACGAACTCGACTTTGAAGACGTCGCAAAAGTTAAAAAGCTTGCCGAAACTATTGTAATTCGTTCGGCTAGATTGGTCGCGGCATCGTTCGTAGCTCTCGTTTGGCAACGCGCCGGTTCCGGCAAAATCGTTAAACAACATGTCGCGGTTGACGGCTCTGTTTATGAGAAAATGCCGCACGCGAAAGAAAATATCACCAAAGCTTTAATGGAACTTCTCGGCGAAGACGCTTCAAACGTCGATACCATTCTTGATAACGGCGGCTCCGGTCTCGGCGCAGCTATCGCCGCCGCAATGGTTAAGAGTAGTTAGGAGTTAGGATGTAGGAGTTAGGAGTTAGAAATTTAAAAACCGGCAGGGCTTAATGCCTTGTCGGTTTTGTTTTGCAAATTTTTTATCAGCCTTTGTAGCCAAGTTCCTTTGCTTTGTCGAAATCGGCTTGCGCTTTTTCTTTGTCGTTAAGTGCTTGATAACATAGCCCGCGAAGTTGATACCCAACCGCAAAATTCGGCTCAATCTCAATCACCTTGCTAAAATCTTGAATCGCCTGCTCGTACTGCTTCAAATTGCCGTAAGCACTGCCGCGATTGAGATGCGCTAAAAAATCCTCCGGCTTGAGCTCCAAAGCCTTGTTGAAATCCTCAACCGCCCGCTCGTATTGATTCAACTGCATGTAAGAATAACCGCGATTGTTATACGCCAAATCAAAATTCGCATTTAGCTCAAGGGCTTTGTTGTAATCCTCAATCGCCCGCTCGTACTGATTCAAATTAACGTAGGTGTTACCGCGATTGTAATATATTTCGGGGAAAGTCTGATTCAGCTCGATTGCCTTGTCGAAATCTTGAATAGCCTGGTCGTATTTCCCAGACTCATTGTAAGCATTGCCGCGATTGACGTAGGCCTCAATGTCATTCGGGTTAGCTTCGATAGCTTTAGTGGCTTCCTGAATTTTTTGTTCGGAATCCTCCGCCGCAAAGCCAACATTAGTCGTCAGCACGCCCGCGACTATCAAAATCGCCGCCATTGCCAACCGTAATACCTTTTTCATGTGAATCACTCCTAAAAAATTTACGCAAGGGTCGCGTTGAACTTCTCAATCATTTTTATCGGGCGATACGATTCTTTTGCCCGCCGCAAGCCGTCAATCCCCATATCCTCTTCTCGATTGATATAAATCATGTCCGACCATTCACGCTCGACAAAATTTTGATTTATTGCCGCGTAAATCCCGCGAATATTTTGGTCAGCCTTCTCGACGTGGATAACTGCCGTGTCTGAATTCAATCGCTCGCCGAATGTGAACGCAACAACCTTATCATTGATTAAAATTGCGCCGCCCTTGAGCTTGAACGCGTCGAAGTGGTCAAAAATCTCGTTAATCGCGGCTTGCTCGTAACCTATGAACGGGTTATCGGGATTGGCGAGTTTACGCGCCTCCGCCCAAATGTTTAGTTCCTCGCGGCACTTCGGAATAAGTTCTTCGGTTATCGGCATATATTTCGCGTCGGGATATTTCTTTTTAAACGCGTTGAGATGATTTTTCTTCCCGTGAAACTTCCTGCCCGATAAATTTATCAAATCCTGCACAAGGTAGACGTAATCGAAACGGTCGCGCTCGGCTGTGATGTTAAATTTCGCGTGCGGATACTTTTCCAACTCTTCAGCGAAACTTTTCTCCACTACGACAAATTTAAATTGCCTTTCGCCGCGATTTTCTTCCGCTACGTGCAAAATTTTTGTTATCGCCTCCTGTAATTTCTCCTGCGCCCCGATTGGTTGCCACGCCGCGAAGTTTTTTTCATTCGTCGAGAATATGTAAAGTACTTCGTCCTCAACCGCCCAACTATAATCGCGCATCTTGCGCCACATAAAAAAATTTGTGAACGTATACCCTGAATGTTCGCAGTAGCGCGACCCGAAAAATTTATCGAACGTCGGTTTGTCTGTGCATGTCAATTTCTGCAAGTTAATATTGTCCACTCTCCCCGAATAAAAGTTCTGCGAGATGAAAAGTTTTCGCGCCACCCAATTTTAAACCTCGAACGCAATAATGGCAATACGCAATAACTTTTTCTGTCGTGATTTGTGCGCAATGTTTTTGCATGAGCGATTTTTTTTGTTCGGGCGTATGTTCGAGGAATAATCCCTGCGCACCGTGTAAAAATCTTTTCGGCGCGAGTTTAGGATTGCGCGGCGGCTGCGGTTGATACAATGAATACCCGCAAAATTTTGTTCGCTCGCGATTTTCTTCAAGCTCGACAACTTTAAAGTTCATGCGCCGCAAAATTTCTCGTACCGCCTCTTGCTCCGCGAAATTTTCTTTTTGCCGCCAACAATCTTGAATCGTTATCGCTTCGCCGCCGAAATCACGATATTTAAAGCTTTTATCCGCCAAAATGAATTCCCAAAGCGATTCGCGCAAAATTTCGGGGTGCCGCTCCTCAAAAATCGCCGCGCAGTTGTGACAAAGCGAAATCATCACGGAACCCGCAGGATATTTCTCGAAATGCTTAATCGCTCGCCACTCATTGCGATAATTTTCCGGCATACGCTCTTCAAACTCCGCGACTTTGTACTTGTCCACGCAACAACGGATTATCGGGACGGATTGCCCGCGCACATAATCGCAAATTTTTTTGCTAAGCGCGGGATATTCTTCCGTGAAAACGCAACTCGCTACGTAAAATTTCTCTGCCATTGACGCGCTATCTTCATGCAAACCGAATAGCTCGCCGAACGCTTTTTTGAAACTTTCCATAAATTCACTTCCTAATCCGTATAATTAATTTTGTAATTATTATCATTCCTATTCAAGTATGTGATATACTTCAAGAAATATCATGAATTAGCTTTTAAACAGAGAATCTTTTTCTAATTTGCTTGATTTTTTATATTCAGTTTCAAGGAGAGATTTTACAATGATTTTTCGCGATGTTTTCGTCGAGATTAACGTTAATGCCCTTCGCCATAATTTTACCGAAATTCGCCGCAAAATCAATTCCGCGTCGAAACTCTGCGCGGTCGTCAAGGCGAATGCTTACGGGCATGGCGCGGTTGAAGTTTCTAAAATTGCTGTCGAATGCGGCGCAGATTTTTTAGGCGTCGCGACTGTCGAGGAAGGTTTGGAACTTCGCCGCGCAGGTTTTACTTTGCCGATTTTGATTTTAGGTTTGATTCCGTTGCGAGCTGCTGAAGTCGTCGTCGAAAACAATTTGACTGCGACCGTTGCCGACTTCGCCCTTGCTGAAAAAATTTCTGCTACCGCCGTCGAACTCGACAAGCTCGCCAAAGTCCATTTGAAAATCGAAACGGGCATGGGCAGAATAGGCGTCGCGCCCAATAACGCAGTTGAACTTGCCGTTAAAATTTCGCGCCTGCCCAATGTCGAGCTTGAAGGAATGTTTTCGCACTTCGCCGACGCCGATTCCGACGACAGAACTTTTACCAATCATCAAATCGAAATTTTCAAGGAGACCGTGTCGAGAATTCGCAAGGCGAGCGTTGCGATTAAAATTTGTCACCTTGCCGAATCTGCCGCTGCCCTCGACATTCCCGAAGCTCATTTCGATATGGTTCGTTCGGGCATCATCAACTACGGGCTTTATCCTGCCGAAAACTTCCCGCGCACGATTGAATTGCAACCCGTTATGAAACTCGTCGCCCGCATTGCCTATCTTAAAAAAATTCGGGCGGGCGTGTCAATCGGCTACGGTCGCGAATTTATTGCCGAACGCGATTCAGTGATTGCGACGTTGCCGCTCGGTTATGCTGACGGTTATATTCGAGCCTACAAAAATTTTCACGTCGAGATTCGCGGACAACTCGCGCCGATTGCTGGTCGCGTCTGCATGGATCAAACTATGGTCGACGTGACTGACATTGACGGCGTACAGGTCGGCGACGAGGTGATTTTATTCGGCTCCGATTTGATTTCCATTGACGACGCCGCCCGCCACTTGAACACGATTAACTACGAAGTCACTTGCCTTATATCTGCGCGGGTGCCCAGAATTTATAAGTAATTGCATGAAAATAGCCGACTCTTTCAAGCCGGCTACTTTCTCTATGTCATTTGGATTGATTCTTTTGAGCGAGGTTTTCCTCATACGATGTTTAGCTTTTCTTAGGCGACGCTCCTTTTGAGCCGTCCCTGTTTACCTTTTTCGGTGAGATTTCCTCATACGATGTTCTGCTTTCCTTAAGGCGACGCTCCCTTTGAGCCGTCCCTGTTTACCTTATCGGCAATACAAACGCCGCCCTTAAGGCTTTAATGAAAGTTTAATCTGCTCGCTTGACAAAATGCGATAAAAGAATAAAATTAAAAATCATTTAGCCGAATTGGAAGACAAGCTTTGAGAAAGGAGTTATTCAAATGAGCAATCTAATTTTTGACTTGCAGCGTTTCGCAATCGTATTCAACACGAATGACGGGCTCGTAACGGTTCAACCATACACAAGCGAAACCGTTGCCGGCGCATATTACTTTGACGGAGCCGGAAAGTACAATATCAGTTCGACTTTCGAAGGCGACGTAACTATCAGCGCAGAGTTCGATGAAGTTGACGGCTACTACATCATAACGGAAGTAGATTCGATTGCATTGCCCGGCGAAGGTTCAGGCACAATCACGACCGGCACGGGCGTAGGCACCTCCGCCGATAATTCCGTTGAAATTACTAATCTCGGAAATTCGATGCTTACTTTTGGCGGCACGACCCTTGCATTTGATACGACCGATAAAAATTCCGCAGTCCATGTCTACGGCGGTAGCCACATAGCTTATGTCGAAATCGAAAACGGATCCTTCTCTGCGGCAAGTGCTACAAATCTTCATGTCAACGATACCTATTACAGCTCCGCAATCACTATTGATAAAGATTTTACCTACAAGGCAGGCAATGACCCCGTTATCACAATAAGCGAAACCGGCGCGAATGTCGCCGCGAGCGACGGCGCAACAAAAATTATTGCTCCCGCCGGTCAAAACAACTCAATCACTGTCTTAGGCACAACTTTAAATTACAGTAGCGCAAATGCCGCCGCCATTGCCATTGACACCGAAAATGCAAGTGTATCCGGCTATACACTTTCCGAAATCGGCGACAAAGTGATTGTCCCTGCGGCTCTCGCAAAAAATGAAAACTTTGTCTTAAACGGCGGCAACATTGATAACAGCTATTTGCCCGCGACCGGCTACACTATCGAAAAACTTGACAGCGGCTATTTTGCAAATGGATTCAATAGCGGTTCACTTACCCTTGGCGAAGAATATAAATTGACTAACGATTCTGGCTCTGCCGCAATCGCTCTCGATAAATACGGCGACATTTTTGCCGTTATTCTCGGCACAGGCGATATTTTCGCGCCCGTCTCTGGCGGCGAACTCTCCGCCGTCGGCGATACCATAACCCTTTATAAAGATTCTCTCTCCGCCGAAAACAAAATCAATATCAGCCTTACGAGAGCCTCTGCGGTTAACGTCACGAGGACAGACAGCGGCATTTCTATTGGCAATATCAGTGGCTCCGAAGGCGACGCCATTACTTTGGGCGGTGTCGAATTTTCTTACGCCAATAAGAGCGGTTCGGCTTTTTACGGCGATGACGGCAAAATTTCTGTCAATATCGCAAGCGGCAACAGTGAAGACAATCGCGGCGAAATCGAAGTTGACGGCGACCCCGTTGAAATAACTTTCAATGACTCCGCTTGGCTCAAAGTCGATAATCGCGGCGAGGCTTTCCTCTTGACCAATACGTTGAATATTCTTGAAATCAGCGACATTCGAGAAGGCGCAGTCATTGAAGCAACAAATATTCAAGTCGTCGCCGAGTCCACTTCTCTTACTATCAACAACTATACTATCAGCGTGCCTGATAGCTCATACCTTGAAGGCGATATGGTAATTACCGTCGACGAGAACGGCGAAATAACTCAAGTTGTTGATTCTGCTTACGGAAACGAAATAGATTATAATATTGTCGATAACAGTCTGGTCGGAAAGAAAGTTGAGAACTCCGCCGCGAACGTCTCAATTATCGGCACGGCAGGTGACGATACCATTTCCAACGAAGGCGAAAATGTTCTTTACAAATACGCACAAGGCGACGGAAACGACACCATTTACGGTTTCAACGAGACCTCGACACTTTCAATTTCTGACACGGAATATTCCACGACAAAGAGCGGCAATGATATTGTTGTCACGGTCGGGGACGGCTCAATCACTCTCAAAAACGTAGCGAGCTTGGCAAGTGTCAACATTGACGGCACGGAAGTTTCCGCTAACCCGCTACTCATCACGCTCACCGAAGGCAACGACAGCTATTCAAACACCGTCAACAGCGCGACGATTCAAGCACTCGGCGGCGATGATACAATTCAAAGCTGGGGCAATTCAGTTTCAATCGACGGCGGCACGGGGCACGATTACATTTACAATTCAAGTCTTGGCACTTCGGTAACAATCGACGGCGGCGCGGACAATGATTCTATTTACAATCACGCCAGCAAAGTCACGATAGACGGCGGCGACGGTGACGATACCATTGACAACTGGGACAACAACGTGAACAACGTGACGATTGACGGCGGCGCGGGCAACGATTCCATTAACAACATCGGTTCTTTCGTCACAATTTCCGGCGGCGCGGGCTACGATTACATTTATAACAGAGGCACCAACGTCACAATCAACGGCGGCGACGGCGACGACACTATCAACAACTACGGCGACAACGTCACAATCGACGGCGGCGACGGCAACGATGTCATTGCCAATTCCACTAGCGATAGCGTTTCAATTTCCGGCGGCGCGGGCAATGATTACATTCGCAACGAGGGCTTAAAAGTCACGATTGACGCGGGCGCAGGCGACGATTCAATTGAAAATTATGGTCGTAACGTGACGATTGACGGCGGCGCGGGCAACGACATCGTTTCAAACAGCGGCTCTTCGGATATAATCACGACAGGCACGGGCGACGATTCAATCACAAACAGCGGCAAATCGGCGACAATAGCGAGCGGCGACGGCGACGATACTATTTCCAACTACAACGATTCAGTCACGATAGACGGCGGTGCAGGCAACGATTTTATTTGGAATGTCGCCAATAACGTCACGCTAAACGGCGGCGACGGCTCCGATACCATTGCCAATTCCAGTGGCGATAGAGTTTCAATCGACGGCGGCGACGGTAACGATCACATTGACAGCAACGGCTCCAACGTCACGATAGACGCAGGTACCGGCAACGATGACATTGACAACTGGAACAACAACGTCACGATAGACGGCGGCGACGGCAACGATTACATTTACAACGAAGGCGATAGCGTTACAATCGACGGCGGCGCGGGCAACGATTCTATTTCCAACGGTGGCAATAACGTCACGATAGATGCAGGCGCAGGCAACGATTCAATTAACAACTGGAACAACAACGTCACGATAGACGGCGGCACAGGTTCCAACATTATCGACTTGAACAGCAGCATAAGAAGCGGCGTCCTCGTCAAGGTTGGCGACGGCTCCGACGTGATTAAACTCGGTGCAAGTGTCAGCGCGTTCAGTGTTGCGGGCTTTGGCGCAGATGATGAAATTCAACTCGCGGCGGCGGCAGATAACCTTAAGACGATTACAGGCGGCATAGCGGCGGGAAATGTTTCAATCAGCGGCATTTATGACATTGCGACGGTCAAGAATTCTTGGAACTTTTCTAATAACAGCGTTGCTTATAATCGCTCGACAGTTGCGGGCGCGAAACTCGACGGCAACAAGATAATTTACGACGCGACGACGAACACCGAAAATCTTTTCACGATAACCGGGATAAGTTCTACAGACGGTGTCTCCTTGAAAGGTAATGTCGTAACGGTCTCGGCGGCGGCACTTAGTCAAGGCACGGTGTCAATCAGCGGCGGTTATACTCTTGTGCTCGGCGGCGACGTTACGAGGAGCACTGTTACTGCGGCGGGCTGGAGCCTCAACAGTTCGGTTGCAACTTATAAGGAAGCGGGCACGACTGCAGGGTACACGCTTGAAAACGGCGTAATAAAATACGTTGCGGCAAGTGGCGGCAATACTTTGGCGACAGTCAGCGGCGTTACGTCGACGAGTGGTCTTGAGATTGATACGACTAAAAAAGTTGTGACGGTCTCGACAGCGGCACTTGGTCAAGGCACAGTGTCAATTAGCGGCGGTTATACCCTCGCTCTCGGCAGTAACGTTACCACAACAACGACGACAGCGGCAGGTTGGAGCCTCAACGGAACGACCGCCACTTACAAAGCTAAATTGACTTCGGCAGGGTACACGCTCGCCAATAACAAAATTACTTATTCTGAGGCAAGCGGCGGCGATACTTTGATTACAGTTAACGGCATCAAATCTCCCCTCGGTCTTGCCTTGAAAAATAAAGTCGTTACGGTCTCGGCATTTGCTCTGAATCAATCCGAAGTGTCAATCAGCGAAGGCTATACGCTCGCGCTCGGCTCCGACGTTGACAAGCCTAAGACAACGGCGGCAGGTTGGAGTTTAAGCGGGACGACCGCCACTTACAAAGCTAAATCAACTTCGGCAGGGTACACGCTCGCCAATAACAAAATCACTTACTCTGAGGCAAGCGGCGGCGATACTTTGATTACAGTTAACGGCGTTAAATCTCTCAACGGTCTCTCCTTGAAAAATAAAGTTGTGACGGTCTCAGCGGCGGCTCTCGATAAAGATGTTGTCTTCCTAAGCGGCACAGGTTATACGCTCGCGCTCGGCAGCAACGTCGATAAAACTAAAGAATCCGTCTCGAAGTGGTCGACGCTTAAGGGCGGCAACGTTGCGTATTTGACGGGTGGCACGGGCGCATACTACTCGCTGAACGCCAAGAAGAACGCCATAATTTACAACGCGGCAGTTGCTCCCGACACTAAGGAAATCGAATTCAGCGGCGTTAAAGGCACCCCGACTGTAAGCGGCTCTACCGTCAAACTTACTGCCGCCAACTTCAACAGCAACGTTAAGCTCGTTAAAAATGCCGACGATTATAAATTGTCTCTTAGCGGCGACTTCAAGAACAAAACTTTAACCGGCAGTGCTAATGCCGATACGATTACAAGCGGTGGCTCAAACCTCGTGATAAATGGCGGCAAGGGCGACGACTCAATCACGGGCGGCGCGAATGTCGATAAAATTGCGGGCGACGCTGGCGACGATACTCTTCGCGGCGGCAAGGGTAACGATTCCCTAAACGGCGGCAAGGGCAATGATTATCTTGACGGCGGCGACAATAACGACAAACTTCTCGGCGAGACCGGTGACGATACGCTTGTAGGCGGCAAAGGCAATGACACCTTCACGGGCGGCAAGGGCGATGACGTATTTATCTACAGCGCGGGCAATGACGTTATTACAGACTTTGCAACGGGCGATAAAATTTCTATTGGCGCGGCGATTGCCAGCACATCAATCAAAGGTTCCGACGCGACCTTCACTATCAGCAAGAATAATACTTTGACGGTTAAGAACGGCAAGGGCAAAGAAATTACCGTCATAAACGCTAAAGGCAAAGAGCAAACTTTAATTGGCGGTGCGCTCATTGTCAGCAAATCGGCAACACTGGAAAATTGGCGCGAAGTCGGCGATGCCTCTGCACTTACAAAGGCTGTCAAAGTTATCGGCAATGCTAAAGCAAATACGCTGTTAGGCGGCTCAAAGAACGATACGCTTTCTGGAGCTGGTGGAGCAGATAAACTTCTTGGCAACGCGGGCAACGACAGTTTGAGCGGCGGCGCAGGTGCTGATACTTTATCGGGCGGCGCGGGCAATGACAAACTTCTTGGCGGCAAAGGTAATGACAGTCTCTACGGCGGCAAGGGCAATGATTCGCTCTGGGGCGATGCCGGCTCGGATACTTTCCTCTACAACAACGGCGACGGCAAAGACATTATTTACGGCTTTGACAACAGCGATATTTTGGAAATCAGCGGCACATTCTCCGGCACGACCAACAAGAAGAAAACCGAAGTTTATTTCAAAGTCGGCTCGACTTCCAACGCAATCACGCTGAAAAACTTCACCGCTGCAACCTTCAACATCAACGATACCGATTACAAAATCAGCGGTACTAAACTTGTCAAGAAATAATGCAACACACTGTTTGCTTACTTTTTAAAAGTAACTTTCGGAAATGCGGAGGATTGAATTTGTACACTAAAAAAATTTACTTCAGCGGAGGCAATATCGCCGAATTGCAGGAGATTTTTACGGATATTCCGGGCGTTTTGAGCGTTTTGGTCGGGAAATTATCTGCGCGGAACGTTCACAGCTACGTTAATCACGAGCCGCAGACTTTGGAAGATATTTCCGCAGTCGAAATCGAATTTAATCCCAAAAAAATGGATTTATCGATGTTAATGGACGTGCTTTTCAACGTTTTGAACCCATACGCGGAAAATAATTTGGGAGTTTACTACGCGAGCGGCGAAGATGAGCCGCAAGTTGAATTGCATTTAAATTTCATAGCGAATCGCGGAAAAGAGCCGGTAGTTTCCAAAGCGTGCCTTACGATTAACGATCCGAATAGCAATCCGCGTTTTTCGCGCAAATGTTATGCTAAAGTCGGGCGTCTGATTAAATTTATCGCCGCGCCGGAGTCCGAACAAAATTTTTTAAGGAAAAATCCTGAAATTTGTACCGATATAGACTTGACAAAGCTTAAAACTTCCCTTAGATTTTAATTCGCGGGAGGTGAGAGAGATGCGCGAGAAATTAGAGGAGAGGCGGCGACAAATTCTAAGGAAGATGCGCAATCGGAAAATATTTTGGTCAGTGATGCTTTGTTTTATAATAATTGGGTGTTCGCTAGCGCATATGGGCTTCAATTCGGACTTCACGCGGATAAAAGACGACATAAAATCGAAAGTGAAGACCGAAACGATATTGCCAACGTTCAAAGAGGCGAAAACGATAATGATAATGGGCGTGGACGAGCGCAAAGACGATGTCGGGCGTTCAGATACGCTAATGGTGGTTAATTTATCGAAAGACAAGGCGTCGCTTTTGACGATTCCGCGAGATACGCTAGTTTACATAGAAAGATACGGCTATCAGAAGATAAATGCGGCGTATTCATTGGGCGGAGCAAAGTTGGCGCGTGAAACTGTCGAAGATTTTTTAGGCATTGAAATTGACCACTACGTCACGATAAATAAATCGCGCTTTGCCGAAGTGATCGACGCTATGGGCGGCGTTGATATTTACGTCGAACGCGATATGCACTACGAAGACCCTTGGGACGACGACGGCGGGCTATATATCGATTTGAAACAGGGAATTCAGCATTTGGACGGGCAAACGGCGATAGAATTCGTAAGATTTCGCGATTCTGAAGGCGATGTGGGTCGAGTGAGGCGTCAGCAAGCGTTTATGAGAGCCTGCGCGGACAGATTGAGCGAACCGAGCATGTTAATTAAAATTCCGGAGCTTTTAGGCGTTGCGGTGAAGGCGATTGACACTGATTTGACTTCAAGCGAGATGTTAGCGGCGGCGGGCTCTTTGAAAAGCGCGGAGGCTAAAGGCAATATCAAAACGGGCGTCGTGCCTGGTTGGTTGCAATACATTGAGGATATAAGCTATCTTATTCCCAATGCTGAACGGCTCGGCAAGGTTATGGACAAAAATCTTGATTTTGAGGTTGATAAAAGGCATTTCGAGCGACTTTCCTACGAATATACGCCCGGAAGCGATGCAGATTATTATGACGTGAATTTTAATCCGGAAAAGGATTTGCGATTGATGGATTACATGGAGCGACAACGATTTGACTTGTCAGGGAACGAACTATAAAAAAATCCCGTCGAAACCGGCGGGATTTTTTAATGCGTAATGCATAATTCGTAATGCGTAATTTTATTTCGTGAGCAAGTTTATATAATGGCGCAGGACGTTTTTAATACCTTCGTCAGCGGCTTGCTGAATGCGCATGTAACTTTTGAGCTTTTCATTGCGGACGACTTCGACAGCGGAATCGCGAGCGGCCGTCGTAAATTCGGTGAAGACGTTGACTTTGCTAATACCTTCGCGGACGGCGCGTTTCAAATTTTCATCGCCGGTGCCGGAGCCGCCATGCAATACCAACGGAATAGGAACTGCCGCCGCTAACTCTTGAAGGCGTTTGAAGTTGAGTTCGGGATTTTTATTATTTTTGTAGACGCCGTGCGAAGTGCCAATAGAAACTGCCAGCGAATCAACGCCGGTCTTCTCGACAAAGGCAGCCGCTTCCTCAACAGTCGTGTAAATCGTCTCGACCTCTTCCATTTCAGTAGGACTCTCGGTCGTGCCGCCGACGTGACCAATTTCCGCCTCAATGTCGACGCCGTGCGCGTGTGCGTAGTCAGCCGCCTCTTTCGTCAAGCGGACGTTCTCATCAAACGGATTCATCGACGCATCAATCATCACGGAATTAAAGCCGAGTTCGATAGCGCGCTTGACATAGGCAAAGTCTTCGCCGTGATCGAGGTGCAACGCAATCGGGACTTTGACGCTAGCCGCCATGATTTTGCCGACCGCTGCGGCCTCTTCCAACGAAATCAAATGCTTGTGAGCCTGCGCGAACGAAAGCAAAATCGGCGCGTCGAGTTCCTCAGCAACTTGAACGTAATCGCGAGCCGAATTCAAATCCCAGAAGTCAGGCGCAACTACGCCGTAATGATTCGCTTTGGCCGCCGTCAAAATTTCCTTAGTCCTTGTCAGCATGTTTATCACTCCTGTAAAAGTTTTCTCGATTATAGCCCGCCGCCAATCCCTTTGCAATGAATTTACTTTGTGGATTGTAAAAGTGCTTAATCATAGCGAAAAACTTTTACAAAGGCTAAGGGGCAACGTGTTGACTAAACGGCGCGATTGATTTAAATTTTCCTCAAAGCAAAGGAGGTCTCGTAAATGAAGAAAAATATTGTACCGTTCCTGGTCGTCAATCCCAAGTCGTATCTTTACGGCGCGAAGTCATTGGAATTGGCGAAGGCAGCCGACGAAGCCGCCGAGAAATTCGGCTTGACGATTTTTTTCACGTGCCCATTCGCTGACATCAGATTGATTAAGGACAACACCAAAAATGTAATCGTGACGGCGCAGCATATGGAATCGCTCAAACCCGGTCGCGGCATGGGTCATGTCCTGCCCGAATCGCTCAAAGAGGCCGGCGCGGACGCAACTTTCCTCAATCACGCGGAAAATCCTATGACGGTCGCTGAATTGTCCAAGACGATTCAACGCGCTAAAGAACTCGACATTATGACAATCGTCTGCGCGGATTCGGTCGTTGAAGGTCAAGCGGTCGCCGAGTTTGCTCCGGACATTTTGCTTTGCGAGCCGACAGATTTAATCGGCACGGGCAAGACCGCCGACGATAGTTATACAATCGAAGTTTGCGAGCGCATTTCCAAAATCAATCCGGACGTGGCGATTATGATTGCGTCTGGCGTGACGACGGCGGAAGATTGTTATAAAGTCGTGAAGCTCGGCGCGGACGGCACCGGCGCGACCAGCGGCATTTTGAAAGCCCCCGACCCTGCAAAGCGCGTCGCGGAAATGGCAGAAGCAATCGTCAAGGCATACAAGGAGAGATAATCATGGCGGTTTACAAAGAGACAATCAAATTGCAATCGAAGGGCGGCGACCCAACTTTTTTGAACATAACGCCCCAAGTCAGAGCGGCAATCGCGGCGAGCGGCATTAAGAACGGCATTTGCACTGTAATTTCTCCGCACACAACCTGCGCGGTATTTTTTGAAGAATTCGCGCACGACATAGAGCCAAACGGCATGGAGTCTTTGCAAGTCGACTTGAATAACGCGCTGAAAAAAATTATCCCCGACCACCTGACCAAAGAACAATATGTTTATCCGGGCGAAGAACATTACAAAGCGGTTGAGTCGTGGCCGGATGCCGAAGCGTATTTGCCGGGCGGAGATAGGACAGCTCTTTTCAACGGCGACGCGCATTTAAAAGCCAGCATACTCGGTTCGAGCGAAACTTTCGAGGTTGACAACGGCAAATTGGGTGTAGGCACCACCGGTTACATTTATTTTGTTGACTTCGACAGAACTCGTCCGCGTCCTCGCAAGTGTAAGGTCGTTATCATTGGCGAATGAAAAATTTCCGGGCTCGTCTCAAATGAGGCGGGCTTTTTTCTTGCGCATTACGCATTGATTTTGTATCATAGGCGCGAAAGGGGAGTTGATTATGTTTAATTTCTCTCGCAAGGATACGGAATTTTTCGACCTATTTTTGGAGAACGCCAAATTTTTTCACTTAGGCGCGGTACTTTTGGACGACGTGATTAAAGACCCGAATAAATCTTTGGAGCGAATCGAAGACATTTTGGGCTTGGAGTCTGCCGCCGACGAAGTCAACGAAAAAATTATCAACAAGTTGAATTTGAGTTTCATAACGCCGATTGACCGCGAGGATATTTTCGCGATAGCGGGCGAGCTTGCTAACGGCGTCGACATGATGCAGGGCGCGTTGCAAAGAATCATCATGTATCACGCGGGGCACGCTACCAAACGCAGTCACGCGCTGACAAAACTTTTGCTCGACAGCACAAACGAATTAGTCAAGGCGTTCAAGCTCCTAAACGATGTCAAAAAAAATCAGCGCGAGATTCTCGACGCCGTTCATAAAATTTCGGATAATGAAAGCCGCGGCGATTTGATTTACCGCGCAGATATTGGAATTCTTTTCGAGGAGGCCGCCGAAGCTGCTCGCGAACACGGAGCCAGCCGCGCCGTTATTCACCTCATCAAGTGGAAAGATATTCTGGAGGACGTGGAAGAAGCCCTCGACCATACAAAAAAAGTCGGCGATATGATTCGCGGCGTCGTCATGAAGTACGCTTAAATTTTTTGTCAAGCAAACATATCTGACCATCAAAAGTAAGAAATGATTAAAATCAATTAAACTATAGAAAAACCTCCCGTCTTGAAGGCAGGAGGTTTTTTCGTAAGCTTACAAATTTACCGCTTGAGGAACAGGAAAGGATTTTCGCGTTTGCTATCGTCTTTGATATGCGGGTGCGGCAAGCCGAAATCGAGCTTATAATATTCCAGCGAATCAATTACGAGCGTTTCATTTTCGGGCACGAAGATAATTTTCTGGGAAGTGCGCTTGGGATAAATTCTCGCCGAAAGAACTTCCGCGCCGTCGTTGATAAAGACTTCAACGCTTGAGCGGTCAATAAAAATGTGGAGCTTGAGTTTTTCTTGCGGCTCGATTTGAATTTCGCGGACGGAAGCGATGCCGCCGATAGGTTCGCCCGAATTGGTGCGGTCAAGCTTAAAAATGCCGCTCGAATCGTAAGTCAAAAGGGTCTGTTCAATATCGGAGGCGCGCAGGGCGATTGAAAATTTCTGCGACTTATCAGCGTCAATCGTCAGAATGAGTTCGTAAGCCTCGCCCGAAACGCCGTCGAACGTCGTCGCCTCATCAATCACAACATTTCCAAGAGTTATCGGTTTCCACTTGCGGAGCTTTTCGAGTTCTTTGACGGGCGTCGAAATAATTTTGCCGTCTTTAATGTGCAACTCGCGCGGAATTGTCATTTGCCCCGCCCAACCGTCTTTCGCCTCGTGCATGTCGACATTCCACATATCAAGCCAAGCGATTATAACCGAGCGGCCGTCGGGAGTTTGCATAACTTGCGGCGCGTAGAAGTCAAAGCCCTTGTCGAGGTATTGGAACTCGTCGTGCTTGAAAATACCGGTTTTATAACTTAGTTTGCCGATAAGGACGCCCGCCGCTTTGTCGTGATAAAACATGCCTTCATCGGTTTTCAAATCCATTGGCGAGAAAATCAGCACGTCTTGCCCGTCAATCTCCGCAAAGTTCGGACATTCCCACATTGCGCCCAAATTGCCTTCACTACGCGCAGAAATGGCTTTCAATCTCCAAGAATTAGTCAAATCTTTCGAGACGAATAAGAGAATCTGCCCATGCGCCATATCGGGCGTGCGCGAGCCGAGTACCGCATAATATTTGCCGTTATGCTCCCAAACCTTTGGGTCGCGAATGTCATAAATAGAAACGTCTTGGTCTTTAACGTCAATTTCTTCTATAACCGGATTTCGTTCGGACTTTTCAAAGTGAATGCCGTCTTTGGAGCTGGCGAGGCATTGAAATTCAATATGCCCGTAACCTATCGCGGCTTCTTCCTCCGGCGTCGCGCTAAGGTGCCCCGTGTACATCAGATAAAGTTTGCCGTCCTTTTCGATAGCACTGCCCGAAAAACAGCCGCCGCCCGTTTCATAGGGCTTTTCGGGTTTAAGCGCAATCGGCAAATGTTTCCAGTAGGCCAAATCATCGCTGACCATGTGTCCCCAATGCATCGGCCCCCATTGCGGTTCGTAGGGGTAATGCTGATAGAAAAAATGATATTGCCCGTTGTAAAAGCACATGCCGTTAGGGTCGTTACACCAGCCGAATGGCGGCGCAATGTGATAGCGCGGGTACCAACGAGCGTCCTTGACTTGCGAAAATGTTTTGAACTCCGAAATTTGTTCTGCCATATAATCACTCCTCTAAATAAAACCGTTATGCTTGAGTTGCCTATAAACTGAATAGCCTGCAATCGGGAATCCCAAAATAATCCCTGCGAGCCGACCTTTTCCGCCGAGTTGAAAATAATCATCAGCCAGCCCGCCCACGTACAGGCAAATAAAAATTACGGCGGCGATATAAATCCCTACGCCAGAGAGAATCGCCGCCGCTTTCCAAAAATTATTCAAATCAGTTCGTACCTTTTCATTACGCATTACGCATTACGCATTAAACCAAGACGCTCGCTAAACGGACAAGTTCAGGGTCGAGCGGCTTTTTATTGTTGACCGAATCGAAAAGGTTAATCGAAACAACTTTGCCCTCGTCAAAGCCGAAAACAACATTGGAGACGCCGGAAATAATCGCGAGCGCGGCACGTTCTCCGAGCTGACTTGCTTTCATGCGGTCTTCGACAGTCGGGGAGCCGCCGCGTTGAATATGTCCGAGAACCGAAACGCGGGTATCAATGCCGGTTTTCTCCTGCACAACATTTTTCAAGCCGACGCCAGAGCACGCGCCCTCCGCCACAACAATAATCGTGTAACGGCGACCTTTCTTGTAAGACTCAACGATTTCCTCGCACATCTCGTCGATATTGTATTTGACTTCGGGAACGATGATATATTCCGCGCCGGAGGCAATGCCCGAAACCATAGCGAGCCAACCGCTGTTACGTCCCATAACCTCGATAACCATAATGCGTTTGTGAGCCGATGCCGTGTCGCGCAATTTGTTAATCGCCTCGACGGCGGTATTTGCAGCGGTATCGCAACCGATTGTATAATCAGTGCCCCAAACGTCGTTATCAATCGTGCCGGGAAGTCCGACAATTGGAATGCCGCCCAATTTCGAGAGCATAGCCCCGCCCGTCAAAGAGCCATCGCCGCCGATTATTACAAGACCTTCGATGCCGTGTTTCTGGAGATTTTCGAGACCTTTACGGCGGCCTTCTTCCGTCTTGAATTCTTTGCAACGAGCCGTGCCCAAGAAAGTTCCGCCGCGCTGAATCAAATCGCTGACGCTACGTCTTTGGAGCTCGACTATATCATCGGCGAGCATTCCTTTATAGCCGTTGTTTATGCCGAAGACTTTGACGCCCTCATAAAGCGCAGTTCTAACAACCGCACGTGCTGCCGCGTTCATGCCGGGACTATCGCCGCCCGAAGTCATTACCGCTATCGCATTTAACATAATTTGTCCCCTCCCACTCAGTGTCTTAAAAAATACCACGCAGATATTTTAGAAAATTTTCTAAGAATTGTAAAGCAAATTTTGAGCGCGTCAAAGATTTTTTCGTCGCCGATTTTGACGTCGTGCTTGCCTTGTGCTATCATTTCCGGACGATGAAAAATTTATATCTCCGAGCGTTTTTGTTGACGGCGATTCTTTTGGCGAGCATGATAATTGCTGTGAGGTTTGGTTCGATTGAAATTGAAACGGGCGTCGTCGTGAATGAGCTGGCGAATTTCTTGCAAGGGTTCAAGTCCGATTCGTCGAACGCAATGATAATTTTCGATATAAGAATCCCGCGAATAATTTTTGCGGCGATAAGCGGCGCGATTTTATCACTAACCGGAATGCTTATGCAAACGGTCTCGCAAAATTATCTTGCTGACCCGTACATTTTAGGCGTATCGTCGGGCGCGGGTATGGGCGCGGTCTTCTGCATAGTCACAGGCATTGCGCAAATCTTCGCGCCTTATGGCGTTTACGTCGGAGCGTTTTTAGGCGCGGCACTCGCAACTATTATTGTCGTTCGCATTGCCGGCACGAGTAACAGCCCCATTAAACTTGTGCTAATCGGCATGGGGATTTCGGCGTTATTTTCGGCGTTCACGATGCTTGAAATTTACGGCTCGAAAAACGAGGCGCAAGTCCGTAGCGCAATGTTCTGGCTAATGGGGAGTTTCACGGGCATACGCTGGGAAATGGTGCCGATTGCCTTAGCCGTCGTGATTGCGCTGATATTATTTGTCTGGCTATTCCGTCACGAATTGGACTTGATACTTTTGGGCAGGGAAGAGGCGCAACATTTAGGCCTGTCGACGGAGCGAATGCAGCAAGCAGTAGTTTTAATTTCGTCGCTGGCTATCGCGGTCACGGTCTCGATTGCGGGGATAATTGGCTTTATCGGGCTGGTGATTCCGCACATTGCAAGATTTATCGGAGAATCGCGCCATGCTGTCATGTTGTGGTTCACGAGTTTAATTGGCGCGGTCGTCATGGTTTGGGCTGACGTTTTAGCGCGAGCAATGTTCAGCCCAGAAGAAGTCCCGATAGGAATTTTGACGGCGTGTTTAGGTGCGCCGGTCTTTATGCAAATCATCAATCGACAGTACAAAAATTCTTGAGCTATGAACATTATCGAAGTCAGAAATTTATCCTACGTTATCGGCGAGAAAAAAATTTTGGACAACGTCAACGCGACGTTCACCGAAGGGAAAATTACGGCGATAATCGGCGCGAATGGTTCCGGCAAGTCAACGCTGATGTCATTCCTCTCAAAAACGCGCCGCAGTACAAATGCTGTCTACTTCAGAGGTCAGGACGTTGCCGAAATTCCCGCCGAACGCTACGCGCTTCAAGTGTCGGTCTTGCCGCAACGTCAGAAGATGATTGCCGATTTCCTCGTTGAAGATGTCGTGGTTATGGGTCGCTTCCCCTACAAAAAAAAATTTCGCGACTACACCAAAGACGATAGGCGCATTGCTCGCAAGGCTATGGAAAGTGTCGGGATTACCGATATGGCAGAGCGCAAACTAAGTCAGATGTCGGGCGGAGAAATTCAGCGCGTCTTGATTGCAAAGGCTTTAGCGCAGGAGCCAGAATTGATTTTAATGGACGAGCCGACAAATCATCTCGACGTTAAATACAAAATCGCGCTGATGAGGACGTTGCAAGCCTACGGCAAAACCGTTATAATCGTCCTGCATGATTTGTCGTTGGCGATTCAGTATTGCGACGAGGTAATCATCATGGCAGGCGGGCGGGTGTTGACGCAGGGAATTGCGCGGGAAATTATGCAGCCCGATTTGTTGGAAGAGATATTCGGCGTACCGTTCGTGAAGTTCGAGCGCGACGGACGCACATATATAAATTACTAGGGAGAAGGGAAATGGGAGAAGGGAGAAGTAAGGGTAAGTAAGGATAAGACTTTTCCCTTTTCCCATCTCCCTTTCCCCTAAAAAAATGTATGAGCAAAATTTAAAATACGGAGGCAGCAGTTTATGAGGAAAAAGTTTTGGAAGAAGGGCATTGTAATAGGCTTATCGGCATTTGCTCTTACATTTGGGCTAGCGGGTTGCGGTGGAGAAAATCAACCTGCACCGGCGGCAAAGTCGGAAGTCACTTGGACAGAAACCCTCGACGGTCAAGAAGTCACAGCCAAAGTCGAGAAGGCTCCGACGCGCGCAATTTCAATGTCGCAAGCGACAACCGAAATGATGTTAGCACTCGGCTTGCAAGACAAAATGGTCGGCACCGCAATGAAGGAAGAGGAAATCTATCCGCCGCTACAGGAATCCTACGACAAAGTTAAAGTGCTCGCCGAAAAATGGCCGTCGTATGAAACGTTCATGGCGGAAAAACCAGACTTCGCGACGGGTTGGGAAGTCGCTTTCACTAAGCGCGGAATCCCCGCCGAAAGAATCACTTCGCAAAACGTCCCGATTTATGTCCCGTCGTCAATGCAAAAACTCGACGCGAATTTGGATACCGTCTTTGAGGACATGCTGAAATATGGCGAAATTTTCAGCGCGACAGACGCGGCTAAAACTTGGGTCGACGAGCAAAAGAAAATGTTAAGCGCGGTTCAAGGCAAGATTAAAGATTTGCCGCACAAGAAAATTTTTATCTACGACTCCAGCGACGGGCAACCGTTCACGGCGTTTAAGGGCTACACGACAAATATTTTGAAACTTATCGGAGCCGATAACGTCATGGAAAATGCCGGCGTCGATAAGACTTGGGCGGCGACGAGTTGGGAAAGCGTCGTTGCGGCTGACCCTGATTATATAATCATCGCCGATTACAGCAACGGCGTCCGCAATGACGATGATTTTCAAGAGAAGGTCGCCACGATTAAAGACAATCCGCAACTGCAAAACGTGACCGCCGTCCGTGAAAATCATTTCGTCAAAGTCAAACTTTCGGAGATTACGCCAGGCGTCCGAACAGTCGAATCACTCCAGAGGCTTGCCGAAGAAATTCACGGCGTCAAAATCGATTGACGTTGTCCAGATTGAAATTCGGAATAAAATTTTTGTCGGCAGTCTTGCCGAGCTGAATAAAACAATTCTTAACGCCGAGTTGCGCCGCGTGGTCGACAACCGATTTATATTCAAAGGTCGTCAACGGGCGGCTTATTTTTTTGAAATCGCCTGCGCGGAAAATCGGCGTGTATTGGTTCATGAGGCTTATGAAAATTTCGTCGCCAAAAGTCTTGTAAAGCCACTCGACAATTTTAATCGAATCGCGTCTGAAGTTCGGCAAAATCAAATGACGGACAATCACGCCGCGAGTCATCAAATCGCCGTCGAAAATTGGACTGCCAACAAGCTCGAACATTTTCCTAATCGCGGCACTTGCAATCGCAAAATAATTCGGCGCGTTTGAAAAAGTTCGGGCGGGCTCGTCGTCAAAATATTTCAGGTCGGGTAGGAAAATATCGACGCGACCGCGCAGAAGTTCTAGCATCTCAAGATTTTCGTAGGCGTTGGAGTTCCAAACAATCGGTAAGTTCAAGCCGCGATTTTTAGCAATGTCAATCGCCGCGCAAATTTTATCGGCGTAATGCGTCGGCGTCACGAGTTCGATACTTGCCGCGCCGCGCTCTTGCTGCTCAATGAAAATTTCCGCCAGCCGCTCAATAGAAATTTCCGCGCCAAAGCCCTCGTGGCTGATTGAAAAGTTTTGACAGTAAACGCATTTCAAATTACAATGGGAGAAAAAAATTGTGCCCGCGCCATTTCTCCCGATAAGGCACGGCTCCTCCCACTTATGCAGACTAACCAATGCAACACGTAAATTTTCTCCCGCGCCGCAAAATCCTAAAGTCTTAACGCGGTCGACTTTGCAACGTCGTGGACAAAGCTCGCACATAAAATCATCTCCACGAATATTTTAACACGGCGGCAGGAAAATCGCGGCGACTAAAAGAATCAATCAGCAGAAAAATTTTGGACAAGGTGATTACTTTGGAAGAAAAAGAATTGAAAGCCGATAGCGAATTGAACGAAGACGGCGAACAGGAACATAAAAAAGAATCCTCAATCTTCAGCAAGATAAGAAATATTTTTATCGGGCTGATACTCTTGGCGATTTTGATTGTCGGCGGATTCGTCGCGGCGGTCAAGTACGATGTCCTCAGCACGGAAGATGTCGCTATGCTCAACGAAAATCTCGGACTTTATCGCCTGCCAATCGTCGGCAACGGAAAATATTTTGAGGTGCCCGAAGGCGTCGAGTGGCCGCCTAAGGAAGAAGAAGAACCTAAGCTCGAAGAACCCGCGGCTAAACCCGTAGAGCCAGAAAAGCCTAAGCCTAAACCTACTGAAGTCAAAGTCGACAAAAAGGCAATTGAGGAGCAACGCGCTCAACGCGAGGCCGAAGAGAAAAAACGCATCGCCCGACTTGCGCGGATTTACGAGAGCATGAAGCCCGAAGCCGCCGCCAATGCCCTTATCAACGTCGATTGGGATACGACCGTTTTAATTTTCCAGAAAATGAACGAAGACTCCGTCGCGCAGATTTTGTCGAAGATGGAGCCGACTGCCGCCGCGCAACTTACTGAAATGTTATTCGCGGGCACGCAACGCCGAGTTACTACGCCTTCGGACACCATGCGAAATGAGCCCGTCAATCAGCCAGAACAAATCGCTTATACCGAATAGCAAAGCCCGCTTCGGCGGGTAATTTTTTGCATTAAAAGAGCGTCGCCCGTTAAGACGACGCCTTGAAGAATTCCTGATTCAGAAAGACGTACCAACCGAGAAATGGAATCTGCCGCCCTGCGAGCCGCGCCCGTAATCCAGACGCAACGGCCCAAAAGGAGTATTCAACGCAACGCCAACGCCGACGCTGCCTTTAACATTTTTCGGCTTTAAGCCCGTATCCCATGCGCTACCCCAATCCGTGAAAACCGCGCCCTGAATTTTCCTGGAGAGCGGGAAACGATATTCCAACGTGCCCAAAATCATTCTGTCGCCGCGAAATTGGTCGTCACGATAGCCGCGCAAACTGCCTTGCCCACCAAGTCGGAATTGGTTAAATTCAGTCAGGTCGCCGCGCCCGTAACCGTACATTGCACGCAACGCCCAAACTTGCGAATGGTCGCCCGCCTTCGTGTAGAACTGATGCTCAATCGACGCCTTTTGGAAATGGAAGTCGCCACCCAAAATTCCGCCCAGCTCCAATGTCAAATCAACCTTGTTACCTTCGGTCGGGGCGTAAATGTTGTCGCGGGTGTCGGTGACGTGCTCAAGAATCATACTGCGCGTCGTGCCGAAATTATCGTGACGCCATTTGGCATACTCCCAACCGCTACGATTGCCAACATTGCCGCTCGCTACGTGACGAACATATTTATCCTTGCGCTGACGGAGGGTTATAAAGTTCGTCGAGTATTCGCTGACGGGTCGGCTCAAAGTGAGTTCGCCGCCGGAATATTTGCGCATGTACTCTTCCTTGAATCGTCCGTTGACATCGTAATCGCTGAAAGCGTAGGTGCGGTTGTAAATTTGGAAGCGCATCGCAGTTGCTTTGCTATCGAGCCACGGGTGCCGATAAGTAAACGTGTAGCCGTGCGCGTCGGTCTCGTCGCCGCTCTTCTCGTACATTATCGCAATCAAATCGCCCGTGCCGCGAAAGTTCGTATCGGACAAACTTACCATGCCGATAATGCCGTCAGCCGTCGAATAGCCCGCGCCTATGCCAAATGTGCCCGTGCGTTTTTCCTTGACGTTGACTTCCATAATAATCGCATTGGGCTCGACGCCAGGATTCATCTTTAAATTGACGTCCTCGAAAAAGCCTAAGTTGTAAACCCTCTGCATTGAACGCCGCGCAAGTTTCGCATTAAAGGGCGTCCCGACTTCCTGGCGCATCTCGCGCAAAATAACTTTGTCCTTAGTCTTCTTGTTGCCCTTGACCGCGTAGCCTTCCAAAATGCCCTCGTTAATCTTTAACGTCAAGACGCCGTCCTTATCCATATTCATATCAGTAACTTTCATGAGGATAAAGCCTTCGTTGCGGTATTCCTCTTGGATTTTGGAAATGTTATCGTGCAAGGTGTTGCTGTTGAGAATGAAACCTTTTCGGACGGTCAGCATGTCTTGAAGTTCATCGTTATCGTAAATGGTGTTGCCGGTGAAGACGACTTCATTAAGGATAGGATTTTCCATAACGTGGAAAGTTATAACGACGCCTTCGGGTATGACCTCGAAAGTTTGGTAGGCCTCGTAGAAATAGCCGGTGTTGAGAAGGGCATTTCTATCGCGCAGAGCCGTCATAGCGTTGAAAGTGTCGCCGACGTGTTCAATTACCGCGACTTTGATAGTCGGGAGCGTCTCGGAAGTCGCGCCCTCAAACTCGATGTCGACAATGGTTTTGCCGTCGAATTGCTTAAAGTACTCCAAAATTTCCGTATCGACTTGCGAGCGATAAGGTTCGGGCATAGGCTGTTCGGTTTTAGAAGGCTCAGCCTTTTCGGTTGCCGTCTCAATTTTAGCCGGTTCAGAAGTCGGTTCAACCTTTGGAGTTTCAGCGACCGGTTCAGCTTTTGGAGTTTCGGCGACCGGCTCGACCTTTGGAGTTTCGGCGACCGGTTCAGCTTTTGGAGTTTCGGCGACCGGTTCAGCTTTTGGAGTTTCGGCGACCGGTTCGACTTGCGGAGTTTCGGCGACCGGTTCGACCTTTGGAGTTTCAGCGGTTTCTTCAAAGGGTTTGTCGACTACGTTAGGAGCTGCCTCGCTCGATGTGAATCCGAATATAAAGGGCAACGTCAATGCCGCCATTAACGCCGCTCGCTTTCTTCGCAAATTTTTTTTCACTTTCAATAATAAAACCTCCTGTAAGGGAAATGGGAAAAGGGAAATGGGAAAAGTCTTATCTCTACTTTTCCCTTCTCCCATCTCCCTTCTCCCTAAAATTTATATCGCGCCTCAAAGCTGAAGATATAGTCTTTGCCCTCGCGCTCGATTGTGAAGCCGAGATTGTCATTGAAATCGTATTGCAAGCCGAAGCGGTGAACTTTATGACTGCCGAAGCCGTGCGTATATCTAATCATGAGCTTGTCGTTGATGTACTTGCCGATTTTTACATTATAATCTATTTTATCTTTTTTACTGCGCTCGCCGGGCGTATGACTTTCAAACATGGAGCCAGACCCCCTCGAAACGACGAATTCATCTATGCCGATAGTCCTTTTCAAAGCGTCCTCTATGTCGCCGAGCAAAGTCATTTGCAAGCCGATTGCTAAAGCGTCAGCCGATGTTAAATTCAATTCGTCGTTGGCATAGTTATCGCGCAAAGTCAGCAGTCTGAAAATTTCGGTCTCGGACATTTCGGGGCTTGAACTCAATTTGAATTCCATATTTTTAGGCGAGCCCTTGAGTAGTAAGAAAACTTTCGTCCTGTTGATTTTAGTTTCGGCGTAGAAATTCAGCGACGGCATAAACGTATCGACTTGATTGAAATGCGCTTCGCCTTCCCGAATATTAAACACTGATTCAAGATAAGTCAAGGTGCCGCCGCGTTTAACGCTGATAGTTCCGGAAGTTTTCGGGTGGAGCGTCGTGCCCCCGAATTTCGCATTGCCGACAAGATACATGTCGTAGAGGTGCGAGCTGAAGAAATGAACTTTTTCGCCGAGATTCAATGCAACGTCCAGAAGGAAATTCGGGAGCGGGCTATCGTCATCGGGCAAGCTCGGAATACTTATCGTGCACTTGTTGAGATTTACTTGTCCGGAAAGTTTCGGCATAGTCCAATGATAGAAAGTTGCCTCGCTGAAACTGAAATTGGCATTAAGCGGACCGTCGAAAAAGTCGCTGTCGATGTCGAGCGCATCAGCCACGAAGTCAAATTTATAATTCTTTATCTCCAAGTCGGCGAAGTCGAAACCGCCCGTCAAAGTGAAAACTCCCGAACCGATATTGCCCTTGAAAGTTTCAATGTCGAAGCGTTCGCCCTTAAACGCCGTCGAAATATTTATGTGCTCAATCAGGGACTTCATGCCCTTGACTTTGACCGAGCCGTCGTTGAGAATAATTTTGCCGTTGATTTGCGGACTGGTGACCGTGCCCGTGACTTTGACCGAGCCATCCAAATCGCCGACGCCAAACGCAATGTAACTGCTCACGACCGGTAGCAAACTTAAATCCGCGTCGTCAAGCTCAACCGTCAAGTCGAGTTGTTCGTTAGCGGGCAGATTTTCTTTCGAGTCGGCGAACAAAGCTTTAAGCGGGATAAAGCCTTGAGCACTTGCGCCGTAATTCTTGCCGGAAATTTCGCGCTTGACGGTGAGTTCTTCGACGTTTATCCGCCAATCTTTTAAGACGAAATGTCCGCGCAGTAAGTCGAAAGTCGAACCTTTAATGCCGCCATTGAGAGCCGTTAAAGTCGCCTCGCCAGTCGGATTGCTAGTGCTGCCGCCGAGTTTCGCAATTACATCTGCCGTGCCGACCATTTCAATATCAGAGCCCGCCGCGCCCGTGAAAATTCCCAAAGCAATTTCCTTAGCAACAAAATTCAAATCAAGTTCGCCGTCGAGTTGAGCCGAGCCGCGCAAATTGATTGTGCCCTTATCGCCCTGCTTGCCTTCGAGCCGATTTATATAAATAATATCGCCGAGCATGTTGACGGAAAGATTTATGTCGTGAATGTCGTAGCCCGCGAAAGTCCCTTCCGAAATCTCGCCTTCAATCGAGCCTTGCAACCTACTCAAGGTGCCGCCGATTAAAATTTTGCTGTTGAGCTTGCCGGTAAAAAGTTCGTTGTTTATGTCGGCAATCTTGAAAATGTTGGGAATGTCGGTGTTAGTGACGTCAGCCTCGCCGCTGACCATTTCAGTATTAAGATTAGTGCTGAGCTGCAAATTACAAGTGCCGTCGCCGTCGTTGAAGTGGAATTCGTCAAGGTAAACGTTCGCCCCGTTGCTTTCGAGGTGCCCGTAAATATTCGTGAGCTCGACGCCGTTCAAAACGAGTGAATCGGCTTTAAGTTCGCCGTCGAAAATCGGGACATCGGGCGTGCCCTTGATGAGTCCTTCAAATTTCACGTGCCCTTCCGCGCTGTACTTTTCGGGGAGCTTGGCTTTGAAGCGTTGCAGGTCTATATCGTTGCCCGTGACGACAAAATCCATGACGCGCGTATTTTTATTTATGGTGCCGTTCAGAACCATGTCGACCATCGGCGAGGTGATTTGGAAATCCTGCAGGCGGAGAATATCGCCCTCCAAAAAATAATCGCCGACCATGCCGCTAAGCAAAACGCCATGATAACTGCCGCGATTGAATTTGATATTGCCAGCGACTTGCGGATTATCGATAGTACCGGTGATTTTGACGGTGTTTGAGACGTTGCCGGTTATCGGCTGGTCAGGCGCGACGAGTGCGGCAATATCCTCTGCGCGGACGGCGGTCGTGTCGAGTTGGAGATTTATTTTCCGCTCGCCGGTCAAGCCGACGCTACCTTCAATGACAGTCCATTTAGTTTTGCCATCCTTTTCCAAAGTGAAATCATCTATGCGAACGCCGTCGAGATTGCCCGACGCCACAAGCTTAATCGAATCGAACGGCTGCTTGAAAAATTTCCCGGTGAAATGTTTATTGTGTTTGGAAAGGTCGACGGCGGAAAGTTGCAAAGTTATTTCGGGATTATCGGCCACGCCATGAACGGTTCCTTTAAAGTCGGTCAAGCCGCTCATATCAAGCGCGGCGTTAAAATTTTTCGCGATAGACATATCGACATGTGCGCCGTAAAATTTCAAGTCGAGGTTGTTGAGGTCGGCGATAGTGCCTTCAAGACCAAGCGTGCCATTGTTAGGCAAGTTCGCGCTTAAGTAGTCAATCGTCAAGTTGTCGTCGGCAAAATAAAAAGACGTCTTCGCCTCGTTGATTTGCAAATCGTCGACGTTGAGCGCGACAGCCTTAGCGTTGCCGTAAATTTTCATGGGCTTACCGCCGCCGCCGTTGACGCCCACGTCAGCAAAAATTCTCCCGCCGATAACGTTATCGGAGCTGGCGAAGTCAGCTAAAGTCGCCGCGTCGAGACCATTCGCTTTGATGTTCGCATTGTAAGTCAAGTCGGACGTTTTGACTTCGACATTGCCCGTGACGTTGCCGCCGAAAATATTTGCGCTGGTGTCAGTTAGGTAAATCATTTCGCCGACGTAGCGGAGTTTGGTCGAAATGTTCTGCGCGGAAAATTCTTCGTAGGCGAGCCAATCGGAATAAATATCGGCGTCGACTTGAGGATTTTGAGCGGTGCCGACGAGATGAGCGCGAACATTTGCCGCGCCGCTGATGCCAATATCAGCTATGATAGCGGCGGGGGTGAAGTTATCCGATTCGGCGTAGATGTCAAAAAAAGGTTGGTCGGTATCAAGGCGAATTTTGCCGCTGGCCGAAGCCTGTTGACCGTTAGCAGTCGCCGCGCCGTCGATGATAATTTCGCGCTCGTTGAAAGTAACTGTGCCGTTAATGTCCTGCACGTCAGTAGCCTCGACTTTGACGGACGCGCCTTTAACTTGCGTGGAGCCGAGATAACTCAAAGCCTCGCCCTTGTGCAGGAGGTGTAGCGTTATATTTTCAGCCGCGCCGCTCAAAATTTCTACGCCGTCCGGGATTTTATCTGCGGGCAGGTACGGCAGAACCTTATCGAAAAAAATCTTGTCGACTGCGGCGTTAATGACTTGTTGTTCCGCGCCTAAAGTGCCGGTCGCGGTGACTTGCGCGCCTAAAGTTTTCGCGGCGATTTTGGTCGCGACGGCGTTCATGTCAGCGCAATCAGCTTCGCCGGAAATTTCTTCGACAGAAATATTTTTGCCGTCGAACTCGGCATTAACCGTGCCGCGCTCTAGGAAAATTTTCGCGCCGAAAGTCGTTTCGCCCTCGCTCTCAAGTTTGATGTCGTTGACGTTCCAAGTATTTTCATCGCGCTTTTTGAGGTTGACAAGTGCGCCGTCGATTTTAATTGTGTCGAGCGCGGCAATAGGGTCGTCTTTGAGCGCGAGCAATTTGAAATTGACCTCTGCCGTGTCGACTTTGGCAATGAGTTCAGAATTTTTATCGAGAACTTCGACGTCGTGAATGATTAGGTCGCTGTTCTTGTCGAAGTCCCAAAGATTTATCTTGTCGAGGTCGACGCTACCGATTTTGACGGGGACGCCTAAAGTTTCGGTGGCGATTTCTTCCGCCTTAGTCAGAGCGTTTTGAATAATCGTCGCGCGCTGAGAATTTATATAGAGCCCGCCGCCGAGCGCAAGTACAAGTAACGCGCCGCCGAGTATCTTTAGAAATTTCCACACGGCGAGAACTCCCTTCTAAAAGCAGTTAGGAATTTGGAATGAGGAATTAAGAATGAAAATTTATTCAAAGGCTTGTTCATGTTCGACAGGCTCGACAGTCTCTGACGGCAACGGCGAATCGCCTTCAAAGTCAATCAGCACGACCGGCGCGACTTCACCCGTCTCCGGAACTACTGCCGCCTCCGAAGTCAACGCAGCATCCTCGCGAGACTTAGCCGCCGTATTGCCTTCCTGCTCCGATTCGACGTAGCGCACAACGTCAATTTCGACCGGCACGCCCATATACCTATCAAGGGCGGCCTTCGCGGTGTTGTAGTTATAAAGCGCGGTGAAATAATTCGAGCGAGCTTCCGTCAATTTGCGCGAGGCGTCCATAACATCAAGGTTAGTGCCGACGCCCGCCGCGTACCTGACTTGCGCAATTTTGTAATTCTCTTCGCCCAAAGTAACTGCAACTTTCGTCGTGCCTATATTCCTTTCAGCCGCACGAAGGTCTAGGAATGCCGATTGCACGTCAAGCTGAATTTGTTCGCGAGTCTGCGCGGCCTCTTCTTGAGCACGAGTAATCGCGGCGTCCGCTTGATTGACTTGCGCTCTAGTTATGCCACCGTCGAAAACATTCCAAGTAGCTGTAAGTCCTGCCGTCCAACGGTCGCTAGTCTTATTATGGAACGGGTCGCGCGTGTCAATCTCCTTCATGACGGAGGCATCGACGCTGGGGAGCCAACCGGCTTTGGCAGATTTTTTAGCGGACTCGGCGCGCTTGATGGCGTAATCGGCCATAGCGGCTTCAGCGCGATTCTCCAAAGCGTAGGCGGTGCAGTCGCTCAATTTCAAATCGTATTTATTGTAAGCTAGCTCATCTTGCGGGCGAATAACCGTGTCGGCGGGCAACCCGATATAATTATTCAGCTCGGCAACCGCAACGTCGTAATTGTTCTGGATATTAACTAAATTTTGCATGGCGTTGGCTAACTCAACTTGCGATTCCAGAACGTCGACCTTAGCGACTGTGCCGACCCGAAATTGAGCGTTGACATTGCGCAAATGCTCCTGCAAAGTCACGACCTCTTCTTCGTAAACCTCGATTAAATTTCTGTACTGCAGGACGTTGAAATAATAAACCGTCGATTGCAGGCGAACAGTTTGCATAGTATTTTCGAGCGAGAGGTCAGCCGAGCTCAAAGCGTAACGCGCTGACTTGCGCCCCTCTCTCAATCTGCCGCCCTGATAAATCGGAATTCTAAGAGTGCCGGCGGTCGAAAAGCCATTAGCCGTTTCGCCGTAGTATAAGCCGCCATGACGATTGCCGCTCCAGTCAAAAGTGATTCGCGGATTAGTTTGGCGACGCGCCTCGCTCAAGCTCCAGAAAGCGGCCTCGCGGTCGGCGACCGATTCTTTAATCGTGCGGTTATTTTCAAAGGCGCGTTGAATAGTTTCGTCTAGCGTGACGTTTAGAACTTCCGCCGCGTCGACCGAGCCGACTCCGATTGAAAAAGTCATCATGCCCGCGACGAGTACCGCCGCCAGTTTCCTGCGAATTTTTTTCTTGATACGTGTGGAAATTTTCATTTTAATCTCCTCCAAATTATTTATCGTTCACATTAAGCGGCGAACCTTCGCGCAGATTTTCAAAGCCGTCAGTTATAACTATATCGTCAGCGGTCAAGCCGTCCTTCACTACGAAATAAGTTCCGAGCTTATCGCCGAGCTGAATTTTCTTGACGGCGGCATTTCCATTTTTATTTATGTAAACGAAATTTTCCGCGCCGTTATTTTTAACAGCCTTTTCGTTGATGAGTAAAGCGTTTGGAATTTTGATATTGTCGATAACGACTTGCGCGGCCGAGCCGAAATGCAAAAGCTCATCGGGATTTTCAAAGAGAATTGCGCCGTCCTTAAAAGTGCCGTTATGGTTGTAAGTCGTGCCGTCGCTGAGCTTCACGGAAATTTTCAAGTCGGGCGACGACGATAAAATTTTTGATTCCGCCGCAGAAAGTTCGACGTCGACGGCGACCGGATTTATATTGCCGATTGTCGCCAGGAGCGTTTCATTTTCTTTGACGGGCGAACCGAGCGGCGCGATTTTAGCGAGCCGTCCGGCTTTTGGCGCGTAAATGATTCCTCTTGCTGATTCTTCCTCCAACTTTTGAACGAGTGCTTTTTTCTCCTCGACTTGGCGTTGAAGTTCGGGAGCAGACGAATCATTTTCGACGAGTGCTTTTGCCAGAGCCGTCATAGTTTCGGCGAGTTCGCGTTTAGCCTGCAGGAAATTTGAGTGCGCCTCTAGGCTGTCGACTTTGAAGAGCATTTGCCTTTCCGAAATGTCCGCGTCGTCCTCGATATATTTTTCCATGACTTTGCCTGAAACTGGCGAGAAAATTTTTAATTCGCTTGAAGGCGAAATTGTTCCTTCATAAGTGAGCGACAAAAAATCTTTGACGGCTAAAACTTTTTCGGTCGAGACGGAGACGGGCGGCTCGTTCGAGCAACCAGCGATAAAAATTGCCGCCGCGCAGATTAGTATAAAAATTTTTCTCATTCTAGAACTCCTGCTTTAAACCGAAGTAAACGGCGCGATCTCTCTTCTTGTTGACGCTGTGCCACTCGCCCAAAAGATACGTCGAATCAAGAATTTTATATTGCGACTTCAAGCGGACTTTGCCGTCGTTGAGGTCGTAGGCTTCGGCGGAAAATTTCCATTTGCTACCGGCGTAGGCATCAAGACCAATGCCCGGCTTGCCCGCGATGATTCCGGCTCGCGCTCCGAAGTTCGTACCGAATTTTTTCCCGCCCTGCAAGTTCAATTTTGTATGGTCGCCAATATCCTCCGCGCCCAATATCAATGACTTATCATCGCTCGTCACGTCCAGATTAAAATTCGCATTCCAATCATGCGCGCTGCCGCTGTATAGTATATCAACAGAGGGCGTTACGTCAATCTTTGAAACATTATCCGCGACGCCCTCGACCTTGCCCAAAAGTTTATCGGCGCGTTCAGTAATACTGCGGGCATTGCTGACGGTCGCTTTCAAATCCTCTGCAACTTTCGGGTCGCCGGCAAATTTATTCATGTTACTTGCCATGCTCTCGACGCTCTTTGAAGTCTTAGCGATATTATCAAGCGTCATTCTTAAATCTTCGGCCGTTTTCGGGTCGCCCGCGAATTTATCAATATTAGCGGTCATGTGCTCGACGTTCGCCATAGTCTGATTCATATTTTCAACCGCGCCGTTCATCGCCTGAATCATGTTGTTGAAAACCTCTTCGTTATCGGTCGCCAATTTCTCAAAAGTTCCGGTCATATTGTTTATATGCGCGGTGGATTCTTTCATGTTCGCGCTCATCTCGATAACCGATTGCTTAAAAACGTCGTCGCCGACAATCGCCTGAACGGTTTTCAAAAGTACTTCGACTTCCTCCATAACTTTTGTCATGCTGTCGAACATTGCATCCATACCGGCCTCGTCCACGCCGTAAAGATATGCGCCGTTCTCAAGATATTCGCCGTTATCGGCTTTGGGCAGGAAGTTTATAAATTTTTCGCCCATGACACCGCTTGAGGATATCGAAACTTTTGACTGCTTAGGGATTTTGACATCGGGTTCAATCTCCATAGTGACGGTGACGCCTGTGCCCTCGTTCATAATCTTTGTGACTTTGCCGACCAAAACGCCGCTCAATCGAACGTCCGATTGCGGTTGAAGTCCGACGACCTGCTTAAAGCCCGCGTAAACTATGTAATCATCGCTCGACCCGAAATGAAAATCTCCAAGCCCCGCCGCCGCTCCGCCCAATAGCATTATCCCGCCGACCGTAAATGCTCCGACTTTTGCTTCAACTGACATCACTTCGCCTCCTCAATCTATAATCCGGAAAAAATCTTTGACGCGCTCGTCCTGAATCTTCTTGAAGTTCTCGACCGTATCGACTGCAATCAAGTTGCCATTGTAAACCATAGCAATTCGGTTGGCAATTCGGCACGCGCTAACCATATCATGCGTAACGACAATGCTTGTAACCTTCAAAGCGCGTTGCGTCTCGATAATCAATTCGTCGATTCGGTTTGTGGTAATCGGGTCAAGGCCGCTTGAAGGCTCGTCGTAGAAAATAATTTCGGGGCCAAAGGCAATCGCTCGCGCTAGTGAAACTCTTTTTTTCATGCCGCCCGATAACTCATTCGGCATAAGATTTTCCACGCCCTCAAGCCCTACCTGCTTTAGCTTTTCTTTGACGATACTTTGAATTTTATCTTTGCTGAAGTCGGTATGTTCGACGAGACCGAAGGCAACGTTATCGCCGACCGTCATTGAATCGAACAGCGCGCTATATTGGAAGACCATTCCCATGCGCAAGCGGACGCGCATCATTTCCTTTTCTGTCATATGGGAAATTTCGTCGTCGCCAATCCAAATTTCTCCGCTGGTCGGCTGAATCAAACCTATCATCAAGCGGAGCAAAGTCGACTTGCCGGAACCCGACCCGCCAATTATCGCGAGCGTTTCGCCGTCGGCAATCTCTAAGTTTATATTTTTCAACGCGACTTTCGCGCCGAATTTTTTCGTAACATTGACAATCCTAATCATGACTCACCTTTTTTAAGGGATAAGGGAAACGGGAGAAGGGAGAAGGGATTTTACTTTTCCCATTTCCCATTTCCCTTTCCCCTCACCTATAAATTATAAACGTCAACAACGCGTTCAGAATAAAAATAACTATAATCGACGTGACGACCGTTTTGGTAGTCGCCTTGCCGACACCCTCCGCGCCTTCAGGACAATTCAGACCGTAGTAGCAACCCAGTACAGCTATCGCATTGCCAAAAAAAATCGCCTTAATCATTCCGCCGGTCAAGTCGTGAAGCGTCGCGAACATCTTAATTGAATTCACGAACAAATAAGAGCTTATGCCCGAATACTGCGTCGCGACGACCCAACCGCCTAACACCCCAATTATATCTCCGAAAACCGTAAGGAGCGGCACGACTATCATACAAGCTATCATGCGCGGGACGATTAAATAATTAACGGGGCTGACCGCCATAACTTTTAGCGCGTCGATTTGCTCGGTGACTTTCATCGTGCTGATTTCCGCCGTTATCGCCGCGCCCACTCGACCCGCGCAGACGACCCCAACTAAAACCGGTCCGAGCTCCCTGCCGATTGCGATTGCGATTATCCCGCCGACCGTCGATTGCGCACCGAATCGGATAAATTCATGCGCCGTTTGCAACGTGAACACCACGCCCGTAAATAACAACGTCAACGAGACAATCATAAGCGAATCAACGCCTAAGTGCGACATTTGCGCGATTATGTGACGGATTCGCGGCTTGTGCGTCAGTTGCTTCATCGTGTCGGCGTAGAGCAAAACTATTGTGCCGAATTCCTCTGCGCGTCTTATCATGAACCCGCCGACCATCTCAAAAAATTTCGTCAGCATACGCCGCCCCCTTTCGGCAAGGTATTATATCATAAAATTTATTTGTATATGAACTGCCGCTGAAAAAATTTTTTCAAAAGCCGCCGCGTTGACAATGCTTTTGCAATCATTTAAAATTCATTGAAACTGCGGAGGTGAATTGATGCTCAAAAAATTTTTTATAAGCGTCTGGCTAATCGTCGCGATATATTTTTTGATAAGCGTGCCTTCCGTCCAGAAAAAATTTTTATATCCGTTCCCGTATCGCCCGACGATTGAAAATTATTCGGCGCGTTGGAAGGTCGATAAATTTTTGGCGATTGCGGTTATGAAGGTCGAAAGCAATTTCACTGAGGCGGCTCACTCTCCGAGCGGCGCGGTTGGGCTTATGCAAATCATGCCGGAAACCGCCGCTTGGATAGCGTACCAGTTGGGCGAGGAGCCTGACGAGGTCGCCGAAGACATTAACAATTTGCGCGAGCCCGAAACTAATATTCGTTACGGCACGTGGTATCTTGCCGAGCTTGAGGACGAGTTCAAAGGCAATGACGTTTTAGCTTTGGCGGCGTACAATGCGGGGCGCGGCAATGTTCACGAGTGGATTGAAAAAAATCATTGGAGCGAAAATTTTTCTGCCGTCGATGAAATCCCCTACGCCGAGACCCGCGACTATGTTAAGCGCGTCCTGCACTGCCGCGAAAAATATTCCGAACTTTACGGCTCGCAAGAATTTCTTTCAACGCCGATTGCCCTTCACGAGCTGCGCTTTGCTAGTCTGAAAAATTTGTCACTATAAAAAAATCCGGGCTTTTCTTCAAGCTCGGATTTTTCAATTTGCGGCGGGAAGTCTTTTGACTTCGGAACCCGGTAACGCTTTCAAGCGACCTTGCGGCAAATATCCTTCGGCGATTCGTTGTGTGATTTGCCCTGTCTGCTCTACGATTTTCCCTTTCGACGACAAAAAGCTTTGCAGAACTAAATTTTGCCGCTCGCTGACTCGCGCTATTTGCTGTTCAATGAATTTCCCTTGCCGCTCCATGTCCGCCATTATCTGCGCGGAGTAAATTTTATGCGCCGGCGAGCCCTCTTTATACTGTTCTAAAATCGCTAAGAGTTGTGGCAATTTTTTTGTGTTGTATTCGTCATTCGACGCGGAAATTTTTTCGCCGACCTCGTCATAAAATTTTTCAATCTCGCGGATAATCGGCAACGACCCTTCCTCGATTATCGCGATTCTTTTTGCGGCAACGTCTAACATTTTTTCCTGCAGGGCGGCAAGTTGATTCGCCATTTCCTTCATACCTTCGAGCCGCGCCTTGTCGATTGCCATTTGGCTCATCGTCTGCGCCCTTAGCAATTCAAGTTGTGCGTCGCGCATTAGCTCAATTCGTTCCGCCTCTTTATCGGCGAGCCGCAATTTGGTATCGCGTTCAATCTCGGCGATTTTGACTTTGTCCGGCTCGTAATTGTAACTACTTGTCGAACGATTTTTGCTCAACGAACCGCCGCCGAAAAATTTTTTAATCGAATCCCATAAGCCCATTTTATCGCCTCCGAAAATATTTTCGACTTGCCGACTGCGATATTTGCCGAGCGTGCAGGCGTTGGCGAAGTGTTCGCAGTTATTGAAAATCAACTTATAACCGGCGTCGCCGAGACATGCGCGGGCATAACTGACAATTCCTTCGACGGGGTAAAGGTCATCAAGTTCCGCGTCGTTGTACTCCTTGACCTCGACATCGCCGCCGCGCAGGAAATTTTCCAAACTAGTTTTGATAACGCGCGCCTTCGACCAATCAAGGACGCTGTCATCATCGTCGCCCGTGAAATGAATCACTTCCGCCGCCGATATGAAAATCCCGTGATGATAATAAAGTCCGTTCATGCGGCGAACTCGGATATGGTCTACGCGCTTTGGATTTTTGCTAGACCAAATTTCCGGCGGCTCAAGGTCGAGCGTCAACGGATTGGCGATAACGTTCATGATTTACGCAAGTCCTTGCGCATTTTGAAAATGAGCGCGTTGAATTCTTTTTCGCGTTTCTGGACGGCTTCGCTGTAAGCTTTACTGTCGGCAAGGTACGTAGCGAAATTTTTCCGTCTCAATTCGGCGAATTGCGTCAAAACTTCTTCGGAAATGGCGTCAAGTTCTTTTTCGCGAATAAAATTGCTTATCTCATCAATTGACAAGTTCAAAAGCGGTTCTGCCCAACGCAACAGGAAAATTCGCTCTTCGGTCTTATCGCGGGAGAAAATTATTGTTTGCAAATTGCGTTGAAATTTTTCGACGAGTTTATAAAGTTCGCTTTCGGTCTCGAATTTCTCTTGCGAGTCGCCGCCCGCTTGGAACGCGAACTTTTGATAAATATTTTTGCGTTCGTGCAGATAAAATTTGTCGACGGAGGCTTTGTACTCCTGCAAAGTTTTCAGCACGTCTTCAAGCGCGTCGAAAAGATTTCCTTTTATTGCGAACTCGACGAGCGGCAAAAATCTTTGTTCAATCGCGAAACGTTTTTTCTGCCAATCGTCGTACCACGCGGCAAAAATTTCTTCGTCAATGCCGTCGTCGCGACAAGCGGCAATCAATTCTTCGTGCAAACTCGTCTTGAAGGCTTTGTAACTGTCGCTCCACGCCGCCCACGTGCTCACGACATTTGCGACTAAATTTTTATGTTCGGCGAAGAAATCGACTTTGCGTTGAGTGTCCGAAATGATTCGCGCAAGATTTTCTACCAGCAATTCAAAACTCGGACGAGGTTCGGACTCCAGCGCGGCGAGGTCGGCAAAATAATTTTCGCTGTCATTGATTTTTTCGAGCCGCTCCGAAAATTTTTCCGCCTGCGCCTTGACGAATAAAATTTTGCGCTTGGGGTTATCGGTGCCCAATTCCAGACGTTGCGCCAAAAATTTCTGACGTTCAGCGAGCAAGGAATTTTCTTAGGGCGTGAGGTTCGGATTGTCTACGTACTTTGCGTTGAGCTTGAGCGCGATTTTCAAAAATTCGGCGATTGTATCTTTCTGCGCGGTCTCGTACTCTTAATTCGGCGATTGTATCTTTCTGCGCGGTCTCGTACTCTTGCAAGATGTTTAAAAATTCGTCTGCAACCTTCAACGCCGAGTCGAAATATTTTATCGGCGACTTTTCGATTGCTGGCAGGTCATATTTGTCAAGAATCGTTTTGTAATCAAAATCCGTCAGTAATTTTTCCATATACGGCATCGCCTTTACAATAATCAAATTTCTTAAGATATTTATTAAATCTTCACGTTGCCGCAATAAATTTTCCATACTCAACACCTCCGCGCAGATTATATTGCAAATACTTTTCGTTCGTCAAATGAATTTTCTGTTCGCCGAGCAGAAAAATAATGTCGCCGAAATTTTCGGGATTGGTCACGACGACGGGCGTAGTTGCATCGAAACCTGCGCGGATAACTTCTTGCGGGTCGAACGTCAGCAAAATTTGCCCGCGCCTAATCGTGTCGTCCGCCTCGACTTGCGGCTTGAAACTTTCGCCAATAAGTTTGCATGTATTCAAGCCAACGTGAATCAAAAGTTCGACGCCGCTAAAAGATTTCAGCCCGATAACGCCCGGCGACGCCAAGAATTTAACAATGCCGTCGAAGGGCGCAGAAATTTTCCCGTCGGGATTTTTAATCGCTACGCCTCGACCCGCCGCGCCGCTCGAAAAAATTTTGTCGTTGACTCCGGACAGCTCAATCAACTTCCCGTTCAAAGGGCTCTCGATAATCAAAGTCTCCAGCATTCTCAACGCCTCCTCATTTACTCAGAATAATTTTGCCCGCGCTTTTGAGTTTCCATTTATCGCCGCTAAGCTCGAAAGTCGCCGCTCGCTCAACTCGAAGTCGCGAATAATTACCGCCCTCGAAATTCGATTCAAAAACGATTCCAAAAGCTCGCTCGGCATGATGATTTTCCGTGTAGGTCTTGAGATTTGGCACGACCGCAAAAATATTTTCCTCGACCTCGCAAGCCCATAAATCACCGCCCGCAATGCTCGCCGCCTCTGAAAATTTCGGCGCAACTTTCGGACGGTTCATGCGCTCCTCAACGTTCGCGCAACTTATTGCTCGCACTTTGTATCGCGACAAAAATTTCCCTCGCGCCTGCCTAGCACTAAAGCCGCTCAATTTCTCCAGCGCGTTGAAATCAATCACAAATTTTTCCCCGACAGAATCTCCTACGCTCGGAGATTTTTTTTCGGCGGAAGAAATTTTTATCTGCGCGGGCCGCTTAGTCAAATTCGGCAACAAAAATTTTAACTCGGCGATAAAAATCGGCTCGACCAACAACGTTTTAACGTCGCGACCTTTCTTGTCCACGAAGAAATTATTTGCGTCGCGGATAAGCTCTTCATCATCAAAAGAAATCCCTTCCGCCCAAAGTTTAGACGCCTTATTGAATCGCTCGACAAAAATTTTGAACTCGCGCACAGTTTCAATCGTGACGCCCGCCGAAATGTCATGCGCGCTGATAAAATCTCCGGCCGATTGATTTTCGCCGCCCTGAATGAAATCCGCGCCCGCCAATACCGCCGAGTAAATAATTTCGTCCGCCTCGCCGAACATTTCGCGATTTATTTTGTCCTCGTCGAAAAATTCATCATCGTTAGCGGGTTTCTCTACAATCATGCCCGCCGCGACCTCGATTTTCGGTTGCGGACTCAAATGTAAGTAAAATTTCTTGTAACCTTCGAGACCGCTCGCCGCTACGAAAACTTTTTCAAGGACTTTGAGATAAATATTGCCGTCAAGCTCCGCGCCGCCCGCCAGCCATTTAAAAATCCTCGCGCCATTGCCGCCAACAAATACATGCGGAATTTTTTCTTCGCGATAGTTGCCATAATCGTGCAGAATTTTGACCAGCTCGCCTAAATAATGAAATAAACCCGCCGTAGCGAATTGCGCCGCTTGCAGGACGTTTTTAATTTGCTCGTTGCCCGTCTTGAATTTGAGGTCGGACAAATATTTTTCGCTGTGCTCGCGCATGTCAGCATCAATCACTGCTTGACGCTGAGTTTCGTCGCTGAACTTGCCCGAAATTTTTTCGTCGGCAAAAAGTTCGTAGTTATCGTAAATCGGCTTGAACATTTGCCGCGCCGCGTACCGAATCGACGTATGATAAACAATTCGGGGCGGTTCGCCGCTGATAACGGAAATATCTGTCGTGCCCGCGCCTATGTCTACGCAAATTGCGCCCTGCGCGAAATTTCCGCTCTTGCCGTCGAGCTTGTTGAAGTGATACGCCGCCGCTTTGCTCTCCGCGAAAAATTTAGGATTGCTCGCGACAGCCTCGCGACAAATTTCTTGGAAGGAAATCTTCTGCGCTTGTGAAAACGCCGTCGGATATGAAAAATTCCATTGAACATTACTTGCGCCACGAAATGCCGCCTCTGCCGCCGCTTGCAAACAAATTTGCTCGATGTAAGCCGCAGTTTTACGCCGTTGCCGGTCGTCGTCCTGCCACTTCAAGTTGGCGTCGATATAAGCGGCGAATTGCTCGAATACACGCGTATTTTCCGAACTCAATAGGAAAACATGCCCGTCAATCAGCGGACGAATATTTTTCAAGTCGCCGGCGTTGAGCAAATGAAAAATGCTTAGAAAAGAACCGTCAGCCCGCGCAGGGATTTGCGACGGGATAAAATGCCGATAAGTTTGAGCGCGTGCGCCGCCGCTTTCCGTGACTTTGAAAAGACGCGGCTCAAAATTCAACGGGCGCGGCGAATTTTCATTTTCGGCAAAGAAAAGCATCGTCGAACTAGTGCCAAAGTCCACGCCGATTTTCCAAGTCAAGTCAGTATTGCGCTCGATTTTTTTCGGCTTGTTCAAAATAATTGCGCCAATGTCAAACGGTCGCTTGCCAATATGCGGCGGCGGATTGTATTTGCAAATCAAAACTTCGGGGAACTCGTCAAGCTTGACCGTAAAACGATTCGCCAACCATCTTCTCCCTTCTCCCATCTCCCTTATCCCTTCCACAAAATAAATATCGGTGGCAAGGGCGTCGTCGTCCGATTGCGCCTGATAATTTTCGTAGTACAGGAAATAATTTTCCCAATCATCGCGGCGGAAGTTCGGATAAATCTCGATGACGGGAACTTCGCGGTCAATGTAAATCAACTCGCGCTTAGGATAAGTTTTCGTCCAGCGGAAATTTTTGCCAGTGCCGTCGACACCGCTAAGCGGGAACTTGAAATGCAAATAAAAATTTTCCTTATCATCGGATATTTCTAGCCGCGCAGAAATTTCTTCGGGCGTGTAAAGCTCCAAAAGTTCGCGCTTAATAGGCAAAATCGGCGTCAAATCCTTTTCGGACAAAGATTCCATGCCTTGAATCTTAGGAGAGTTCGGAAAAGCGTTTGCAGGTTCAGTTACGGCCATTCGCGCATGAAAAAAATCTTCGGGCTTGCGGAACTCAGTACCCTTTAGGACGGTGCGTCCAATTTTTTTATGCTCGGCAAGTTTATCGTCCGTGATTTCGTTCGCGCTGATTCCTTGCCATACCACAAGCCGCGCCGGGTCAATTCCCTCAAACCTTGCAAAATCTCTGACTAATTCGGGCGAGACGAGCAGCAAATTTTTCTTATCGTTGAGCAGGCGGACGGCAGAATCCTCAAAACGCGCCTCTCTGCCCTTAATTGTGTCGTCAAGCAGTCGCGCAACTCCAACGTGCAAATTTAAATTCGACGCAACCAGCTCAAAATTCTCCGCCGCTTGATTTTGCGCTTTTGTAACGTCGCGTTCGTAATCGGCAAGGCATTTTAACAGCGCGTTTGAAATTTCCTTAGACTGTGCGCCGATTTTGTCTAATCGCTGAATTTTCCCGTAGAGATTATCAAGCCAAAATTTTAACGCGGCAAGTTCAGCTGCTGATAAAAATTTAATCGGGTCGGTCAAAGTTCGCTGATTGGCACTCCACGGCGTGAAAATCTTCCCAGCAAAAATATTTTCGTAGTCAGCCGCGCAGGTCACTAAAGTTGTCGGCGAAGTCAGCGCAATCGGCAATCCGTTAAAAAATATTACGTAAATATCGGTGAGCCACGCCGATTTATTGCCCGTCAGCGATTCTTGAGGCGCAAGCGATTTCAAAATCTCTGCTAAATCGTCACGAGCTTCAAGCAAATTAACTTGTTCGGCTTTGATGTCGAGTTGTTTGAAATTTTTCAGCGCGAGCATTGCCAAGAGTGCGCGCCATTCCCCGCGAACTTTTTCATGTAGCCCCGTTATGAATTGCTTTGTCGGCTCTAAGTCGAATAGAGCCATTTTGAACAGCAAAGGACGCGCCCACATGTCAGGGATTGAATCGACCGAGCCCATATCTTTTATTGATTCGCCGCAGTCCAAACTGTTCGCTAAGCCCTGCAAAAAATTTATATCCGTTTCCTTCCATATGCCAGCCTGGTCTTTTAAAATCTTCGAGATTTCCTCGTTGACCTTCGGCAGCATCGGAAAATATGATTCCGCCATTGATAAACCCCTTCCAAAATTTTTCCGCGCAGATTATATCAGAAAAAATCCGTTTCACCAAAGCTTGACAGAATACATTGGTGCGGGTGTAGAATAACAAAAAATTTTTAAGGAGATTTAGAAAACAATCGGATTCAATGAAGAAGATAATTATCAGCCATAAGAACGGCTTGACTTACGCGGCGATTTTGATCGGCGGCGAGCTCGAAACTTTTTACAGCTCCGGTGACGAGGCGCGACTTGTCGGCAACATTTACAAAGGGCGCGTGCAAAATTTCCTGCCCGGTATGCGAGCGGCCTTTATCGACATTGGGCGCGATAGAAATGTTTTCGTTCAGACGAAGGAAAAATTTTCAATCGGGCAAAGTGTTTTGATTCAAGTCGAGAAAGAGGCGGTCGGCACGAAGGGTGCGCGAGCGACTTTGAATATCAGTTTAGCGGGGCGCGTTTTGATTTTCCTGCCGACGTTGAATTATATTGGCGTGTCGGGTAAAATTCGCGGCGAGGAGCGGCAACGTCTCCATGCTTTGGCTAAAAAGATTCGCCCGAAGGATACAGGGCTAATCGTGAGGACGGCGGCTGAAGGTTGCGACGAAAATATTTTGCTCGAAGACCTTGTTGCACTCCAAAAACTTTGGTCGAGAATTTTTGAGCGATACTCCAAACGCAAGCCGCCCGCGCTCCTCTACAACGATAATGACTTGCTCGAAAAAATTTTGCGCGAGGACTTCACGCCCGACACCGAAATTATCGTCGACAACGTGAAAATTCATCGGCGACTTGTTGAGCTTGTGCCCGACGCTAAAATTATTTTTTACGAGGGTTCCGCGCAGATTTTTGAGTCGTTCGGCATTGCGGAAGAAATTGCCAACTTGAATAAGCGCGAACTTTCTTTGCCGAGCGGCGGGCAAATCGTCATCGACAAGACAGAGGCTCTGACCGCAATCGACGTGAACACCGGCAAATTTATCGGGCGCACGAATTTTGACGAAACGATTTTGAAAACAAATTTGGAGGCGGCCGAACTTATCCTCAAGCAGTTGCGACTGCGCGACTTGGGCGGGATTATAATCGTCGACTTCATTGACATGAAAAGCGACAGCGATAAAAATTTTCTGATGAACTTTTTGCGCGAGAGGGCTCGGCGCGACCGGAATAAAACTAAAATTATCGACATGACCCCGCTCGGTTTGGTCGAAATAACTCGGCACAGTTCGTAAAAATTTTTGGTCGAGCGGAAAAATTTTTTGAGAAAAATTTAGGAGATTTTAAGAGAATGGCGTTATTATGGGA
>CAMZHX010000002.1 GCA_947307055.1 uncultured Selenomonadales bacterium | reverse complement strand
CAGCATGACGAATGGCAAGAGTACAGACGCTGCTGTCGGTTCGTTCACAATCACGGACGATAAAGACGGTAACACCTTTGACGCAAGCAAAGTTGCAATCAAGGCGAACAACACGTACTACTGGTTCGCGACAGGCAAAGACGTTACCGATTACGTTTCTGCGAGCACGGGAGATACTTTAACTGCAGGGCAATTAATCACATTGGCTGACAAAATCAAGAGTATGCCAACTGGTTGCGACGTGGTACTCGACTTGAACTACTCGACCAACCTTACCAAGAACGACATTGTTGCAGTCAAGGTCACGACTAAACCTACGACAACCTAATCAACCGATATGACAGAAAAATTTTAGGGCTTATGCGAAATGCACAAGCCCTTTTTTTTGTTAAGCGGAGACCTTCCGCCGTCTTTCTGTCAAATTGAATATGCCGTAAACCAGATAGCTAATCGCCAGGTAAATTATCATGCCGCCCGTAATCGTTATCATTGGTTGCATCGTGCGCGAGGCGATATTATTTATCACGCGGGTTAAATCGGTTATCGTGACGTAGCCGACGACGCTTGTCCATTGAATCAGGTTTACGACCGTCGATTGATAAACGGGCTTGGCGATTTTGACGAGTTGCGGCAGCGTTACCAGTTTGAACGCTTGGAATTTGGAAAAGCCTAAAGTCCGCGCCGCTTCGACTTGCCCTTTATCGAGTGCCATCAACGCCGAACGCAAAAGTTCTGCGACGTGCGCTCCCGTATGCATCGAAAAAGTTATCACCGCCACGAGTAACGGACTTATGCCCGTGCGAGCGAATACGCCGTAAAATAGCAACATCAACAGCATTAACACCGGCGAGCCGCGAATTATTGAAATATAAATCTGCGCGGCGACCTTGAGCGGCTTGAAATTTCCGACGCGTAGAAAACATAACAGCGCACCGAATAACGTTCCGAGCAGGAGCGACAGCGCAGAAATTTGCACCGTCACCCACAGCCCGTTTAAAATCGTCAGCCAGCCGCCGTCCTTAAGAAAAATTTTATTCAGTAACTCTAAAAACTCCATGACTTATTTTTTCTCTTCGTCTTTAAAAATGATGTGGACGATTTTATCTTTGTAATACGGTTCAGACAAAATGATTCCGCTGGGCTTGTCGCTATCTTGAGGAATAATTTCGCTGACGGGAACAATCGCCCAAAATACAACGTCGACTTGCTTGGAAGTCAGAGCCGCCGCGCGCGCCCCGCTATCAATCTGCACAAGCTCGATATTTTTCAACATGCGCTGACCAATCTCGGCGAGGACTGCGGTATTAAATCCTTCCGGCGTACCATTCGCGCTCACAAAGTCGAGCGGCGGCAAATCACCCGTCACAGCAACTTTGATTGTCTGTGCGCTGTCGAAATGCGGCAATTCAACGGCAGGCGGGTCGGTCTCGGCGTTTATGTCGGTGACATATTCTTTGGTCAAGCGGTCGAGCGTGCCGTCGTCTTGCATTTCCTTGATAACCATGTTCAGCGAATCTTTAAGTTCGGTTTCGTCGTCGCGCAAGGCAAAGCAGAACGAGTCAATGAACTCAAGCGAATGGTCTTTCAAAACCTCGAAGCGCGGGTCTTTGGCAATCATGTAACGCGCTACGCTCCTGTAGGTGCTAATCTCGTCGATTTGCTTTGACTGCAACGCCATTTGCATTGAGTTTAGGTTGTCGAAGAAAACCGGCGTATGCGAAGAAATTTTAACGCTGAGAGTCTCCTCAATCTTTTTCATGAACTCGCCGAAATTTTCTTCGCTGGCGTTCAAGCGCGTTATCATACCGAGTTTAACTTTGCCGGCGTCGTCGGCAGGTTTATTTTCTCCGCCGCCGCCGCAACCCGTCATCAAAAGCAACATGCAAAGCGTCATTAGCATAAAAAGTTTTTTCATCTAGTCACCTCATTTTTTAGTTTGACATGAACAATCGTATCAGAAAAATATGGTCGGGTAAAAGTCATACCTTCGGGGTGGTCGAAGTCTTCGGGTATAAGGCTTTCTTTGTACGGGACGACCGCCCAAAAAATTACGTCGACTTCGCCCGAATTCAGCGCGATAGCTCGTTCGCCGCTCTCCACCTGCACAAGGACAAAATTTTTCTCGATGCGCTGACTTATCTCGGCGAGGACAGCAGTATTAAATCCTGCGGGCAATCCGTCGGGGCGAATGTAGTCGAGCATTGGCAAATCACCCGTCACACCAATTCTAACCATCGAGTCGTTATAAAATTCCGGCATTCTGATAACAGGCGGCGTCTCATTGAAATGAACTTCGGCAATATATCTTTTTACCAGCCGACTAAGCGTTCCGTCATTAGTCATTTGCGAAATCGCTTCGTCAAATTCATTTTTCAATTCGATATCTTTATCGCGCATGGCACAGCAGAAAAGGTCAGTCATCTCCGCCGTTGGCTCAATCACTTCAAATTTCGGATTGTGGTCGACGAAATAATTTGCAACCGATTCGTAAATGCTCATCTCGTCGATTCGCCCCGCTTGCAGAGCCATAGTCATATTGCTCAAGTCATTGTAGAAAATGTGCTTGCTATCCGAATCGGGATAAAACTTGTCGAAGGCTTCTTCCGTGACGTTCAGATATTTAATCGTGCCGACTTTGATTTTGTCGTCGTCCTGATTGCCACAACCGGCGAAAAGCAATGCGCAAAGCGCAATGCCTAATGCGTAATTCGTAATTCGTAATGCGTAATGAAAAAAACTTCTCATAAAACTTCCTTACTTCTTAAGTTTGAGGTGCTCAACGTCGTCTTTGAAATAGGGCGTGGTGAGCTCGACGCCTTCGGGCTTATCAATATCGCGAGGCATTTTATCTCCGTTCGGAACGATTGCCCAAAAGATAACGTCGATTTTCCCGGAACTTAGAGCCGCTGCCCTTGCGCCGCTATCGATGTCGACAATTTCAATATTTTTGCCGGAACGTTTAGCGACCTCAGCGAGCAATGCGGTATTGAAACCTGCGGGCTTGCCATCTGCGTTTACATAATCGAGGGGCGGCAGGTCGCCTGTTACACCGACTTTGATTGATTGTGCGCCTTCAGTCATAGGAAGTTCGACTGCGGGCGGAACCTTATCTTTGTCAACGTCGGTTATGTATTCCTTGACGAGTTTATCAAGCGAGCCGTCAGCTTTCATTTCTTCGATAGCTTTATCGAGGTCGGCTTTAAGTTGCGCATCGTCCTTGCGAACCGCAAAACAGAAATTATCGTTGAAAACTTTGAGCTCCTTATCATTCACAAATTCGTACTTTTCATTGTTGGCGACGATATATTTCGCGACGCTATCGTAAACGCTAATTTCGTCAACGCTGCCCGATTCGATTCCCATTTGCATAAGGTTCAAGCTATCGTAGAATTTGACGGTGTACTTTGTGAGCGGGACTTTTTCTGACTCTTCGATTTGGGCAAAGATTTCGTCCATTTTCTGTTCGGTGGCGTTGAGGTGAGCAATCATGCCGAGTTGAATTTTCCCGCCGGTTTTATTGGCGTCGTCGGCTTTAGGGGCAGGTTTATCGCCGCCGCCGCAACCCGCAAACAATGCGCCCGCCATTACGCAGGATAATAAAATCTTCGCAATCTTTTTGAACTTCATTATATGATTCCTCCTAAAAAATTATTTGCTATCCTTGAGTTTGAGATGAGCAACGCTATCTTTGAAGTAAGGCGCGGAAAGTTCGACACCTTCGGGCGTGTCGATGTCGGCAGGGAATTTATCGCCGTCGGGCACCGCAACATTTCGACTTCGCCCGCCTCAAGTCCCATTTGCATAACGCTCAAGCTGTCGTAGAATTTCGGCTCGTACTTTGGAAAGGTGATAGCGTTTACTTGTTCAATGGCTTTGTTATAAAAAATCATTTACTGTCTTTGAGCTTGACGACCGCAACGTTATCTTTGAAATAGGGCGCGGACAGTTCGAGGCCTTCCGGCTTGTCGAGGTCGATTGGCATATCGCCGCCAAAGGGAACAATTACCCAAAAGACAACGTCAATCAATTTCGAGTTCAGAGCCGCCGCACGTGCTCCGCTTTCAATCTGGACGATTTCAATATTTTTGCCGGAACGTTTAGCAACTTCAGCGAGCATAGCGGTATTGAACCCTGCGGGCGAGTTATCGGGCAGAATCAAATCGAGCGGGGGAAGGTCGCCTGTCACGCCGACTTTAATTATATCTGCGCCTTCAGTCTTTGGGATTTCGACTTTGGGCGGCGTTTTACCTTTTTCGGGATTGGTAATGTATTCGTTGATAAGTTTATCAAGCGAGCCGTCGGACTTCATCTGGTCGATAACTTTGTCGAGTTCCTCTTTGAGTTGGGTTTCATCTTTGCGAACAGCAAAGCAGAAATAATCGCTGAGCTTGTTAATTGCGAAGTGCGGGACGATTTCAAATTTGCTGTTGTTAGCGATGAGATAATTTGCGACGCAGTTATAAGTACTGATTGCCGCAACGTCGCCCGACTCAAGCCCCATTTGCATTTGGCTGAAGTTCTCGTAGAATTTGGGCAAGTGCTTGGTATCTTTGGAACCTAAACTTTCTGCGGCTTTGTCGAGAACGTCGCCCATATTTTTTTCGTCGGTGTTAAGGCGCGTAATCATGCCGAGCTTAACCGATTCGCCGGAGAAATTACTTGCGGGCTTATCGGCAACTTGTTCGCCGCCGCAACCGGTTATAAGGGAAATGGGAAAAAGGAAAAGGGAAAAGAGGATTGTCGCTAAAAATTTTTTCATAAGGGCACCTCAATTCTTGATTTTGATATGGGAGATGTCGTCTTTGAAATAAGGCTCGCTGAGTTCGATGGCGTCGGGCGTGTCGATATTTGCGGGGCGAATGTTATCTTCGGGCACGGCAACCCAAAATATTACGTCGATTTGCCCGGCCGATAGAGCTGCAGCTCTTGCGCCGCTATCGACTTGCACGACTTCAATATTTTTATGCAGACGCTTAGCAATTTCGGCGAGCAATGCGGTATTGAAACCTGCGGGCGAGTTGTCAGCCAAAACTAAATCCAAAGGCGGCAAGTCACCCGTCACACCGACTTTGATTGTGTCTGCGCCGTCGACTTTAGGGACTTCGACTTTGGGCGGCGTTTTACCTTTGTCAACGTCGGTTACGTATTCCTTGACGAGCTTATTGAGTGAGCCGTCGCTTTTCATTTCCGCGAGAACTTTATCGAGTTCGGCTTTAATAGCGGCGTCATCATCTTTCACGGCGAAACAGAAATTATCGGCGAGGCCTTTAATCCAATCGTCGTTGACGTGTTCAAATTTGTTGTTGTTGGCGATGAGATAATCGGCGACGCTTTTATAAGTGCTAATTTCGTCGACTTTTCCCGATTCGATAGCCATTTCCATTGAGTTGAGGTTGTCGAAGAAAACGGGCACCTGATTTACGACTTTGGCGCGGGTGTTGCTCTGCACTTTGAAAAGGTATTCTTCCATTTGTTTTTCGCTGGCGTTGAGGTGAGCAATCATGCCGAGCTTGACTATTTTGGCTTGCGAGTCGTCTTTGACTTCGCCGCCGTCGGAGCCGCAACCGGTCATGAGCAGACCTGCCGCGCAGATTGTCGCTAAAAATTTTTTAACATTCAATTTATCATTCCTCCTGTTAAGGGAAATGAGAAAAGGGAAAGGGGAAAAGTCTAAAACCTAATTCCTACTTTTCCCTTCTCCCATCTCCCTTCCCCCTAATTACGCATTGCTTCTAACGCTTTGCCTGTGCCGATAGCAACGCAACTCAGCGGATCATCAGCGAGCATGGCAGGGATATTCGTTTCCTTGCGAACCAAATCCGCTAAGCCGTAAAGCATAGCCCCGCCGCCCGTCAAAACAATTCCATGATCCATAATATCGGCAGCGAGTTCAGGCGGAGTTCTCTCCAAAACACTTTTGACGCACATAACAATATTTTCAACCGAATCATGAAGAGCACCGGCGATTTCGTCCGACTCGACCGTTATATTTTTAGGCAAGCCCGTCAAGATGTCGCGACCGCTAATGCTGAGCTTTTCGCGCCTCGCGCCCGCGTATGCCGCGCCGACTTTGATTTTGATATTTTCGGCGGTGCGCTCGCCAATCATCAAGTTGTATTCCTTCTTGACGTAAAGTTCAATGTCGCTGTCGAACTTATCGCCCGCCACGCGCAAGCTTTCGCCGCAGACAATCCCGCCTAAGGAAATGACAGCAACGTCGCAAGTGCCGCCGCCTATGTCGATGACCATTGAGCCCATAGGCTCGGAAATGTCTATGCCCGCGCCTAGTGCCGCCGCTATTGGCTCCTCGATTAGCTCTGTGCGTTTAGCTCCGGCTTGTTCGGCAGCATCTTGGACTGCGCGCTTTTCAACGTCGTTGACGCCGGTCGGAACGCAAATCATTACTCGCGGACGAAATAAAAAGGAACGCCCGATAACCTTTTCCAGAAAGTGCCGAATCATTGACTCAGTCATATCGTAATCGGCAATGACGCCGTCACGCAACGGGCGAATCGCGATGATATTGCCGGGCGTGCGTCCTATCATGTCACGCGCCTCTTGCCCTATCGCGACAATTTTATCATTATCCTTGTCGACGGCGACGACTGACGGCTCGCGCAAAACTATTCCCTTGCCCTTGACGTACACAAGAATATTTGCTGTGCCCAAATCTATCCCGACGCTCATTGACATCCCAAAAAACAAATTGCAAAACTCCCTTCTGCCAACGCGCTAAAAATTCCTACATGTTGCCAGAATTCTATCATGCTTTATTTTTATTTACAAGCGGCGGCTAAAACTTGCGCGGCATAAAATCTTTGTGTATACTGCAAAAAACTTTTGAACGGTTAGGAGGAAAAATTTTGGCTGACGACTTAAAAAAAATTAAAGCGGAACTCGACACGTATAAGAAATTGAATCCCGAAGCTGTCATCTTCTACAAGAAAAAAGCTATGGCGGAACGTTTGCTGAAAATTTCGCTCGACGATTTGAAAAATGCTACGGAGCAAAAATGGTACGGGGAATACCTCGCGCTGTTGGAGATTCGCCTTGAGAATCCATCGCTATGTTTCATGGCTAGGAAGTATAACGAAGAGCTTTTGCAATGGTATAACGACAACATTAAAAGGGACGAGCGCGAGTTGGCTATTTTAGGAATGATTCAGTTGGCTGACCCGACCGAATTGGAAATCCCGTTCAATCAGCACTTGTGGCCGAAGAAAATGATTGCCGACGTGCAAGCCGTCTTGTTGAATCACTATACGGACGTTACCTACACCGACGAGGCAATCGCGACTTACTATCTTGCCCGACAAAATTTGTGGCGTCACGAGAAAAGAAAAATTCGCGTCGTCTTCCTTGTCCAATCCCGCACAACTTGTGATAAAGTTCTGCCGCTTTACGAGGCTATGAAACAGCGCGAGGAATTTGAAACGACTTTGATTGTCCACCCCAGCGAAGATTATAAGATTAAAGAGCTGTCGCGGGCTTATTTCTATGACAGATACCCCGACGACAAAATTTATAGCTTCAACATAATGGACTTGCGGAAGTTGCGTCCGGATTACGTTTTCTTCACGAATCCTTACGAAAGGCGGCGACCCTTCCCAAGCTTCAGAGCCAATGACGTTGTTAAGTTCGCTAAAATATGCATGGTGACTTACGGCGCGACTTTGACTTATGTTTTCGCGGAAAGGTTGTTCGACGACTTCACAAAATTTTGGCGGAATGTTTATTTTCTATTTTCGTCCGCAGAGGGCGTTAAAGATGTCGCGACGAAAAAATTTCAGCAGGACGTAGCCGCAAATTATATGCACGTCGAGTTCTTAGGCTATCCGAGCTTGAAAGCTTTTTACCAGTTGGAAAAGGAACCTGCCGAGGCAAAGCGTATTTTATGGGCACCGCGCTGGCTTTACAATGATCGTTGGGGCGGCTCGCATTTCATGGAGTACAAAGATAAATTTTCTGCACTGCGCGAGAAATACGGCGATAAGGTCGAACTTTCCATACGTCCGCACCCGAATCTTTTCCGCGAGCTGATTAAAAAAAATCTCATGACCGAAAAAGATGTCGCCGATTACAAAGACTTCCTGACCAAAAATAATATCGCCCGACAGGTTGACGTTTCCGACGTAGAGCAGAGTCTTCGCAATATCGATATATTTATCACCGATTACACGAGCATTATGATATGCATGTTCCTGACCGGCCGACCCGTCATCTATTGCGAATTTAAAAACGCCGTGCCCTTCCCCGAATATAAAGATATGTTCGCGGCAATGTACGTCGCGCACAACTGGAAAGATGTCGAACGTTATCTCGATGATTTGATGGCGGGCAATGACCCATTGTTCGAGAAGCGGCAGGAGGTCGCGAAGAAAATTTACGAAACTCACAAGGACGCGGCGGATAAAATTATCGAGCGCGTTATACAAGATTTCAATCAATCTTTGAGGTGATTTACATGAACGAATTGGAATTGAAGTACGGTTGCAATCCGAATCAGAAGCCCGCGAAAGTTTTTGCGAGCGAATTGCCCTTTGAAGTTCTGAACGGGCGTCCGGGCTATATCAACTTGCTTGACGCGTTAAACGGTTGGCAACTCGTCCGCGAAATGCGCAAGGCAACGAATTTTCCTGCGGCCGCGTCGTTTAAACACGTCAGCCCCGCCGGAGCCGCTATCGGTGAGCCGCTCGACGACATCTTGAAAAAAATTTACTTCGCTGAGAATCTTGAACTGTCCGCGCAGGCTACAGCTTATGTCAGAGCACGTGGAGCCGATAGAATGAGTTCTTACGGCGACTTTGCGATTTTGTCCGACGAGTGCGACGAGCCCACCGCCAATTTCCTACGCCGCGAAGTTTCTGACGGAATTATCGCCCCGTCGTATTCGCCTAAGGCTTTGGAGATTTTGAAATCGAAACGCAAAGGTAATTACCTCGTCATAAAAATAAATCCCGACTACGAGCCGCCCGCTATCGAGACTAAGCAAGTTTTCGGCGTGACCTTCGAGCAAAAACGCAACAACATTGAAATTTCCGCCGCTTGCCTTGAAGACGTTCCGACTAAAAATAAAAACTTCACGCCCGAAGCCGTTCGCGACCTTTTGATTGCGCTGATAACTTTGAAATATACGCAATCGAATTCGGTTTGCTACGCTAAGGGCGGGCAAGCTATCGGGATTGGCGCGGGTCAGCAAAGTCGCGTTCACTGCACGAGGCTTGCCGGTAACAAGGCGGATTATTGGTTCCTGCGTCAATGCCCGAAAGTTTTGGAGCTGCCGTTCAAGAAAAATATCAAACGCCCCGACCGCGATAACGCCATTGACGTTTACTTAGGCGGCGAGACTTTTGACGACTCGTGGCAAGATATTTTCACAGTCAAGCCCGCGCCGCTGACTGCCGACGATAAAATTTCCTGGCTTGAGAATCTGCGCGGGGTGTCGCTAGCGTCAGATGCCTTCTTCCCATTCGGCGACAATATCGAACGCGCTCACAAGTCCGGCGTAGAATTTATCGCGCAGACCGGCGGCTCGATTCGCGACGACAACGTCATCGACACTTGCGACAAATACAATATCGCTATGGCATTTACTCATATCAGACTTTTTCATCACTAAGGCGCGAACATGGAACTAGACTTCACAGTTATGGCGGCTATGACGGTTATGGGATTTATCGCCGCGTTTATTGATTCGGTAGTTGGCGGCGGCGGGCTAATCTCCGTACCAACTTTGATGTGGGCGGGGCTTCCTATGCTCAACGTTTTGGGCACGAATAAATTCGCCTCGACTATGGGAGCTTTCGCAGGATTTTTAACTTATCTGCGGTCGGGCACGATTGACAAAAAAATAATGCGGGTGATGTTCCCGTTATCGTTTATCGGCTCGGTTGCCGGCGTGTTCGTCGTAAGACAAATCCCGCCCGATTTCCTACGCCCGCTAGTCGTGGTCATGTTGATTGTCATTGCGATATACTCTGTGGCGAAAAAGAATTGGGGCTCGGATAAAAAATCGGTGCGCGTCTCGCACTATCTGCTCGGCTTGATTATGATTTTCGCGCTGGGATTCTATGACGGCTTTTTCGGACCGGGCACGGGCTCGTTCATGTTATTTTTGTATTTGATGATGGGCTATGGATTTTTGGGAGCGGCGGCTAATGCTAGGGCGGCCAACTTCGCGAGCAATCTTGCGGCCGTCATAATTTTTACGGGCTTTGGACTGGTGAATTTTTCCTACGCGATTCCAATGGGTTGCGGCATGATTTTGGGCGCGGCTTGCGGCGCGAAAATGGCAATCACGAAGGGCGCGGCTTATGTTCGTCCGTTGTTTATCGGCATGACAGTTATTTTAATCGGCAAGCAAATTATCGAGCTGTTCAAATGAATAAAAAAATCGCCCGCCACCTTTCGACGAGCGATTTTTAATTTGTCAAGAATAAATTTTTAGAACATCATGTTGAGGAGGTTGCCCATAGCGGCGTAAGATGACATATTGCGATAGGCATTGCCGGTGTAGAGCGAGGCGGCGTCGAGCTGATTGCCGAGCATTTTTTCAGCAGTCGGGAAGAGTCTTTCTTGTTGGGAATTGGCGTAGCTGATGTGGTCGTCAACTTTGGTAGCGAGCCCGCCTTCGCCGAGCAGACCGGAAACTCTGTCGGGGTTTTCGACGATTGCATTTGCGAGGAGTTCCTCATTGATTTCAATCATGCCGCTGGAGTTGACATTCAAACCGATTGAACTTAAACTACCTGCGCGGTAAGTCGCATCGCCGAAGACCGTCGCCAAATTCTCGACGCGTTTTGAGACTGAAGCGTTGTCGTTGAAGAATTTGATTGAGCTGTTATAATTGCTGACAAAATCGCTGACAACGTCGAGGGCGGACTGCAAGTCTTTGCTGTAAGTCGTTTTGGTCGAGATGATGCCGTTTTTGTCGGTGGTTTCGGTCTTAGTAATCGCGCCGTCTTTCGGGACGGTGAAACTAAATTTTTGAATTTCTTTGGAGGATTCGCTAAGCGCGGACATATTGTCCTCGAATTCCATGTTGAAAGTTTTTTTAGCTTCGTCGTAGCTCGCCATGACCGATTTAAGATTGGCGTTAATCTCGCTCAAGCCCGCAAGAGCAGTTTGAGCATTCGATTGGTAATTGCCGTAAGCGTTCCACAAATTGGCAATCGAATCTTGTTTTTTGTTTTGCGTGCTGAACAGCCAACTGTAATCGTTGCTGCCTATTGCGTTTATCCCTGACATTTTACTCACCTTCCTTGAAACAAAAACCTTCCTTAAATGATACTGTGATTTTACAATATTTATCGGCGACTTGCAAGAAATTTTTCAAGACAAAATGCTTGATAGCTGTTATAATCGTAAAAAAAGTAGTGCGGAGGAATTAGTGATGAGATGGAAGAAATTTTTTTGCGGAGTGGCGGCGGCGTCGATGATTTTTTCCGCCTCAAATTTCTGCTATGCGGCGGCGGAAGATTCTGCTAATGCCAAGCTCGCAAAAATTGAAATTGATACTTACGGTGCCGAACAGCGCGGCGCACTTTTGGATAGAATTGCGCAGTTAGAAAAAAGTTACAGCGGGCAAAATATGTCGGGCAACATGAACGCTCGCATTGAGGCGATTTACGACACACTTTATGACAATTCCGCCGAGCCCGGCATCCTCGCCAAAGTCAATGTGCTCGAATGGAATCTCAATCATGAAGTCGTTATCGGCGGCATTGATTCAAGAATCGTTGCGCTCGAAAATCAAATCTTCGGCAAGACGTTGAGCGGCACTTTCAACGAACGGATCCGCGAACTTGCTAAGGCATCTTACGGCGCGGAAATTTTGCCGATTTCTCAAGTGCAAATCCCTGCAAACGTTCTGATAAAAGTTGTGACGACTGCGCCTGTCAGTTCCAAATTTATGCAGGAAGGCGATACCATTCCCGTTAAAATTATCGAGGACGTTTTCGTTGATGACGCTTTAGTTTTCGCGAGGGGCTTGCCTGGCGAAGGCGTTGTTACCAGAATTCTTCGCGCCAAAAATATTTTCAGCAACGGCAAAATCGAAACCGATTTCAACTTGCTCAAAAGCCTCGACGGGCAGGACGTTAAAACTTTTACCGGAATCGAAGCGCAAGACGAAATGTCAGCCAATTCTATGGCTCGCGGCTTGAGCCTTATCGGTCAAACTTTCTCCGGCAAGAATAAGGACGTTGAGCAAGTTTTCATTCGCGGCAAGAATATCGAGTTGCCCGCCGGCATTGAACTTTACGTGCAGATTAAGGAACCGACTATAGTTTACGGCTTGCGGAAAAGCGGCGGCTATGTCGCTCCGATTGTCGAAAAACCCACAGTCGAAACGCCCTTTGTCGAGACGCCAGGCACTGAAGTTATCGACGAGCCGTCGCCCACGCCTAGCGATTCTTATCCCGGTCTCGATCCTGAAGAGTTCGACCTAAAGCCGACTGAAAATGTTGAGCCTAAGCCGACTGAAAATGTTGAGCCTAAGCCGACCACAAATGTTGAGCCTAAGCCGACCACAAATGTTGAGCCTAAGCCGACCACAAATGTTGAGCCGCCCCGCGATGATATTAACAACGGAGAAATTATTGAGATAGTTGACGAGGAGTAAGGGAAAAGGGAAATGGGAAAAGGGAAATGGGAAAAGGGAAATGGGAAAAGATTGGGAACTAGTCCATTACGCATTACGCCTTACGCATTATGCATTGCTTTTTCTGCCGCGATGTTTATAACTTCGACTGCAGAGGCCGTTTACGAGGCAAGCTCCGATACCGGCACAGATTTTTTCGACTTCATAGAAAATCGCCGCCGCGAAGCTCGTGATAAGAAATTGACTCCGGAACAAGAAAAACTTTTAGCCGACATAGTCAAAGCCGCAAACGAACTCCCACACGAACATAAGGAAGGCGACCCTATTCCGGCAGTCTTCGAGGGCGATGACTTGGTTTACTATTCGGGCAGCGGCGAATTCATTGCAACGGGCAAAGTCGACATCATTCAGCTTGACGGTCATCGTTTTCAGAGCGAAGAGGCAACTGGCAATATCAAAGAACAAGTCGTTCGCGTCGAGGATAGAGCGCACGTCCTGCAACTCACTGAGGGCGCACCCCGCGTCACGCTCGACGGCTACAAGACAATTTACAACTACGGCACTAAGCGCGGCACTATGGACGCGGCGAACGGCAAAGTCGGCGAATATTATTTGAGCGGCAAGCGTTTTGAATTTTATCCCGACCACATTGTCGTTTACGACGGCACGCAGACTAAATGCGGCGCACATACTCCAGATTATCACGTCAGCGCGGAACGCATCGAAGTTTGGCCGGAACAGGTTATGAAAATGTACAACGTCAAGTTCCTGATTAAAAATAAGGTCGTCGGCTCGCGTGAATATCTCGAACGCAAATTCGGCGAGCAGGAAGAAAATTATTTCCCGCGCGTCGGCTACAATTCGGATCACGGCGTTTACATTCGCGACGATTTTAAATTTCCGTTGTTCAATCATTTTGATTTTGTTATCGGCGCGTACATCGAGACCAAAAAGGGTATTCGCTCCAATGCCGAGCTCCAATATAGAAATCGCGATTTCGTCGGGCGATTCAAGTACGGCTTTTACGACGACAGCGACGCTCGTTGGATTCAAAAGGAGCCTTCGCTAGATTTGTATTACGGTCGCCACATTGAAGGCATGCCACTTGGTTACAGCCTAGAGGCGGAAATTGGCCATTGGCGGCAAAAATCTATTTCGAGCACTCACGGCGTATACGAAGCAACTTTGTATCACGACCCGATTTGGCTAGGCAAATATGTTTTGTTCATGAACACCAGCTACAAAATCACTAAGGACGATACGCACAACACCCGTTACGGCGATACCAGCGTTCGCGGCATGAACTGGGAAATTTTGCTCGGCAGGGAATTCAATGACAGGTTCGCGGCTTACGTCGGCTACATTTATAAAAAGAATAATTCCACTAACTCAATTTTTGATTATGATACGGACGACTACTCTAAAAAACTTCAGGCGGGCATAAGTTATACCTTGACGCCCAAAGACCGCATTGTCATTGGGTACAAGATGAATGCTGACAATCACAAAATGGACGACATAGACTATTATTGGTATCACGATTTGCATTGCTCGCAAGCTGTTATTCGTTGGCGCGGCAAGCGTAAGAAATTGGAAGTCCATTGGGAATTCACGCCGTTTTAAATGCAATTAGGAATGAGGAATTAGGAATTGATGATAAATGTAATCGGCTTATTGATTTTATCGTTGCTATTATTTTTCTTAGGCGGCTGGCTGATCCCGATAACTGACCCGACCGAATCCGTTTACGTCTTGACGGCAAAAGAAATGCTTGAGGCGGGCGATTGGCTATCACCGCGCATTTACGGGGATTTTTGGTTCGACAAGCCGATAATGTTTTACTGGGAACTTCTAATCGCGTACAAAATTTTCGGCGTGAATGAGTTCGCGTCAAGAATTTTCCCCGCAATCTTCGCGACGCTCGGCGTGTTGCTGACTTACCTTTTCGGCTCGAAACTCTACAATCAGAAAATCGGATTCGCGGCGGCAGCCATGCTCGCGACCTCGCTGGAGTATTGGTATTTGTCGCACGCAATCATAACTGATATGACGCTTTGTGTAATGTTCTCGCTGACGCTGATGACTTTCTTTTGGGGATACAACAACTCCAACCCGCGATTTTATTTGATAGCTTTTGCGGCGTCGGGCGTAGCAGTCTTGACGAAAGGCCCAATAGGATTCCTCTTGCCGGGTCTCATAATCCTAATTTTTTTGGCGTGGCAAGGCGACTTAAAACATTTGCGCGAACTCTTCCGCGTGAAACATTTTGCTATACTCGCGGCGATAATTGCTGTATGGTATTTGCCGATGACATTGCTACACGGCTGGGACTTCATAGAAAATTTTTTAGGCGTGCATAACTTTTTGCGAGCGACGGTCACTGAATACGAAAAGACAAATGTTTGGTATTATTATTTGGTGGTGACGGCGGTAGGATTTTTGCCGTGGACAATCCCGCTAATCGGGCTCGCGATAAAAAATTTGCGACGCTTGTCGACATTCGATGTGCGCGACAAATTTTTAATCGTGTGGTCGCTGACGGTGATAATATTTTTCCAACTGTGCGCGACGAAATATGTAACGTACACTTTGCCCGCGATGATGCCCGCAATGATTTTCCTGGCGCGGTTCTTCGTGAATCGTTGGAGATTATTTTTGGGCGTCACGGCAAGCACATTGATAATTTATCCGCTGGTGTTTCACTTCGTAGCCGTCCCGCTGACCGAAAATAATTCTGCGCGGCGCGAGGCTCAAGTAATTTTGCCGCTCATAGACGATAAAACTTGCGTAGTCAGTCACGGCGGAAAATATTCTACGTCGCTTGTTTTTTACTCCGGAGCTAAAATTTATCGGCTGGAAACGCAAGATAACTACGAAAAGATTCGCCCGAAAGATATGACTTGGACGAGCAAAAATGTTATGCCGTTTATGACGTTTGACGAATTGCCCACCGATAAAAAAATCATCGCGATTGTGAGTGAGCATTTCGAGAAAAGTTTTGTGTGCAATGCGGCGATAAAGGCGGGAACTTGGGAGCTTGTCGGCGAAGTTCAAAAGGGCGAATTCAAAAGTAAAATTTATAGGAGGAATCCTGATGGCGATAATCGTTAAAGCTTACGAATCGGCGAATGTTTCGGACGCCATAAAAATTTGGAATGAGATTGTGCGCGAGGGGATTGCCTTCCCGCAAGAAGACGAACTTGACGAAATTACCGGCGACGAATTTTTTAAGGCGCAATCGTTTACGGGCTTAGCGGTCGACGAGGACACCGGCGAGATTTTAGCGTTGTACATTCTCCACCCAAATAACGTCGGCCGATGCGCTCACATCAGCAATGCAAGTTACGCGGTGCGCTCGGACGTGCGCGGGCGTCATATCGGCGAAATTATCGTCAAAGATTGCATTGCGCGAGCTAGGGCACTTGGCTTTAGGATTTTGCAATTTAATGCGGTCGTCGCGACGAATATTCATGCGCGGCATTTATATCAACGATTGGGATTTAAGGAGCTGGGCATAATTCCTGGAGGATTCAGAATGCCCGACGGCTCGTTTGAAGATATTGTTCCGCAGTTTATTGAATTAAGGGAAAAGGGAGATGGGAGAAGGGAGAAGTAGGAAAAAGACTTTTCCCATTTCCCTTTTCCCATTTCCCTTTCCCCTTGCTTAGGGAGGTCGGCAAGTTGCAAGAACTCATCAACATAACTAACAAAATGCATGATAAAAAAGTTTTAGTAATCGGCGACATTGTGGCTGATGTCTACGTCGACGGGCGCATTTCCAGAATTTCGCGTGAGGCTCCCGTTTTGATTTTGGAGAAGGCCGGCGAAAAAGTCGTAGCGGGCGGCGCGGCAAATGTCATTGCAAACGCGGCGACACTCGGTGCGGAAGTTTACGCGCTCGGCGTTATCGGCGATGACCATTACGCGGAAAGTCTCCGGAAAATTTTCAAGGAACTCGGCGTTCATATTGAAGGGCTTGTCCGCGATAAATCTCGCCCGACCATTTCCAAAACTAGAATTATAGCGGGCGGCAGAGCGACTGTCAGTCAACAAATTGTCCGCATTGATTCAGAGAGTAAAGAGCCGCTGTCTAAAAAAGTTGAGGCGGAACTCCTTGCCAAGATTGATAAAATTTTGCCGAAGGTCGACGGGATTATCATGAGCGATTACGGCTCCGGCACGATTACCGCCAATGCTCGCAAGTTGATTACGCGCTTTGCCGGCAAGAAGAAAATTCCTAGCATTGTCGATTCTCGCTACAATATCGGCGACTTCGAGGGCGTCGGCTACGTCAAGCAAAATGATTCGGAGCTAGGCGCGTTTGTCGGCTACCCGCTTAACGATGTGACTGACTTAATCGGCGCGGGCACTCAAATTTTGACAAAGCTAAACGTAGACGGCGTGTTGATAACTCGCGGCGAAATGGGCATGAGTTTATTTGAGCGAAACGGCGCGGCGCATCACATCCCCGTTAGCGACATGAGCGAAGTTTATGACGTATCGGGCGCGGGTGATACTTGCGTTGCGGCATTTTTGTTGGCGTTGACGGCGGGGGCACAACCTGCGCTCGCGGCTAAGATTGCCAACTTTGCGGCTGGGATTGCCGTTCGAAAATTGGGCACGAGTACCGTCAGCGCAACCGAATTAGTTTCTGTATTGGAGCGGGCAAGATGATAATTGACAGAAAGAACGCCGCGCAGTTTTGCGAGGACTTGAGGCGGCAGGGCAAGAAAATTGTTTTCACGAACGGCTGCTTTGATATAATTCACGCGGGGCATGTCCGATACCTCACGACGGCTAAAAATTTCGGAGACGTGTTGATTATCGGGCTTAACACTGACGATTCAGTTCGGCGGCTCAAGGGCGCGTCTCGTCCGATAAATTCTCAAGCCGACCGCGCAGAAGTTTTGTTGGGGCTCAAGGCGGTCGACCACGTGATTTATTTTGGCGAGCAAACTGCAGAAAATTTAATCGGCGAAGTCAAGCCGGATATTTACGTCAAGGGCGGCGATTATACTTTGGAGACTTTGCCCGAAGCCGCGATTGTTCAGAGTTACGGCGGGCGCGTCGAGCTCGTGAATTTAGTTGCGGGGCGTTCGACGACTAATATTATTTCAAAGATTTTAGCGGAGAAAAAGTAACATGGAAGATTTGAAAAATGTTTTGATAGTCAAGCTTAGCGCGATGGGCGACGTGATTCACGCGCTGCCAGTCAGCTACGCTATAAAAGAAACTTTTCCAGAGGCAAAACTAACTTGGGTCGTGGAGCCGCCAAGTTTCGACCTGCTCAAAATGAATCCCTGCGTCGACAGAATAATTTTGTTCAATAAAAAAAATTTCCGCTCGCTGAAAGGGTTCATGAAAGAATTTTTCCCATTCAAACACGAACTACAAGAGCAGAGTTACGACGCGGTTTTGGACTTGCAAGGGCTGTTCAAATCGGCGGCGATAGCATTTTTTGCAAAGTCGAATATCAAATTGGGAATCTGCAACATGCGCGAAATGAGCGACAAAATTTCAAAGCCGGTCGTCGGCGAAAATGCGGAAGGGCATATCGTCGAACGCTATTTGGATACGGCGCGGGCAGTCGGTTGCGTAGTCAATGAAGTCGTCTTCCCGCTTCAAATTCCGGTCGAGGAATCGGAGAAAGCTCACGCGATTATGGAGCACGCCGGCCTTCGCGAGGGCAATCCGTTTGTGATTTTTGTTGTCGGAGCGAATTGGCCAAACAAACGCTGGCCGACAGAAAATTTCGCCGCGCTGGGCGATTGGTTTTATCAACTGGCGGTCGTGCCTGTTTTGATTGGTAGTGGAGACCTCGACGAAATGCGCGCTAAGGAAATCGAAGCCAAAATGGAAATCCCGCCGATTAACCTTGTCAACCGCACAAATATTTATCAACTGGCGCATGTTCTCAGGAGCTCGCGACTTGTCATCGGCGGCGATACCGGACCTGTGCATTTAGGCTCGGCATTAGGTGTTCGGACGATTATGTTAATGGGGCCGACGAATGTCGAGCGCAACGGACCTTTCTCGCAACTGCAAAACGCTATCGAAGTTGAGCGACCATGCAAAGGTTGTTGGAAACGATTTTGCCACAAGAACGAAGATTGCCTAGAGAAAATCCCCGTCAGCTTCGTCGAAGAGAAAATAAAATCAATGGGGTAAGAAAAAATCCTCCCGACTACAAGTTGAGAGGATTTTTTTGCGTCAAGAATAAAATCTGATATAATGGCGGAAAATGATTTGAAAGGAGTTCGCCTCTTGAAGTTTCTAAAAAGATTTTTCGACGGCCTCCAACGCGACGCCAGATTATTTTTATTCGTGCTGATTTTGCTTGAAGTATATCGCGGGCTGTTCATAATTTTTATGTCGAGCTACATGAATGAGGATTCGGGCGCGGCGCAAATTTTATCGGCGATGTTTACGGGCTTGCGACTTAGTTTGAAGACGGCGGGCGCGGTGACTTTGATTTCGTTTGTGTTCGTGACGATTGTCGGGTTGAAGTCGCGCTTACGATTTTACATTGGGATAATCGCGTCGCTGATTTTTTCTCTGCTATTCATGTTGCGCTTCCCCTATTGGCGAGCATTTCAATCGACATTCGGAATGGAAGTCGTGCAGGGCTTCAACGACGACATTTTCTCGATAATCGTCACGATGATTCAGGAGTACGGAATAATTTGGCGATTTTTGGTCGCGCTCGTCCTAACGGTCATTTGCATAGGGATTTTGAGTCGGCTGTTGATTATATGGAAAACTTATCCGTTGCCGGTGCTCGACAGCAAAAAGAAAGTTACGGGCTTTTCGGCTGGCTTGATTGTCGGGATATTTTTGTTCGGATTGTTCGTGCGCTTTGGCGGGAGTTTCACATATGGTAGCGGTATAAATTGGGAGAACGCCGGCGTCACCAAAGATAATTTTTTGAACGAATGCATACTCGACGACGCGCAAGCACTTTATCGGGCGCGCTCTATGGCTAAGCGCATGGAGGCGGGCGAAATTTCCGGCGTCGACCCGAACAGAATTGCAGAGTCCGCGCAGATTATCGCCGTCAACAAGGACATTGCTGAAAAAAATCTCGCTCCCTACCTCGAACGCAAGGCTAAGGGCGAGCGCATTCAAAAGCCTAAACATATTTTCATAATACTCGGCGAAACTTTTATGCAATGGCCTTTGCTCGGCAAGTACGACGAACTTTTGGTCGCCGAAGGGATTAAGTCACTCATCGCGGAAGAAAATTGCTACTACAGCCGCAACTTTATGCCCAATGGCGATTTCACTTCGACCGCGATAACGGGTCTCGTGACCGGCTTGCCCGACGTCAATATCAAAGTCAACTATCAAGCGCGCACCTACGAAAAGCTTTACATAACCGCGATGGCTCCGCCGCTCCGCGAACTCGGCTACAATATAGATTTTTGGTATGGCGGAATGCCCACTTGGGATTCAATCGCTAAAATGTCGTTCGCGCAGGGCTTCGACAATTTTTACGGCTACCCCGACTTCAACGCGCCTAAGCTGACGACTTGGGGCACGTCCGACGAAAATTTATTCAACGCGCTGTTAGCTCACCTAGACGAAGAACCTCCGACAGTTCATCTTGTCATGACGACGACTAATCACCCGCCATACAGTTTGAATTTAGCGGCAGAAGGTTTTGACGTGAACGCCGAAGTCGAGACGCTTAAAAAATTCCCGAACATAGAGGACGTGAATCAGCTGGCGATTGAGTTGGGGCATTACTGGTACATGGACGAGGTTATCACGAAATTTGTCCGCCAAGCTAGCGCGAAAGTTCCGGAGAGTTTATTTATCGTGACGGGCGACCATGCAGTTCGTTGCGACCCTTCGCGTCACCCGACTATTTTTGAAAAGCAAAGCGTCCCATTTGTGATGTACGGCGCGGGCATTAACAAAGAAATTCTCCCGCCCGATGCTGTCGGCGATCACATTTCCATTGTCCCGACGATTATCGAACTGATTGCGCCCAAAGATTTTGCTTACTACTCGATTGCGCCGAGCCTCTTCGATAGCGACGGCGTTGCCTTTAACAACTCGACTTTTTTAACGGCGTCGGTTGCGGGGCAAATCGATTCGGACGAAATTGAACTTTTGCCGCACGTCGCCTCGAACGACCTAAACGCAGTCAACCTCGCTGACGAACGCGCTCATGCTAAAGAAATTATCGATGCTATGCGGACCGTTGCTTGGTGGATTATCACGAAAGGTTTATTCTTCGGCAACACCGAGAAAATCAATTAACACCTTTCAAAAGGAAATTTCTTCGCGGCGTTGAAACTTACAGCTAAAAATAACAAAGGGAATGATTTTATGACGAGTATTCATATTGAGGCAGAGGTTGGCGAGGTTGCCGAGCGCGTTTTATTGCCAGGCGACCCTGTTCGCGCCAAAGTCATTGCGGAAAATTTTTTGGACGACGTGCACCAGTACACCGCGATTAGAAATACTTGGGGCTTCACGGGCAAATATAAGGGCGAGCGCGTTTCTATTCAAGCAACGGGCATGGGCATTCCGTCCATTTCGATTTACCTTCACGAGCTTATTGAAGTTTACGGCGCAAAAAAATTGATTCGCGTTGGGACTTGCGGCGGCATGAACGAAAACGTTCACTTGCGCGACGTGGTGATTGCTCAAGGCTCCACGACCGATTCATCAATCGTCAATCAAGCTTTCGGCGGCGTGTTGAATTTCTCATTGCTCGCCGATTTCGATTTGCTTAGCCGAGCTGTCAACGTCGCGAAGAATTTAAATCTGCCCGTCAAGGTCGGCAATGTTATCTGCGTCGATTTATTTTACAACGACTACGACGACCCCAACGGCACCTTCGGCGACGGAAAAAATACTTTCAACGACAAGCTCCGCAAATATGGGATTTTGGCTGTGGAAATGGAAAGTGCCGCGTTGTATCTCCATGCGGCGGCGGCGGGCGTTCAAGCCTTAGGGATTTTCACTGTCAGCGATGACCTTTTGAAAAAAGAATTCTGCACGCCCGAAGAGCGGCAATCGTCCTTCAACGACATGATTAAAATCGCGCTGGAGACGGTTATTCAATGAAGAAAATCAAAAAGACCAATGCCGCACGGATTCTTGACGGGCTGGGCATTGACTACGAAATTAAAACTTACGAGGTTGACGAGGACGATTTATCGGCGGTGCACGTCGCGCAAATTTCGGGGCTTGATATAAAAATGATTTTCAAGACGTTAGTAGCTCGCGGCGATAAGACCGGAATAATTATGGCGGTAATCGGCGGCGGCGACGAACTCGACTTGAAAGCTTTGGCGCGAGCGAGCGGAAATAAATCGGTCGAGATGATTGCGCTTAAAGAACTTTTGCCACTGACGGGATATGTGCGCGGAGGTTGTTCGCCGCTCGGAGCAAAAAAAAATTACCCCGTGTACTTGGACAGTCGCGCCTTGACTTTGGAAAAAATTTCGATAAGCGCGGGGCTTCGCGGAATGCAAATTATTTTGTCGCCGCAAGATTTAGTCAGAGCCGTGAACGCGACCGTTAACAGAATCATTTTCGAGACTGGAAGCGTTTAGGTTGTTCGGCTAGGTTGAATCGCAAATCGGCTAGTGCGCGGCGGATTATTGCGGGAGTGAGTTTATCTGGGTGCAAACGTTTTTTCAGCGCGACTAATTTTAAAACGTCGGGAGAAGTTTCATCGCCGAATCGGACTTTGCTGGCGACCTGCTGAATTAACGACGACCGCGCAGATTCTATTGTTGGCAGTAAGCATTCGTTTTTCATGTGCGGCATTTGTTCGAGCAAAATTTTCTGCGCTTCCCAAGCTTTGAGCCAAGGGTGCTCACTAAAAATTTTGAAGAGCGCGTTGACCATTGCTTCGCGCTCTTTTGTTGTGCAAATCGGGCAGAGAATTTCTGTCGGCTCGCAAAGTGAATCGCATTTCAAACATTTATGCCAACCGTTTGCCAATCGGAATTTTTGTAATTTCGCGTGACTTAACAGCGTCTGCAAAACTGTTTCGCGTAATTTATCGTTGGCAACTTTTTGTGCGCGCTTCTCGCAACGCCGAATTTCTTCCGCCGATAACGTCACATTTTCCGGCGCGACTTTAGGTTTGTCGACTTCGGGCGGAGTTTCGACGGGCGCGACGACTTGAAAGCCCTGCGCGGGTCTGATTCCTTTTACGAGTGGCTCGCCGAATTTTTCGTTAATCGCCTCGATAATTTCTTCCGACCAAAATTTCAGCTGGTCTCTGTATGCGGAACTTTCGACGGCGACTAGCAGAATGCCGCGTTCAAGTTTGACGGGCTTGACTTTAGCGGAAATTTTTTCTCCGACGAGTTCGCGCCAGTGGTGAATCACTTCAGCGGCTAGGAATTTTTGATAAGGTTCCGTGCCGAGCGAGCGCATTTTTTCCCGAAGATAATTTTCAAGATTCATCGAAAACCCTCCCCGCCGCGACCGAAAATATTTTCCCGGCAAGTTGCGTCGGGAAGTATGCGCGGTCAGTCGCCGTTATCAACGTCTGAATTTTTTCGCGGCTCAGGAAGTCGAGTAGCATTTCGCGCCGCGCCGAATCCAATTCGCTCATCACGTCATCGAGTAGCAACAGCGGATATTCGCCCGTTTCCGCCTTTAAAAATTGCAATTCGGAAAGTTTCAGGGCAAGTGCCGCCGTCCGCAGTTGTCCTTGCGAGCCGAAAAGTTTTAGTTCATGCCCGTTGATGAAAAATTTTAAGTCGTCCCTGTGCGCTCCGAAATTCGTTAAGCCGCTCTGTATATCTTTCGAGCGTCGCGCCCGCAATAACTTTAAAAAGTTCTCCGCGATATTTTCTTGAGAATCAAGCCCGCGCAGGTCGTAGACTACCGACAAATTTTCCGACCGCGCCGAAATTTTTTCCTGCATGGCGTTCGCTAAAAAATTCAACTCACTGACCGCCCGCAGTCTTTTGCTTATGACATTTTCGGCGGCGATTGCAAGTTGTTCGTCCCAAAGGTCGAGTTCATTTTCCCGCGTGTACTCGTCGCGGATTTTTTTCAGCAAAGCATTTCGGATTTCGACCAGCCGCGAATACTTCGACAGCTCCAAGAAATAAATCGGCATGGCTTGCGAAATTTGCGCGTCGAGAAATTTTCTGCGCGTCGTCGACGAACTCTTGAACATAAATAAATCTTCGGGCGAAAATAATACCGAATTCAATTTGCCGATAAGTTCGCGCGGTCGAATCGGATTGCCGTCAAGAAAAATGCGGCGTTTGCGCTCCGAAGAAATTTCAATAGCCAGTTCGTGTGAAATGTCCGCTTTGGAATATTTCACGCGGAGGATTGCGGCATTCTCTCCCCAACGAATCAGTTCGGATTCCTTACCGGCTCGCGAGCGCAACAGCGACGCAAAGTTAATTGCCTCAAGGATATTGGTTTTGCCCTGCGCGTTTTGTCCGAGAAAAATATTAGTCGCGGCGTCGGGGCGAAATTTCACTTCGGCAAGATTGCGCCAATCTTTGAAGAAAATTTCAGTGACGAACATTTAAGCGCGGACGGGCGTTGCAACGTAAATATAATTGTCGTTGTCAGGCTCGGTGAAGGCGGCGGGACTAAATTTGTCATTCAAAGCGATGTCAAGTTGCTTAGCCTCGACGACCTTTAGCACGTCCGCAATGTAGGTGACGTTAAAAGAAATTTCCAAGTCGTCGCCGTCAATCTCCGCCTCGACGCTTTGACCTGCGCCGCCGACTTCGGGCGAATTGGAAGTAATTTCTATGCCGCCGTCGCTGAAAGAAAATTTAACGGTGTTGTATTCGTTCTCCTTCGACATGAGCGCGACAAAATCAACAGCGCGTCTAAATTCGGCCGTGTCGACTTTGACATTGGTAGTGCTCGAAGAAGGGATAACTCTGTCGTAGGACGGGTGATCGCCTTCGATAAGGCGCGAGTTTACAAAAACGTTGTCGAACGTGAAAGTCAGATAGCGCACAGAATAACTAATCGTCACGTAATTTTCAACGTCGTTAGGGTCAATGCGCAACATGATTCCGCGCAGAGCATCAGCGGGCACGACAAAACTACAATCTTCGTAGGTGTCGGGGAGTTGTTCTTTAGCGAGCGCAAGCCTATGACCATTCGTGGCGACAAGCGAAATTGTATCGCCCTTGACATCAAAACAACAGCCCGTAAAAATCGGGCGCGCATCATTTTTAGCAGCCGCAAATGCCGTCCGCTTAATCAGATTTCTAAGCGCAGTCGTTCTAATCTTGAACGAGTGGTCGGTATCGGGCGTCTTGACTTTCGGGAAGTCGCTAGCCTGCATCGTCAAAAGTTCGACGCTCGCGCCGCCCGATTCAATCACTAACATATTATCAACGTCGGAAAAAGTTATGGTATCGTCGGGCATGTTGCGCACGAATTCTTGAAAGCGTTTGCCGCTCACGACGACTTCGCCTGGAGATTCGGTATTGACGGGGATTCGCGTAATTATTCCGGTCGAAAAATTATTCGCTTGAATTTCGAGCATGGAGCCATCCGCCCTAAGGTAGATGCCGGCCAAAATGGGCGTCATGGGCTTGACGGCAACAGCCCTTATCGCGAATTGCAAAGCCTCTGTTAAGTCGTTCTTATAGCATGAAAATTTCATTCGGTCTTGCCTCCTTAAAGTTGGTGCCGCCGCATTATATATCCTTTGCGGGGAATTGACAAATAAATTCTTTGTGGTAAATTTAACTCGACTCCTCAGCAAAGAAAATGTATGAGCAACAAAAAAATTTTTGAGGAGGAACTTTGATGAAGAACTGGAAAAAATTTTTAGCGGTGAGCGTGGCGTGTTCGAGCTTATTTTTCGCGCACGCCGACGCCGCCTACCAACTTAATGACGAGGTCGCTAATCCGCCCGTCGCGTTGCAAATGGCTACTCAAATCGGCGTCCTAAAGTACGAAAATCCCAACCTGCAAAGCCACATGGACAAAGACGCAATCGTCGTTTTGAGTTTCGGCACGACTTACAAAGACCAGCGCACTAAATCAATCGACGCGACCGCGCAGGCAATCCAAGCCGCTCACCCCAACGCTAAAGTCGTTACGGCATTCACTAGCCATATCGTTATCAAGCACATTGTCGAGAACGAGGGCAAATGCGATTACATGACGCCCGAACAAACCCTTGACCAACTCAAGCGCGAAGGTTATACGCGAGTTGCGCTCGTCTCGCTCGACGTGATACCCGGCATGGAGTACAAGTACGACATTGCGCTTTTCCACGAGTACAAAACGCAATTTAAGAAAATGACGCTCGGCACGCCGCTGATGTATTGGCAAGGGCAGGAAGAACAGCCCGATGACGTTATGCAAGTCATGCAATCGTTGCACTTACCGGCGTACAAAAAGGGCACGGCGATTTTGCTAATGGCGCACGGCACGCCCGACCCGTCAAATGCTTATTACTCGGTCATGCAAGAAAAACTCCGCCGCATGAAGCGCGACGACGTTCACATTTACACGGTCGAAGGTTGGCCGCGCCTTGAGGATTGGGCGGGCAAAATGAAAATGCATAAGGTCGAGAAAATAATTTTGATGCCGCTGATGATGGTAGCCGGCGACCACGCTAATAACGATATGGCCGGCGATGAAGACGATTCCCACAAAGTCATTCTGCAGAAAATGGGCTTTAAGGTCGAGGCGAAATTACAAGGGCTCGGCGAAAGCAAACGGATTCGCGATATTTTCGTCGAACGCGCTAACGAAGCTTGGGAAGCCTTAGTAAAATAATTTCGGTTTATAGTTCAAATTATTTGTGATAAGTTTTGTGACGATAAGAAAACTATCATCAGAATAAGTCAAACGTGGTCAACACAAACGAAGGAAAACCCCGCGTAACTTAGCGAACTGCGCGGGGTTTCGTTTTGCCATGAAGAATTTTGTTATCAAGAAAAATGTAGTATAATCGGGAAAACCATTGGAGGTGAGAACATGCAAAATCAGAATCAGCGTCCGGATTGGGACGAATATTTTTTGAACATCGCACGCGAAGTCGGCAAGCGCGCAACTTGCCTTCGGAGACGCTACGGCGCAATCATCGTCAAGGATAAAATCATAATCAGCACGGGCTATAACGGCGCACCGCGCGGCGAAACGAATTGCATAGACAGCGGCATTTGCGAGCGCGAAAGGCTTCACGTGCCAAAGGGCGAGCGTTACGAATTGTGCGTAGCGGTTCACGCCGAGCAAAACGCGATTATCAACGCCGACCCCGATAAGATGAACGGCGCGACGATTTACATTGCGGGCGTCAACTGCGCGGACGGTTCCAATGCTTCGGGCGAGCCATGTAAACTTTGTCGGCGCATGATTATCAACGCCAGGATTGCCAAAGTCGTCTATCACGACCGCGACGGCAAAATTATCGTCAAGGCTCCAAGCGAGATTCAAAACTAAAATCAAAAATTCGGCAGGTTAATGCAGACAAATGCCGAATTATTTTTTTGCAAGGGAGGCGATGAAATGTTGTATGCAATGATAGATGTCGGCTCGAACACGATTCGCATGGCGGTTTACGACATTGACGGCGACCGCGTCGAAATGATTATGAAAAAGAAACACACGGTCGGACTTGCGTCATATGTTCGCGATGGCGTCATGCAGAGAGCGGGCATTGATAAAGTTGTTGAGATTATCGGCGAGTACCGCCATTTTCTGGACGACTTCGGGATAACGCAAGTCACGGCGTTTACGACCGCCGCCCTTCGCAACGCGGTAAACGGTTCGCAGGCCGTTGACGAAATTTCTATGCGCACGGGGATAAATATCATTTTGATGAGCGGCGACGACGAGGCGACTTTTGATTTTATTGGCGCGACGCATAATCTTGTTGACGAAAAGGGCTTGCTGATTGACATAGGCGGCGGCTCGACCGAAATTGTTTACTTCAAAGACCACGAGATTAGAGTTAAGGCAAGTTTGCCTATTGGCTCGTTGAGTTTTCACACGCGATATACTGGCGTACACATTTTGCCCAGCGCGGTTGAGATTGCGGAGATGTACGCGGAGGCCGAAGCGACAGTAAGTGCGGTTAAAGAATTCCAAGCGGTCAGTCACGCGCAAATTTGCGGGATTGGCGGCACGTTCAAAGGCGCGATGGCTCTTTACAATGCTATGTACGGAATGACGCGGCAAAATATGCGCATGGAAGTCCGACGGATTCACGACATATTGCACAGATTCCAGCGCGACCACGAATTGATTGTCCCCGATAAAATTTTGCTCATGCGAACCGTGCCGGAACGTATGCATACATTTATGCCGGGCTTGATAATCGCTGACGTGTTGGCGAAACGCTTTGGCAGTCTGAATATCATTTACAGCGATTCGGGCGTCCGCGAGGGCTACATTTACGACAAGATTATCGACAAAGACTTTTTCTGAAGCGCAAACAAAATAGAGCCCGAAGGCTCAGTTTAGAAATTCATCGTTGCTCCTGATTGTACTGCGCGGGCTGATTGTAACCTTGCTGCGGTTGTTCATATTGCTGATTGTAGTTTTGTTGTTGCGCGCCGTAGGATTGCGCGTAATTTTGTTGTGCGGCCTGTTGATTCATTTGGACTTTCGCCTGCTGCAAAATTTGCCGCGCGTTTTCCAAACCGGCTTGAGCTTGTTGCACGCCCTGAAAAGTATTCGTGACATGCGCGATTAGTTGGTCGAAAACTTGATTAGCGTAGCGGTCGGCGTCGTCCTGGAGTTGCTTGGCATTTTGGCGCGTCCGCTCCATGATTTCGGCTTCCTGCTGTTGCGCCTGACTTAAAACCATTCGCGATTTCTCCCGCGCTTTGATTACAATGTCGTTTTCGTCCATGAGCTGTTCCGCTTGCAACTGCGCCTGTTTGATGATGCTAGCGGCTTCGGCCTGTGCGTTTTTGATTATGTTGTCGCGTTCTTTCATGACTTCATTTGCGTGTTCTAGTTCCTGCGGCAATTCCTTGCGCAATTCTTCGACTAGGTGAATAAATTCGTCTTCGGATATTAGCATTTTGTTTGTCAGCGGCAAATGCGGCGCGCCCGCCGTCATGTTTTCTATTTTGGCTAAAGTATCTTGTACTGCCATAATCATCCCCTCTTAAAAGCAATGCGTAATTCGTAATGCGTAATGGAAAATTAGGTATCGATTTTTATTTTGGATTGGAGAGCGAACTCGACGCACTCCGGCACGAGCCCATGAACATCGCCGCCAAAATGCGCTAACTCCCTTACGCCCGAAGAACTTATAAACAAAAATTCTGGGGCTGTCAACAAAAAAATCGTGTCAACGTTCGGGATAAGGTGACGCATCATTTGCGCCTTGTTGACCTCGTATTCAAAATCGGTCGCCGAACGCAACCCGCGAATTATCAAATTAACGTCGTGTTGCCTTATGTAATCGGCGGCAAGTCCGTTGCAACCGTCAACCGTCACGTTATCGATATGAACAGTCGCCTCGCGCAAAAGTTCGACGCGCTCTTGCATGTTGAACAGAAATTTTTTCTGCTCGTTGATGAACACGCAGATAATCAATTCGTCGACCAAACGCGCTGCCCGCTCAAAAATATTCACGTGACCATTAGTTACAGGGTCAAAACTGCCCGTGCAAATTGCCTTCTTCATATTACCTTCTCCCTTATGAAAATTTCTATCGCGGTCGTATGTCCGTAGGTTATTTTCCGGACGAGTTGAAAACTTGTCGGGGCGTCGAGAATTTCTGTCACGTCGTTTTCTATAATCATCAAGCCGCCTTCGACGAGCAAATTTTTTCCCGCGACGACTTCCAGAGATTTTTGCGCCAAACCTTTTGCGTAGGGCGGGTCGCTGAAGATTAAATCGAACGCCAGATTTTGTTTAGCGAGCTTGAATAAAATTTTTTCAAAGTCGCCGCGCAGTACTTTGCACCCTTCAAACTTTGTCCGAGAAATATTTTCTTGAATAATTTCTGCAGTTGCGTTGTCGATGAAAATTGCCGAGTTCGCGCCGCGTGACATTGCCTCCAGTCCCAAAGCTCCAGTGCCCGCGAAGATGTCCAGCACCGATTTTATCTCCGGAAAATTTATCAGCCCGCCCAATATGCTGAACAACGATTCCTTGACGCGGTCGGCAGTCGGTCTCGTCGAAAGTCCCGCCGGCGTCTTCAAGCGCAAGCCCTTCGCCCTTCCGGTTATGATTCTCATTTTATCTTAACAGGTCAATTTTTTCAATCTCGTAGCCGTGCTTATTGAGGGCGCGGACAATCCTATCAATATGGGCTTGATTGTGCGTCTCGACGGTGACTTCCAACACGACTTTTTTAAAGCTGTCAGTTACGCGGGCTTGGTCGTGTTCGAGCTTGATGACGTTGGCATTTTCCTCCGTGAGGATTCGCGAGACGTTGAGGAGTTCGCCAGGCTTATCGGCCAGCAATACGCCAAAACAAAAAATCCTGCCGCGAACTATCAACGCCTTATCAATCAGCGCGGACAAGGTAGAAATATCGATATTGCCGCCGCTGACGATTGCGACGACTTTTTTATTTTTGAAGTCGAGCTTATTGAGAGCCGCCAAACTCAAGACGCCTGCGCCTTCGGCAATGAGTTTATGTTTTTCAATCAGGTAGAGCAGCGCGGACATAATTTCCATTTCGTTGACGGTGATAATTTCGTCGAGATATTTTTGACAAAAGGCAAAAGTCAAATCGCCCGCAGTTTTGACGGCGCAACCGTCAGCGACTGTATCTGAACTTTTGAGCGAAACGATTTTCCCGGCGTCGAGGGCGGCTTTCATACACGCGGCGTTTTCGGGCTCTACGCCGATAACTTTGACTTGCGGGCTGACAACTTTAGTAGCGAGCGCAACGCCCGAAGCAAATCCGCCGCCGCCTATTGGAACTAAAATTGCGTCAACGTCTTTGAGTTCGTTTATAATTTCAAGGGCGGTCGTGCCCTGACCGAGCAGAACTTCCAAATCGTTGAACGGGTGAACGTAAACGTAGCCGAATTTTTTTTGCAGTTCGAGGCTGTGTTTATAAGCGTCGTCGAAGCCGTCACCGTGCAAGACAACTTCCGCGCCGTAAGCTTTAGTTGCCTCGACTTTCAAAATTGGAGTGGTCGCGGGCATACAGATGACAGCTTTGACGCCAAGTTTCTGCGCGGCGAACGCGACGCCTTGCGCGTGATTGCCAGCAGACGCCGTGATAACTCCGCGCTTTTTTTCGTCTTCGGTTAGGTGACTGATTTTGTTGTAAGCCCCGCGCAGTTTGAATGCTCCGGTATGCTGCATGTTTTCGGGCTTGAGGAAAATTTCGTTGCCGCTGAGTTCTGAAAAAAAATCGCTCGCAATGAGTTTTGTTTTCTTGACTATGCCGGCAAGTTGTTTATCTGCGCGGTAAACGTCGGCAATAGTGGTGCGCTCGACAATTTCGGCGGGCGATAATTTCTTTTCCGTCTCCGCATTTTTCGTATCACTCAAAATTTAAAACCTCCTGTTGATTTGGTTACTTTCAAAAGTAACTTTATCATTCAAAAGACGCCGCGTCAATAAAATATCTCAAAACAAATTCGTCCTATTTTTCCGCATACGAAAATTCCTGAAGCCGTCGCAACAATGATTTTTGGCAAAAATTTAAGCAAGCTCGTCAAGGAAATTTTTCGCGCCGCTGATATAATTCGCATTGTCAAAAGGATAACAAATCCGAGCAAGTAAAAATCTAAACAAAGACAGGAGCGATTCATCATGAAAGATAACAGCAAAATTTTCGACGGCGACAAGATTTATACAATATCGGTGACGTTTTTTGCAGGCACATTGTCGATTGGATTTGTGTTGATGGTAGCGATTAGAAATTTTTTCTGAATATGTAACCCCTTTACATTGTAAATAAAAATTTTTCCCCGTCAAAAATTCGGCGGGGATTTTTTTATACGTCGGAGGGAATGGAGCCGATTGATATTTCGCGCCATTTTTGCCTATAAAGTCGCGGCGTCATTCCGGTAATTTTTTTGAAGGCGCGACTGAAATAATTTGAATCGTCGTAGCCGACCCGCGCAGAAATTTCCGTGAGCGGCAACGAAGTATAAATCAAAAGGCATTGAGCTTTACCGATTCGACGGCGCAAAATATATTGTTGTGGCGAATAGCCCGTAACTTTTTTGAAGACGTGCGACAGATAAAATTCATTGGAGCGAACAAGCCCGCTTAGTTCGGCGAGACTCAAATTTTCGGCGTAATGTTCTTCAACGTAATTGCGGACGCGTTCGACAATGAAATTTTTCTCCTTAGTTGTGTCAAGGGCTGTTGACTGAATAATTTTGTAAACGATGAGCACGACGGCGCGGGCAAGGGCATTGGCAATTTGATAGCCGCCTTGTTGCTCGGCGTAAATGTGAATCAGCGGATAAAGTTGCGCGAGTTGTTCAGCGACGGCTTGGCAGGGAATACGCGGACTGAAATTTTTCGGAACGAGTTCATTGACGGGGCGAGCGGGCAATTTCAAATTAGCGACGGCGATACACCACGCCTTGACTTGCGAACAAATCATCAAGCTTTCGTCGTGAAGGATGCCGCTATTATGAATCAGAACATCGCCCGCCTGCACGTTGCAAAGTTCGCCGTCAATAACTTGCGTTCCATTCCCCGACAAAATAAAATTCAATTCCAAGCGGTCGTCATGCTTATGCATTGAACGCAAGCCCTCGCTCCAATGATAAACGCCCAAAAGTTGCGGCTCGTTCTCGAATGGCGAATTTTCCTGCGCGTTTAGTTCAATCAGCTGTACCAAAAATTTTCTCCTCATTCCGAAATGTCATCTCGCGATAAGTCGACAATGTCTCCAACTCAATATAATTTTCCGCGTCCAGATAAAAAAAGTGCGTCTCGTTTATATTCGTCAACATGCAATACTTGCAGCCCAATTTCTCCGCATAGTCAAACGCCTCATTGAAAGCTGATTCCTCTAGCGGCAATTCCGCCGACTTGCATTCCACTACCATTAACGGGCGATTGATTTTTTCTTCCTTGTCGAACTTTTCTATCACTATGTCCGCTCTGTGTCTGAAGTTCAGTCCGTAATAAGTCAACTTCTCCCCGATTCGCAACATTTTCGGCGGAACTTCGAGTTCATTGAGCAAAAAGGCAATCACCCGTTGCCGAACGGTTTCACGCGCCGTCACTAGCACATATTTTTTCCTTATCTCGTCAAAATACATCGGCTGGCTTTCGATTCGGTATATGTGCGGCGGCAAATATTCTTCCAACATCAATCATCACCAATTTTTCAAAAATTTTATTCCAAAGAACTTTATTATAAATTATCGCACAACAGCAACGCGAGCGCAAGGATAGTATGTCACAACAAAATTTTTTAGGATTAAAATAGATGCGTTACAAAAAATAGAACAAAGATTCGTTGGATACAGTTTCTTTCTGATTTTTTGTGGCATATCTTTGACAAGCCAACACCCAACAAAAAATTTTCGCAAAGTTGTTGCTTGTGAAAAATGATTATGCTATATTAAATGGCGGTTATTGACAGGTTGAGGATATTTTATTTGTCAAGCCAATCAGACAGGTGGTAGAAAATGGAAGTAATCTTGTCGGAGTGTTTAGGATTTTGCTACGGCGTCAAGCGGGCGATAAGAATTGCCGAAGAGCACGCGGATGGGAAAAGTTGTACGTTGGGACCTATAATCCATAATCCGCAAATGGTTGAAAGGCTACGGTCGAAGGGAGTCGGCTCGGTCGAAAATTTGACGGCGATGGAGGAGGGCACAATAATAATTCGCTCACACGGCGTAGGACCAAAAGTTTACGAGGAGGCAAAGGCTAAGGGATTAAAACTCGTCGACGCGACTTGTCCGCACGTGAAAAAAGCGCAACTATCTGCGAAGGAATTGGCTAAGGACGGACGCCAAGTCGTCATAATCGGCGAAAAAAATCACCCCGAAGTTAAAAGCATCTTCGAGTGGTCAGGCAATCGAGCAACTATCCTTGAAACGGAAGAGGACGCTAAAAATTTCACGCCCGCGCCCAAACTCGGAATAGTTTCTCAAACAACGGTGAGCGGCGAGAATTTTGTCAAAATGGTTTCGCACCTAGTTGGCAAATCAAAAGACATACGCATTCTGAGAACAATCTGCACCGCAACCGATCAAAGACAAAAAGCAGCATTGGAACTCGCGTCGAAAGTCGATGTCATGTTAGTTATCGGCGGAAAAATCAGCGCAAATACGACGCGGCTCGCGCAACTTTGTAAGGAAAAATGCAGAACTTACCACATAGAAACGGCTCAGGAACTTTCACCTGAATGGTTACAAAACGCCAATAAAGTTGGTATCACAGCCGGTGCCTCAACGCCGGACTGGATTATCGGGGAGGTTTATAAAAAGTGTCAGAGGATTTAAAGATGGAGGATATGGGGGCTCTGCTCGAAGAGTCCGGAGACATTCAGAACATTCGCGAACATGAAGTTGTTGAAGGCACCGTCGTTCAAGTCAAGCGCGAGGAAGCCTACGTCGACATAGGTTACAAACAGGAAATCGCCATTCCGAAAAAAGAGTTGGCTAATCCCGAACCCGAATCGGCTGAAGACGTCGTGAAGGTCGGCGACAAAATTAGAGTTTATATTCAATCGCTCGGCGGCGAAAATGGCGGCGTGCTGTCCAAAATCAAAGCCGATGCCGAAGTTGTTTGGGACGATTTGCGCGCAATCAAAGCGCATAACGAAGACCCCGAAGTCGAAGACTTGCAGACGGTCGACGCGAGAATTAACAACGTCGTCAAGGGCGGTTTGACTGCGACTGTCAACGGTCTGCGCGGTTTTATTCCCGCTTCGCAAATGGATTTGCATTTCGTAAAAGATTTGAGCGGCTACATTGGGCAGACCGTCAAAGCCCTGCCGATTGAAATTGATTCACATAAACGCCGTCTCGTTCTTAGTCGTCGTCAACTCCTCGAACGTGAGCGCGAAATTAAACAGCAGGAAGTTTTCAGCAAGTTGCACGAAGGCGACATAATCAAAGGCACGGTCAAACGCATTCTCGATTACGGTGCGTTCATTGACGTTGGTGGCGTCGACGGGCTTGCGCATATCTCCGACCTTTCTTGGGAGCGCATTACCAAAGCAACGGACGTTCTTCAAGTCGGTCAGGAAGTCGACGTTTACGTTAAAAATGTCGACCCCGAAGCGCATAGGATTTCCCTTTCTATCAAGCAAACTCAACGAGACCCTTGGCTCGACAAAGCGGAGCAATTTAAGGAAGGCGACTTGCTTGAGGGCAAAATTGTTAAGCTTGCATCGTTTGGCGCGTTCATGGAGATTGAGCCGGGCTTTGACGGCTTAATTCCTATGGGCGAACTCAGCGACCGCCGTATCGATAACGCAAGCGACGCGGTTGCCGTCGGCGATATAGTCAAGGTCAAAGTCTTGCGCATCGACATGAAACGTAAACGCATTTCCCTTTCGATTAACCGCGCTCGCCGCGAGGGTGCCAACGCTAAATTCAGACCGTATCAACCGAAAGTCGAGGTAGCTCCCGCAGAAGTCAAAGAAGTCGAATCGGCTCCCGCAGAAGAATAATTAACACTACGCAAATCAAAAGAGGCTTTGTCCCCGCGCAGGGTTCAGAGTCTCTTTTTTGCTGAAAGATTTTTATGCCCAAAAGAATTTTTATGTTATAATCGGTAGCAAGCATAAGTTTTGGGAGTGGTGGGATGAAACTTCAGACGGTGGAATATTATTTCCGCGAAGTGCTCGTGTCGATGATTAGAAATCGCTGGATGACTGCGGCGTCAATCGGAACTGTTGCGGTGTCGCTATTTGTGTTGGGCGTCTTTCTAATTATGGTTATGAACATGAACAAAATGGCGTCGTCGCTGGAAAGTCAAGTGCAAATATCGGTTTACATAAATGACGGCTTACCCGAACAAGGGCGAAACGAAATCGAGCGCATGACTCGCGATATGAAAAGCGTTGCGACGATTGAATATGTGCCTAAAGAAGTTGCGCTTAAGAAATTGCAGGAGCGGCTCGGCGAGAACAAAAAAATTCTCGACGCGCTCGGCGATTCAAATCCCTTGCCGAATTCTTTCCTAGTCACAGTTCATTCAGCCGACGACGTTAGGAAAACTGCGGCGGCAATCGCTGACCTTTACGGCGTCGACGAAGTCAAATACGGGCAGGACGTCGCCACGAATCTTTTCGAGCTTACGCATTTGATTAGGCTTTTTGGCGCGATTTTAATGGGGCTACTCATTGCCGCGACGATTTTTATAATTTCAAACACGATAAGATTAACGGTGTTCGCCCGCCGCAAGGAAATTGCAATCATGAAATACGTTGGCGCGACCGATTGGTTTATTCGTTGGCCGTTCATATTAGAAGGCGTCGGGCTTGGCATAATCGGCGGAGGCGTGAGCGCATTTGCCCTGCAGGAATTTTATTCGGCGATGACACAGAAAATTTACGAGTCGCTCGCCTTCTTCCCTATGGTCGAGCAATATCCGTTCATGCATTACGTTGCGGGCGGGCTAATCGGCGCGGGAATTTTAATCGGCATTTTGGGCAGCACCATTTCCCTTAAACGTTTCATGGAGGTTTAAAGTTTTGAGAAGATTTTTAATCCTGCTGGCGGCGATAATTTTGCTGACGTGCTCGCCGGTTTTCGCGGACGACGAGGACGAACTCGAACAGCTTGATGCGGAAATGGAACAGCTCGAAGAAGAAAAACTTTCCTACGAAGATGCTGCCGCTAAAGCACGAGCTACCGCCGAATTGATTCAAGGGAAAATAGATTCGGTCTCTGAATTCAAAAGGCACCTCGACGAAGAGGCTGCCGTTGCCACTGCCGACTACGAGGAAAAACAAGCCGCGCTCGACGATACCATTTACCGCATTGGCGAAAATGAAAATAAACTCGTCGAAGTCACCGCCGAACTTAACGAGAAACACGCCGTCCTAGAAAAGCGCGTCCGCGATATTTACATCAACGGGCAAATTTCATATCTGGACGTTTTGTTCGGCGCGCAGGATTTTGGAGACTTTTTAACGCGAATGGATTTGTTAAAGCGCGTCATGATTCGCGATTCGGAACTTGTCGCCAACGTCCTGCAGTATCAGAACGAAATTAAAGAGGTCGGCAAGCAACTTGAAGCCGATAAGAGAATTCAGGAGGAGTTAGCGAAGAAGGCCGAAGCGGCTAAGGATATTCAGTTGGAGAAGGTCGCGCAACAGCAAGCACTTATCGATTTAATGCAGAATGACAAGGCTATTTACGACCAGCAATATGATGAGATGATGGCGTCTAGCGCGGAGGTTGGGCGGCTGATTCAGGAGAATAGGTATCGCAAGGAGGCGGAAGAGGCGCGGCGGCGTCAAGCTGAAAATTCTGGTGGCGGCTATGTTATGCAAAGTTACGGCGGCGCGATGATTTGGCCGATTAGCGGGCCGATAACTTCTGAATTTGGTTGGCGGACGCACCCTATTTTCGGCAGTCAGCGATTTCATAGCGGGCTTGATATTGGCGGCGATTACGGAATGGCGATTCACGCCGCGCAGAGCGGAATTGTTATCGAGGCGGGTTGGATTGGCGGCTACGGCAACACGATTATGATTGATCACGGCGGCGGGATTGTTACGCTTTACGGGCACAACGAAAGCTTAGCGGTTGGCGTCGGGCAGAGTGTCAATCAAGGCGACGTGATTGCCTATTGCGGTTCGACGGGCAATTCAACGGGGCCGCATTGTCATTTTGAGGTTCGAGTTAATGGCGAGCCTACCAGCCCATGGGATTACCTATAAAAAAATCCTCCAAGCGATTGGAGGACAATTTTTTTATGAGACGTTCCAAAATTATTTCATACCGGCTTGCGCGGCGACTTCTGCGGCGAAGTCGGTTTCTTTTTTCTCGATACCTTCGCCGAGTTGATAGCGCACGAATCTCAAAACTTTTTCTTTGCCGAGAATGTCTTTGACGGTCTGTTTGCTACCAGGTTCGGCCTTAACGAAATCTTGTTCGACGAGGCAGACTTCCTTATAAAATTTGTTAATGCGGCCTTCGACCATGCGCTCGACGATTTTTTCGGGCTTACCTTCTTCGAGGGCTTGTTTGCGGAGAATTTCCTTTTCGTGTTCGAGTTCTGAGGCGTCGACGCCTGCGCGGTCAACGGCGGAAGGATTAGCGGCGGCGATTTGCATAGCAATATCTTTGCCGAGTTCGTCAGAGCCGCCAGTCATTTCGACAAGCACGCCAATTTTCCCGCTCATGTGAATATAAGTCGTGAGTTTGCCTTGCGCTTCGTAGGTGACAAAGCGGCGGATTGAAATTTTTTCGCCGATAGTCGCAGTTGCCTCGGTTACGAGGTCTGAAACTTTTTTGCCGTCGATAACGCTATCGTTGAGGGCGTCGAGGTCAGCAGGTTTAGTCGCGGCAATGTGCTCGATAACTTTCTTTTCGAGTGCGCGGAAATTTTCGTTGTTGGCGGTGAAGTCAGTTTCGCAGTTGACTTCGAGCAGGACGCCGGTTTTGCCGTCTTTGGAAATGTAAGCGGCAACAGCACCGTCTGCCGCAGTACGTCCGGATTTCTTCGCGGCTTTAGCAATGCCCTTTTCGCGCAGCCAATCAATCGCCTTTTGCATATCGCCATCGGTCGCGGTCAGAGCCTTTTTGCAATCCATCATGCCCGCGCCGGTTCTCTCGCGCAATTCCTTAACAGTTTTTGCACTTATAGCCATTTATCTTTCACCTCATTTTAGGTTATTAGGTTATTAGTAGTTAGGTTATTAGTACTATTAACCTATTAACCTATTTACCTATTAACCTTTTAATCTTGATTTTCTTCGATAGCCTCAGCATTTTCCGCGCCCTGATTGCCTTCGAGCATCGCGTCAGCAATTTTCGCCGTCAAAAGCTTAACAGCGCGGATAGCGTCGTCATTGCCTGGAATAACGTAGTCAATCTCGTCGGGGTCGCAGTTGGTATCGACAATCGCGACAATCGGGATATTGAGCTTGCGAGCTTCGGCGACGGCGATACGTTCCTTTCGCGGGTCGACGACGAACAATGCGCCGGGCAATTTATTCATTTCCTTGATGCCGCCGAGATATTTTTCGAGACGCGCCATTTCGTGGCGAAGTTGCATGACTTCTTTTTTGGTGAGCACGTCGAAAGTCCCGTCTTGCTCCATAGTCTCCAATTCTTTGAGGCGGCTAATACGTTTTTGGATTGTCTGGAAGTTGGTGAGCATACCGCCGAGCCAGCGTTCATTGACGAAGAATTGACCTGCGCGGACGGCTTCATCTTTGACGGCCTCTTGAGCCTGTTTCTTAGTGCCGACGAAAAGAATCGATTTGCCTTCTTCGGCGACGCTGCGGACGAAGTTATAAGCCTCGTCGACTTTGCGAACGGTCTTTTGCAAGTCGATGATGTAAATGCCGTTGCGCTCTGTGAAGATGTAGCGCGCCATTTTCGGATTCCAACGGCGAGTTTGATGGCCGAAGTGCACGCCCGCTTCCAAAAGCTGTTTCATAGAGATAACTGCCATTTGAAGATTCCTCCTGTTTTTCATTCGCAAGGCATTTTCCGCGCCGATTAACCTTTCGGAACAGGCGACGCTCCGCCCTGCGTGGATTTTGTAAACGCCGCGAATTATATCACAAGAAAATTTCGGCGGCAAGTTTTATTAAATGAAAATAAGCTTAAAACCTAATTGACATATAAAATCTATAGTGCTAAAATTTTTAGTGTTGGCAGGTAGGAGAGGCAATCGCGGGGGATTCGTTCCCACGAGGAAAGTCCGGACTCCACAGAGCAGCGTGCCGGGTAACGCCCGGTGAGAGTAATCTCAAAGACAGTGTCACAGAAAAGAAAACAGCCTTCTAAAGGTAACGATGAAAAGGCAGGGTAAGAGCCTACCAGCCAGGCGGCAACGTCTGGGCTTGATAAACCTCACGCGGAGCAAGACTAAATAGGAAAGGGTTGAGGTTGCTCGCTGACCTTTCGGGTAAGTTGCTAGACTTGGGCGGCAACGTTCAAGCAAGATAAATGATTGCCATTAACAGAATCCGGCTTATTGACTGCCTGTCAACAAACTTTAGTGATTAGGGACTAGGGACTAGGGATTAGAAAACAACTATTCCCTATTACCTAGCCACTAGTCACTAATTTGTTTTCCTAAATTCAGGCAATAATCACGTCGAAAGATTATAATTCGATTAGAATTCTTAGAAAGGATGTGGTTGATTTTGAGGAGTTTTTTGCGAGCGTTAGTTATGGTGATGTTATTGCTATCAATTAGCGTTTCCCAGGGCTACGCGGCAGGAGCTTACAGAGTAGGAGATCAAGGCGCGGAAATCGCGGAACTTCAAGGCAGACTTGTAACTTTGGGCTATGACCTCATAGCGGACGGGGCTTTTGGTCCGGCAATGGCTGATGCCATTAAAGAGTTCCAAAAGTCTCAGGGCATGAAGGTGGACGGTATGATTGGTCCGGCGACTTATACGGCGTTGCTCGGCAGGGAAATGCCCGAAATCAATCGCGGCATGAATTACATTGCCCGCCGAATCATCACAAACGCTATGGATTATCTCGGCGTCCCTTACGTTTTCGGCGGCACCAGCCCTTATGGCTTTGACTGCTCCGGTTACGTTCAATACGTCTTCGCCAATGCCGGCATATCGTTGCCACGCACCGCCGATGTCCAATACGAAGTCGGCTTGCCCATTTCTACTACAGAACTCGTCGCGGGCGATTTGGTTTTCTTCTCGACCTACACCTATGGCGCGTCGCATGTCGGCATTTACCTCGGCGATAACAATTTCATTCATGCCAGCTCAAGTCGCGGTATTTCCATCGATTCGCTCGGCAGTTCTTATTGGAGCTCGCACTATATTGGCGCACGCAGAATTTTGTAAGTCCACAGCGACTTCATCAAATAAAAAATGTCCTTCAATCGAGGGACATTTTTTAATTAGGAATTAGGAATTGCTTTTACGTTGCCCATTTCATCAGTAGGGATTCTTCTTCTTCGGGGCTTAGCTCGTTGCCCGCTATCATCTTCTGCGCAACCTCCTGCGACTTCGCGAACAATTCAAACGAAGTGTAATCGTAAAGCCGGTTGAGTTCCGTTAAAACTTTCTCCGCCTCCTCAAAAGATTTTGCATCGAGATTATTAACTGCGCGGCGGTCGCAAATCAAACCCATCGCCAAAAGGCACACGTTTATTTCAACGCCATTCAAATTGCGCGAGCGAATCACCTTGCACAAGTCGCTGATAATCAATTCGCGCTTAATGCCGTAAACCGGTCGCCCGTCGAGCTTACACGCTACGCCCAATGCATGAGCCGAAATTTGTATGCCGCTAGTCATGCCCGCCAAAACTTTCGAGCAATCCTTTCTGAACTCGCTGTAAATCCAATCGACTTCAGTTTTAGTTATGGCGTGCGTGTAAAGATTTGCCATGCGGAATTTTTCATTGTTATGGAGGTTGACGAGCAGGGCAAGATCATTTTCGTTGCCGCACATCGACAACGTATAGACGCATTGAATTTTAGTATTCATCTTCAAGCCGCCCGGTCTGCCCAAATTTATTCCGGGATTATAAATGTCCTCGTCAAGCTGGTAGAGGCAAAGACGCGCCAAACGTCTTTTTTGTTGAGCCGTCCAATTACTGCCGATTTTCCGAGCGATTATCACGCAACGCAATTTAAATGACTCTTCGCGAGTATTCTTGGCGTCGTCGAGCATTTGCAATAACGGTTCGGCAAATTCTCTGTGATTACTCGCCGCCAAAATCGTATTGACATTTAATTTGAGCGTCGCGGAGAATTTTATATTTTCGTCCTTGCTGTGGCGTCTGAAGGCGTCATCGACATTGCGGCAAAGGTTGCGAATCGTATTGAGTTGCGCTCTTGGATTGACGCGCCCGCCAAATTTCGCAATGAGTTTTGACTTAGGCCCCTTCTCGACGCCCGTCGCGATTGAAATTGTCGCCGTGCCATGATCCATAATTTCAAGTCCGCGTTCGTCTCTGCAAGTCGCGGCGTCCATGCGGATTATCTTATCCTCGCTCATAAAAATGCTGAACGTAACAAAAGTGTCCGTCTTCATGCGCGAATACTTTTCCGGAAATTCAATATTGCCCTTTGCGATGATTCTGTAACTTCCGTCGGCCTCGCAACGCGCAATCGGCACGCTGATAACATTTTTGCCGGGCGGCAGTCTGAACCCCGTAAACCTTTCTGACGTGTAGGGAAGCTCCTTACCGGCGGGGATAATTTCTTCGTAATTGCCGCCGAATGTCACCAGATAAAAACTTTCGTTTAGAATGTTGCGCCCGAAAACTACGCCGATTGAGCGGTCGGCATTGGTGATAGTTCTTGTCGGGATAATTTTTTGCGGCGTTTGAATCGGCGCGGATTCTTCGGGCAATTCGTTCTTGACCTCGTCGGCAAGTTCCTTATCGTACTTGTGCAGGAAGTAATGATAGACAGCGGCTCCACGAGCGACAGCCTGGTCGGGGTCGAGCGCGACAATAGGGTCGAAGCCGAAAAATTTCTTCAGCCGATTTATAACCATGTAAAAGCGCGACATTCCCCCGTTCATAATCACGGCGTCGACTTTGACATTATCGCTGCCGAGCTTGGCCGACGCCTTGTTGAGCACGTCGAGTATCGGCAGAATAATATTTTTCTGCTTGCCGTATTTTTCAGCGACGGCTTTAATATTTTTGAAGTCGTCGAACTTTAGCTCCTCGCCCATAAACTCGCGCCAAATTTCCTCCAACTGCGCGGCGGTAAAACTATCGCTGTAAGCGTAACCGGTCGTGCCGATATTGCCGCCGACGGGGAAATCTTCTTCCTCGTCCCACCAACCAGAATTGTCGCCGCCAAAAGCGTCGCTTTTCTGCGCGCTGACTTCCAATTTCAAATTTTCGGCGTGAACTAAAAGCTGACTCATAACGCTTTTTTCCTCGACGCGAATTTTCTGGACAATATCGGCGTGCGCCCCGTATTGCTTCAAGTAATGCTCGAACATTACCTTTGCCAAACACAAATCAAAATCGTCGCCGCCCAAAAGCGTATAACGATTAGTCGCGATGTCTTGGACTTTCAAAATTTCGGGCGCGTCCTCTCGTCGGGAAATTTCATGCAAAGTTATATCGAGCGTGCCGCCGCCCAAGTCGAAGACCATTACATTTTTCTTCGTGCTCAAATCCAAAATTTGCGCGGCAATCTCTCCGTTGCGAACTTGATTTATAAAATCGTAAATGACGGCTCGCGGCTCTGACAAAAGAATTTGTCGTGGGGAACCGTCCGCCTTGCGAATTTTTATTCCGGCAAGTTCAGCCGCTTTTAGGGTCGCTTGCCGCATTATAAAATCGAAATTCGCGGGCACCGTGATGACTGCGTCATCAATTTTTTCAAGATGATAAATTTTGGCGGCGTTGCGTAACATGTGCTCCAAAATTCTGGCGGAAACTTGCGCGGGCGTTTTATCGGGCACATTTGAAGATAAACCTTCGGCAAGCTCCTTCCCCATCTGACTTTTGATTGATTTGGCGACAAGATACGGTCGAAGAGCATAACGCCCTTTCGCGAAGTCGCCGACAATCGGCTGATAATTTTTTTCGTCGTTGTAGTAAACGCAGCTTGGAAGGATTGGATTTTTCTTTAGGGTGAACTTTGCGCCTTGACCGGCGTTGAACATGTCAACTGCTCTGTCAAGGTCGACAACTTTGCTGACAATATTTCCATTCGGGCGGATATTTAATGTCGCCAAAACGGAATTGGTCGTGCCTAAATCAATCCCGACGCATAAATCATTATGCTCTTCTCCATTGATAATCATTTTAAAGCCTCCTTATTAAGGGAAAAGGGATATGGGAAATGGGAAAAGTTTTTTACTGAGCGGCGACCACCTCTTTTAATCTCGGACGCGCAATCTGTACGTCCTTATTTTTATAAACCCAACCAGGCGACAAAACTTTGACGTGCTTAATTTCGGTCGTGTTTAGAAAGGGCGAGCCCTCATAATCGCAACTCTCGACCTCATCAAAGCGCATGTCCTGAATCGAGCCTGGTTTCAAAATCGGATTGATTTCGCTATCGCGGATGAACTGCGCCAAACGCTCAATCAAAATGAACAGCCCGCCGATTTCGGGCGGCAACTGGATATTTTTCTTGCGCAGCTGACGGACGCCATTTCTTGCACTCAAAACCGCGTCGAGTATGCAGCCGTATTTCTCGGAGTTGAGCCGCGAAAAAAATTCCACCAAATCATTTTGATGACTTTCTTTAATGCGGGCGTCGAACTCGTCCTGCAAATCCTTCAGCAACATATCAGAGCGATTCAACATGTTTTCGAGCAACTCAATTTTTTCCTGCTGCGAATCTTTCTTATCGCCCTTCGAGCCTTTGGGACGCAAGCAAATATTTTTGAGAAAGTCGCTGAATTCGGCGAGAAGATGTTTCATATAGACGTTGCCGAATTTCTCGACGTCCTCGGCATCAAGACCACTATCAAGTTCGGGGTGCTTGACGTAAAGCATAAGACAACCTATGCGCTCCTGAATTCTGTAGCGTTCGTCGTCGCGATTGAAAATGGTTTTGTTGCGCAACGCCGCGAAAGTCTCATAGTCCTTAGCCTTGTGCGATTCGAGAGCTTTAGCGAAAGCCTCAATCATTTCCTCCGCCCAGTTGAGCAAATCGGCGCGCTTACTTTGGTAGGTCAGACGACTTGCCTTGAGGATTCGGATAATATCGTCGTAGCCCAAATGGGTATTGTAGCGGTCATTCATTTCGTCGGCACAACGGCGCGGGTCGAGATTTTTATTTGCGCAGAAAAGTTTGAGCGCGCGATTTTCCAAAACGTAATCATCGTAGGAGCTTGACGAGAGATTTTTATTTTTGCGCTCTACGGCTTTGTGAAGGTTCTCGATAAATCTTTTTACAATCGGGTCAGTGATGTTTATCATGATAATTTCCTCCTCACAATTCAAACGGCTCGCAATTATTCGGGAAAATAAAACTCGTCCTTGAGTCGGGGTCGTTCATCAAAATTTGCTCAAGGGTAACGCCCGCATGGAAAATGTTATCGGGCGGGCTATGCACTACCACGCAAGTTTTCGGATTAACTCGGCGAACGAATTCAACCGTCGCGGCAAAATCGTCGTGCAATGAAAAATCGCCGTTCAAAATCTCCAATCCCGAACGTACCGGCGGCGGTTGCGTCGATAAAATTACGCAAGGACCTCGCGGCAGGAAATTCAGCGAGTGATTTTTTTCGCGCATTATCGGGATATGCAAGTTCTCGAAGCGGTGAACAATTTTCATGACGCGACTATCGATTAAAACTTCGGCAGCGGGCAGAAATTTATTTATCAGCGTGATAAGTTCGACGCCCTTGCTAATCTGCGTGACGCGACAATAAACCGACTTGCCACGACGTAGCGCGTAATAAATTTTCTGCAGAATTCTTTTCACAGCAAAATCGCTATCGCCAAAGCGTCGGTAATTCGGATGGCGAGCGTGTAGCCCACACAAAATTAAAATATCAATCTTGACATCAGGCAAAAGTGCCGAGCCGACAAGTTGCGTCGGAAAGGTCGAGTAGTCGCCCGTGTACAAAATATTTTTCCCGCGAAAATTTATCAGCGTCATCATTGCGCCAGGAATATGCCCCGCTTGATGAAAACTTATTCTAAGGCGCGGCAACGGAATTTTTTGCAGGAATGCGACGGACGAAATATTTTCTTCGAGGCGCGTGAATTTTTCCTCCAACTGCGCGGATAAAATTTCTCGCGTCAAGTCGGTCATGTAGATGCCGGCGCGTTCGTTGAGCGTCAAGAAATCTGGAAGGGCGGCTGAGTGGTCAAGGTGCGCGTGCGATAAAAAAATATGCGATATCTGATGAAAATCCTGCAAGTATGGCGTTTCGAGTAGCGCGGAAAATTTCGGCGTGAATCTAATTCCGTGCGTCGTGCCGCAACCGCAATCTAGTAGCAAATTATTTTCGCCGAGCTTTAGAAAGTAGCAACTCGCGCCGACTTCCTGTGCTCCGCCCAGCGGCATGAAAATTATTTTCCCGCCCGTCAATCTGAACACCTCCGCCCTAATGATAACAAAAAAAGGGAGAAGGGAAAAGGGAGAAGGGAGAAGTTTTTTTACTTTTCCCATTTCCCATTTCCCTTTTCCCTTTGCTGTGCTATAATGGCAAAAAATTTTTGGAGAGTGATTAAAATGTTTGGAATAGGCGTTCCCGAACTCATTTTGATTTTGATAATTGGCTTGGTCGTCTTCGGACCTGGAAAGTTGCCGGGCGTCGGTAAAGCTTTGGGTCAGAGCATTAAGGAATTCAAGCAGGCGAACTCCGACGATGATAAGACCGTCGACGTGACAGAACAAAAAAAGCTCGAAGCACAAAAGCTTGACTCCGATAAAAAATGAGCGAGCAGGAAAAAAATTCCGTGCAGGAAGTCCCGCCCGAAGATGATGGCACTATGTCTTTGACAGAACACCTCACCGAACTCCGCTCGCGCATTATCAAATCGCTGTTTGGAATTGTCGTCGGCAGTTGCATCGCGTGGTTTTTCCTAGACGAAATCACAGCTTGGATGGTCGAACCCGTCGGCAAACTCTACTACATGAAACCAGGCGAGGCGTTTTTCACGTACTTCAAAATCGACATAACGGCGGGCTTTCTGATTGCCTTGCCGATAATTTTTTATCACGTGTGGCAATTCTTCCTGCCCGCGCTCACGAAAGGAGAACGCGCCGTTTTGGGAATATTAGTTCCGGCGTCGGTGATTTTGTTTTTTGTAGGGCTGGCGTTCTCGTTCTTCCTGATTATGCCGACCGCGCTGAAATTTTTTATGGGCTTCGGCATGGAGTCTGAAAATCTTCAAACGTGGTTTTCGTTCGGCAATTACTTCGACTTTGTGATAATGTTCGTGTTGCCGTTCGGTTTCGTGTTCGAGTTGCCGCTCGTAATAATCGTCTTGGGCAAGCTCGGAATCCTAACCAGCGAATGGCTCGGCAAATATCGCCGTTACGTGTTTTTCTTTGCGTTTGTAATCGGAGCACTCGTCACGTCGCCCGATGTCATAACTCAAATCGCTGTCGCAATCCCAGTCGTTTTGCTTTACGAGGTCGGCTATCTCGTCGTTAAATACATTTTGCGGAGGTAAACTATGAAAAAATTTTTGGCAATAATCTGCGCAATATCTCTGTTTTTGACCGGTTGCATGAGCACAGAAAAAGTTCCGGAACAATCTAAAGTTTTAAATCTTGGCATGACGTTCGAGCAATTCAAGGCGGCTTACAACGCAACGATAGCTGAAAATTTTCCTCAAATGGGCTGGGATCTCAGCGAGACGAAGTTGAGGAGCTGGGAGGATAAAGATACCTTCATGTACAAATTTAACGATAATGTCGCGTTAATGGGTGCGGCAGAAAAAAATTCGGGCATGATGAAAGAAGTTATGGTACTTACGGTATCGCAAAAACATGAGGACATTGAAATAGCATTAGCGGCTTTTGTTCCTTTGATGTTAACGCTGAGTCCCGAATTGACCGTTGAACAACGCGGAAAATTGCTTGAAGACTTGAACTTGGTAGGAGACAAGGTCGATGAGTTAATAAATCAAAATGACGGCGTGGCAGTGCGCGGCAACGTCAGATACAGGACAACCTTTGACAGGGATAAATTTGTACTTTATTTCATCGCATCGGCGAAAGACCTTGAATATTGGGATAAAATCTGATAAAAAAAACGCCTGCGCGGCGGAGAAAGATTTTCGATTTAACCTGCGGTCTTAACGGGAGAATTTTTAGCGGCGTCATATTTTTCCTTGTCGAAACAAACATACGAGACGAAAGAACCTTCCGGACAATCATAATTGCTAAGGTCAATGTCGAGAATCTGCGAGGGCACAGGATAATTTTTCTCTTCCATGTCGTCGAGCATAAGCCCGATAGCATCTTGCGCCATCCACATGCATTCGTTTATATCGTCGCCCATAGTGAAGCAACCTTTCATGTCGGGGAATTCGAGAGTGTAACCTTTGAGACCGCTCCCTTTTGGCGAGAATATTGCGGGATAATAGTATTTCATAATTACGCCTCCTTAATAGTCGAGTTTCGAACCGAGTTGTCGATAAATGTTCTTGACAAAATATTGCGGCATGTCTTGACCAAAATGTGCGGGAACAATCGCAGTTTGTCCCGTCATTGGGTTTCTAAATTTTTGGTGGCTCCCGTTGTTGTTCGGAACAACTTCGCATTTGCTTTCAAGGTCGCGGAGCACTCTGCGCGTTTTGTACGTCGGCATTAAATATCCTCTTTCTGAGAAATTATTATCACATGTACAAAACACATTGTCAAACTAAAATCAAAGGAGATGACGCTTTGGCTTATAAAGATTTGCGCGAATTCATAGCGGAGTTGGAGAAAAGAAATTTGCTTAAGCGGATAAAAATTCCGGTCGACGCCGAGCTTGAGATAACCGAGATAACTGACCGCGTCTCGAAGTTCAAAGGCAGTCGCAACGTCGCGTTATTGTTTGAAAATGTTCGCGGCTATGATATGCCAGTCTTGATGAATGCGTTCGGCAGTTATGAGCGAATGGCACTTGCTTTGGGCGTGGAGAAATTGGACAACGCCGCCGACGATATTCGCGAGATTATGAAGTTGCCCTACCTGTCGTTCAAGAATCGCTCGAATATTTTTTCAATCGTCTCGACCGCGCACAAGGCGATTAACTTTCCAAAGTACGTCAAGAACGCGCCCTGCCAAGAAGTCGTCGAAGTCAATCCGTCGCTCGATAAAATTCCTATCCTCAAGTGCTGGCCAAACGACGGCGGAGCTTTTATAACGTTGCCGCTAGTCTTCACTAAAAATCCTGCGACGGGTAAGCGCAATGTCGGCATGTATCGCTTGCAAAAATACGACGCACGCACGACCGGTATGCATTGGCACATTCACAAGAATGGCGCAGAAAATTTTCGTGACGCTAAAACTTCAGGCGCGAATAAAATTGAGGCGGCCGTTGCAATCGGCACTGACCCTGTCGTCACCTACGCCGCGACCGCGCCCCTTCCTCGCGACGTTGACGAAATGGTTTTCGCGGGTTTCCTCAGAAAAAAATCCGTCGAGCTGACTAAGTGCAAAACCGTAGACCTTGAAGTTCCCGCGACTGCTGAAATTATTTTGGAAGGTTACGTCTCAACTGATGAGCTCCGCCGAGAAGGACCTTTCGGCGACCACACCGGCTATTATTCGCTCGCTGATGATTACCCCGTCTTCCACGTCACCTGCATTACGCACAGGCGCAATCCGATTTACTTCGCGACGGTCGTCGGCAAACCGCCTATGGAAGATTGCTACATGGCCAAAGCTACTGAAAGAATTTTCCTGCCGCTTCTGCAACAACTCCTGCCAGAAATCATTGATATCAATATGCCGCTCGAAGGCGTCTTCCATGATTGCGTTATCGTCTCGATTAGAAAACAATTCCCCATGCACGCCCGCAAAGTTATGCATGCGCTGTGGGGACTTGGGCAGATGATGAACGTCAAAATGATTGTCGTAGTTGATTCGCATGTCAACGTTCAGGATTTGAGTGAGGTTGCGTGGCGCGTCTTTAACAACATTGACGCCGAACACGATTTAGAAATTGTTCACGGGCCACTTGATGTGCTCGACCACTCGTCGCCTTTTGCTAAGTGGGGCGCGAAACTCGGCATTGACGCAACTAAGACTTGGAAAGAGGAAGGGCACTTGCGCGATTGGCCCAACGAAATAGAAATGTCGCCCGCCGTCAAAGCTCGCGTCGATTCAATCTGGAATTCGTTAGACTTATAGAAAAAAGCGTCGGGAGAAAGTCTCGACGCTGATTTTTTATGCGCGACGACAACTTGAAAATTTTATGAACGTATGATATATTAAATGTGGCAGGTCGAGGCGGTCGGCTTCCTCTCAATAAGAGAGAGGGTGATGTTATGACTAAGTATGAAATTATTTCCCTCGCGATCCAGTCCGCAAACTTGGTTATTACATTGCTCGCGTATTTCAACTGAGGTACGAAAAAAGCCGTTTGCAGGACGGCTTCTAATCGATAATCGTTTATAATCGAGAGGAAGTCGACACTCGCGCCGACTACCTGCCATTAAAATTGTCTTTTCAAACGCTGAGAATTTATCACAAGCTAAGCTTTTTGTCAAATTTTGCCGAAGGAAATTTTATTCCTCGATGATGTAAGCTTTAAGAATCTCGCCGTAATAAGCGACGTGCGGTTCAGAGTGCGCGGTATTCGGGACGTAGAATTTTCCAAACCGATTGTCAATGTCCTTAATGGGTTGTAGCTGACTGAACACGACGCGACATTCCAAAGTTAAAGGCAATTCTTTAATCGCGGGCGGGCGAACAATATCCGCCTCGACGAGGTGAACGCCTGCTTGCGCCAATTTGTCAACGTCGCGACCGGATTTACTGCCGCAAATGCCGACTGCTTTCGTGACTTCCTTAGAAAATTTTTCGCCGTAAGGTGCGCAAATAGTGAACTCGCCGGTGCGCTCAATCAGGTTGTGAGTAAATCTGTTCGTGCGGACGTATGCCGCGAAAATCGGGACGCCCCATTCAATGCCGAGCGTGCCCCAACCAATCGTCATAGCGTTTACGCAATCTTCCGCCTCGCTCGTCAAGAGAATCCCTTTGGGCAACGCCTTGAAAATGTCGCTGGCGTAGTCAAACGGGTTAATCTCGCGCTTCATACTGAAATTTCCTCCTTGATGAAAAGTTTCTCGAACAGCTCAATGAAATTTTTGCACGCGGTCGAGAGCGTCTGATTTTTGCGCCACGCCAAAACCGTATGAGTTGTCATTTCCGGTTCGACAATGCGCTTGTAAACTAAATCGCCGTCGGTGAGAAGTTTTTTACTGGAAATTGGAATCATTGCCGCGCCGAGATTATTTTTCACCATGAGCAAATCTTGAACGATGCTATCCGAGACGCAAATAATATTCGGCTCGAAGTCGAGCTTTTGGCAGGCCGTAACAAAATTCGATTTCCAGCGCAAAGGAATTATCAGCGGTTCGCCTTTGAGTTCCTTAAGTTTAATCGTGTCATCTTTTTTGCCGCAGACGCTTTGGGCGTTCATGACCATGACGAGCGGTTCGTTGGGCAGAACGAGCAGTTCATAAGTTGAGCTGTCGACCTGCGTGCGCGTGATTGCGATTTCGATAAGGCGATTGTCCAAAAGTTCGATAATTCTTGCGCCTTCTGCCTCCCAAATCTCGAAAGTTACTTCGGGGTAGAGCTTGCGGAATTTGGCGATTAAATCGGGCAGAATCATCGCGCCGGAAGTCGTGATAGTCCCGATACGAATGACGCCTTTGGAGCCGTCGCCAATTTCTTTAATTTCGCGGACGGTGCCGTCGACCATGCCCAGAATGTTTTCGACGCGATTGTAGAGAAGTGCGCCTGCTTCTGTGAGACGAATGCGACGCGAGCCGCGCTCGAAGAGTTTCACGTGCAGATTTTCTTCGAGGTGTTTCATTTGCCGACTGAGTGCCGGTTGAGCAATTCCCAAACGTTGTGCCGCGTGGCTGATGTTTCCTTCCTCAACGATGGCGAAAAATGCTCTCATGTCCTTGATACCGATTGTTTGTCCCATTTCGTTAAGTCATCTCCGTAAAGTTTTTTTTACGCCATGCATTTCAAAACTTGTGAATATTATAGCACAGCTTGAAATAAAATGGTATAGCTTTTTGGCAACAATTATAAAAAAGTTTGATGATAAGCAAGGAAGTTTTATTACTTATTAGTTGAGAGGATGAAAAATCTGGAAATACGCTTGATAGCAAAGTAGCGCAAAATATTTTGAACGATTGCTAGACAAAGGGCGCAGCGTCATGTATAATTTCTAAAATATTCTTGCAAAGGAGGAGGCTCTAAAAGAGTTATCCTCCTTTTGCAGGAGGGAGCTTGACTCCATAAATAAAAATAAATTGGGAAGGGGAATATTTTTCGCTCGGAGGTTTTCATTTCAAAAGGAGGTTTTAAAATGAGTGACGGAGGCGGCTCGGCATTTGCCGTAGCGCAACAAATCGGTAAGTCGTTGTTCCTGCCGATTGCCGTATTGCCGTTCGCGGGCGTCTTGTTGGGTATCGGCGCATCGTTCTCGAACCCGACGACAATCGCGGCTTACGGCTTGGAAAGTGTACTTCACCCCGGCGGCGCGCTATTTAGTTTCATGGTAATTCTTTCAAACGTCGGCGGCGCAATTTTTGGGAACTTGCCCTTGATATTCGCGCTGGCGGTCGCACTCGGCATGGCGAAAAAAGAAAAAGGTATCGCCGTCCTTGGCGCAGCAATTTTCTATCTTGTTATGCTCACGACAATTCACGTCTTCTTAGGGCTTGACGGCTCGATTCACGCTGACGGCTCGATTGATTCAAGCGTTCGCGAAGGCGCGATAACTTCTGTGCTCGGTATTGTTACCTTGCAGATGGGTGTTTTCGCGGGTATCGTTACGGGCTTAGTTGCGGCTCAACTTTGCAACAGATATTACAAAATGCAACTCCCGCCCGCATTCTCATTCTTTGGCGGCACGCGTTTTGTCCCGATTGTCTGTATGATTTTCGGCATTATCGTCGGCGTCATTATGTATTTTGTTTGGCCGTTCATTCAAAATGGCATCTTCGCGCTTGGCGGCATAGTTCAAGCGGCGGGCTACTTCGGAACTTTCTTCTTTGGTTGCTGTGAGCGTGCGCTGATTCCGTTTGGCTTGCATCATATTTTCTACTTGCCCTTCTGGCAGACAGGTCTTGGCGGTACTGCAGTCATCGACGGTCAGACGGTCATGGGCGCGCAGAACATTTTCTTTGCAGAACTTGCCTCGCCTAACACCGAACATTTCTCGGTTGACGCGGCTCGCTTCTTAATGGGTAAATTCCCCTTCATGATGGCTGGTCTTCCGGCGGCGGCGTTCGCTATGTACACCTGCGCTCGTCCCGAAAAGAAAAAGGCGGCTGGTTCTCTGCTCTTCTCGGTCGGCTTGACTTCGTTCCTCACCGGTATCACTGAGCCTATCGAATTTACTTTCTTGTTCCTTGCTAAAGAACTTTTCGCGATTCACGTTTTCTATGCGGGCTGTTCCTTTGCGGCTTGCCATATCTTAGGCATTGCAATGGGTACAACCTTCTCCGACGGCTTGATTGACTTTATCCTTTACGGCGTCCTGCCCGGTCAAGAAAAGACTAACTGGATGATGATGTTGCCGCTGTTCGCAGTATTCGCGGTGATTTACTTCATTACGTTTAAGTTCTTCATTATGAAATGGGATTTGAAGACGCCCGGTCGCGAGGCTGACGACGAAGAAGTCAAGATGATGTCCAAAGCCGATTATCAAAAAGCTACTGGCGTTGGCGTTGCGGGTGGCGGCGCAGGTTCGGCGGCTCTTGCTAGCCTTACTCCTGACCAGCAAAAATCTGCGACGATTCTTAGCGGTGTTGGCGGCGTCGATAACGTCACTGAAATTGACTGCTGCGCGACGCGTCTCCGCTTGACGTTGATTGACGGCACCAAAGTTAACGAAGCGATTTTGAAATCGACGGGCGCGGGCGGCGTCGTTATCAAGGGCAACGCGATTCAAGTTATTTACGGACCGAGCGTCACGATTGTCAAGGCGAACTTTGAAGAATTCGTCGAAGACATCCGCGCAGGCAAGATTGACCGTTCAATCCTTGAGGGCGCGAGCGGTGGCGGAGCTGCGGCGGCGGCTGAACCCGAAAAGCCCAAGATGAAAGACGCGACCTTTGGCGCACATTTGACAGGGCGCATGATGCTCATGAACGAAGTCCCCGACGACGGATTTGCCTCGCGTGCAATGGGTGACGGCGTTGCGGTCGAGCCGACTGAAGGCAAACTCGTAGCTCCTGCTGACGGCACAATTACTCTTATCTTCCCGACCAAACACGCAATCGGCATGGTCACGCCCGACGGCGCGGAACTCCTCATGCATATCGGTATCGACACTGTTAAACTTGACGGTCAACACTTTGAAGTTCACGTCACTGACGGTCAAGAGGTTAAGCGCGGCGACTTGCTCGTCACGTTCGATATTCCTGCGATTAAGAAGGCGGGCTATCCTGTCACTACGCCGCTTATCGTCACGAATTCTTCTGCTTATGGCACGGTTCGTCCGCTCAAGACTGGCGATGTCAAGGCGGGCACTGACGACTTGCTCGAAGTTCTCGGCTAAGTCGATTAAAGGGAGAAGGGGAACGGGAAAAGGGATAAGTAAAGAAAAGACTTTTCCCATCTCCCTTTTCCCATTTCCCTAAGTTCCGAACGAAAATATTCTTCCTGCATTAAGCCCGTCGAAAAAGGCGGGCGATTTTTTTAGTTAGGAGTTAGGAGTTAGGAGGTAGAAGTTAGGAATGGTATCTTATGTAAAAATGGCGGCGATGATTACCCTTTGCATATTCATACCGCCGTTGGGCTGGTTGTTCATGTACAAATACTCGACCTTCGACCGAAAAACAAATTTCGTATTGGCGGCCGCGTGCCTAGCCTTTTTCGTCTACGCGAACATATCCGCCGGCAACGTCGAAAATATTTTCAGCGGCAAAGGTTTCGAGCAGAGTTTGACGCCCGAACAGTTCCGCGAAAAATTCAACAACGCCTCAAAGAGACTTGCGCCAAATTTAGGAATAGAAATTGCAGAGCCGCTTAACGTCGTCGATAAAAATTTTACTTACGAGTTCGCGCCCAAACTTAAACTTGTCGGGACGGTCGATGGCGAACAGATTACCGAGCTGAAAATTTTCACCGAGCCACAAAATCAAGACGAATCGTTTCAAGTTATTAACGTGTTGGGGCTTCTGATTGCGACGCTCAATCCCGAACTCGACGCCGAAGATAGAGGCGAAGTCTTCCGCGATTTGCGCATGCTCAAAGAAGTTTCGACAGAGGGAACTTACGATTGGACGACTAGTCGCGGTTGGGCAAAATATTCCGTTCACGCTGATAAAGGCAAAAGTACTTTTACCGCTGAACTTATAAGGAATTAAAGTTCTGGCGCGGCTTAAACGTCCGAATTGTCGCAACGTCGGACGCGTCCGCTGTTTGGTTACTTTTTAAAAGTAACCGCGTCCGCTGTTTGGGCACTTTTTGAAAGTGCCGCTTGAAAATTTCTTTGTCGGCAGGTATATTAGGGCAAAAAGCGGAGGGATTGAAATGAAATCAATTTGCGTGATACCTGCGCGGTATTCCTCAACGCGATTGCCCGGCAAGCCACTAAAAGATATTTGCGGCAAGCCAATGATTTGCAGAGTTTGGGAGCGGGCGAGCCTTGCAAAGTCAGTGGCTGAAGTTATCGTGGCGACCGACGACGATAGAATTTTGCAAGCCGTCGAAAAAAATTCTGGAAGAGCGATTATGACCCGCGCCGACCATAAAACCGGTACCGATCGCCTCGCCGAAGTCGCGGAGAAATTTCCGGAAGTTGAAGTTATCGTGAACGTGCAGGGCGACGAGCCATTGATTGAGCCCGCTTTGATTGATGAGCTTGTCGGAGAATTCGTCGCGGATAAAAATTTGCAAATGGCGACCGTCGCGACCGAACTCACTGACGCCGACGAAATGAAAAATCCCAACAATGTCAAAGTCGTCCTCGATAAGAATAACGACGCGCTTTATTTTTCGCGCTCGCTGATTCCATATCCGCGCAACGTCGGCAAGGCTAAAGTTTTTAAACACATCGGCATTTACGCCTACCGTCGAAATTTTCTGCTGGCCTATGCTAAAATGGAATCGACGCCGCTTGAGCAATCCGAATCGCTCGAACAACTGCGCGCTCTGGAGAACGGCTACAAAATTCGCGTGATAAAAAGTTCGTGTAAATTTATAGGCGTCGACACCGAAGGAGATTTAAAGCTCGTCAACGAAATTTATCGGGAGGAAAATTTATGAACATCGTTAAGGTTGGAGATATTGAGATTGGCGGCGGTAAGTTGGTTTTACTCGCGGGGCCTTGCGTGCTTGAGGGTTTGGAGCGCAGTTTGAAAATCGGTCGCCGCGCTAAGGAAATCGCTGACAAGTTGGGCATCCCGTACATTTTCAAGGCGTCATTCGACAAGGCAAATCGCTCGTCGCTGAAAAGTTATCGCGGGCCGGGTATGGTCGAGGGCTTGAAGATTTTGGCTCAGATTAAGCGCGAATTGAACGTCCCGATAGTCACGGACATTCACGAAACTTATCAAGCCGCGCCTGTCGCCGAAGTCGCTGACATTTTGCAAATCCCTGCGTTCCTTTGTAGGCAGACCGATTTATTGATTGCCGCTGCGAAGACCGGAAAAGTTGTCAACGTCAAGAAGGCGCAATTTTTATCGGCGCGGGATATGATAAACGTCGTGGAGAAGTTGCGCAGTCAAACCGAAAAAATTTTGCTCACCGAGCGCGGGACGTCGTTTGGCTATAACAATTTGGTCGTCGACATGCGCGGCTTGCCGATTATGCGCGGCTTTAATTGCCCCGTAATTTTCGACGGCACGCACAGCGTACAACTTCCAGGCGGCGCGGGTTCGAGTTCGGGCGGGCAAAGAGAATTCGTCGCGCCACTGGTCAGAGCGGCCTGCGCGGTCGGTGTCGACGGATTATTTTTGGAAGTGCACGATAAGCCCGCAGAAGGTCTTTCGGACGGCGCGAATATGATTGCTCTTGACGATTTGGAAAAAATTTTGGCAGTAGCACTAAGAATCCACGAGGTTAGCAAATGATAAAAGATAAAGCGATTGAGACATTAAAGATTGAGGCGGCGGCGATTGAAAATTTAATCCCGCGCATTGACGACGAGTTTATTGCGGCGGTCAAAAAGATTATGAGTTGTCGGGGGCGCGTTGCGGTGACGGGCATGGGAAAATCAGGTCACGTCGGCAGGAAAATCGCGGCGACCCTTTCTTCGACCGGCACGCCGTCATTTTTCATGCACCCCGCCGAGGCTTATCACGGCGATTTGGGAATGCTTACCGAACGAGATATTCTGATTGCAATTTCAAATAGCGGCGAGTCCTCCGAGATTGTGAACATTTTGCCGGTCGTCAGGAGGATTGGCGCGGAAATTATCGCCATGAGCGGCAAGAGAAATTCGACGCTCGGCAAGAACGCTGACTATTTTATCGACATAAGCGTTGAGCGCGAGGCCTGCCCCCTAGGCTTAGCTCCGACAGCTTCGACGACCGCGACACTTGCTATGGGCGACGCGCTGGCTATGGCTCTTATGGAAGAGAAAAATTTCACGTCGAGCGACTTTGCATTATTTCACCCCGGCGGCGCATTGGGTAGGAAACTTCTGCTGACTGTCGGCGACGTTATGCACAGCGGCGATGATAATCCAATTGTCAAAGTTGGCGCGACGGCTAAGGACGCCCTGTTCGAGATGACGGCAAAAGGTTTGGGCGCGGTCTCTGTTATCGACGAGAACAATAAATTTGTCGGGCTCGTCACCGACGGGATAATTCGCCGTGCTCTGGAAAAAAATCGCAGTTTCATTGATGAGCCGGTCGAGCACATTATGTTTGAAAAGCCGCTCATAATCAGCGCGGACAAATTAGCGGCGGCGGCTCTGTCAGTCATGGAAAAACATAAGCCGCGCCCCGTAACGGTCTTGCCAGTCATCGACAAAAATAATTTCCCCGTCGGCATAATTCACTTGACTGACTTACTGCGACAAGGCGTCGTTTAAAAGCAGTTAGGAGTTAGGAGTTAGGAGGTAGGAGTTAGAAATTAGGAATTATGAAAACATATATTCAAGACATTGAGCGGGCACTGTACGACGTGCGCGACGAAGATAAATCAATTTACAAGAGCGACGCGGGCTTGACGGAGGAAATTATTCGTGACATATCTGCGCGGAAACACGACCCGCCTTGGATGCTCGATTTTCGCCTGAAATCGCTGGAAGTCTACAAAAAAATTGAGTTGCCGACATGGGGGCCCGATATCAGCGAACTCAATATGAATGAAATTGTCACCTACGTCAAGCCAAACGCTAGGCAAGTCAGCGATTGGTCGCAAGTGCCCGATGAAATTAAAAATACTTTCGACCGGCTCGGCATTCCAAGTGCTGAAAAAAAATCGCTAGCGGGCGTCGGTGCGCAATACGATTCCGAAGTCGTTTACCACAGTGTCCAGAAACGCTTGACTGAACAGGGCGTCGTTTATACCGATATGGAGACCGCGCTCGTTGAACACGAAGACATTGTCCGCGAATATTTTATGACGCTCGTTCCGCCCAAAGACCATAAATTTGCCGCGTTGCACGGAGCGGTTTGGTCGGGCGGCAGTTTCGTATACGTTCCGGCGGGCGTCGATGTTAAAATTCCGTTGCAATCTTACTTCAGACTAAATGCGGCGGGCGCGGGGCAATTCGAGCACACTTTGATTATCGTCGAGCCAGGCGCGAAGTTGCATTTCATAGAAGGCTGTTCGGCTCCGCGCTACAACGTCACGAATTTACATGCGGGTTGCGTTGAATTGTTTGTCAAGGAAGGTGCTCGCCTGCGCTACTCCACGATTGAAAATTGGTCGCGCAACATGATGAATCTAAACACTAAACGCGCCCTTGTCGAGAAAAATGCGCTCGTCGAATGGGTGAGCGGTTCATTTGGCTCGCATGTCTCTATGCTTTATCCTTGTAGCGTTCTGCACGGCGAAGGAGCGCGTTGTGAGTTTACCGGCGTGACTTTCGCGGGCAAAGGGCAAAATCTCGACACCGGCGCAATCGTCGTTCACGCCGCCCCGAAAACTTCCGCCAATATCAACACGCGAACTATTTCCAAATCGGGCGGCTCGGCGACCTATCGTTCCGCCGTCAAAGTTACTAAAAATGCGCCCTTCGCTAAATGCTCCGTCAACTGCGAATCGCTTATGCTCGACGACAAATCGCGCTCGGATACTTTGCCCGTCATGGACATTGAGGGCGATGAAGCTGACATCGGGCACGAAGCTAAAATCGGGCGCATTTCGGAAGAAGCTGTATTTTATCTTATGGCTCGCGGCATTTCGGAGGAGGAGGCTCGCGCTATGATTGTTCGCGGGTTCGTCGAGCCTATCGCCAAAGAATTGCCCCTCGAATACGCCGTCGAAATGAATAATCTAATCAACCTCGAATTGGAAGGGCAACTCTAATCGATAGAAATGATTTCGTAATTGGGTGTGCCCATTTCGTGTTCAGCCATTGCCGAGAGTTGACGCAGACCGCTTCGACTTTCTATGCGCGTAATCAAATCGTTTTTGCGGTCGTCATTGAAATTGTAAATCATATCGACGGCGGCTTTATCAACGGCAAGAAGGTCTGTCGAGCCTAAAATCCCTAAATCGGGCATAACCGGCGCGGCGGCTCCAGTTCCTACGCAATCGCAATCAACGCTCATACGCTGCAGGACGTTTATATAAACAATTTGCTTGCCGAAGTGGTCGCAAATCGCTTTGCCGCTGTCCGCTAAATATTCCATGAAAATTTCGCCTTCGAGCCACTCGCCTTTATCTTCGAGCCCGTGAATTTGACTTTTGCCTTTCCTGCCCGACGCGCAACCGATTGCAATATTTTTCAAACTGCCGCCAAATCCGCCCATCGAATGCCCTTTAAAATGCGTCAGAACTATCAACGAGTCATAATTCTTCAAATGCGAACCCATAGCGACTTCCTTGAGGTGAAAACCGTTGCTGACAGGAAAATTAACGTCGCCGTCCTCGTCGAGAATGTCAACTTCGCAAAAAGTCCAGCCATTTGTCTTTAAAACTTTTCTGTGACGTTCAGTCGTGTAGCGCGGCCCGTTGTAAAGCGTATTCGTCTCGATTATCGCAGAATTCGGGACTTGCGCTTGAAATGATTGCACCAAATCGGGCGACAAGATATTCGGGCCATGCGGTTCGCCCGTGTGAATTTTTATGCCGACTTTGCCGACAATATTTGAATTTATTTTCTGATAAACTGCGATGAGATGTTGCGCGTCAATCTTTTGCGTGAAATAAACTTTAGCCTTTGCGTCGAGCGGGATTTTTTCAGCCGCCGCTACGTTTTTAACCTCTGCCGATTTATCCGAACAACTCGCCAAGATTCCGGTCAGCCCAAACAAGCCCGTTATGCTCGCGAATTTGACGAAATTTCTGCGCGTGAGCTTCATTGCCAACGCCTCGCCTCCTATATAAACTTCGATAGCATTATATAAGATTGAGTTAACTGCAAGCAAGCTATTTTTGCAAATTTTTCAGAGCAAAATTCAGCCGTTCAAGCGATTTTTCCTTGCCGAGCAAATATAATATATCCGTCACTCCGCCCGGAGTAACTTTTTGCATTGAAAGTGCAATTCTCAACGGCCACATCACCGTTCCAACCTTTAAGCCCGTTTCCGTCACGAATTCCGCTATTTTTCCGTTCAAAATTTCTAAATTCCAGTCGTCGACCGCCTCTAAAAGCTTTATCGCCGGTAAAATTATTTCAATCGACTTCTCCGGCGTTATTTTATTGCGCTTGTTCACGAAAAGTTCTTTGTCAAACGGCGGCAACTCCTTTAAAAACGAAATCATCGCCGGTATGTCAGAAAGTTTCGCTATTCGCGTCTTCAACAGGCTCGATAAGAAAATTTTCCGCGATTCGTCGAAGTCAGTAAGATATTTTTCAGCCGCGCAGGCAAAATCGGCGTCGCTCATAGCTTTGAAATATTCGCCGCTCATCCAATCAAGCTTTGCATAGTCAAATACCGCCGGCGACTTGCTCAAACCGTCCAAACTGAAATTTTTAATCAGCTCTTCCATTGAAAATAGCTCTTGGCAAGAATTTTTCGGGCTCCAACCCAATAACGCTACGTAATTCGTTATCGCTTCCGCTAAATAGCCCATTTCTATTAAATCGTTAAAGCTCGTTGCGCCATGACGTTTGCTTAACTTTGAAATTGTGCCGTCTTCAGCTTTGCCCATGACCGGCGCAAGGTGTATGAACGTCGGCAACTCCCAACCGAAATATTCATATAACAAAACGTGCTTCGGCGTCGACGTGATAAACTCCGTGCCGCGTATTATGTGCGAAATTTCCATTAAATGGTCGTCGATTACGTTCGCAAAATTGTATGTCGGCATTCCGTCGCTTTTCAAAAGCACTTGGTCTTCCAATTCCGCATTTGCTATCGTTATATTGCCGTGCAATACGTCAAAAAATGTCGTTTCGCCCACTCGCGGCATTTTCTGACGAATCGCGACGCCATTTTCGCTTTCCTCGTAATAAGCGTGCCCGTCCGCAACCAACTGCTCGGCATATTTCTTATAAATGTCCATGCGCTCGCTTTGAACGTAGGGTGCAAACGCTCCGCCGTGATGCGGGCCCTCGTCTGGAATAATTTTCGCCGCCGCTAGCGTCTTTTCGATAAATTCTACCGCGTCGGCTACGTATCTTGCGCGGTCAGTGTCCTCTATCCTCAAAATGAAGTCGCCGCCCTGCGATTTAGCAAATAAATACGCATAAAGTGCCGTCCTAAGGTTCCCTATGTGCATGTAACCCGTAGGACTGGGCGCAAATCTTGTTCTTACTCTGTCCAAAACATTTCCTCCTTAAAATTGCAGTTCATCGGCGCGTTCCGCCATTCCTTTTATGCAAAGCTCCATTAAAACGCCCAAATCCATGCCTAAATCGTCCGCGCCGCGCTGTATAACTTCCCGATTGCATTTCGCCGCAAATCTTTTGTCCTTAAACTTCTTTTTCAAGCTCTTAACCGACATTCCGTCCATTTTTTCAGGACGCATTAGCGCGTAAGCATGCACAATCCCTGTCAGCTCGTCGACCGCAAATAAACTCTTCTGACATGGCGTTTCCGGCTTAATTTCCGCGCCCGTCAAGCCGTAGCCGTGCGAAATTATCGTTTTAATGTCGTCTTCGCTGATTCCTTCCGGCTCCAAAAGCTCGCGAACGTGTTGGCAATGCTCTTCAGGGAATTTTTCAAAGTCAACATCATGCAAATAGCCGATTGCCGACCAATGCTCCTTATTTTCGCCGAAATGTTCCGCCATCGCGCCCATTGCACCGCTTACCGCCGCCGCGTGTACAAATAAATGCGGCTCCGTTACGTGTTTGCGCAAAATTTCTTTCGCGCGCTCCAATGTCAATTCACTCATCAAAATTACTCCTTAAATTCAATTTAATAGTTGATTCTGCTTTGCGATTTATTTTCCTGTCGACTTGTGATAAACTTTCTCCGGAAGGTGATTACTTTGGACTATAAAATTCGCGAAATGCGCCCCAATGAATACTGCGAACTCGAAAATTTTTTATACGAGGCGATTCACGCGCCAGAAGGTGGCGTCAAACACTCGCGGGATATTCTAAATCTCCCAGAACTACAACTTTATACTAAAAATTTCGGAACTCAACCTGCTGACGATTGCCTTGCTGTCGAAGTCGCTGGAAAAGTCGTCGGAGCGTGTTGGGTTCGCATCATGAACGATTTCAGCCATATCGACGACAAAACTCCTTCTTTAGTCATCGCGCTCTATCCTGATTTTTGCGGACACGGTATCGGCTCTAAACTTATCAAAAAAATGCTGGCGCGGCTCGTAAATAAAAATTTTAAGCAAGTTTCGCTGTCCGTTCAAAAATCTATCCCTAAAACTAAAAAATTTTATGAGCGGCTCGGATTTAAAGTCGTCGGCGAGGTTTTAGGCGAAACTGAATTGGAATTCGTTATGCTTTTGAACTTGGAGGGGAAAAATTTTGCTTGATGATAAAAAAATTGCCTTTATAACCTGCGTAAATAGCGATTGGTGGTATTCCGAATGCCTTTTGTACCTTAAACATCTTAAAATCCCTGAAAATATGACCGCTGAATTCATCGATATAAGAAATGCCGCCTCAATGACTTCCGGCTACAATCGCGCTATGAAAAATTCCGACGCTAAATACAAAATTTATCTTCATCAAGATACTTTGGTTGTAAATAAAAATTTGGTCGCCGATTTGCTCAAAATTTTCGCGGATAAATCGATTGGCGTCGTCGGAATGATTGGTTGCATGAATTTGCCTGCAACTGGCGTTTGGTGGGACGGTTTGCGCACTTACGGCAGAGTTTTGCACGCTTGCGAGCCGGAAAGCGTCGTTGATTCGCATTGCAGCGAGCCGGAAGGCAATTATCAAGAGGTCGAGTCGGTTGACGGCTTTTTTTTGGCTACTCAATACGATTTAAATTGGCGCGAGGATTTATTTGACGGCTGGCACCTCTACGATACGTCGCTTTGTAAGGAAATGAGCCGCGCAGGTTATAAAATTGTCGTGCCGAATCAAGAAAATGATTTTTGGTGCATACATTGCCCGAAAGAAAAGCCGCTCGACCCAAAATATCGCCGCTATCAGAAAATTTTCCTGCAAGAATACGGCGCGGAGCTTAATCCTGAAGTTTAAGCCGCAATTCTTTGACGGCAGAAAATTTTTTGCTAAACTTTGTAACGAAATCGGATTTTGAACGTATAAGGGACAGAAAGAAAAAATAGAGCCGCAAAGGACAAGCTGAATCGACAGCAAAGAAAAAATATCAAACAATTTTAAAAGGAGACTGATAAAAATGGCAAACGAAATCTTGAAGGACGAAATCATGAATGAAGAGGAACTGGAAAAGGTCGCCGGCGGCAACCGCGATGAATTGTCACTCGACACGAAACTCTTCAACGCAATGGGCGGGAGAATGGAGGCATATGATCTCTACCAAATCACCAACAATAACGTCAACGGAATTGCGGCAAGAGTTACTTCGCTCTACAGCAAGCTCGGAATTAAAGTTAAGTACAATGATTTTGGAGCAAGCGAATATTTCACAAAGAGCGGTCAACCGATTTCGCGCAACCAGGCAGTTGAAATGGCACTTAATCAGGCTGGCTACCATGACATGGATCCCAAACAGTTCCAAATCTAAAACAATTTAGGCTCAAAAACGCGGCTCGTCGATAATTCGGCATTACGGTCGCAATCTGAACAAAAAAAGCCCTTCGGCAAGCTGCTGAGGGGTTTTTTCATTGACTGGATAAAATTTTTTTGCTAAACTCTGTAACGAAAACGGATTTTCAACGTATAAGGGACAGAAAAAAATTTAATCAAAGGAGACTGATAAAAATGACAACACGTGAGGAAAACTTGAAAAAAATCAATGACGCGCTGGAAAAATTGAGCGATGAGGAACTCGAAAAGGTCGCGGGCGGCTTTTATGCTCGTTCTAACGTGGACAATGTTAAACCGGACGTAAATATTGATAATCAAGGTCGGATACTTCATGTTAGGTAAACGCGAAACAAGCTAACAAAAGCCCTTCGGCACCTGTCGGAGGGTTTTTTCATTGACTGAACTAAAAAATTTAGCTAAACTCTGTAACAAAATCGGATTTTTAACGTATAATGGAAAGAAAGAACAATTTAAGGAGGAAATGATAATGAAGAAAGTATTTTCGATAGCAATGGCGTTGATAATGTCGATATTTATAAGCGGTGAAGCGTCAGCGGCAAATTGGGAGCAAATAGACATAAGAGAAACAAAAGATAAGGTAAAACTTATAACGTACGTCGATAAAAATTCGATAAAACGCGGCACCGACTCGAAACAATATCCAAAATTCAACCGAAGAGACGGATTTAGCGCAATAGTTAAGGTAGAATTTCAATCAACGCTATTTGAAATGAGTGATATTGTGTCTCTAGTTAGCTTTTATGAGGAAAACGGCAAGAAAATTTATTGCCTACTGGACGATTACGACGGAGACACGAAATATTCGGCTAAAGAAAGCGAAATTGTTCCAATAAATATGGATGGAAAAGATAGTGCATGGCCAAAAGTTTGGAGTTTTGTCGAAAATAGTTTGAAATGACATTTAGCAAGCAAAAAAAGCCCTTCGGAGGCTCGTCGAGGGGTTTTTTCGATTAAAAGGAGGAAAATTTATGGAAGAAATTAAACCGAGCTTGCTTGAAATGGTAAATGGCGACGATTTTTTCAAAAAAATATTGGTCGTGGAGAGTTTTGCATACATTGAGCCGTTGCGCAAAAGATTTCCTGCGGCGGAAATATATTTTGTGACGACGGACGAGGATTTGAGCTACAAAAACACGATTTATTTGAATTATCGGGAAGAACGGCTGCCATTTGATGAAGAATTTTTCGATTTAATCATCGGCGACTTGACATTGGAAGTCGTGACGAATCCGCAAGACATAGCGGCGGGATTTTCGACATTTTTAAAGCAAACGGGCAGTTGGCTGACGAGTTTTAGAAATATTCGGCATTGGAAGGTATTGGAAAAGCTAATGCGCGGAGTATTTGGCGGAATCGTATCGAGAATGTACACGCGAACGGAATTTGAGCGGCTTTTATACGCGTCGTTCTATAAAGAGGTGCAAATTTTGCCGTTGAAACGAAATGCGCCGCCGGAATTGCTTGATAGGCTGATAAATGCGGGATTTGACAACTTTGAAGACGATTTGCAAGCAGAATTTTGGCTTGTAAGGGCGAATCGGTCGATGGCGGAACTTTCACTGATAAAATCGCTGTTCACACCGGAAATTCGCGCAGATTTATCACGAATCCTCCACAGAATCGAATACGACATTGACACCGAAGACAGCGTTAAAAATTTTTGGCGACTGCTCGACGCGCAAGGAATTTTCGCGGATTACGCCGGCGCGTTTATTCGTTCGGTCGTGATTCACAGGGAAAATTTTTATCGCAACGTCAAAAAATATTCTGCGCGTAAAGATTTTGAAGAAATTATCACAGTAGCCGAATCGCTTTACGACTTCGACACCGGCGACCGTTTTCATTAAAGCAAAATATTGACGATAGATTGGAAAATGCCGAAGATGAAGCGTTGCAAGGGCACGAAGACGTAATGAAGAATGGGCGTCGCGATGATTAGGATTAGGAAAATGAAACTGTAGCGTTCTAGACCTTCATAAGCGCGCGCGAGTTCGTAGGGCAAAAGATTTCTGAGGATATGCGAGCCGTCGAGCGGCGGAATTGGTAGCATATTGAAGATTGCGAAGTTGATATTGTAGATTATTATGAGGTTGAAGACGACGAGCAGCCCTTCAGACAGCGGGAAATCAAATTTCGCCATTAAAACCAGAATAATCAGCGCGACGAACGCGACAATTAAATTTGAGGCGGGCCCGGCGAGCGAAACTAGAATATCATCGCGGCGCGGGTTGGAAAAGTTCATAGGATTTATCTGAACGGGTTTAGCCCAGCCGAAATGCGCGACGAAAAGCATTAAAAGCCCGATAGGGTCGACGTGCGCGGCGGGATTGAGTGTCAAACGCCCTTGCATGCGCGGAGTGTAATCGCCGAGCGCGTAAGCAACGCGAGCATGTGAATATTCATGAATAACCATAGCAATAACGAGGCCTGGCAAGCCCGCAATCACTTCCATTAGGAATCCGCCAATATCATCAAACATTAAATCGCCTCCGAGTCATTTAAAAATTCGCTCACGATAAATCGCGGGCGTTTTTTGGTTTCAAGATAAATTTTCCCGACGTATTCGCCGACAATCCCAATCGACAAGAGAATCAGCCCGCCGATAAACCACAGCGACGCCAACATACTTGTCCAACCGCGCACCGTGTACCCGAAAAAGTATTCATACAGCGTCCAAAGGATAATCAGGAAACTGATTGAGGACATCGCGACGCCCAAAGTTGTAATCATGCGAATTGGCTCGATTGTCAGCGAAGTTATCCCCTGCAACGCGAAAAATATCATTTTTTTGAGCGGATATTTACTTTTGCCGGCGAATCGCTCTGCCCGTTCGTAAAAAACTTTCGTTGAGGGGTAACCAATCATCGGAACAAGCCCGCGCAGAAATAAATTGACTTCGCCGAATTGTTCCAGCCCATTTAAGGCGCGTTTGCTCATTAAACGGTAGTCGGCGTGATTATTTACGACATCTGCGCCCAAAAATCGTATAAATTTATAAAAACCTTCCGCCGTGAACCGTTTAAAAAAAGTATCGGTCTCGCGCTTGCTACGCACGCCGTAAACAACGTCGAAACCCGCCTTATATTTGCTAATCATCTCGTCGACGGCGTTAATATCGTCTTGCAGGTCGGCATCCATCGAAATTACCAAGTCCGCGCAGTTTTTTACGGTCATAAGCCCCGCGAGCAAGGCATTTTGATGACCGCGATTGCGCGAAAGGTTTATTCCCGAAAAAATTTTGTCTTGCGCGTGCAAAGAGCGAATTATTTCCCACGTCGCGTCTTTCGAGCCGTCATTTACAAAAACTATGCGGCTTTTTTCCGAAATAATCTTCAACGCAATGAGCGTTCGCAACTTTTCGCGCAATCTCTTAGCAGTTTCGCGCAAAACTTCCTGTTCATTGTAACACGGAATCACAACATATAAAATATCGCTCATGATTATTCCTTAAAAATTTTCGCGCTTGTACTCTTCAAAGCGATTTTTAAAAAGTTCGGGCTGATTTGGATAGAGTTCGACAAAAATTTTCTCCACAAAATCAATGTCCGACTTCTGGTAGGGCGAAATTTTTTCGTAGACTTTAAAAGTTACAGGTTCACCCGTCGCGTTGAAAGTATACTCGCAAATTTGCTTGAAATGTTTAGAAATCGGCGAAGGATTCGTTATAAGCTCGTAAGGTTTGACGATAATCGCTTGAGATTCGGCGCGCAGATGAATTTGCAAAGGTTCGGGCGCGATAATGTAATCCGCGTCGAAAAAACTGACTTGAAAGCCGTCGCGCAAATCAACATCGCCCGCGCCGACTAAGTTTGGCAAAGCATTATGGCTTTCCGGGACGCGAATTTTCGTTAGCGTGTGCCCTTTATATAAATCGCTGTCCGATAAAATGAAAATTTTCCGCCCGTTCGCCGTCAAAGCGTTCATTTCGTCCACAAAATTTTTCAAGTCGTCAATATCGCGCCTGACAGGGATTATGTAGGCGGTATTAAAAATTTTCGGGACGTTCAGCGCAGTTGAATAGGCTTGGCAGAAGTTAAAAGTTAAAATTATGAGCAAAGCCGCGCAGATTTTTTTGCGATTCGTCCAAACAAAGGCGATAAGTGCCGCGATTATGAACGCGAACGGCAAAATCATAGTGTAATTGTGTTGGCGGTCGATGAGTTGCACGCGACAGATTAAAATTTCCGTTGTGAAGAACCACGTCGCGAAAAATGCCGCGTATGGAAGGAATTTTTTATTGCGGAGGCTCACAAGCGCGCCGATTATAAAAAATCCGTACATTGCGCCGCCCAAATAGTTGACGTGCTGAAAAAATCTTTCCGAAAACGCCAATCCGAGTTGATAAGCCGAATAAGCGGTGCCAATGTCGTAGGTTATGGCGTGTTTAATGAAGGTGAAGAACAGCGGCAACGTTATAATCAGTCCGAACGCGCCAATGTATAGAAATTTTTTACACAGCAGGACGAAATCGCGTTGAAGAGTATTTTTTTGTGCGCCGGAAAGGATTATGTAGAGTGTGTAGCCGAAAAACATTCCAAAAATCATGTAGACCGCCGTCCGCGCTTGGAAAACTGCGAAAACACATAGCGCGGCGATAAAAATTAGGCGTTCGCGCTGTAATTTTCCGGTTTCTAAGCTCAAAAGCATAGCTAAGAGGATTGCGGCGGGCAAAAGGATTGAAATATTAGCGTAGCCGATAAAAATTGGGATTTCGAGCACGGGCAAGAGCATTAAAATTGCCATAATCGCCGAGCACGAGAAATTTTTGACGCCAACTTTATCCAAAATGTTTTTGAAAGTCGCCGACGCTAAAAAAATCGCGGGCAAGCCGAACATCAGCCAGACGCAAAGCGCGTAGCATAAAAAACTTTTCCCGAAGACATAAAGCGGCAAAGTTATCAACATCGGAAGGAAATTGTTATAATCTCTGTGGTTTATCGAGCGGCGCAAGTCTTTTAAGGCTTCGAGCGGGTCGGCGAAAGTCGTTTCAACGCATTTTATCGCGGGCTCCCAAGTTTCCAGCGAATCGCCTACGTAAATTGTTTTTTGCGAGCTTATCACGAAAATTATAACGGCTGTGCCAATCGCGCCCGCCAATAAAATTTTCGGCAAGTCGCTTATCAACTCGTCGAGAAATTTTACGTCGCAAAACTTCAAGCAACGGAGTAACACGCCGTAATAGCCGCCGAGCAAGAGCAGACAGAGAATTACGCCCGCGAATGTCGGGAAAATTTTTCCGAGCAGTGCGGCGAGCGCGATTAGCCCGATAAATATCAGCAACACTTGCAAAGCTCTGTTAGCTCGAATAAAATTTATGGCGAAAGTTTTCATTTAGTCGATTCCGAGTCATTTTTTGAGGAAAACTTGTTTGGCGAGGAGCAAAATTGAAATTGCGGACTTTGCGTCGAAAATTTTGCCGCTCTCGACCATTTTTACGGCGGCAGTCAGCGGAATTTTGACTACGTTAATAAATTCGTCGGAATCGGGGTGAATTTTGCCGGGCGTGAGGTCGCTGGCGGCGTAAAGGTGAATATATTCGTTAGAAAAGCCGACGGTCGTAGCAATCGTGGTGAGTTTCCAAAGTTTGCCTGCGGTGTAGCCGGTTTCCTCAGAAAGTTCGCGTTTAGCGCATTCGATAGGGTCTTCGCCCACAATATCAAGCTTACCGGCGGGGACTTCGAGCGTAACTTTGCCGACGGGGTAACGGAATTGCCTGACGAGGATAATTTGATTATCGGGCAGCAAAGGAATGATTGCGGAGGCTCCAGGGTGTTTAATCCACTCGCGAACGGATTTATGACCGTTTGGGAGCTCGACTTCATCTTTTTTGACGTGCAAAAGGACGCCATCGAAGACAGATTCGCTAGAAATAGTTTTCTCGACCAAATTTTTATCATCGTTATCAATCAACATTTAAAATCGCTCCTTCAAAAAAATTAGCCGCCGAAAATTTCAGCGACCTCCTGTCAAAATTTCTTGCGTTTAAATTTCTTCCAAATCTTCGGGATGTTTTTTGATATATTCGCGGTATTTGTTGTATTCGTCTTCAAAAGATTTATCCTCTGCGGCGGCAAGTTGGAAAGACATCATAGCGACCGCCATAATCCTAGCGATTTCGTGCGCCTCGAAAGTTTCGACTAATCTGGAGATGGTGCGGGCCGTCTCGTCGAGCAATTCTTGATCGTCGGCGGCAAAACGATTCAAAAGGAGCATATCAAACATTTGCTGTTCCAGAGCCGACCAGCCCAGTGCAATGCCGGCGTTCGAGTGCGGGATTCGGTCGTGGACGTTATAATCTTCATCATCGCCGCCAATTTCTGGAATATATTCGTCTTCGTCTTCAAAACGCGGTCTGAGCATACAGAATTCCCCCCGAAAAAATTTATTGAAAAATGTAGCGCAGATATTGTACTATAAGCGCAAGCAAAATGTAAAGTAAAAGCGGAGGTCGACTATGCAAAAAATTTTAATGGGAGTCGGAGTTTTATTGATTCTCCTGGGAATTTTCGGTGCGAGTTACACTTGGCATCACGATCACCGCGAGGTTGAGACTCTGGACAAATACGCGGCGACGGATTTTCAAGTCGGCAGGGATATTGACGGGAATTGGGAGAGCGCGACGCTAAGTCTTTGGGATTATCGTTACGACAAGGCGCGGCTCCTCAATACAGTTGTAGTTTTCACGGACGGTGCGCCTTGGGAAATTGAAGCGGTCACGAAGCAGACGCAGAAAGGCTTACTCAACGAGAACAAATTTTTTCTACACTTCCCGAAGTCGAGCTTAAAGGATTTACTTTTGGCGAAGGAGATTCGCATAAAATTTTTCTACGACAACGGGCAATCGATTGACTTGCCGCTTGGCAGGAAAGATTTGCTCGCGTGGCAGAGGAAATTGCGTTGGTAGTATTTAATATCCAACGACTTGTATCTTTGAACATTGATTTTAGGAGGATTTATGATGAAAAACTTAATCGCGATTAACGGAAGCCCGCGCCGCAACTGGAATACCGCGCAACTTTTGCAGCACGCTATGCAGGGCGCACAAGATGCCGGCGCGTCAGCCGAAATGGTTAATCTCTACGCGCTGAACTTCAAAGGTTGCACGAGCTGTTTCGCTTGCAAACTTAAAAGCCGTCCGCACGGCTCCTGCGCTATGAAAGATGACCTCTCGCCCGTCTTGGAGAAAGTCAAAGCCGCCGACGCTATCATTTTCGGCACGCCAATTTACTTTATGAATCTCTCGGCGGGCATGATTGCGTTTATCGAGCGGCTGTTCTTTTCCAATTACATTTACAGCGACGAAATCCCGACCGTGTTCCCGAAAAAACTTCCGAGCGCATTTATCTACACCATGAACATGACCGAAAAACACTTCGAGCAATTCGGCATGAAAGAACGCCTCGGCATGTACGAACTTTTCACGAAAAGGATTTTGGGCGTCACTCCGAAAATTCTTCGCGCCTACGATACTGTGCAATTCAAAGACTATTCGCGCTACGAAAGTTCGATTTTCGACCCCGAAGAAAAATTTGCCTACCGCGAAAAACATTTCCCGGAAGATTGCAAAGCGGCTTACGAAATCGGGCGCGACCTAATCTTGAAATGATTTATCTTATTTTAGCGGCGGCAGTCGTGACGCTAGCTCTGCTCTACAAATTTGCGCCGTCCAGAAAAATTTTCGTGATAATCTGCGCGGGATTGGTCGCAGTCTTCGTCACGAGCGTTTTAGTCAGCGAGCGGCAACAACATGAAAAACTTTCGCGGGCACAACTTGAAGAATTACTCGAACAACAAAAAATTTTCGGCGATTGGTACGCGGCTTATCAAAAAGATATTGACCGCCTCGACCGAAATTGGCAATCGTATCACAATATTATTGACGGCTTGAAATCGGTTGACGCGCAAAATTTCAACGCCGAAGCTTTTCATATGCGGCTTTTGGATTTGGAACAGGATTCGATTGAGGAGCAGCTCAAAATTCATATGCTCGCCGCGCCGTCAAAACTCGGCATAGAAAATCGCGAGCTTGTCGAACTCGTAATCCGCAAAACTCAAAAGTACGTCGACGCACAAACAAAAACAATAAGCTTATCAGCAAAGGTAGCCGCTCCGCCGGTCGAGCTGGAAAATTTGAAACTAAAACTCCGCGACATAATGATTCGCGAGTCGCCCGAAGGATTGTTCACCGCGCAGGAAATTTCAACGATACGCGACGCATTGGGGGATTGACCCCCATTTTTTATTGCGCGAGTTTTATAAAGGGCGTCGTGTAATTGAAGTCGACGTACTCGACAGGGTGAGGATTCGTCGCCAAGTCTTTCAAAAAATCTTCCGTGAGCCGCGCCTTTTCGTCGAGCCGCTCCAATTTCCCAAGCCGTATCTGTACCGGTCGTTCCGTCGCGCTGTACATGACGATATAATCCGCTTCGATTATCGCCACCTCCGACAGCCGATTCAATGTCTCCTCGTCGAGCCGGTTCAAGAAGTCTAAAATTTGTTTGACAAGTTCGTCTTCTATCTCGTCGCCGATATACAGGTCGTGAACCGCCGCGCCTGTTATCATCGGGATTTGCATTGTCTTTAAGCTCTTGTAGCTGTCGAGGACTACGCCGTTGCGGTCTAGGTCGAGATAGCCGTAATTGCAATTAACCGTTGCCAAAGGTCGCCGCTCCTTGATTTTTATTTCCAATGTGTGCGGTAATTTTCGACGCACGCTCACTTCCTCTATCCGCAAATCTTTTGACAGGCGGCTTTGTACTACGTCCGTCTTCAATTTGAATAGCGGCTCGCCCATGTAAATATTTCCCGCCTTCAAGATGTCTTCTTGCGTCAAGTACTTCACGCCGATTAGTTTCAATTCGCTCAGCGTGAAAAACGGCACGTACACGAAAAACCCTAAGACCGCCGCGCTCACCGCAAGAAATATTATCCCTCTGAATAGCCGTCCAAAGGTTCGTCGTCGCCGCCGGATTTTTGCCATTTCATCACCGCCTATCTATAAAAAATTTCCTCCGTGTTCCGCAATGCCTCATACATTTTCAGAAAGGCTTTTTGCATTTGCTCCTCGTTCATATTTTTCGGGAAGTCGTACGCCGCCATAACTGCGCGGTCATTTTCCTCGTGCGCTCGCCGCAAATCTTTTGGCATAAGCAACGGGTCGTAAAGGTCGGCAAAACTCGCCTCCGGATAATTCCTCCGCGCCATCAAAATTTTTGCCGCTGTCAATTCGACCTCTCGCCAAAACGGCGGCCACGGAAAATTATTATACACAATCTGCGCCGAATAGCGATAATCACTTTTCAAACGCCCGCAAACCATTCGCATCCAAGCCATGTGCGGAAAACTCGTCAGCACCCCGAAGTGCCAAAACATTGCGTCGGGAACCATAAATAATAAATCTGTCAAAATAACGTTATCGCCAACAAAATCCATTGGGATATAATCTCGACGTTCACCACTGACTTTCGGAATAACAAGACATTGTTTAGGGTTTTGAATTTCGCGAAAAAGCCAGGGCGTTGCGGCAAGTTTTTGACGGTCGGGCGCGCCTTTCAATCGGTCTTCCTTGCAAGCTTTGACGCGCTCATAAACCAAAGGCATTTTGCGAATTTCATTGGGCGGGCAATCGACAAGCCATAAACAATAGCGCGGGAGATTGTGTATAAATTCTTTGGAGCCGATAAGCCGCTTGATATATTTTTTGGCGCGAGGCTCGCGGGTTATGAAGTCGTTTAAATCTTTCGCCTCAATGATTAAATGTCCGCCGTCGGCAGGACGATTACCTGTAATCATTTCGGGCACGGTGTAAAAAGGTTCGGCGAAGTCGCGCAGGTAAGAATCCTTGCCGGTTTTAGCGAAGAAAATCGGGAAGTCGTTGGAATAGAATTGAGCGACCTCGACTTCGATATAGCCGGAGCCGGTTGTGTCGTAGAGCTTAACCATAGTTGCCCCCTCTTTGCCAAAGCGTGTTATACAAACTTTTCTTTTGCTGCGCCCAAAAGACCCGCTTTAAAAGCGGGGGAACAGTGAGGGCGCACCCACTGGATGCAACGTCACGTTGCCGGCCGGTTTTTCACTTCCCATTACGTTTTCTTCATTCCTAATTGTCCTTTAGAAGTCGGCGAGCGACAAAATTTTTTCGCAAAGTTCTGGGAAGTCGATACCGGCAGCGCGAGCGGCGTCGGGCACAAGGGAAGTTTCGGTCATGCCGGGCACCGAGTTGACTTCGATGACGTAAGGAATATTATCTTCGGAAAGCATGAGGTCGACGCGAGCGACGCCGGCGCACTTGCAAATTTTAAAGGCGTCAATCGAGAGCTTTTGAACTTTTGCTGTGAGTTCGTCGGGGAGTTGAGCGGGGCAAATGTGCGTAGACAAACCCTTAGTGTATTTGGATTTATAATCGTAGCGGCCGGTGGTGGTAGTGATTTCGATGACGGGCAGGGCTTCGGCGTCGTCCTCGTTGCCCATAACTGCAACGGTCAACTCGCGACCCTTAATGAATTCCTCGACCAAAATTTCATCGCCGTAAGCAAAGGCAATGTCAATGGCCTCATCGAGCTCGGAAGATTTTTCGACGATAGTAACGCCGATACTTGAACCTTGTGCCGCGGCCTTAATCACGACGGGCAGTCCGAATTGCTTTTCGATTTCGCTGGCGAGTTCGTCGCGGCGGTCGACTTCTCTATAAATAGCGAAACGCGGCGTAGAAAGTTGCGCGGAGTTGAGGAAATGTTTAGTGGCGACCTTATCCATAGTGAGCGCGGCGGCCAGGACATCGGAGCCGGTGTAGGGGATTTTGAGCATATCGAGCGTGCCTTGAATCAAACCGTCCTCGCCGTATTTGCCGTGAACCGCGTTAAAGACTATGCCGCAATTTTTTTCGCGAATGGTCTGCGCAAAGGTCTGCGGATTGAGTTCGAGCAATTCGACGTTGTAATCTTTGGACTTGAGCGCGTCAGCAATCGCCTTGCCAGTGCGCCTTGAAACTTCCGCTTCAGTCGAGGTGCCGCCGCATACGACGACGATTTTTTTATCGCGCAAATCTTTGAGCAGTGCTAAGAGTTCCTCGCCGGTTTTGTAGATATCGCCCGCGCCCATAGTGATAACCAAATCGCCTGGCGACAGCTGATTTTTGATAGCGGCGGCGATGTCCTCGCGCTTGGGAATGTAGCTGACGGCTTGATTGGTCGTGCTCAAAACTTCCTGCAAAATCGAGGTGCCGCTGACGCCCGAAATTTTTTCTTCGCCCGCCGAGTAAATGTCGGTCAAAATTAAATTGTCAGCCTCTTTGAACGCGCCGCCGAATTCTTTGAGCAAAAGTTGCGTGCGGCTGTAGCGATGAGGTTGGAAGATGCAGAAAATTTTATGAGGCTTAGTCTCGCGAGCGGCTCTCAAGGTCGCGGCGATTTCGGTCGGGTGGTGCGCGTAGTCGTCGACGATTAAAATATTTCTGGCGCGGCCTTTAGTCTGGAAACGTCTTTTCGCGCCGTGAAAGTGATTCAAGCCCTCAGCGATTTTGTCAAAGGGTACGCCGACTTCGAGAGCCGTCGCAATAGTCGCCAGAGCATTCAGGACGTTATGCCGCCCGTAAATCGCGAGCTGAATTTTTCCGAGAACTTCGCCGCCGTGCACGACCTCAAAATTAATCCCCTTAGGCATAGTGCGAATATTTCGCGCGGTGAAATCGGCGTCGTGGTCGATAGCGTAGGAAATGATTTTGCGGTCGACTTCCTTAGCGAGTTCGCGCAAGTTATCGTTATCAAAGCAGAGGATAGCGACGCCCGATTCGCGGTTGACGTTCTCGATAAAAATTTTGAACGCGGCGCGAAGTCTATCCATCGTGCCGTAGTGGTCAAGGTGGTCGTCCTCAACATTGGTCACGACGGCGATAGCGGGCTTGAGCGTCAGGAAGGAACCGTCGCTTTCATCGGCCTCAGTGACGAGCCAATCACTTTTTCCCAAAATCGCGCCGGTGCCTAAGTCGGTTGATTCGCCGCCGATAATTATAGTTGGGTCGACGTTCGCGCTGTGCAATACGTAGCCAATCATGGAAGTTGTAGTAGTTTTGCCGTGCGAGCCGGAAATTGCGATACCCTTGCGCGAGTTCAAAAGGTAAGCGTTGATGTCGGAGCGGTGAAGCTTAGGAATTTTGAACTTGCTGGCGGCGACGACTTCGGGGTTATCGGCGGGGATAGCCGACGAGCAAACGATAGCTTCGACCGGATTACCGTTATCGTCGAGGATATTTTTGGCCTTATGTCCGACGAAAATTCTTGCGCCGAGACTTTTGAGCATATCGAGCGTCGGGGAGTCTTTCGCGTCCGAGCCGCTGATTTCGCAACCGAGCTCAATTAAAATTTTGGCGAGCGCACTCATACCTACGCCGCCAATCCCTATGAAATGATATTTTTTCAAGCCGTCGAGTTTCAAATTAGTTTTCCTCCTCAAGTTAAACTTAGAATCAAATTGGCGATTTCGTCAGCGGCATTGGGCTTGCCGAGCGATAAACTTGCCGCCGCCATTTGTTTAAGTGTTTGTGGCGATGCTAAAAGTTCGTCGAGATTTTCCTGCAAAAGTTCTGCTGTCAAATCTTTGTTGAGAATCATGCGAGCCGCGCCCGCCTCGACCAAAGTCCGCGCGTTGAATTCTTGATGATTTTCCGCTGCGTAGGGATATGGGATTAAAATTGCGGGGACGCCTCGCGCTGTGAGTTCGGCAAGGCCTGTCGCGCCTGCGCGGAAGATTGCGAGGTCAGCCATAGCCATAGCTCGCGGCATGTTGTAGAGGTAAGGCACGACCCTAATATTTGGCGCGTCGAGGTCGGACAATTTTTTCGTGACGGATTCAAATTCGCCCTTGCCGGTGACATGTAGGAATTGCGCGGAATTTTTTTGCGCCGCGACTTTCAAAACGTCAATCATAGCGTTGTTGATACTCCTTGCGCCGCGACTGCCGCCCGATATTAAAACAATGGGCTTATCGGCAGTGAAATTGAATTCGCGGAGGCCGTCTTCCTTTTTAGCGGCGAGGACTTCGGCGCGAATCGGATTGCCGGTGTAAGTCGTTTTTTTCGCGGGGAAATTTTTCAGCGCGTCGCGAGTGCCGACCGCAATTTTATCAACGAACTTTGACAGGATTTTATTCGTGACGCCCGCAACGGCATTTTGTTCTTGAATCAGCGTCGGGACTTTCAAGAGGCTTGCGGCAAGGAGAATCGGTCCGCAAACGTAGCCGCCCGTCCCGACGACTACATTTGGTTTGAACTCTTTGACGATGTCGGCGGCGCGTTTTATGCTCCAAATGGCATTGGCGGCGCGAGAAATATTTTCCAGCGTGAAACGACGTTCCAGCCCGCCCTCCAAGTTGAGCGCGGTAAAATTTATGCCAGCTTTCGGGACAATGTCGGCCTCCAAACCCTTTTCGGTGCCGACGTAGAGAAATTCGGCGTCGGGTCGCTTAGCCTTGATTGCATTTATGAGCGTGAGCGCGGGGTAAATGTGGCCGCCCGTGCCGCCGCCAGATACGATTATTTTCATTTAGTTGCTCCAAAAAAATTACACAACACCACGCCGATAACTATCAAAATTATTCCGATAAAGCCCGGCGTCGAAATGCTTTCGTGAAAAAATATTTTGGCGACAGCCGCCGCGAGTACGACGCCCAAGCCGCCCCAAGTCGCGTAAGCTATATTTAGTTGAACACTTTTGAGCGACAACGCGAAGAAATAAAGACATAAGCCGTAGAAAGTCAGCGTCGACGCCGCAAAAATTTTGTTAGCGAAACCGTCCGATAATTTCATGCAAGTCGTGCCGCATAATTCCAAAACTATCGCCAACGCCAGATAAACATAGCCCATATCAAAGACCATTGACAATGCGTTTGAAGTCTCTGCCGCGCTCCTCGAAGTCGCTGTACATGTCGAAACTTGCGCAGGCTGGACTAAGCAACACGACTTGCGGCGGACGTGAAATTTTTTTAGCAAGCTCAACGGCCTTTTCCATTGAGTAGCCCGCCTCCAAAATTCTATCGGCAGGGAAATTTTTATCAAGCGCACAAGTTTTGAACCTCGCCGCCGCGTCACCGATTAAAATCAGATAATCAACGCGCTCATTGACCAGCTTTAAAAAGTCGGAAAGGTCGGTGCCCTTATCGTCGCCGCCCGCAATCAAAACTATATGCCCCGCGAAAGTCTCCAGAGCTTTAATCGCCGAATCGGTGTTAGTCGCCTTGCTGTCGTTGTAATATTTCACGCCGTCGAGTTCGCGCACGAATTCTATCCTGTGCTCGACGCCTTGAAAACTTTTGAGCACTTTGGAAATTTTATCGACTTCGACGCCGGCAATAAACGCCATAAGCGACGCGGCTAAAGCGTTCTCGACATTATGCCCGCCCTTTATGCCGAGTTCGTCGACCGTGCACAGATTATAAGTTTCACCGCTGAACTTTATGACGAGCGAATCATTTTTGAGAAATGCGCCCTCATTGAGCTCAACTTGTCGACTGAAGTAAAGCACTTTACACGCGGCGCGGCTAATCATAGCGCGAGTAATTTTGTCGTCGTAGTTCAAAATCAAAAAGTCGTCGGCGGTCTGTTGAGCGAAAATTTTCTCCTTCATCGCCTGATAAACTTCCATAGAGCCGTGCCGCTTCAAGTGGTCGGGCGTAACGTTCAAAATAGCTGAAATGTGCGGCTTAAAATTTTTTGTCGCCTCCATTTGATAGCTAGAAATTTCCGCCGCAATGTAGCCGCCCGCGCCGACTTCCAACGCGACCTCGCTAAGCGGAAAGCCGATATTCCCGCCGACTGCCGCCTTTGGAAATTTTTCCTTCAAGAGCAATCCGAGCAAAGTTACAGTGGTCGTCTTGCCGTTGGTACCGGTCACCGCGCAGAGTGGCGACCTCGCCAAATCGTAGGCAAGTTCAACCTCGCTAATTATAGGGATATTTTTTTGAGCCGCCGCCCTTAGCACCGGAATTTTAATCGGGACGGCGGGCGATACGATTATCAAATCAACGCCGCGCAAAAGTTCTTCCGACTGCTTGCCGAGCCGAATTTCTACGCCCGAAATTTTTACGTCGAGATTTTCTTTGGCGTCGCTGAGAATCACGGTCGCGCCCAAATTTTTTGCAATCTTCGCCGCCGCGATTCCACTACGAGCCGCGCCGATTACTAAAACTTTTTTATTTGCCAAATCCATTTACAAGACTCCTCATAACATTGATAGACCGATTATGCCCGCGATTAGTCCGACCGTCCAGAACACAAGAACTACTTTGACTTCCGACCAGCCGCCCAGCTCGAAGTGATGATGTATCGGGCTCATGCGGAAAATTCTTTTGCCGGTCGACTTGAACGAGATAACTTGCAGGATAACCGACAACGCCTCGCACACAAACACGAACCCTACAACCGCTAACAAAATTTCAGTGCGCGTCAAAATGCCGACTGCCGCGAATGCTCCGCCTAAAGCTAGCGAGCCGGTATCGCCCATGAAAACTTTGGCCGGGTGGAAGTTGAATTTCAAAAAGCCTACGCAAGCCCCGACCGTCGCCGCACAAAATATCGCTAAGTCTTCGTGCCCCGTCAGCAAGCAAATCACCGCGTAACAACTCGACGCAATCGCCACGCAACCCGATGCCAAGCCGTCAAGCCCGTCCGTCAAGTTGACCGCGTTCGACGCCCCGACCATTACAACGAACATGAACGGCAAATACAAAATGCCCGCGTCAATCGTCTCGTTGAGTATGGGTATCCAAATTGTCGGGTTGAAGTCGAGCAAAAGTTCACTCGCTACAAAAGTCGTCACGGCCGCGATTAAAATCTGTCCCGCGAGTTTGTAGCGTGCTAGCAATCCTTGATTTTTTTTGCGGACGACTTTTAAATAATCGTCGACGAAACCTAAAATGAAATGTCCGAGCAGTATGAACAGCGCGAGGAATATTTCCGGATTCCATTCGGCTTGAATCAGCGTCGCCGCGACAATGCCCGCGATTAAAAATATTCCGCCCATAGTCGGCGTGCCGCTCTTCTTCTGATGACTTTTAGGCCCTTCCTCGCGTATGCTCTGACCGAATTTCAATCGGTGCAAAATCGGTATGCAAATCGGCGCAAGCATGATAACGACGCCCGCCGAAATTGCGCCCGCTATTAAAAGTTTTTCCATTAAAAGATTACCTCAAATCAGCTCGATAATTTTTTCCATGTGCATGACGTGCGAAGCTTTGAATAAAATCGTGTCGCCGACGCGGACGAGCTCCAAAATTTTTTTAGCGGCGGCCTCGTGCGTGTCGAAGCTGTAAACGTTTTCCAAACCCGCCTCGCGAGCACCTTGAGCAATAAATTTCCCTAATTCGCCCAAAGTTATCAGCGTGTCGAATTTATTCTCGACGAGCTCCGCGCCAATCTCTTTGTGGACGCGCTCGGAAATGTCGCCGAGTTCCAACATGTCGCCCAAAACCGCAATCAGTCGCCCGCCGTAAACTTCAGACATCGTTTTAATCGCCACGCGCATTGACGCCGGACTTGCGTTGTAAGCGTCGTTTACAATCGTCAAGCCATCGCGCCGAATCACCTCGAAACGCATTTTAGTTGTCGTCAAAGTCGAGATGCCGCGCTGAATTTCCTCGACGCTCAAGCCGACCGTCAAGCCCGCCGCGATTGCCGCCAATGCATTCGAGACGTTATGCCGACCAATCATCGGAATTTCAAAATCGTAATCCGCGCCGCCGTAACTCAATGTAAATTCAGTCGCGACGCTCCCGATTAAAATATCCTTCGCGACCAAATCGGCTGCGCCCTCCAAGCTGTAAGTCACGACGTTTACGCCAGGTTTCGCCAAATTTTTCATCGCGGCGGTGTGAATGTTATCGGCGTTCAAAATAATGGTGCCGCCCGCTTCAATCGCCTCGACCAATTCGCCTTTCGCCCGCGCAATATTCTCTATCGAACCTAAAAGTTCAATGTGAGTTTCGCTGACGTTGGTGACAATGCCAATCGTGGGCTTGACGACTTCGGCGAGCGATTCGATTTGCCCCAGCCCGCGCATACCGATTTCGACGACGGCGGCTTTATTTTTCTCGTTGAGTCCTAGCAAAGTCATCGGGACGCCGATTTCGTTATTAAAATTGCCGGAAGTTTTTTGGACATTGCCCAAGCCGCTCAAAGCCGCAGCGGTTAAATCTTTAGTGGTAGTTTTGCCATTGGAGCCGGTCACAGCGACAATCGGAATATCAAAGCGATTTCGCCACGCGCCCGCGATTTGCCCGTAAGCCTTCAACGTGTCGTCAACCTTTATAACAATGCCGTCGAGTTCCTTATCAAAATTTTTGCTGACGAGGACGGCCGCCGCGCCTTTTTTGAGAGCATCCTCCGCGAAGTCTTCGCCGTTGAAAATTTCGCCTTTAATCGCGACGAATAATTCACCGCTCGTAATTTTTCTGCTATCGGTCGTTATGTTCTCGAAATAAATTTCCGCGTCAGAATTTTTCTCTGCGCCCGTGACTTGCACGACTTCCGCCAAACTCAATTTTTCCATTTCTCTATTGCCTCCCGCGCAATCTCTTTATCGTCGAAGTGAATTTTCCCTGTGTTCAAAATCTGATAGTTCTCGTGACCTTTGCCGAGAATTAAAACAATATCGCCCGCGTCGGCAAGCTCAATTGCCCTAAAGATAGCCGCTCGCCTATCGGTAATGCGTTCGTGATTTTTTTGCCCAATCCCGCTTTCCAAATCGTCCAGAATTTTTTCGGGGTCTTCGGTTCGCGGGTTATCGGAAGTAGCAATTACAACGTCGCTGAACTCTGCAGCAATCCTGCCCATTATCGGGCGTTTTTTATGGTCGCGGTCGCCGCCGCAGCCTATCACCGTTATAATTTTTCCGGTAGCAATCTGCGCGGCGGTCTCCAAAACATTTTTGACGCCGTCGGGGGTGTGCGCGTAGTCGACGATGACTTCAAAGGGAGCCGCAGAAAAAATCCGCTCGAAACGTCCTGGCACGCTCCTAAAATTTTCCAGAGCGCGTTTGATGACTTCGGGCGAAATGTTTTCGGCAAGAGCCGCGCCGCTCGCCGCCAACACGTTGTAGACATTGAAAATCCCCGTTAAATGCAGGCTAAGGGAAATGGGAAATGGGAGAAGGGAAAAGTTCATTCCGTCGGAGCGAATGTTGAGTTCAGTAGCTCGCAGGTCGGCAGAACTTCTCAAGCCGTAAGTAATCGTTTTGCAAAGGCAATGCTTTAAAATTTCCGCGCTCGCCTCGTCGTCAACGTTTATGACGGCAGTTTTATTTTGTTTGCGCCCGCGCCGCGATACCATGTCGAAAAGTTTGGACTTCGCCCGCAAATAATTTTCCATAGTCCCGTGAAAATCTAAGTGGTCTTGCGTGAGGTTCGTGAAAATCGCGGTATCGAACTCGACGCCCGCCACTCGATTTTCCGCAAGCGCATGGCTCGACACTTCCATAACTACAACGTCAACATTTTTCGCGACCATCTCGACTAAAATTTTCTGCAAGTCGATGACATTAGGGGTCGTGTTGCGGACGGGAAATTTTTCATCGCCGATAAGATTTTGAATCGTGCCAATCAACCCGACCTTGAAGCCCGCGCAGGTAAAAATTTCTCGGAGCAGATAAGTCGTCGTAGTTTTGCCGTTCGTACCGGTGATTCCAATAACGCGCATTTTCCGCGCAGGATAATTATAAAAATACGGGACGATAACCGCCAAAGCGTCGAGCATATCCGGAACAATCAGCGCGGAAATATTTTCGGGCGGCACGAAATTTTTTTTGGTCGTCAGGACGGCAACTGCGCCCAACTCTTTTGCCTGCCCAATGAAATTATGTCCGTCAACGTGCGCGCCTTCCATGCACACGAATAAATTTCTTGTCGTGACCTTGCGCGAGTCGTGTTCAATGCCGCTGATTGAAACGTCCTCGCCGATAATTTTCGCGTCGGGAATCAGCAACACCAATTCGCTGAGTTTTTTTATCAAGGTCTCGCCTCCTTCCTGTTTGCCGTCAATTATAATTGAACTTTGCATGAAAAAACAATGCCGCAGAAAAATTTCTTGCAGCATTTTTTTCAGTTTAGATTCTTCATTGCGATATAAAATATGCCAAAACAAAAGGAGTTGACATTATGGCGAACGATTACGATTTTGCGGCGAGCTTGATGCGCATTCTTTCCGAAAAATATCCGACGAAAGAATCAATCTACGAAAAGCTGATTTATTTGCAATCGCGCTTGTACTTGCCGAAGGGCACTGAACATTTCATGAGCGATTTGCACGGCGAGTATGATTTATTTCTGCACATAATCAATAATTGTTCGGGCGTCATTCGCGAGAAAGTCGACTACGTTTTCGGCGACATGCTCGGCGCGGAGGAAATTGCGGAGTTCTGCACGCTGATTTACTATCCCAAAGAAAAAATCGCGCAAATAAAATCGCAAGGTCGAGCGACGCCCGCCTGGTACCGAATAAATTTGGCGCGACTGGTTAAGCTGTCGAAGTTCATGAGTTATAAGTATCCGTCGTTCAAAATGCGCGATTTAATCCCGAACAGTTACGAGACCGTAATTTTGGAACTGCTCAACACGCACCCGACCGCCGATGAAGCCCAAAAAATTTACTACGAAAAACTTTTGAATTCGATTGTGGAGATTCAGAGCGGCGAAGATTTTATTCACGCGCTGACCGCTTTTATAAAACGGCTCGCGATTCACCGCTTGCACTTGGTCGGCGATTTCTTCGATAGAGGCGACCGCCCCGACGCAATTTTAAATCTGCTGATGAATTATCCTGCCGAAGTCGACATTCAATGGGGCAATCACGATGTTTTATGGATGGGCGCGGCTTTGGGCAGCGAAGTTTGTATCGCGGCTGTTGTAAAAAATTCCCTGCACTACAATAATACCGACGTTTTGGAGCGCGGTTACGGAATTAGTCTTCGCCCTCTGACAATTTTTGCGTCAAGCCTCTACCCCGAAGAAAATCCTATCCGCGCCGCCGAGCTCGCAAGTCAAATGATTATGTTCAAGCTCGAATGGCAACTTATCAAACGCAATCCCGATTTCAAAATGGACTCGCGCCTTTTGCTAGACAAAGTTAATTTCGACGACGGCACGATTCAAATCGGCGGGCAAAGTCACAAGCTCAACGGAATTTTCCCGACGGTCAATCGCGAAGACCCTTGCGCCCTAAGCGACGCCGAGCAGGAAATTATTTCAAATCTGCGCGGCAATTTTTTGGAGAGTGCGAACTTTCAAGCGCATGTCGATTTCCTCTACAAAAAGGGCGGCGTCTACACCTGCCACAATGGCAATTTGCTTTTCCATGCAAACGTGCCGCTTGACGAGGACGGCGCGTTCAAAGAGATTACTTTTGGCGGCGCGACTTATAGCGGGAAAAATTATTTCGACTACGTAGACAAAAGAGCGCGGCGAGCTTACTACGAGAGACGGCAGGAAGATTTAGATTTTATGTATTTTTTATGGTGCGGTTTGTTGTCGCCAATTGCGGGCAGGGAGTTCCGAACTTTTGAGCGGGCGTTCATCGAGGACAAAGCGACTTGGAAGGAACCCGCCGACCCGTATTACAATTTGATTGACGACGAGGCAATTTGCGACAAAATTTTGACGGAGTTCGGGCTAGATTCGAGCGGGCATATCATAAACGGTCATGTTCCGGTTCGCGTGCGCAAGGGCGAAACTCCAATCAAAGCGGGCGGCAAAGCTCTTGTCATTGACGGCGGATTCAGCACGCCCTATCATGAAAAGACCGGCATTTCAGGTTATACTCTCGTTTCCAACTCGCGCGGGCTTAGGCTTTTGCGTCACCAGAAAATTGCCGACGTGAAACTTGCGCTCGCCGAAAATAAAGACATTGAATCGACGGTCGAGACGGTTGAAATTTTATCGCGGCGCATGACAATCGGCGACACAGATCACGGGCAAGGCATTCGTCAAGAAATCGTCGGCTTAAATAAACTTTTGGAGGCGTATCAAAGCGGGACGATTCAACCGAAAGCTTAGAGCGCAAGTGCTTTGAAAATCGGCAACTGCTTTGTCAAAAAATTTTCTGCTAACTTTTCCATGTATGCTAAATTTTCTTCGGGCGTTTCAATCGCTTTTCCGTCGCGAATTAGTTTCTGACCTTGCCGCGAAAAAATTTTCCATGACTCCGCCGCAATTTTCGCCGCAGTCTTGTTTCCGGCTTTGTACTGCGCTAAAAATATCCGATTGAAAAGATTGACGTTGATGCCGCCGCCCGTCACAGGGCTTGCTAAGAAATTTATCGTGTCTTCAAACTTTGACCGCTCGCAAATGTGCGCGTTGAGCCGCTCGCAAGGTTTTTTCACGAGCTTAACCGCCGCCTCGCTTTGACAGGGCATAATGTGATTGCCGTTGACCAAAATAATTACCACTTCCAAAATATTGTTGGCGTTTTTACGCGGATTGAGTTTTAGATATTCGCCGAAAGTTTTCGGGCGGTAACTATCTTCCGCTAAAAATTCCAAAATCGGGCGATAAGCCTCCTCTGCGAGTTGAACTTCGCCGAGCGGCGACGGAAATTTAAGCGGGATATTTTCCGGAGGATAAAGCAGAACGTAGCGCATTTCCAAAATTTTTTCCAACCGCTCGATAGCTGTGATTCTCCGTATTCCGCGAACAAATATATCTTTGCGGAACTGCCGATTGATAAAATAATCCCGCGTTTGCTCTTTTATGATCGGATTGTCAATTTTCCGCAAAAATTCTATCGCCTGCGCGGAAAAATTTAATCTATCAACAATTTCAAGCGGTGAAGCCGTCGCCGCAAAATCTAATTTAAATTCCTGCGAAATCTCCACCACGTCCGCAAAATACATCAAATCCCAATCCAGATTCAAATATTCGTGCGCTAAGTAATCCGGATTGTGTTTTTTTATGTTCTCGAACGTTTTGGCGAAATTCGGAGCCAAATTTAGGTACGCGGGCTTGGCGTTAATCATTTCCTCGACAAATTTTAATGCCGGTTCAACTCGCCCACTCGCCGCGCCGCTTTTGCCGGAATATCGGTCGTAAATCGATAAAAGTTCGCGAAGTGGTGCCGCAGGTGCCCAGCCAGGTAGGCAATTATAACTATTATACAACATTCCACCCGATTTCAAATGCCGTCGCGCTATTTCCATAATATGTTTGCGATTTTCCGCGCTTATCCAACTCCATATCCCATGCAAGCCTATCGAATCAAATTGCGGCAAGTCTTCGCGCTCCGAAAATTCCTCGAAACTGTCTTCAAAGAATTTTGCTCCGGATTCTGACGCCTTTGCCAATTCATTCGCTAAATTTGCGTGCGCAGGATTAAAATCCGTTCCAAAATACTTTCCAGGCGTCGCCGCAGCATGTATATTCGCAGAAATGCCCTGTCCAAAGCCCAATTCGCAATGAAAACTCTCTTCGGTCGACTCCGGCGCAACTATTCCATTGAGCAACAGGCACCAACGCATAAAATTTGGCGACAACTCCCGATAATAGCCGTAAGTGTACGTCGAATCGGTGAAATAACCCTCGCTCCAACTATTCATACTTCAAACCTCCAAAAAAAATTTCGCGCAAAGTTTACGGCAAAAATTTTCTGCTGTCTATCGTGGAGCTAACTGCAACTTTGAAAAAATTTTATTGACACCCGCGCAGATTTGGAATAGGATTTAAAAAATTTCGCAGGAGATGTGGATTTTGAAGTCAACGAGCAAATTTTTAAGCCTAATTCTTCGCCACAAGCCGCAAATTGTCGGCTTGCAACTAGATGAGCACGGTTGGGCTGAAGTTGACGAATTGGTTTGCCGTGTTAAAGGTTTAGACCGCGCAAAGCTTGAAAAAATCGTCGCGGCGGACGAAAAACAGCGTTATTCCTTCAGCGCGGACGGGAAATTGATTCGCGCCAATCAAGGGCACTCAATCCCGGTCGATTTGGAGCTTGCAGAGCTTAAGCCGCCCGAAATTTTATATCACGGCACGTGCGAAAGTTTTGGTTCGGCAATTATTGCACAAGGTCTTAAAAAAATGTCGCGCTTATATGTGCACTTGTCCAGCGACGTTGAAACGGCGGAAAAAGTCGGGCGACGGCGCGGCAAGCCAAAAATTTTCGTCGTGGAAAGCGGCAAAATGTTCGTCGACGGCTTTAAATTCTATCGTTCGGTCAACGGCGTGTGGCTGACTGAACATGTCCCCGCGAAATACTTAAAGGAGAGATTTTAATGGAAAATTACAGCTTCAGACCGCAGAGAGTTTGCTCAAAGCGCATTGATTTTGCTTTGGACGACGAAAACCGCCTGCACGAAGTCAAATTTACCGGCGGTTGCCCCGGAAATTTGCAAGCGATTGGAAAATTAGTCGAGGGCAAGGACGCTAAGGAAATCGCCGACATTTTGCGCGGAAATGACTGCGGCGGGCGCGGGACTTCTTGCGGCGACCAACTTTCTATCGCTATCGACGAGGTTTTGAAGTCTCGCACCGCGTAAATTATCGATATACTATAAAGACAAAAAAATAGCCTCTTCCGAGTAGGAAAAGGCTTGATTTTTTGTTCGGCGTAATAGTCAGTAATGCCGCGAACAACAGCGCGAGTAAAATCGTTGCCGAAATATGGCAGGGGACGATTTATGGATTAAAGTTCGATATCAGGAGATTTCGGGCGGCGACCTCTTCTTTTAGGCGGATCGGTCGAGGTCGGGTCATCGGGCAGAGCCTTCAAAAGATTAGCCATTTCCATAGCCGAAATTGCCGCGTCGAAGCCTTTGTTGCCCGATTTGGTTCCGGCGCGTTCAATCGCCTGCTGAATATTTTCCGTAGTGACGATGCCAAAAATGGTCGGGACGCCGCTTTGAAGTCCGACTTGCGCAATGCCTTTAGAAACCTCGTTGCAAACGTAATCGTAATGAGTGGTTGCGCCGCGAATCACTGCGCCAAGACAAATTATCGCGTGGAATTTTTTAGTCGCCGCCAATTTCTTAGCGATAACCGGAATTTCAAACGCGCCCGGCACCCATACGACCGAAATATTTTCGTCGGGCGTCTCGTTACGTTTCAGGGCGTCAAGTGCTCCGTCCAAAAGTTTGCTCGTGATAAAGCTGTTGAATCTCGCCACCACGACAGCAAATTTAAAATTCTTGCCGCTGATGTTGCCTTCGTAAATGTTCATTTAATTTCCTCCTTGTCGAATACGTGACCCATTTTGACTTTCTTGACGGTCAGATATTTTCTATCAAATTTCGTCGGCGCAATGACTATCGGGACGCGCTCTACTATTTTCAAGCCGTGCCCTTCGAGCCCTGCGCGTTTCGACGGATTATTTGTCAGTAATTTTATCGTAGTAAGTCCCAAGTCAGATAAGATTTGCGCACCAATTCCGTAGTCGCGAAGGTCGGGTTTAAAGCCGAGCAGAATATTTGCCTCGACGGTATCTTTGCCTTCGTCCTGCAGAGCATACGCCCGAATTTTATTTGCAAGCCCGATACCGCGTCCTTCCTGCCGCATGTAAAGCAAAACGCCTTCGCCAGCCGCGTCGATTTTCTTAAGAGCGGTCGCGAGTTGGTCGCCGCAATCGCAACGCAAACTTCCAAGCGCATCGCCGGTCAAGCATTCGGAATGCACGCGAACTAAAACATTTTCCTTGCCCGCGACGTTGCCTTTGACAATCGCCAGATGACATTTGCCGTCAATCGTGCTCTCGTAAGCCTTGAGCCGAAAACGTCCGTACTTGCTGGGGAAGTCGACATCGGCAATCATCTTGACAAATTTTTCGTTGTGCTTGCGATATTCAATCAGCGAGCGGACGGTTATAATATTAAGCCCATGACGAATTGCGAATTTTTTAAGCTTTTCGGTGCGCATCATGTGGCCGTCGTCGTCCATAATTTCGCAACATAAACCGGCGGGATAAAAGCCAGCAAGTCGCGCTAAATCGGTAGCGGTCTCGGTGTGACCAGCTCGACGCAAAACGCCGCCTTCAACGGAACGTAGCGGGAAGACGTGACCGGGCTTCCTGAAAGTAGAGGGCTTAGAATTTTTATCGAGGAGCAATTTAATAGTATGGCATCGTTCGTAAGCGGAAATGCCGGTGTCGGTATCGTAGGCGTCAATCGAAACGGTGAACGCGGTCTCGTGATTGTCGGTGTTATTTGAAACCATTTGCCCGATTCCCAATTCGTCGAGCCTTTTGCCGTCAATGGGCGTGCAAATCAAGCCTTTAGCGTAAGTCGCCATGAAATTTATATCGGCGGGCGTGACGGTCTCGGCAGCAATAATCAAATCGCCTTCGTTCTCGCGGTCTTCGTCGTCGATTACGACAATCATTTTCCCGCGCCGAATATCCGCAATCGCCTGCTCAACAGTCGCAAATTCGCTCATAAATTCCCCTCCTCAAATGAATCCGTTTTCAAGCAAAAAGTTTTGAGTAATAGTCGATTCCGTTTTGAAATTTATCAATCGCTTGACGTATTTGGCAAGAATATCGGTTTCGATGTTGACGAGCGAGCCGACGCGCTTAAATTTAAAATTAGTGACTTCGCGGGTGTGAGGAATCAGGGAGACCGAGAAATTTTGCGTTTTAGCGTCGACGACGGTTAAACTTATGCCGTCGAGCGCGACAGAACCTTTCGGGGCGATTTGTTTAAGCAAAGAATTTTCTGCCGCCACGTCGATTAAAAGGGCGTTCCCTTCGGCGACGATTTTTGTAATTTTGCCGACGCCGTCGATATGACCGCTGACGATGTGCCCGCCGAGCCTATCGCCGACTTTCAAAGCGCGTTCGAGGTTGAAATTTTTATCAGCGAGCGAAGTTTTCCTGTAAGTTTCGGGCATAACGTCCGCCGCGAAAAAATTTTTACCGAACTCGACGACGGTTAAGCAAATGCCGTTCGTTGAGATGCTGTCGCCGATTTTTATATCTGACAGGATTTTTTCGCAAGCGATTTCGATTTTATTGCCGTCGAAACTTTTGAGCCGCCCGATTTCTTCAATTATTCCGGTGAACATTTTCTCCTCCAAAAAATTAAGCCGCCTGGTACTTCGGGCGGGTAAATTCAACTTATTTAAAACTTTCTCTTCCGGACTATTACCGTCGGTTTCGGAATTTCGCCGAATCGTGCTTAAAGCTCGCGGACTGTCACCGCCGGTGGAGATTTTCACTCCGCCCCAAGTTTCGCGAATAAAATATCACTTTTTCTGCTTGCTGTCAATTTTTTTAATCGCTGGCACACTTCGAGATTCTGTTTATAAAATTCTTCGCGGCTGATAGTTTTCGCTAAAAATTTCTCGTAATAAGCGTTGACGTTGCAAAAAATTGGTCGTTGGGAATAAATTTCGCACAAATTATTTTTTAAATGCTTGCAAACGCCGTCGCCCCTATCCAAATCTGCTGACAACGTTGAAAATCTGATATTTTTGCAACACAAGCCGCATTTATCACAAGGAAAATCCTCTTTAACGTAGCCGCTAAGCAAAAAATCTTCGCCAATTCGCTCCGAATTAAAGTTTTCTAACGTAATTGCTTCCGATAATTTTTCAAAGCCGATTCCCTCGACGGGAGTAAGAGAATTTGCGCCGCCGATGATTTTAGGCGCGATAAATGCATAAATTTTATCGACTAGCCCTGATTTTAGCATTGAAAAATGAATTTTCCCGCCGCCTTCGATCAAAATTGAAGTTATTTCGCGTTCGGCGAGTTTTTCCATTAAAATCCTTAAATCAACTTGTTTTTCCTTGCCGCAAGTCAAAATTTCAATGTCGCGAGCTTTTAATTCCGAAATTTTTTCATTTGGAGCGTTTTTAGTCGTTGCAATTATAGTTTTTGCAGATTTATCTGTCACGACTTTTGAATCAAGCGGCGTCCTTAAATTGCTGTCGACAATCACGCGAATAGGATTTTTCCCCTCAACAAGTCGCGTCGTCAAGCTGGGATTATCCGCCAAAACTGTACCGACGCCGACTAAAATTGCGTCGTTAATATCGCGCAAGTGATGAGTAAATTTTCGTGATTCTTCGCAGGAAATCCATTGAGATTCGCCGCTAAAAGTTGCAATTTTCCCGTCTAGCGAGCTTGCAAATTTTAAAGTTACGAACGGTAATTTTTTAGTGATAAATTTTAAGAAAACCTCGTTTAATTTGCATGATTCCGCCTCTAAAAGCCCGATTTCGACTTCAATCCCTGCATTTTTTAAAATTTCAAAGCCGCGACCTGCAACTTTTGGATTTGGGTCTTTCATTGCCGCGACGACTTTTTTTATGCCTGATTCGATGATTTTGTTGACGCAAGGCGGCGTTCTTCCGAAATGCGAGCACGGTTCCAAAGTTACGTATAAAGTTGCGCCTTTTGCGAGTTCGCCCGCCATATTCAGCGCGTGAATTTCCGCGTGAGGCGTTCCGGCTTGTCTGTGCCAACCTTCCGCGATTATTTTTTCGTCTTTGACGATTACCGCGCCAACCAGCGGATTTGGCGATGTTCTGCCTTCCGCATTTTTCGCGATTCTCAATGCCTCTCGCATAAAAATTTCGTCATTCAAGGCTTTTTCCTCCAAAAATTTAATTCAACTCGATTTTTTCTGAAATATTTTCGTCAGAAAGTTCGCTTTCATTCCGCGCGATTCGATATTCAATCACATTTGACTTCACGGCGCGAATAAAAACTATTTTTTCTGAATCGGGCTCGGAAATTTGAATTGTAATTCGTTTTGCCTTTTGAATATTCATTTGATTTGAAACCGCTTCGGGCAAATTCGTATAAAAAATATCAAAATTATCGCCCGCGTCAATAAAAGGATACCACACGTTAAATTTTGTATTTCGGTCGATAATCGGCTTGAATTTACGTTTTTTATTCCTGCCGACGTAAAAACTGAACGGAATTTTAGAGGAATCTGGCGTAATGTGTTTAGTTTGAATCAATCCGCCTGCACGACTGAGCAAAAGTCCGAAGGCAACGCCCGTTTTACCGGTCGGAGCGGTTAAATCGTTGCGAATTTCAATTCCGCGAGTTTTTTGGAGTTCTTTAGCCTCTTTTGTGCCCAATGCGGGATAAATTTTGAATTTCGGCGCGTTATTATCGTCAAATCCAAACAAAATATCGACTGGAGACTTTTCGGAAGTGCTATTTGTCGGGATTTTTTTTACCGCCTCGCTCAAAACTATTTGGTCATTTGAATTATCCATATCGCCTAACCAAACTTCTAATCCGTTATAATTTCGCCTATAAATGCTACCTTTCTGCATAAAATAATCGCCTTTTAGCTCGTAACCTTGTTTCAATCGCCCATTTGCGAAAGGATTTTCATCATCGGCAAGGCTCGTATCTTCCGTCGGCGAAATAAATTCTGTAAAAATTTCGTTGACAATTGGCGATTTTGACGAATTACCTGCTAAAAAAATAGAAATTTCGTCGATTTCGCCGAGTGATTTTATTTTCCGAAGTGAATTCTTGCTATTTTTCTCGAATGCCTCTTTCATCGAGATAAAAAAGTTATTTATCCCCTCTTTAATGCGCTCGCGAAGAATTTTTTCCAAATCAATCGTAATTTCTAAGCTAAAATTCTCCAAAATTTGCCCGTCGTCGCGAAAAAGATTTACCGCAATATTTTTTTCCGTCAAAATTATTTTTGCGTCTTCAGAGTCGGGATTTTCCCATATCGGGCGAATTTTTTCTATTAACGCGTGCATATTTGCATGTGCCTCTTGTGAATCCTTTATTAAACCCTCCGAACCTGCAAAATTTTTCTTATCCGCTGCCCATGTAAACGGAATTTTTCCGCCTTCAACTATCAATTTCTCCTGATTTGCCTTAAAAAGCTCAAACGCTAGCAATTTTAATAGATTTTCACCGCCTAAAGTCCGGTCGCCGTTCTCGCCAAAGTGAATCAGCAAATAATCATACCTATCACTCGACGATTCGCGCAAAAATCCAAAATCAAAGTCCGTCGTGCCGCCGCCAAAGTCAAATACCGCATAATAATTTTCTTCCTCGCCCTCAGGGTCAAAGCCGTATTCTTGCAATGCCGTTATCGCATACGCCGCCGCCTCGCTTATACCTTCCTGCACCGAAAATTTCTTCATAATCGCTTCGTTCGCTAATAAAGCCGTCGGAAATGATTTTTTTAGTCCTTTTTCAAACGAAAGCCGCATTTTTTCCCGAATTTCTCGCTCATAAGTCACCGGAAACGATAAAATATAGTTCAAAAAGATATGCCGCTCCTGTTGCATGTTGTTGATATAAAGTCCTAAATAATATGCGTAAATTTCCAGCGGATTTATCTCATCTTCCGCTAAATCTGCGAACGGCGCAAGTTGCGTAAGGAAATTTTTCTCGTCGCGCAACATAAATTGCGTTTTAGAGCCGCACCAGTACTTTAAATCCGTCAAAAACGAATAAAATTTCTCCGAACCGCCTTTAATCATATTTTCAAACGCCTCGTGCGAAACTTTTACGTCGCTCCATTTGGTAAAAGGCCGCCCTTCCCGCCAATAATACGCCGTCAAAAAATTTTCTATGTCAATAAATTGAATCACGGTCGGATTTTCATAGTCAGAAGCGTTAAAATCGCCGCGATATGTGCCACTTCCAACCTTTAACGGCAAAATTTGCGAGTATTCGTTCTCGTAAACGACAACAGTACGGCTCGTGCCAAAATCTATCGCTACAATGCCGCTTGAAACGTCGTCGGCTGGGTCGCGAGCCACAAAATTTTCCTCCAAACTGAATTCCGCGCCGCCGTCTTGGTCTAAATCCCATAAATCCCAATGTCCGCGATTCGGGTCGAATAAAATGTTTTCGTCGTAAGGGTCGAGACCTGCGCGGACGTTATCGCAAGTCAACAGGAAATTTTTCAGCCGTTCAGCGAAATTTTTATCCTCCGCACCCAAAATCTTTAAATCTTCCTCCGAAATCTTCACGCCGCTAATAATTTTCGTCACAAAACCGCCTCCAAAACTTTTTACACATTATACCACACAAAAAATCCCGCCGCTCTATCGAACAGCAGGATTTTTTTTATTTCATTCGTTAAAATCGGCTCCACGCAGATTAAATCCGTGATTCAGAGGGCCGGAACCTTTGCCAAGATTAAAATCCGTCGACAACGCGCTAGTCAAATAACTTTTCGCACGCCCAACCGCAGTTTTTAAGTCAAAACCTTTGGCAAGATTCGCCGCAATCGCTGAACTCAACGTGCAGCCGGTGCCGTGCGTGTTCTCCGTGTCAATTCGCCGACCGTAAAACCATTGCCCCGCGCCGTCAAATAAATAATCATTGGCATCATTATGCCCGTGACCGCCTTTAGCTAAAACTGCGCAGCCGTATTGCTCAAAAATTTTCTTTGCGCCGTGTTCCATATCATTTGTCGCCGTTATCGTCTCCAATTCCGGCAAATTCGGCGTCAAAACCCTCGCCAAAGGGAATAATTCCTCTTTTAACGTCTCAATCGCGTCTTCGTCTATCAATTTCGCGCCAGATGTCGCTATCATCACCGGGTCGACTACAATATTTTTCGCGCCGTAGAATTTTAGCCGCTCCGATATGATTTTTATCAATTTCGATGATGATACCATGCCGATTTTTATCGCGTCGGGGAATATGTCCTCAAATATCGCGTCGAGCTGCTCCGATAAAAATTCCGGCGTCGAATTCAGCACTGCTCGCACTCCAACCGTATTTTGCGCCGTCAAAGCCGTTATCGCGCTCATTCCGTAAACGCCATTTGCTAAAAATGTTTTCAAATCCGCTTGAATCCCTGCTCCGCCTGAACTATCTGAGCCTGCTACCGTCAATGCTGTGAAAATTTCCATTTATAACGTCTCCAACAGCTCCAAAATATTTTTTACGCAATTTTCGCGGTCGAAATTAAAAAATTCTCCACTCCGACGCACTTTGACTTCAACATTGCCACTGTCTAAAGTTTTCGGGCTAATCGTCACGCGCAAAGGATAGCCAATCAAATCGCAATCCTTAAATTTTACTCCGGCGCGCTCTTTTCTATCGTCCAAAAGCACATCGACGCCGGATTTTTGCAACTCATTATAAATTTCTTCCGCAAATGCCAGCTGTTTATCGTCTTTCGCGTTGACAGGTACAATTACAACTTCAAACGGCGCGATTGCTCTATTCCAAATGATTCCGTCCGCGTCGTTATTTTGCTCAATCGCCGCCGCCATAGTCCGCCCGACGCCGATTCCATAGCAACCCATTTCAAAATATTTATTTGTGCCGTCTTCGTCGAGGAATTTTGCGTTTAAAGCCTCAGAATACTTTTTGCCGAGCGTAAACACTTGTCCGACTTCAATTCCGCGAGTCATTTTCAATTTCGCGCCGCAATGCGGGCATGGATCGCCCTCCTGCACCATGCGAATATCAGAAATTATAATTTTTTCCGCGTCGAAGTCTCTTTTTGGCGTCACGTTAATAAAATGCGCGTCGATTTCGTTCGCACCGGCTACAGCATTCGACATCATCATTACGCTTTGGTCGACAACGATAATTGCATTTGAAATTCCAATCGGACTCATGAATCCGGCGACTGTTCCGGCATTTTCAATCAATTTATCGCCCGCCATGTATAGATGATTCGCATTTTCGACAGAATTTATAACTTTTATCTCGTTGACTTCGTGGTCGCCGCGCACAAACGCCAAAATCAGCCGTTCTTGGTCGTCCATGAACGCCACAGCCTTAATTGTCTTTTCAATCGGCACGTTCAAAAAGTTTTTGACAAGTTCAATGGTATGGCAAGCGGGAGTTTTGACTTTTTCGAGCGGTTTAAGTTCTTCAGGCGCGGCTTGAATGATTTTAAGTTCGGCTTTTTCGTCGGACGCGGCAAAATTGCAATTTTCGCAGTAAGCAATGCTACTTTCGCCATTAGGAGCCAAAACTGTGAATTCGTGCGAATGTCCGCCGCCGATTGCGCCGTTATCCGCCTCTACTGCGCGGAATTTCAGCCCGCAACGCTCAAAAATTTTGCTGTAAGCGTCGTACATCTTCTGATATGAAATATTCATGCCTTCAACGTCGCGGTCGAACGAGTAAAGGTCTTTCATCACAAATTCGCGGCTCCGCATTAGTCCAAAACGCGGCCGAATCTCGTCGCGATACTTATTTTGGATTTGATAGAGCATTAACGGCAGTTGTTTATAGGAACGCACTTCATCGCGGATTAAAGTCGTAATCATTTCCTCGTGAGTCGGGCCGAGCGCGAATTCTCTGCCGTGACGGTCTTTTAAGCGCATCATTTCATCGCCGTAAACCGCCCACCGCCCCGACTCTTTCCAAAGTTCGGCGGGTTGCGTTATTGGCATCATTATTTCTTGTCCGCCTTTAGCGTCCATTTCTTCGCGAATGATTTGCATAATTTTTTTCATTGTGCGCCAACCGAGCGGCAAATACGAATAGATTCCGCCCGCCGCCTTGCGAATAAATCCTGCGCGGAACATCAATTTATGGCTGATTAGCTCCGCTTCTGCAGGAGATTCGCGTAAAGTTGGCGCGTAAAGCTGATTTGCTCTCATATTCTTCACCTCTGATGAAATTTTGCTCATTATAGCAGATTTTAGGGTTACAAATCAATTTTGGGCGAGAAAATGTTGCAGATTTAGTTTGAAACGAGATTTGAGCGTTCAATTTACAAAATCCAATATATTAGATTTTTGCAAACACGGCTTGCCGCGAGAAAATTTTTTTACAGACTTGACAGGCGTTTTTTTTTTTTTTATAATAAGAGGCAACAATTTACATGGATTTAATGGAGAAAGAAGCAAAAGAAGGATTATCCCAAACAGAAGCCGGAATATTAAAAGTTTTAGACGGAAAAATAAGAAACAGTCTTCAAAATGATTAATTGGAGGAGTTTTTATGGGCGACCAATGGAACAGAATGAGAAATAACGGAGACAATCAATTTGACAAAATGCGGGCGCGAGCAACAAGCGAAGACCAATTAAGAAGGATTAATAACGCTCAAAATCTCTTTAACAGAAGGGTTGAAGGTGCTCAAAACGGATTTAATGCACTCGGCGATGCGATAGGCGGAATTTTTGACAGTTCTCCGGCTCCAAAAACAAAATCTTCTTCGGGTAGCGGTGGTCTCGGATTATTGGTCGCAGGGGCGGCAATAGCAGGCGGCGCATATTTATTTAAAAAATTTTTTGGCAGTAATGACAAGGATAAAAACAAAACTCAACAGCAAACTCTTGCTCAGAAGTAAAATCAATAATAAACAATAAAAAATCCCTTCGGCGGTTGTCGGAGGGTTTTTTAGTTAGGAGTTAGGAGTTAGGAATTACCTGCGTTAGCGCGTTTGCTGACCAGAATATTTTCCACAGCCTCGAAAACTAAATTTTTGTCGAGTTCGTCGAGTTTAAGGCGGGCGGCTTTGAACGCGGCATTGAGCATAGCGTTTGCAATGTCCGAACCGCTTATCCCGTCGAATTTTTTAGCGAGTTCGTCGAAGTCGAGGTTATTGGGGACTTCGGGCGGCGTGTACATGCGCCAAAGTTTTTTCCGGCAAGCTTCGTCGGGCAACGTAAATTTTATATGGATAGAAATTCTGCGCATGAAGGCAGGGTCGAAATTCTCAATAAAATTCGTGGCGAAAATTATAAAGTCTTGGAATTCGTTCATGAGCATTAGCATAACCGAGCGCGTTTGATTGACGCTGACATCAACGGCTTGTGTCATATTCGTTACGCGCTTGCTTAAAATCGCGTCCGCTTCGTCGAAAAACAAAATGCTGTTCGATTTTTGCGCCGCCTCGAATGCTTTACGAATATTTTTGGGAGTTTCGCCTACGAATTTCGATTCAATGTCGGCATAATTGACGATTAAAATTTTCCTGCCGAGATTTTTAGCGATTGCATGGGCCGCCATAGTTTTACCGGTACCGGGTGCGCCGTAAAGATTTATTCCGATTCTGCGCGAAAATTTATGAGTTTTTTTGAATCCCCACAGCTCGAAAACGCGGTGCGAGTTATCAGCGTAAGTTGCGACGTCCAAAATCTGATTTTTAACGTCTTCGGGCAGAATAATTTCGTCAAGCGACCATTTAGGCTCTTCTGGAATGAAAATTTCTTCGACCGAATCATTCCTAACCCTTGATTCCTCATTACTCTGTGCTTTTATCGGCATTATTATCGCTCCCACTGTTGTTTTTGCGGAATTGATTCATGAAATCGGCGAGAGCCTCCGCGCCCTCAATCGGCATAGCGTTATAAATCGAGGCGCGCATACCTCCAACAGAGCGGTGGCCTTTTACGCCGCTCAAATTTTTTTCCAGAGCTTCGGCGACAAATTTTTTCTCAAGGTCTTCACTCGGCAAGCGGAAAGTTACATTCATGAACGAACGTGAATTTTTTTCGGCGTGCCCGCGATAGAAGCCGTTTGAATTGTCAATCGCGTCGTAGAGGAGTTTTGCCTTAATCGAGTTGCGCCGCGCCATTTCCTTTAAGCCGCCGCAATTTTTAATCCACGCCGCGACCTTGCCGACAATGTAAATGCTGAACGCGGGCGGCGTATTGTAAAGCGAATTCTTTTTATAAAACGTGTCGTAGCGGAGCATAGTCGGGAGTGTCTCCGGACTTTTCTCTATGAAGCTTTTCCGCGCAACGACAATCACGACGCCCGCCGGTCCCAAATTTTTTTGAACGCCCGCGTAAATCAGCGAAAACTTTTTGAAGTCGACGGGGCGGCTCAACATATCGCTTGACATATCGGCGAATAGCGGGACATTAACTTCGGGGACGTAATGAAATTCTGTGCCGTAAATCGTGTTGTTGTAGCAGACGTGCAAATAAGCGGCGTTGGGATTTATATTTAGCTCGTCTTGGCGAGGGACGCGCCGGAAATTTTCATCTTTAGTCGACGCGGCAATTTCTCCGACGCCCAAATTTTTCGCCTCTTTGTAAGCGTTGCTCGAAAAAGTGCCGCTCAAAACGTAGGAGCCGGGCTTTTCCTTGCTGGCGAAGTTCATAGGAATCATAGCGAATTGCAACGACGCGCCGCCTTGAATGAATAAAACTTCGTAATCGTCGCCGAGCCCCATTAGCTCCAAAATGTCAGCCTTCGCTTGATTGTGAACTTTTTCGTAGGGCGCACTGCGATGGCTAATCTCGATAATCGACATGCCAGAATTGTCGAAGTTCAGAAATTCAGCTTGCGCCTCCTGCAAAACTTCAAGCGGCAAAGTCGCCGGGCCTGGATTGAAATTGTAAACTCTCTTCATAAAATCTCCTCCTAAAATTTTTCACCATTCTACCAGTCAAAAAATTTTTTCGCAACGTGTAACAAAACTTGACAAATTATGGTACAATGAATATGAAATAAAACTGGAGGCTGATAACTATGTCGAAGGAAATTTTGAAAGATGAAATCATGTCGGACGATGAACTTGACGATGTCACGGGCGGCGGCGGCTACATTTACTTTAAGGAAACTATAGGACTTAATGGCAAAAGTTTTATCGGCGTCAAGTCGAATTACAGCTTGACTAAGCGCGGCGTCGAGGAGCTTTTCACGGAAGGCAAAACCTTAAACGTTAACAAAATGAAAGATTCTTCCAATGGCAAATTCGAGATTTCGGCGGCGCAAGCAGAGACTTTCAAAAACAAATGGCAGAGGCAAGGCTATCAATTCGTCAACTATGATAGCATGTAAGATACGCTGACAAAAAAATTATCCCCCAGCAAAATCGCTGAGGGATTTTTCATTCCTAATTGCTAATTGCTTTTAAAAGTCTTTGTGCTTCTCGATTTCCTCTTTGAGTTTCTCTTCGACGTGCACTTCAGGCAAAGCTAAATTCTCCGCCGCGAAGTTCAAAGCCATATTAACATGCTCTTCCTTAGTCGTGTCAATTTTGGCGTCGCGAACAATCTGCGCGGCCTCCTCAACTGTCGTGGCTGTTTTCTCGATAAGTTTCGCTAAAGTCTCAAGGTGCGAGTTGAATTGCTCGTTGCTCATTCCTCTGTCAAACAATTATAAAACTTCCTTCCTTAGATAAAGTTTATGAAAAATGTAATCGTCAAGCTGTTGATGAAATCGGCGAACATGGAACCGACAATCGGAACTAAAATATAAGCTTTGACCGACGGCGCGAATTTAGCAGTAAGAACTTGCATATTCGCCATAGCGTTAGGGGTCGCCCCCATGCCAAAGCCACAACTGCCCGCCGATAATATCGCCGCGTCGTAGTCTCGCCCTAACACGTTGAAAATCACCAGATACGCGAACAGGAACATTAAAACTGTCTGCCCGACCAATAACACGACTAACGGCAATGCAAGTTCGGCCAGCTGCCAAAGTTTTAACGTTATCATCGCGATGCCCAAGAATAACGATAGGCATATGCCGCCAATGTCATTTATCTCGCCGATGTGAACTGTGAACGCGCCGGTAAATTCGCTCCAGTTGCGCATAATCGCTGCCACTATCATTGCGCCGATATATATCGGAAACGTCATACCCGTTTTCGACAAAAGCATTGATACGACCGTCCCAATACCCATTGCTAACGCGAGTTGATAAGCCGCCGGCGCGTACATGCTCACCGAACGTTCGTGTTTCTTTTCTTCCTCGACAAGCGGTGTTTCGTCTGCTTTGACTGCCGTCTTTAATAAGTCTTTGCCCAAAATCAATCTTCTGCCTAAAGGCCCGCCCATTAAAGAACCCGCAACTAATCCGAACGTCGCCGCCGCCGTGCAAAGCGTCGTAGCTCCGACAAGCCCTAAGTCTTCAAGGACAGGTCCGAATGCTCCCGCCGTGCCGTGACCGCCAACCATAGAAATTGAACCCGTGCAAAGTCCGATAAACGGGCTGATGTTCAAGACGTTTGACAGCGCAACCGCTAAAATATTTTGAAAGAAAATCAGCGCGCAGACACAGCCTAAGAAAATCAGCAGACTAACGCCGCCCGTCTTCAAAACTTTTACGTTCGCTTGAAAGCCGACCGACGTAAAGAACGCGACCATGCAAACCGTCTTCAACGTCTCGTCGAATGCAAAACCGATAATGCCTGATACATAAAGAAAACAGCTGATAATAGCGAAGAGCAGACCGCCTACGACCGGCGACGGGATACAGAATGTTTCGAGAAATTGGATACGTCTTTTTAGCAGGGTGCCGACGTAGAGCATGACGACCGCTATCGCCAACGTTTGATACATGTTGAATTCGAGCGTAAACATAAAATCACTTCCTTTCTAAGGGAAATGGGAAATGGGAAATGGGACAAGTAGGGGTTAGTCTTGACTGGCTTTGACGCCCTCGCTAGATTTGCCGCTGTAAACATTGACCTTGACGCCCTGCGCCTCATAAAATTTCGCCGCGCCAGCATGAAAACTCGACGGAATATCCTGCACGGCATATTCATTCGTAAGCTTATCGCTCATGTTGTGCGGAAGCTTATCGGCATTCTTGAAAACAAATTCGGTAAGGTAAGAAACTTCGTCGTCCTTTAAATCGGTGCTCGCGACCAAAACCGCTTTAACGCCGATTGTCGAAACGTCTTCAGTCTGACCGGCGTAGGTGTTGGCGGGAATCGTGCAGCGCGTGTAGCCCTTGTAAAGTTTCATCATATTGTTCTGAACGTCTGGAGCGATTGACAGAAGTTGAATTTCCTTTTTTGTGGCGAGGTCAGCGATAGCCGCAGTAGGTGCGCCCGCCGTGATGAAGAACGCGTCGATTTGCCCTTTAGCTAAAGCCGCCGCCGAATCGGAGAATGATAAATAACTCGGCTCCAACATCTCGAAAGTCAAGCCGTGCGACATTAAAATTTGTTCGGCATCCTGCAGGACGCCCGATTCGCGCTCGCCGACCGAAACTCTTTTGCCGACAAGGTCGCCGACTTCCATAATGCCCGAATTTTTCGCGACGATAATTTGACAAGCTTCGGTGTAAAGACCTGCGACAGCCGCATAGCCGACGCCGGGTCCTGCCGCCGCGAATACTCCGCGACCGTTAATGGCGTTGGAGAGGGTGTCGCTTTGGACAATCGCGACGTCGAGGAATTTTTCGCGCAAAAGTCTTAGGTTAGCGGCGGAACCTGCGGTAGTCTTTACGTCGAGCGCGTGGCCTTTGTTCTCGGCTTGAATCAACTTGGCAAGCTCGGAGCCGTAAGCGTAGTACATGCCGCCGGTGCCGCCCGTGCCGAAACGTACGGCGTTGCCGGCAGATTTTTCGCCGCCGCCGCAGCCGACAATCAGCGCGATTATCGGCAGGAGCAGTAAGAGTTTGAAAGCCTTCATGATGAAATCTCCTTTTTAGGTGGTTAGGTGGTTAGGTGGTTAGGTTGTTAGACTATCCACCTATCCACCTATTAACCTATCCACCTTTTATAATTGCTGGGGTCGGTATCGCCCTTCGTGTTTATGACAAAAATAATTGAGTGGTCGTCGAGTTTGAGGGCGCGGCGCAATTCGTCCGAATCAAGCGCGGCGTTAGCCAAAGCAAAGCCCGCACAGCCCGATTCCCCCGAAATAATTTTCTGCCTAGCAAGTTCGCGCATAGCTTCGACGGCAACGTCATCAGAAATCGTCGCGGCGTCTGCAGCATACCTGCGCAAAATTTTCCAAGCCAACTCGCAAGGCGTCGCGCAATTCAGGCCCGCCATCATCGTCTGACTATTGCCCGTCGTCGCGTGAATTTTCCCGTCGCCAATTCGCATCGTCTCGTAAAAGCAAGCGACTTCGGTCGGCTCAACGATTGTAACTCGCGGCGGCTTGTCCTTGAAAACTTCGGCGAACACTGCGGCAATCGCGCCCGCCATTGACCCTACGCCCGCTTGCAGGAAAATATGTGTCGGTCGCTGATAGTTCATCTGCTCCAATGCCTCGTAAGCCAGCGTGGAATATCCAAGCATAATCTGCGCGGGAATGTCTTCGTAACCTTCCCAAGACGTATCTTGAATCAAATGCCAATGATTTTTCGCGGCAAGCTCCGCTGTGAACTTGACGCAATCATCATAAAGCATGTCGGTAATTTCGACGGTCGCCGAGCCTGCGTCGCGAATAGCTTGCGCCCTGACCTCGACGGTGCCCTTTGGCATGTAGACGTAGGATTTGCAACCGAACAGCCCCGCCGCCCAACTTACCCCCTTGCCGTGATTACCGTCGGTCGTTGTTATGAAAGTCATTTTGGCGAGCTCGTCGCGGTGTTTGAAAATTTCTTCGAGCGGCGGATTATTCAAGCCGAGTTCGCGACTGATAACAGTATAAATCGCCCAAATTCCGCCGAGCCCTTTAAACGCCTTGAGCCCGAAACGTTGCGCCTCGTCCTTAATCAAAACCGAGCGGACGCCCTTAAAATTTTTCAGCTCGACAAGCGGCGTAACTTTGTAAGCGTCAAGCGACTTATGCAACTTGCGAATATTTTCAGTCGCGGCGAAGGAGTAGGCTGACGTGTCGACATCTCCGCCGCGATTGTTATTCCGAATAATTTCAATCATAGTCAAGCATAGTCTCCATGTTCTCGTGAAGCGCGTCGAGATAAGTTTTCAAGTCGTTGGCGGTTTCGGGATTGCGCAGGGCAAATTCGATATTCGCCTGCAAAAATCCCATTTTCGTCCCAACATCGTAGCGGTGCCCCTTGAAAATGTAAGCGTACATCGCCTCATCTTTTGCAAGCCGCTTAAGCCCGTCCGTCAACTGAATTTCTCCGCCCGCGCCAGGTTCTTGCGTCTCAAGATAGGAAAAAATTGCCGGCGTCAAAATGTATCTGCCTAAAATCGCAATGCGACTAGGAGCCGCCTCAAGCGCAGGTTTCTCGACCAAATCTTTGACTTTGAAAATGCCCTCGTCAACGTGCTTGCAATCGACTATGCCGTATTTGTGAACGGCTTCTTCTGCAACTTCCTGCACGCCCAAAATCGAAGTTTTATATTCGTTGAAGACCTCGACCATTTGTTGAAGGACGGGTTTTTTCGAGACGACGACATCATCACCGAGCAGAACGGCAAAAGGTTCGTCGCCGATAAAATGACTTGCCGTCAAGACCGCGTGACCAAGTCCGAGCGGTTGTTTTTGCCGGATAAAATGAATGTTGGCTATCGCGGGGATTGCCTTGACCATCTGCAGAATTTTTTCTTTGCCCGTGCGCTCAAGCTCCAATTCAAGTTCAATCGAGCGGTCGAAGTGGTCTTCAATAGAACGCTTATTGCGCCCCGTCACGACGATTATATCTTCGACGCCGGCGGCGGCCGCCTCCTCGATTATGTATTGGATTGTGGGCTTGTCGACGATTGGCAACATTTCTTTTGGTTGAGACTTCGTCGCGGGCAAAAATCTTGTGCCCAGACCTGCGGCAGGGATTACGGCTTTGCGAACTTTCATAATAAACAGCTCCTTAATCAATTTATTTCGAGCGGCAGGAGAATTTCTCCGAGCTCTTCATGTAAAAAATTTGCGGCGGTCAAGTCGTTTAGCTCCGTCAAAAAAGTTTCGACCTGCGCGGGCAAAAGTAAAACTTCCAGCGTCACGACGTCAGCATAATCTGAATTGGCGACGCGGATTTTTTTATTGCGCAGATAATTTTCGACGGTCGCCAGGAAATTATATTCGAGCGTCAGGGAAATTTTTTTGAACAGAGTTATCTGCACAATTTTAGCGGCGGCGAGTCCGAGCGCGGCGGTATGCGAGTAGGCTCTGATTAGACCGCCCGCGCCCAACTTTATCCCGCCGAAATAGCGCGTTACGACGATTGCGCAATTTGTCAGCTCGTTTTTCTTAATCGCCTCAAGAATCGGATTGCCGGCAGTGCCGCCCGGTTCGCCGTCGTCATTTGATTTTTGTTTATCGCCGCGCTCACCAAGTACCCACGCCGAACAATTATGCGTTGCGTCGAAATATTTTTTGCGAATCGTCTGCACAAAGTCGCGAGCAGCCTCTTCCGTCTCGACGTGACTGACATGCGCTAAAAATTTTGACTTATTGACCTCGTAAGCCGCTGAAAAAATTTCTCCGTCTGCAACCGTTTTGAAATTAGTCGTCATCATTTTTTAGAATTGTAAACTTCGCGCACGCAATCCATTATGACCGAATTGTTACGTTCATCGCGCCGCCCGTTTTTACGCCACTCTTTTATTCCGCCGAAAGGTATCGCTGCAACTTCCTCTTTTCTTTTCATTGTCAGTAACACTTCGCGTATAACATTCGGCCCGTAAATTACGTTGTCATGAAACACTTCCGAGCCGTCCGTGTATCTGTATTTTTTCAAAAGTTCGTCGGGTATCGTCGCCTTGTCCTGCAAGTTCACCGTCAAGGGGCTCCAAAAGACATGCACCGAACCAGATTTGCTTTTAACAATTTCCTGCTCTTTTGCTTTGCTGTTCAACTGAGAAGGGATGTCTTTACCGTCGGGATAATTTTGCACCTTCGAGACGGCATCTTGCGACCAAATTGCCGTCCCCTCCAAAAACCAGCCGTTCTTAAAATACGTCGTGCCATATTGAACTAAATGAAAATATTCATGAGTAGGCGTCGGGTTTTTATGGGGGTCGACCGTGTTGGCAACTTTTATGTGCAATGCGCGTTCGCCGGAATTATGCTTTGACTTACGCGCGCTACCATAGGCTATCCCGTTATTTTTCATAATCGCCTTGTCCTCGATGTCAATTTCAATCGACGTAACATTTTTATAGCGTTCGGATTGGAGCGGGTCGGGGAAATTGAACGCGGCAAATGCTTCGCGAGCGGCATTAACCTGCGTGGCAACGTCCTCGACAATATCGGGCACGTCGTTTGAATTTACGTCGGCTTTGTTCTTGATTACGTTATCCTCGTAAATAACGTAAACGATGCCTTGTTGATAAATTGCCGCGCTTGCCGGTTGAATCATCGCAAAAGCCAGCGCAATCGCCATAATTAAAATCCTCATGTTATTAACCTCCTAGTTAAGTAGAAAATCCGCGAAGACTTCATTGCCCAATGCCATGCCGCGTTCCGTCAGAGAAATTTTATCGCCGTTGAGTTTTAGCAAACCGCGCCGACAATTTTTTTCTATGACGAAGCCGAACACGTCAGAAATTTTCACGCCGAATTTTTTCTTAAAGTCCTGCGCGGAAATACCTTCGACGAGCCGCAAGCCTAGAAAGCAAAATTCTTCCATAGCCGCCTGACGAGTTACAATCTCTTCGACGATTGCGGCATTATTTTTGATATAGGTTGCAACGTCGCGAGTGTTTGAGGTGCGAGTTTTGCCGTCGAAACTGTGTGCGCCCGCCCCGAAGCCGAAATATTTTTTGCCTGTCCAGTAGCCGCGATTGTGACGGCTCTCGAAATTTTTTTTTGCGAAGTTGCTAATTTCGTAGCGATTGAATCCGAGCGTCGGCAAAGTCGCGGTGATGAGGTCGTACATATCGGCGCAAGTATTTTCGGCGGGCAAGGGCAATTTACCTGCGCGGCTCAAAGCAAAAAATTCTGTGCCCTCTTCAATCTCCAAGCCGTAAATCGAAACGTGTTGCGGCTCAAGCAATTTTATTTGCTCAAGGTCGCGGCGAAGTTTTTTCAAAGTCTGGTTCGGCAAGCTGTACATTAAATCGACACTGACATTATCAAAAAATTTTTTAGCAAGCTCGACGGTCTCAATCGCCGTTCGTGAATCGTGAATCCTGCCCAGAATTTTCAAAAGTTCGTCGTCGAAACTTTGAACGCCCAAGCTCAACCGGTTAAAGCCTAGCGACTTCAGCCCGCGCAGATAATTTTCGTTGACGGTGCCGGGGTTCGCCTCGATTGTAATTTCGGCGCGTTCGTCGATTGAAAAATATTTCCCGACCGCGCAGATAATTTTTTCAAGCTGATTCAAAGTCAAAGTCGTTGGAGTGCCGCCGCCAAAGTAAATCGTCTCGACCGCAGAATCATCACCGCGCAAGGCAATTTCTTTAATCAGCGCGTCGACGTAAAAATTTTTCTCGGAGCTGTCAGCAATTTTGGAATTGAACGCGCAGTAGTTGCATTTTCGTTGGCAAAAAGGAATGTGAATGTAAATCAAAAAATCCCTCCCGCTGAAATTTTTCGGGAAGGATTGAAATTTTCCTGCCTACTTTTTAAGCCGACTTGACTAGGCGAACAATTTCCTCCGCGCCGCCCTCCATAGTCTCGGCCATTATGACATTGGCAATCGGTGATTCTTTGAGAATTTCTCTGCCGCGCTCGACATTCGTACCTTCGAGGCGCACCACGACCGGTACCGGAATCGATTTGCCGTCGGGCGAAATGATTTTTGCCGCGTCGACAATCCCTTGCGCTACGAGGTCGCATTTATTTATGCCGCCGAAAATGTTCACGAAAATTCCTTTAGCCTGCCCGCCCTCCAACATAATCTGGAAAGCTTCAGCGATTTTTTCGGGCGTAGAATCGCCGCCGACGTCGAGGAAATTTGCGGGCGAGCCGCCGAAGTGTTTAAGAATATCAACAGTCGCCATAGCTAAGCCCGCGCCGTTGACCATGCAAGCGACATCGCCGCCCAAATTGACGTAATTCAAACCAAGTTTGGCGGCGTGAAGTTCTTTAGGGTCTTCCTCAGTCTCGTCGCGCATCGATTCAATATCGGGGTGACGATAAATCGCGCTGTCATCGAAATTCAATTTGGCGTCGAGCGCGATAACGTCATTTTCCTCCGTCACGACCAAAGGATTTATTTCGGCCAGCGAGCAATCCTTTTTGACAAATGCGCGGTGCAAGTTAATCATGAGCTTTGTGACTTTGCGAATGACTTCCTTAGGGAAATTCATTTTGTAGGCAAGGCGCGTGGCTTGGAAGGGCGCAAGTCCGATAGCGGGGTCAATATACTCCTTGAAAATTTTTTCGGGGGTCTCGGCTGCAACTTTCTCAATTTCTACGCCGCCTTCCTCCGAACCCATCATCACGACGCAAGCCGTTGCCCTGTCGACAACAAAGCTCAAGTAATATTCCTTTTTGATATTCGAGCCGGCCTCAATCAAGAGACGCTTAACTACTTTACCTTCGGGGCCGGTCTGGTGCGTGACAAGCGTTTTGCCTAAAAGTTCTTCAGCGTATTGGCGAACCTCGTTGAGATTGCGAGCAAGTTTGACGCCGCCAGCCTTACCGCGTCCGCCAGCATGAATCTGCGCTTTGACAACAGTAACATCTGCGCCGAGAGTTTGCGCTTGCTTGACGGCCTCTTCTACGGTGAATGCCGCGCCGCCGTCGGGGACATTGACGCCGTAGCCGCGCAGAATCGCTTTGCTCTGATACTCATGGATATTCAAAATATCGCCTCCTAAGGGAGAAGGGAAATGGGAGAAGGGAGAAGGGTAGAAGTAGGTAAAAAGACTTTTCCCTTTTCCCTTTTCCCTTTTCTCTATTTCCTATTCTTAATCATGTAAACGGTCTGCGCTTTGATTTTGCCGTCGGCCGCATTTGAGCCGCTCGTCTTGACTGCAAAGCCGCCCTCGACCGTCTCAACTTGAATTTCATTTTGCGTCGCGTAGACAATCAAATCAATATTCAACGCCGCGCAGGAAATATTAGCCGCATTCTTCAAGCCCGCGTCGAGATAATCAATCGGGCAGCCAGGATCGTAGCCGAACATGCCCAATTCCATTTCGACTTCAGCGGGCTCGGTGACAGGATAAGTTTTCGCGCCGCCGATTTTCTCCCAAGCCGCGCCCTTTTGACAAGCTCTGAAGTCAGCATCGGGCAGGGCGAAAATCATTTCGGTTGAAATTTCTTCGACGCCGCTCGCCTCGTACTTGATGCTGATTTCGTTGTCGTTGGAGACGCTGTAAGTTACGACTGTCGACTTGTCGCCGATTTGCGCGGAAAATTTCACGCCTTCGAGGGTCTCCTCAGCCTGCCAGATGATTTTAGCGAAATCCGCGCCGCCGTCGACGAACACATTACCCGCCGCCGCGTCGTCTTTGAGCAAGAGCTGATTTTTAAAATCCTTGTCGCGGAATCTCATTGACACGACACGCGCTCCGAGATTGCTAACTTTGAGTTCGTTGCCTTTGGTGTTGCGCATGGTGTAGATTGTCGCGCTACCTGCACTTTCCTTTTTGATTGACGGCATATCAATCGCCCTCCTTATTTAAAAGATATTTATCCAGAAGTTTTTCGTAGTCCTTAATCGGTAGCGGGCGCGAGAAGTAATAGCCTTGAATCGCGACATCTCCCAAGCTCGCGACGTAATCGGCTTGCGTTTGCGTCTCTACGCCCTCAACAACCGTACCCATACCTAATTCGTTCGTCAGTTGAACTATAAATTTCAAAATGGTTGCGACTCGCGGCGATTTCTCAAGCTCGCGGATAAATGCCATATCGACTTTGATTGTGTCGAGCGGCATATCTTTTAGCATGTTCAGCGACGAATAGCCCGACCCGAAATCGTCCATGAGCACCGAAAAGCCCAGTTTTTTAAACGTCGAAATCATGTCGAGCAGTTGGACTTGATTATCGGTGTACGCGCTCTCCGTGACTTCCAATTTCAACATCCACGGCTCCAAGTCGTATTTCTCAAGCAGTAGCGATAAAAATTCTGTCAGATCGGAACTGTAGAAATTCAAGCGCGACAAGTTCACCGAGATTGGGACAATTGGCTTGCCTTCGTCTAGGCGTTTGCGTTGCAGTCGGCAAGCTTCCTCCCAAACAAATCTATCAAGCCGGACGATAAAGCCGTTACGCTCACAGACAGGAACAAATTTGCCGGGCGAAACCATGCCGTGAATCGGGTGGAACCAACGCACTAAAGCTTCAGCACTGACGACCGTATTTTTATGCGGGTCGAAAATCGGTTGCAGGAAAATTGTAAATTGCCGCTCCCTCAACGCCACTTCCAAATTGCCGGTTATCAAAAGCTCCTCAATCATCTGGTCGCGCATTTTTGAATCATAATAGGCGTAGCGCGTCAAGTAACTTCCCTTGATTCGGCGCAATGCCATGCCTGCGCGGTCGCACATTTGATGAATCGGCAGGTGGATATTGTCGACGGGGTAAATGCCCGCGAAAAATAAAATGTTGTGGCTTATGTGCAAATTCTTGATAACCTCGTCGAGGTCGGTAATAATTTTTTCGATGTCGAGTTCCGCGCTCGGTATGCATAAAATAAAATGGTCGGCGTCGGCTCTGCAACCTAATGACGTTCGCGGGTTGAGAATTCCTTTTAAATAATTCCCGGCGGCTTGCAGAATAACGTTGCCGGTCTCCACGTGAAACAAGTCGTTGATAATTTTAAAGCAACTTATGTCCATGCAGACGATTGAATATTTTGTATCGTAGCGTGCGCCCAAAAGCAGTTGGGCTTCCGTGTAGAAAACGTCGCGATTGTAAAGCCCCGTCAAAGGGTCGTGCTTGCTGCCGATTGTCGGCAAAACTCCCTCAGCTCTCAAATTAAATCGCCTCTCTTCGATTTAGAAATTTTTTCAACTATTCCACGCCGAAAAATAAATCCCTGCAGAAAAGGGGGAAGGGAAATGGGAAATGGGAAAAGTCTTTTTAATCTTTTAGACCGAAACTTTGCAAAGCTCCGATTGAGTTGCGCCAATCCTTTTTGACTTTGACCCACAAGTCCAGAAAAACTTTCGCGCCGAGCAGCATTTCAATTTCAGGACGAGCACTCTGACCAATGCCCTTTAGCATAGAACCGCCCTTGCCAATCAAAATTTTTTTCTGCGAGTCGCGCTCAACATAAATCGTGGCGCGGATAAAAATTGTGCCGTTATCGCGCTCGGTGAATTCTTCCAAGTCGACCGCGATTGAGTGCGGAACTTCATCTTGCGTCGCGTGCAAAATTTTTTCGCGAATCAGCTCAGCAATTATCAAGCGTTCAGGCTGGTCAGTCACCATGTCGGCGGGATAATATTGCACGCCTTCAGGCAAAAATTTTTTCGCCTCGCTGATGAGTTCGTTGACGTTGATACCTTCAGCCGCGCTTATCGGGACGACCGCCGCAAAATTTCTGCGCGTCGAGTACTCCGCGATTATCGGCAAAATTTTTTCGCGCTCAATCAAATCAACTTTATTCACGACCAAAATCACGGGCTTAGTCGTCGTGCTCAATCGCTCCAAAATATATTTCTCACCGCCGCCAAATTTCTCGGTCGCGTCTATGACAAAAAAAATCGCGTCGACTTCCTGAAGCGTCCCTTCCGCCGCCTTCAACATGTATTCGCCGAGTTTGAATTTCGGTTTATGTATGCCGGGCGTATCGAGGAAAATTATTTGCGCGTCGTCCTGTGTTAAAATGCATTGAATCCGACTTCGCGTGGTCTGCGGCTTGTCAGAGGTTATCGCGATTTTCTGCCCGATAATTTTATTTATCAGCGTCGACTTGCCGACATTCGGTCTGCCAATCACCGCCACGAATCCCGATTTGTAATTCATCTCAATCCCTCCAAGTGAAGTCAGTATAGCATAAAGATTCAAACCTTTAAAGCCGTTGCAGGGATTATCGCTCATTGCGGCGAATAGGCAAAGAAAATTTCACAACGGAGGCGAATCACCATGTTGACTTACAATTACTACGGGCACGCCTGCTTTCAGCTCGACGACGGCAAAAATAAAATCCTCTTCGACCCGTTCTTAACGGGCAATCCGCAGGCGTCAATCAGCGACAAGGACGTTGAAGCGAATTATATTTTGATAACGCACGCGCACGGCGACCATATCGGCGACGCTCCCAACATTGCGGTTAGGACGGGCGCGACTGTCATTGGCATTCCCGAAATTGTCGACTTTGGCGGGCAACGCGTTAAGACAATCGGCATGAATTTAGGCGGCACCGTTAAAACCGATTTTGGCTTTGTGCGCATGGTTCCGGCTATGCATAGTGCGGGGATTCCGGGCGGCATTGCTTGCGGCTACGTTATCGGCGTCGGCGGCAAGGTGATTTACTTCGCGGGCGACACGTCACTTTTTGCCGGCATGAAATTTATCGGCGAGCGCGACAAGATTGACTACGCCATTTTGCCAATCGGCGGCCATTACACTATGGATCCTGTCGACGCGGCTAAGGCGGTTGAACTTCTCGGCGCGGCCAACGTCATTCCTTTGCACTACAACACCTGGCCTGTCATAGAACAAAATCCCGAAGACTTAGTTAAACTCGTCAAGGGCGCGAAAGTTCACATCGTCAAGCCCGGTCAATCAATCGAGCTTGCATGAAAAATTATATAAAAAACTTCGACGCGCCGCCGTTTTGCTTGACAAATATTTTTGATTCGGTACAATCAATGCACTTGACCGATTCGCCGCAAGAAAAACTCGTCGTGATATTGGGCGCGACTTCGACAGGCAAAAGTTCATTGGCGTTGGAACTCGCTCAAAAATTCGACACGGAAATAATTTCGGCGGACTCAATGGCGGTCTACAAAAATTTCAACGTCGGGACGGCCAAGCCCACTCAAGCCGAATTGCAACTCGTGCCGCATCATCTAATAAACATTCTGGACGCGGAAGAAAAATTCAGCGTCGGGGAATTCGTCAGGCGAGCGCGACCGATTATTTCCGAACTCAATCGGCGCGGGAAAATTCCAATCATCGCGGGCGGCACGGGGCTTTACATTCAAGCACTTGTCGAAGGCTATGAAATGCAATGCGTAATGCGTAATGCGCAATGCGTAATGAAAAGTTCGTCTTCGCATTACAAGAAGACCGGCGAACTTATCTACGACGCTCTGATTTACGGCTTGACCACCGACCGCGCTCAACTTTACGACAGAATCAATCAACGTACTCAAAAAATGTTCGCGAGCGGTTTGGTCGACGAAGTCAGAAATTTATTGGCAAGCGGCGTAAGTCCTAAGGCTCAAGCTATGCTCGGAATCGGTTACAAAGAGACGGTAGAATATCTTCAGGGCGGCGCGACGCTCGAAGAAACTATTTCAAAAGTCAGTCAAGCCACGAGAAATTTCGCTAAACGCCAGCTCACTTGGTATCGGCGAATGCACTACATACAGTGGCTAAAAATTTAATGCTTTGCAAAGGAGAGATTTTTAAATGGCAACAGCAAAACCGATCATCAATCTGCAGGAAAATTTTTTAAACCAAGCGCGCAAAGAAAATGTCCCCGTGACGATTCATCTAATGAACGGCTTCCAGATTAAGGGCATGATTCGCGGCTTTGACCAATTCACAGTCGTAATCGATTCGATGGGACGCCAGCAGATGGTTTTCAAACATGCAATTTCGACAATCACGCCGGCAAGACCGCTCGGAGCACAAGCACAAGACCCCAAGAAGGCCGAAGAGGCTAAGAAGGCTGAAGAAGCTAAACCGGCAGAGGCGGCACCGGCTGAGGAAAAGGCTGAGTAAAAATTTTTCGGCGAGGCAATAAAATGATTCGAGGCTTTGAGATTCTCGAAGGCTATAGCGGAATAAATCTTCCGACACGGAAAACGGCTTTCAGTGCGGGCTACGACCTGGAGGCGGCAGAAAATGTTTTCGTGACGAGCAAAGAAATTTCGTTGGTGCCGACGGGGCTCAAGGCCTTTTTTCCTGCCGACGAGGTCTTGTTGATTTATTTGCGGTCAAGTCTTGCCGTCAAGCACAATCTGATTTTAGCAAATGGCGTCGGGGTAATTGATGCGGATTATCGTGGGCATATAATTTTGCCGGTCGTAAGTTTGGACGGCGACTTCGAGATTAAAAAGGGAATGAGGATTGCGCAAGGGCTCTTCCAAAAATATTTGACGGTCGACGGAGATAAAATCGGCGTAGGAGAAGTCAGGCGCGGGCGATTCGGTTCGACGGGAGATTTTTAAACGAATTCAAACGCGGCGACAACGTTTAAATTATCGGGCGGCACGGCGCGTACTCTGTTTGGTTACTTTTTAAAAGTAACCGCGGGCGATTCGGTTCAACGGGGGATTTTTAACAGGGGGAATTGTATATGAGTAATTATGATGAAATATGCAGAAAAATTAACACATTAAAAGGAAAATATCCGTCACTTCGTTCACGGACAGACGATTATATTTTTTCAGTTCTATGTATCAAAGTTCACTTCTTTAAAAATTCAAATCAGCCTCTGAATGAAAACGACATAGCAGAAATTATTGTTGACGGTTCCAATGACGGCGGCGCAGATATTCTTTTGAACGACCCGAACTCAGAAAGCTCTGACCTTGTTATCGGGCAATCGAAATTTTATAAGACCATTTCTTCTGAAACAGTGCTTAATGCAATGCTTAAAATGTCACGGTTCTACAAGGATATGACGACGGGACACTACGAAAACTTTAATTCGCAAGTAAAAAGTCGTTTCCTTACCTTGTATTCCGAAGTTGACGAAGAATCAAAAATTCATTTCGTTTTCTATACAAGTGCGCCAAAGAAAAAAGTATCAAAACGACTGACATTGAAAAAAAGTTCTTAGAACAATTTATCGATTCAAGCGCGATTGAAGTTTCCATACTTTTTGCTGACGATATAGTCGATGAAATTAGTGCTGCCGAATCCGTAGTGCAAATCGTGCCAAAAGGAAAAATTCGTATAGACGACAAAGATAACTATCTGCTCTACAAAGATTATGCGGCGATTGTCAATGTTTCCGCTCGTTCCATTAAAGAACTTTACAACGAACACGGTAAAACTTTGCTCGCGCGCAACCTTCGTTATCACATTAAAGGGCAGAACGAAAAAAAAGTTGACGATGCTATTTCTAAAACAATTAAAGACGATTCCGAATCGTTTTGGCTGAAAAACAACGGCATTACGATAATCTGCGAAGATTTTGAAATTGACGGAGTGGAAGTTAAGCTACGCAATTTTTCAATCGTCAATGGCGGGCAAACTACATATCAACTTTCCATAAGCAAAAATATCGATGATACTCACGATTTTTATCTTACGTGCAAAATTATAAAAATTGTAAGAGAATCTGAAAAGGATAAAGATGATTTCATTTTGGAAATAGCTGAAGCTGCAAATTCTCAAAAAGCAATCAAAGCTGCGGATTTGATTGCAAATGCTCCGGAGCAACGTCGTTTCAAACAGGTCTTACTCGAAGAAGCTGGAATTTTTTATCAAACCAAACGCGGCGAAGACATTCCCAAAAAATATCATTCAGCTTATTTGCATACCAAATTGGACGTGGTCGGCAAATTGTGCTTGGCAGCGATATTTCAAGAGCCGTGCAAAAGTAGAAATAATCCTTCCGTATCGTACAAAAAAGATAAACCGTATTACAATCCAATTTTCAATGGAGACCGAGAGCACCAAACGTAGGTAGCCAAAATCTTAAGAGAGCTACTCTACATCGACTATTACTTTTTGAAAAAATTTCTTCCAAAGTTTAAACGTGATAATGAAAATGAACTCGATAACAAGGATATAATTCCTTTTGCAAGCATTTCAAGAAGAACTTGTGTTGCGTTCGTTGCCCTTGCCGCAAGATATTATCAAGGCAATATTACTCATGAAAATTTGGCAGAATTAACTTCTGATCATTCTGATTCAAATAATCTGTCCAAAATTTTCCGCGAACTCGGCAACATGAAAACGCTTTTGCCGATAAAAATTGACACGGACGCTTACGACGCGGCATTGGATAAACTTTTTACAGCGTTCATATACAACGGAACGGATATTTATTCAGACGCAAAAGAATCCTCGTCAAAGGTGACGGAGACAAATTTCTTTAAGGATGACAGAAATTATTACAAAATCCTAAAAAGAAAGTGGCGAATGCTCAAAAGGGAGATTCATGAAATTTTCGCCGAAATATAGGAGGTCAAATGGATTTATTCAGCAATGTTGATGACGATAAAAAATATCAGCCGCTGGCCGAAAGAATGCGCCCGCAAAAGTTATCAGACTTCGCAGGGCAAGAAAAAATTTTGCGCGGCACACTCGGCAAAATGATTTCGGAAGGGCAAACTCCGTCACTGATTTTTTTCGGCGCACCAGGTACTGGCAAAACGACGCTCGCCAAAATCATAGCCAACACCACCAAAAGCAATTTCGTCAAAGTCAACGCGGCTTTGTCCGGAATTGCCGAACTGCGCGGAATTGTCAAAGAGGCGGAGGAGCAACGAAAATATTACGGCAAGCAGACGATTTTGTTTATCGACGAAATTCACCGCTTCAATAAAGGTCAGCAGGATTTTTTGTTGCCCTACGTCGAGGACGGGCGAATAATTTTAATCGGCGCGACAACTGAAAATCCATTCTTCGAGGTCAACGCCGCGTTACTTAGTCGCGTGAAAATTGTTCGCCTTGAAAGACTTTCGACTACTGATATTAAACAAATTTTACTCCGCGCAGTCGAGAATGAAAAATTTGTCGTCGAGGAGCGAGCTTTGGATATAATCGCGGACTTTGCCGACGGTGATGCCCGCATGGCTTTAAATCTTTTGGAGCAGGCGTCGTTCAGCGAAAAAATTTCCGTCGAGACTTTGGGCGAGCTTTTGGGCGAAAAAATTCGACGCTACGACAAGAAGGGCGATAATCACTACGACACGGCCAGCGCGTTCATAAAAAGTATGCGCGGCTCCGACCCCGACGCGGCGATTTACTACCTTGCCAAGATGATTGACGGCGGCGAGGATTTGAAATTTATTGCGCGGCGGATTGTAATCTGCGCGGCGGAGGACGTTGGCAACGCCGACCCGCGAGCTTTGATTTTGGCAAACGCGGCGGCGCAAGCGGCTCAATTCGTCGGACTGCCCGAAGCGCGAATAATTCTTGCGCAAGCCGTCACGTACATTGCGGGGGCTCCCAAGTCTAACGCGGCATATTTGGCGATTGACAAAGCCCTCGCCGATGTTAAAAATTCTCAAGCCGAAGTCCCAAAGCATTTGCGCGATACCAGTTACAAAGGCGCGAAAACTTTTGGGCATGGCGTCGGCTACAAATATCCGCACGACTTCCCGAATCATTTCGTCCGCCAGCAATATCTGCCCGATAAAATTTCAGCGCGCTACTACGAACCGACCGAGCAAGGCGCGGAAGTTTATATCAAACGGCGGCTTGAAAATCTCCGGCAAAATTAAAAACGACCGGCGATTGAGCCAGCCGCTTTTTTTATCGATAACCTGCACGCCGCAATATTGCTACGCCGACTTCTCGTGCTACTAATGCAAACACCGCGCCGCCAAAAAAACTCCACCAACTTTCAATTACATTATTACCAAAAATAATGCATACCGTCAGAACGACTAAAAAAATTATATTTGTTTTCATATTTTTGCTGTGGCAGATTTGACATTCACTTTTTTCTTTTAAACAAACGTCGTATTTTGAGATTTTTAAAAGCCTTGAAAAGTTTCGGCAATATTTTTATCAATCTCAAGCCATAATCGATGCTACCCGCCAATATAACGAATTTGCTCAAGATGTTGAACAAATCATCCTCCACAGCTTTCACCTCCTCATATAACATTATAGCAAAATTTTTTGTAACTGCAATAAAAAACGACCGGCGATTGAGCCAGCCGCTTTATTTTATGTGTGACGTGTTAAATATTTTCTTTGGCGACAGCAACGAGCTTTTCAAAAGCCGCCGCGTCATTAACTGCGAGTTCCGCCATCATTTTCCTATCGACGGCGACGCCCGCTTTGGTCAAGCCGCAAATCAATTTGCTGTAGGAAATGCCGTTGATACGAGCTGCCGCATTTATTCTGGCAATCCACAGGCGACGGAATTCGCGCTTTTTGACTCTGCGGTCGCGGTGCGCGTACTGGCCCGCCTTCATGATTGATTCGTTAGCTTTTTTGAATTGTTTACTCCTCGCGCCGCGATAACCTTTGGCGAGCTTGAGAATTTTTTTATGGCGTTTGTGAGCTGTGACGCCGGTTTTTACTCTTGGCAAAATAATCTCCCCCAATTCAATGCGTAATTCGTAATGCGTAATGCGTAATTAGAAAGCGAAATTCATTGCGCATTACGCATTTCTAATTGCTTTTCATGCGTAAGGAAGCATTTTCCTGACGCGAGCACGATCCGCCGCCGAGGCGAGCGTTGCTTTGCGGAGATTTCTCTTGCGTTTACGAGTTTTCTTTTCCAAAATGTGGCTTTTGTAGGCTTTATTGCGTTTGAATTCGCCGCTGCCGGTCAAGTGAAAGCGTTTAGCTGCTGCGCGATGCGTCTTGATTTTGGGCACTGGTGTCCCCTCCTTTTGTCGATGGTTTCTTAGTCTTTTGCGCCTTTTGTGCCTTAGGAGAGAGAATCATCGTCATATTTTTGCCCTCAAGTTTGGCGGTGCGCTCGACTGTCACGACATCTTCCAGAGCTTTGGCGAGGCGGGTCAAAACTTCGCTACCCAATTCGGGGTGTGAAAGCTCGCGCCCGCGAAACATAATCGTAACTTTGACTTTGTTGCCCTCCTCGACGAAGCGTTGAGCGTTCTTAAGTTTGACTTCAAAGTCGTGCTGTTCGATGTTCGGGCGGAGTTTGACTTCTTTAATCGTGATTATCTTTTGCTTTTTGCGGACTTCCTTTTCGCGCTTTTGCTGTTCGTAGCGATATTTGCCAAAATCCATAATGCGGCAAACCGGCGGTCTAGCTTTGGGCGCGACCTCGACCAAATCGAGATGTTTGTCCTCAGCAAGTTTAAGCGCGTCCCTTGTCAGCATAACGCCGAGCTGTTCGCCGTTCGCGTCGGTTACCCGCACTTCGCGAATACGAATCTCCTCATTGATCCTCAAAGTTTCCCTACTAATTGAAATACACCTCCTGCGGCGCGTTTAAAAAATTAAAGGCGGCATAAGCCACCCGCGATTCTCACCACAAAAACTTACAACCGCGCCAACTCATTGAAGGTCGGCGGGTGAGAAGCACAGGCTCCTGCTTAACGTTGCAAAGTCTACCACAGCCGCTAAACTCTGTCAAGTAATGCAAAACCTTGGTTATTTTATAAATATTCTTGAGTGGCTTGCTTTTATCCTGCGCGGCATTTAAAATAATTCCATTCCACTCGAAAGGAGCTTGAAAATGGGAATCCTCGACAAAATTAAAAGTCTCCTGCCCAAGCGCAAGGAGCCCGAACTTAAAAATAATATCCCGAACGAAAAAGAAAATATCCGCAAAACTTTCGGCAAATATTGCAACGCCAATCACGGCACTGCCGATAACAAACTTTGCGCCAAATGTACCGCCGTCCTCTCGACCGTTATGATTAAAATCAGCCGCTGCCCCTACGGTATCGGCAAGCCCATTTGCGAACAATGCGAAACTCCTTGTTTTGGCGAACGCTACACCAATGAATTTCTCGCGATTATGAAGGGCGGTCAGAAAAAAATGCTCCTTAGCCACCCGATTATGACCGTCAAGCATAAAATTGCCGGGCTCGGCGCGGAGTACGCCAAAATGCAGCGCGATAAAAAATCTACCGATAAGCAAAAGGAACAAGAACAGAAAATGAAAAATAAACTCGCTAACGCCACGCGCTCGCCTAAAAAATCCAAAAAGCGTAAGAAAAAGTAAGGGACGTAAGAAATTGGAAATCATCAAGAAAATTACAGGTCTCACTAAAAAATATCAGCGACCGGTCGTCGCGCTTGGCATGTTCGACGGCGTCCACTTGGGACACGCCAGCGTTATCCGCCACGCTATCGACAAAGCTAGGGAAATCGACGGCACCGCCATTGTTTTTACATTTTCCAATCACCCGCTAACCGTCATTGCGCCCAACGACGCCCCGCTCATGATTGGCAATAAAAATTTGCGCCGCGATATTTTTGCCGATATGGGCGTCGAGGTGCTGATTGAGATTCCGTTCACCAAAGAGTTCAGTAAAAAATCGCCCGAAGAATTTTTAGAGCTCCTGCAAGATAAAATTTCTCCTGCTTACGTCGTCACAGGTCCGAATTATACTTTTGGGCGATTCGGGCGCGGTAATGGTCGTTTGCTCCTGCGCGAGGGCGAAAATTACGGCTTTAAGGCGGAAGTTTGTCAAAGCTTCACGGTCGATAGAAAAATCGTAAGCAGTACAAGAATCCGCGCTTTGATTGCGGCGGGCGATTTGATTTCCGCTAATCAGCTGCTCGGAAGAAATTTTACTTATTCGGGCGAAGTCGTCAACGGCGACCGGCGCGGACGCAAAATCGGCTTCCCGACTGCTAATCTCGAAATTTCTGACCGGCGGGCTATGCTCCCTAACGGCGCGTATATTGTTCGCGTCAAAGTTCGCGGCGATTTTTATAATGGCATTGCCAACATCGGCGACAATCCGACTTTCAAAGTTGCGCGGCGGCGGCTGGAAGTTTTTATCGACGACTTCAACGAAAATATTTACGGCGAGGAAATTTTTATCAGTTTCGTCAGCAAGTTGCGCGACGAGAAAATTTTTGCCTCCGTCGACGATTTGAAAACCCAACTTAACGAAGACTTGAGGATTATGCGAAATGCCATTTGAAGGGACAAGGGAAATGGGAGAAGGGAAAAGTTCATTACGAATTAAAATTCACAGCTTAGGCTCGTCGGGTGAAGGAGTCGGCAAACTCGATGAGCTTATTATTTTTGTCGAAGGCGCGTTGCCTAGCGAAGAAATTTTAGCCGAAGTCGTGACGCGAAAAAAAAATTACGCCGTCGCAAAACTTTTGGAAATCGTGAAGCCTGCACCCGAACGCACCGAGCCATTTTGCCCGCTGTATAAAGATTGCGGCGGCTGTCAGCTACAACATTTGAATTATCCCGCGCAGTTGAGGTGGAAACGTCAGCAAGTCGTCGATGCGGTCGAGAGAATCGGCAAACTTGACGGCGTTAAAATTTTTGACGCGCTCGGCATGGACAATCCCTTGCGCTACCGCAATAAAATGCAATTCCCCGTAGGGAAAAATTTGCAAATCGGCTGCTACGCTCGCGGCAGTCACAAAATTATTGATACGAACTCTTGCATGATTCAGAATGCTCAAAACGACGAAATCTTAACCGCCGTCCGCAAAGTCGCTACTAAATTCAACCTGCAACCCTACAACGAGGACACTCACAAAGGTTTTCTGCGGCATGTTATGGGGCGCGTCGGTTGCAACGGCGAATTTATGATTGTCCTTGTCACCGCCACTAAAAATTTCCCGAACGAAAAAAATTTTGTCCGCGCTTTGGTTAAAGAATTGCCTAACGTTACCAGTATTCAACAAAACGTTCAGACTTTCCACAACAACGTTATCTTAGGGCGCGACACGAAAATTTTGTACGGCAAGCCGACAATCCACGACAAGATTGGCGATTTGCTTTTTAATATCTCGGCGCGGTCATTTTTCCAAGTCAACACCGCGCAGGCTCAAATTTTATATAAAACTGCGCTCGACTTCGCCGAAATTCGCGGCAATGAACTGATTATCGACGCTTACTGCGGCACGGGGACAATTTCTTTATTTATGGCGAAGAAAGTTCGCAAAGTCATCGGGATTGAGGTTGTCAGCTCGGCTATCAGCGACGCGATTAAAAATGCGCGACAAAATCATATTCGCAACGCTGAATTCATCGTCGGTGACGCCGTGAAAATTATCCCGAAACTTTTTGACGCCGGGATTTATGCGGAAATTGTGATTGTCGACCCGCCCCGCGCAGGTTGCGATAAAAAAGTTTTGGAGACCTTCGCCGCTATGAAGCCTGAAAAAATTATCTACGCCTCGTGCAACCCTGCGACTTTAGCCCGCGATTTGAAAATTTTGGGCGAGCTGGGCTATCGGACTAAAAAAATTCAGCCGGTTGATATGTTCCCATTCACTTCGCACGTTGAAAGCGTCGCGCAACTCGTTAAATCATAAAAAAATTGCCGTCAAAATTTTTTAATCGCTCGCATGGAATACGCAATTCCAATTTTTCACTAGATTTAAACTCGTTTCTAATTATTTTTGGTCGCCCGTGCAACTTGCTATTTGATTCGCAATCTGTTAATCTTAAAAAAGTTACTTTTATTATGGAGTGATTGACTTGAAAGAATACATCGGCGCGAAAAAAATCATTGAGAAGAAGCGCGAATACATTATGCCCTGTCTGGGACATTTTTATTCCGACCCGCCGCAATTCGTGCGCGGCAATATGCAATATCTTTTCGACAGCGCGGGCAAAAAATATCTTGATTGTTATGCGGGCGTCTCTGTCATAAATTGCGGGCATTGCAACCCGTTCATAACGTCGCGCATGATTGAGCAGATTAAAACCCTCCAGCACGTCTGCAATATTTATCTGACTGAAAACTTTGTCAACCTCGCTGAACGTCTCGCCGAAGTCACGCCGGGCGATTTGCAAAAAAGTTTCTTCTGCTCGACCGGTACGGAGGCTAATGAAGGTTCTTTGCTGCTCGCGTCGATTTACACCAAAAGTTCGGAGTTTATCGCGTTGCAAAGCGGCTTGCATGGACGAACTAAACTTACAATGAGTTTGACCGGAATTGGCATGTGGCGCACCGACACGCAACCCGTCGGCGGCATAAATTTCGCGCCCAATCCCTATTGCTATCGCTGTCCGCTCGGCAAAACTTATCCGGCTTGCGACCTCGAATGCGCTAACAAAATCGAAACGATTATTCAAAGCGCGACTTCCGGACGACCCGCCGCGCTTATCGCTGAACCTATTCAGGGCAATGCCGGTATCGTCGTCCCGCCCAAAGGTTATTTCAAGCGCGTCAAAGAAATTCTCGCTAAATACGGCGCGTTGCTTATCGCCGATGAAGTTCAGACCGGCTTTGCTCGCACGGGCAAAATGTTCGCGATTGAAAATTTCGACGTGACGCCCGACATTATGAGCGTCGCCAAAGCTCTGGGCAATGGTCAGCCAATCAGCGCGTTCATCTCGACGAAAAAAATTGCCGACACTTACACCCGTCCTGGCGCGTCGACTCTCGGCGGCAATCCAGTTTCATCAACGGCTGGGCTTGCTGTCCTCGATTACATTGCGGAAAATAATCTAATGGACAATGCTAAGGCTCGCGGCTCGCAACTCATGAACGGCTTAAAAACTTTGCAGAAAAAATTCCCGATAATCGGCGACGTGCGCGGGATTGGTTTAATGGTCGGCGCGGAATTCGTTCACGCTGATAAATCGCCCGCCTTCAAGGAGCTCGACGAACTTTTGGAGGAGTTGAAGAATCGCGGCTTTATCGTCGGCAAAAATGGCGTCGGCAGAAATGTTTTGGCCTTCCAACCGCCGCTGGTCATCACCGAAAAGGATATTGACGACGTGTTGAACGCGATTGAAATGATTTTGGAGCGCAAGTAACATGGACGAGGATAAAAAACCGAAATCCTTTATGGAGCAAATCTCAAGCAGTTTCTTTAGGGGCTTGCTAATCATTGTGCCGCCCGCCATAACAATTTTTATCGTCGTATGGCTCTTCGACCTAACCGAAGGTCTAATAACAAAAGTTTTCCCTTCGCATGTGCCGGGCACAGGGCTCGTGATTGTTTTGCTATCGATTTGGATTATCGGCGTATTGAGCGGCAACTTCCTTTCCGAAAAAATTTTAGCGTTCTTCGACGGGCTAATCAGCAAAATCCCAATCGTGAAATTTATTTATAGCTCGGTCAAGCAGGTATCGAAAGCCCTGTTCGAGTCGGACTCGGCATTTAAACGGGTAGTGCTCGTTCCGTATCAAAAATCGTATGTGCTGGCGTTTCAAATGCTGACAGTGCCCGAACCTGTTCGCGAAAAACTCGGCGAGGAATATGTTTGCGTTTACATGCCGTGGAGCATGAACATGACGGCGGGCATGAATTTTTTCGTCAAGAAGTCGGACGTAATTTACGTGGACATGATGCCGCAAGACGCATTGCAATTCATCTTGACAGCGGGGACGATTTCGCCGGCGGGATTATCGAAAGGCTTAACGGAACTCAAGGAAAAGCAACGTGACGTTGCATCCAGTTGACGCGCCTGACGTTACGACAGTTCGGACGTTTTCGCCGCGCCAGAACGTTGCCCATTTCTAATTTAGTTTAAAATTATCGGAGAAAAATTTTGGAAACTTTTAGGATTGAAGCGGTCGTTTTGGATACGAAAAATTTCGGCGACGCAAATAAAGTCGTCACGCTCTACACGAAAGAATACGGCAAGCTTGAGGCGAATGCTTATGGCTGTCGAAGGTCGCGCAGTCCTATTTCGGGCGCGATGCAGATGTTCAATCACATTTCGGCGGAATTGAGTAGGGGCGCGCAGGTCGATACGATTCGCGAGGCCGACATTTTGAATTTCTACGACGCCTTGACGAAAGACCTTGAGCGGCTGGCTTATGCGTCGCTATTTTTCGAGATTGTCAACAGAATGACTTTGCCGCACGAGAAATCGGCGGAGACATTTTATTTGCTGAAAAATTCTTTGCCGGTTATGAGCGAACGCAATCCGAAAGTCGCCGCGCTTATCGGGGCGTGTCAATTTATGGAGACGAGCGGCGAGCAGTTGAATTTTAGTCGGTGCGTGCGTTGCGGCGAGGAAATTTTAGGCGACGCGGGAATAAGTTTGACGGACGGCGGCGCGGTTTGCATGAATTGCGTTGACTACGTTGGGGACTGCCGACCATACCCCGACGCTTTGCGGAAAACTTTCGAGCTGATGTTGAGTTTCGATTGGAAGGACGGCACGCGCTTAAATTTCAAATCGAAGCAGCTCGACGCGGCGGAGAAATTTTTTATTGAGTACGTGCAATACATTTTGGGCAGCGAGTTAAAGTCGGTGCAATTTATCCGCGAATTTTTGTCGATTTAATTTCGTCGGCGACAAATTCAACTTGCGTGCCGATAACGACTTGAACGGCGTTGCCGCTCGTGAAAACGCCCTTCGCGCCCGCCGACTTCAAAGCTTTTTCGTCGACCTTAGAAATATCTTTGACGGTCAAGCGGAGACGCGTCGCGCAGTTATCGATTGTCAAAAGATTTTCCATACCGCCCATGCCCGTGACAATCTGCGCGGCAAAATTTTTTTCTTGCGCCGAAGTTTCTTCGTCGTAACGACCGAGCGTCGGCAAATTAAATCGCACAATCGCCCAACTGAATATAAAATAATAAATCGCGCCGAACGCCAAACCGACAGGGATAACCATCGCGGGGCGCGTCGAAATTCCCCAACTCAAAATCAAATCGATAAAGCTCGGCGAAAAACCGCAACCGACTAAAATCCCAAGCTCGCAACAAATCCACATTGCCGCGCCCATTAAAATCGCGTGGACAAGATAAAGCATCGGCGCAAGGAACATAAACGAAAATTCAAGCGGCTCGGTTATTCCCGTCAAAAATGAGGCGAGTGCCATTGACGCCAATGCCCCCGTGATTTTTGAGCGATTTTCCGGCTTGGCTGTGCGATACATCGCCAATGCTACCGCCGGTAATCCGAACATAAAAATCGGGAAGCCACCCGACATAAAAATCCCTGCCGTCGGGTCGCCCGCAAAAAATCTCGTCAAGTCGCCGTGTATAATTTCGCCCGTCGCAGGATTTGTCCACTCGCCAAAGATAAAATATATTAAGTTGTTGATTATGTGGTGCAGTCCGAAGGGTATCAGCAAACGATTGAGCACGCCATAAATAAATGTGCCGACGCCGCACGAACTTATAATCAGCTCGCCGACTGCGTTAATCACGTCTTGAATCGGCGGCCATATGAGCGACAAAATTAGCGCAAGGATAATCGCCGCGAGCGAAGTCATAATCGGGACGAATCTCCGCCCGCCAAAAAATCCCAAGAACTCTGGCAGCTTGACTTTGTAAAAGCGATTGTATAAAAAGCCCGTCGTCAAGCCGCTGATAATCCCCGCGAAAACGCCCATGTTAATTTCCGCGTTGAGCGATTTCAAAGACGTAGTGAGCACGGCATAACATACAAAACCCGCAAGTCCTGCCGAACCGTTGTTATTCGTATCTTTCGCCAAGCCGAATGCGATACCGATAGCAAAAATTATCGGCAGGTTATCGAAAATTGCGCCGCCCGCCTTCTCGACGAACGCAATGTTAAGCAAGTCGGGCGAGCCGAATCGCAAGAATATCGCCGCCGCCGGCAAAACCGCTACCGGCAACATTAACGCCTTGCCGATGCTTTGAAGTTTGTCGAATGCTTTCAAGTTGAAAAACTCCTTTGAAAAAAACTTTTTGGCAACAATTTATCGCCGTGATAAAATAAATTTGGAGGTGAGCACTTTGCGAATCATTGGCGGCACGATTTTGATTTTAAGCGCGATTTTTGCCGCGATAATTTTTTTGTTGCCGGAGCCGGAAGGCTTCCCGATTTTGGAATATCATCAAGTGACCGACGAGCCGCTTGACCCCGATTTTGAAATGTACAATGTGCCGCCCGCGGATTTTATCACGCAGTTGGATTATCTTCAAGCCGAAGGCTACACGACGATAACTTTGCAAGATTTTATGCGGGTGGTGCATGGCAAAGGGAATTTGCCCGATAAACCGATTGTGCTGACTTTCGACGACGGCTACGCGGATAATTATAAAGTAATGCTGCCGATTTTGGAGGCGCACAACATGACGGCGGTCGTCTACGTGATAACGAACGAGCTGGGCAAAAAAAATTACCTCAAGCTCGACGAACTCAAGGACATGCAACGGCGCGGGATTGAAATCGGTTCGCATACGGCTGATCATTTGCCGCTGACAGCATACGACAAAGAATTTCAACGGCGGCAGATACGCGAATCGAAAATTTTTTTGGAGTGGAGCGGGCTCGCGACGATTTACAGCTTGTCCTACCCGAATGGCGAATTCAATTCGGAGCTTGAAGAAATTTTGCGCGAGGAAGAATATTTAACGGCGGTGACGGGCGCGGCGGGCTTGAACACTTTGGCGACCAATCCCTACGAACTTTATCGCGTGAACATTCGCAAGCCGCGCTTCGGTTTGACGGAATTTAAGTTCCGGTTGTGGAAGGCGAAATTTTTTGCAAAGATACGAGGATTGATATGAAGAAAGTTAAAATTACGGTGATTCGGAAGGCGCGTTACGACGATTTGATTGCGCGCTACGAAAATCCGATTGAAAATGCTTGCGACATGGTCGAGGGGCAAATTTTCATCGCAAACGGCTGGGAGCGTCCCGAAAATTTTTGCTTGAGTGCGTGGGAGACGTTGTCGCCGTTTGTGCTAGCTCTGTCGCATGGCGCGGAGAATTTTTATTCGGGCTGGATGAAAAATCCGAAGTCGGCAATGTTGTCTTGTAACGACGGCTTCAGACCCGTTAGCTTTTTGATTGAAACATTAGAGGAGGAATTAGATTAAATGTTTGACGTGGTAATAATTGGCGCGGGTATAGCTGGCTCGGTTATGGCGGAGCGGTTCGCGTCGAGTGGCAAAAAAGTTTTATTGATTGAGCGGCGGCGGCATGTCGCGGGGAATTGCTATGACGAGGTCGACGCGAACGGAATTTTAATTCACAAGTACGGCCCGCACCTTTTCCACACCGATTATCCGGAAGTTTGGAATTATCTGTCGCGCTTTACCGAGTGGCATTTGTATTTCCACAGGGTCGAGGCGGTCATTGACGGCAAGCCAGTCCCGATTCCGTTCAACTTCAATACGCTGCATAAAGTTTTCCCGCCAAATTTGGCTGACAAGTTGGAAGCGACGTTGCTCCGGAATTTCGAGTACGGCAAGAAGATTCCGATTCTGGAGTTGAAAAAATCCGCCGATACTGACTTGCAGTTCTTAGCGGATTTTATTTACGAGAAAATTTTCCTGCACTACTCCGAAAAGCAATGGGGACTTTCGCCCGATAAAATTTCCGGCGCGGTGACGGCTCGCGTACCAGTTCTAATCGGGCGCGACGATAGATATTTCAGCGACCGCTTTCAAGCTATGCCGCGCTTCGGCTACACAAAACTTGTCGAAAACATGCTCGACCATAAAAATATCAAACTTCTGCTCAACACAGATTTTCATGATGTAATGGCTTTGCACGATGACAAGATTAAGTTGTTCAGAAAAAGATTCAAAGGTCAACTGATTTACACCGGTCAGCTTGACGAGCTCTTTGATAAAAAATTCGGCGAGCTTCCCTATCGTAGTCTCGATATGAAATTCATGACGGTCGACGCCGAAAATTTCCAATCGGCTCCGGTCGTCAACTACCCGAATAATTACGCCTTCACGCGCATTACCGAATTCAAAAATATTCACCCTGCGAAGTCCGAGCGCACGACAATTTTAAGGGAGATTCCTCAAGACTACGTCGCGGGACAAAACGAGCCTTACTACCCGATTTTCACCGACGAGGCGCGAGCCGCTTACGAAAAATATTCCGCCGAGCTTGCGCGATTCAAAAACATTACGCCGGTCGGTCGCCTCGCCGAGTATCGCTACTACGACATTGACGACGTTATCAAACGCGCCCTCGATGTTTTCGCCGCGCTGAATTCTTAACTGCTCTTCTTGCCGCCAAATTTCCTAAGCTCAAGCCACAACGGCCCCGCTATGAAAATCGACGAGTAACAGCCGCTACAGAACCCGACTATCAGCGCGAACGCAAAATCTTTCGTGGTCTCGCCGCCAAAGAAAAACAGCGCAAACGTCGTGAATAGACACGTGAAGACCGTATACAGCGAACGCGTCAAAGTCTGATAAATCGAGCGGTTGACGAGATTGACGACGTTGCCGCCGCGCTTGAAGTGCAATTTCAGATTCTCGCGTATCCGGTCGAAAATAACAATCGTATCGTTAATCGAGTAGCCGACGACCGTTAAGAGTGCCGCCACGAATGACGAATCAACTTGACGTTGCGTGAACGAAAAAAACGCCAGCACTATCAAAATGTCGTGAACCAATGCCGCGACCGCCGCAAGTCCGAATCGGAATTCAAAGCGATAGGCGACGTACAAAATTATGAGCACCCACGAAATAACCAGCGCAAGTACCGCATTTAAAATCAATTCGCCGCCGATTATCGCGCCAACTTTTTCCTCGCGCAGAACTTCATAAGCTCCGACCTTCTCGCGAATCGCCGCCATAACCTCTTTGCGCTGAACCTCTTCCAAATCAATCGTGCGGATCATTACGTCCGTCGAAGTCGCAACGTCAGAGCTTGCGCCCGAAAGTTGAATCGTCGCGCCATCAAGCCCAAAAGGTTTCAAACTCTCGCGGACTTGCGCAATCCCGACCGGCTGTTCAAATTTCAAATCAATAATCGTTCCGCCCGTGAAGTCAATCCCGAAATTAAAACCGCGCGTCGCCATAGAAATCAAACCAGGAATAATCACCAGCAACGAAATTATAAACCACATCTTGCCGCGACCGGCTATGTCAAAACTCGGCATTATTTCTTCACCGCCTTTTCCGCTGCAACGTTGAATAATACAAAGCTGTCCGCGCCATACGCCGAAGGATTTTCCACGATCTTAGCATTGACTAAAAGTTTCAACATGAATTGCGTTAAAGTTATCGCGGTGAACATGCTTAAGAGCACGCCAAGCCCTAACGTTATCGCAAAGCCGCGAATCGTGCCCGTGCCGAATAGGAACAGGACGCCCGCCGCTATTATCGTCGTGATGTTCGAGTCGAAAATTGTTGTGAAGGCTCGCTTAAAACCCGCGTCCATTGCAAGCCGAATCGATTTGCCCAGCCTGAATTCCTCCTTGAAGTGCTCGAATATTAAAACGTTTGCGTCGACCGCCATGCCGATTGATAAAATTATTCCCGCCACGCCAGGCAATGTCAATGTCGCGTCCAAACCCTTGAGCACGCCCAAAAGCATTAGCGTATACGCCATTAAGCTGATGTCCGCGATAAAGCCCGGCAGGCGATAGAATAGCAACATAAACACCAACACCGCCGCGATTCCGATGACGAACGCGAATTCTGATTTGTCCTTTGAATCTTGACCGAGCGAAGGGCCAACCGTCCGCGTCTCGATTATGTTGACTTTGACGGGCAACGCGCCGCTCCTCAACAATACCGCTAAATGTTGCGCCTCTTCCAAGTCGCGCTGACCTGAAATTTCTGCTTTGCCGCCTAAAATCGGCTCGCGCACGACCGGATTTGTTAAAACTTCGCCGTCAAGCAGGATTGCGATTGTTCGCCCGACATTTTCCAAAGTCGCGTCTGCAAATTTCTGCGCGCCCTCGTCGCTGAATTCCAAATTGACGACGCTCTGACCGTTTTGCTGATTCATTGCGGCTTGAGCGTCTTTTAAATCTGTGCCCGTCAAAAGCGTATTGCCTTCCTCGTCCTTGAACTCAAGCATCGCCGTCTTGCCGATTGTCGCGATAGCCTTGTCGGGGTCTTTTATGCCGGGCAATTCGATTATGACGCGCCGTTCGCCCTCGCGCTGAATTATCGGTTCAGTCAAGCCCAATTCGTTTATGCGCCGCTCCATTATCGAAACTACGCGCTGCATTGCGTCTTCGTTGACTTGCGCAATTTCCGTGTCCTCCGCCTGTAAGACGACGTGCGTGCCGCCTTGCAAGTCTAGCCCTTGTCTTATCGAATGCGCTAGCGGCCGAATAAATACTACAAAAACCGTCACGATTGCCGCCAGACAGATTAGCAACTTGATTAAGCTATTCGTCCTCACAAATCTTTCTCCCTTCAAATTTCAGTTTCGCCCGTCAATATACTACAACAATGCGTAATGCGCAATGCGTAATGCGTAATGAAATTCTTTGGCGGTGCGAGAACCCTCAAAAAATATTTAAGTCGACGGCGGCAAGTTTCGATATAGTTAGCGAAGTTAGGCAAGTGCTTAACCAAAAATTTGAAATAAACTGGTCAGACACTCGAAGGAATCTCTGAGACATGGAACAGTCAAAAAAATCTGACCGCTTGATAAGAAAAGGAGAAGTGATTTTTATGATGCGTTCCCTGTTCTCCGGCGTTTCCGGAATAAAAGTGCACCAAAACCGCATGGACGTTATCGGTAACAACATCGCCAATATCAACACAATCGGTTTCAAAGGCAGCCGTACAATTTTTTCCGATATGCTCTCGCAAATGCAAAGTGCGGCTTCCGCTGCAACAGATACTCGCGGCGGCGTCAACCCGCGCCAAGTCGGTTTGGGCGTCAACGTCGAAAGTATCGACTTAATTTTTACCGATTCCTCTCCGCAATCGACTGGCAAAAATACCGACCTTGCGCTCGCGGGCAACGGCTTATTCTGCCTCAAAGATGGCAATCAATCTTACTACACGCGCAACGGCTCTTTCTTGTTCGACGAGCAAGGCTATTACGTTATGGCGGGTACTGGTCTTCGCGTGCAAGGTTGGAATGCAACTGATGACGGCGTTTTAAACACTAACGGCGCGTCAACTGATATTATTGTCCCCGTCGGCAAAACTATGGAGGCAAGCGAGACAACTCAAATAGATTACAACGGCAACCTCAATAAAGAATCGCGCATGATTAGTTCCATAACCTATACCCTTGCAACAAGCGGCGAGGCTGACGAAACCAGAGTCGTAACCAGAGACGCCGACGACAACAGCGTCACCAGCGTAAACGTCGACGGCGAAAACGTTGTTGCGGCGACAATCACTTTCAGAGACGATACGACTATGACCGTTACGAGCGGTTATTATGAAGTGGGCAAGAGCGTACCTATAACGACGCTCGCCACAATTTACGATTCACTCGGCGGAAGACACGAAGTTACAATTTTGTTAGATAAAGACCCCAACTCTTCAGGCGGCGACGCCACTCCGACTGACGCAGAAGCCCTCGCTACCGGCACCACCGATGCTGACGGCAATACAGTTTATAACAATCGCTGGAGAGCTTATATCGCGCCGGGAGTAGGAGAATTGGGTCCTGCCAGTGCAACTTTTGCAAATAACTACACAGCAACTGAAAGCGACGGCTCCACGACGACCGGCACAATGGCTTTCGTTTCTTATCTCTATTTCAATGACGTTGGAGCTTACGTCAACAATGGCCGCGAAGAAGCTGCCTCGATTACCTTTGCATACAGCGACGGCAACGGCGCAAGGTCGAATCAAGCTGTTTTGGATTTCAGCGGCTTGACGCAATACGCCAACTCAACGACTTCTTTCCCGTCCAGTAACGGCAATACGGCGGGCGTCCTTCAAAGCGTGGCGGTTGACAGCAACGGCATTATTTCGGGCACTTACACGAACGGCTTGATTCGCAACGAGGCTCAAGTTGCGGTCGCGCAATTCTCGAACTCTGCGGGCTTAATGAAGGTCGGCGCGACGATTTATCAAGAGTCGAACAACTCCGGCGCGGCAAATATCAGGACGGTTTCCGACTTCGGCTTGACGGTTACTTCTTCCGCGCTTGAAATGTCGAACGTCGATTTGGCAACGGAATTCTCCGAGATGATTATCACGCAACGCGGTTTCCAAGCCAACTCGAAAATGACGACGACTTCGGACGAAATGCTTGAGACTTTGGTCAACATGAAGAGATAAATTTAGCGGCTCAAACAAAAAGCGACTCACTCAAAAGAGCGGGTCGCTTTTCTTATTCCCTAGAACAACGATATTTGATTCGTCTCCTCCAAGTCGTTCAAACAACCTTGCGCCTTCAACGCCGCAATACAAGTTTTGTTAATCCCTGCGCGGTTCCTCAAGTCGTCAATCGATGAAAATTTCCCGGCCTTGCGCGCCGCAATTATATTGCTTGCCGCCAAAGGGCTGACACCTTGAATCGAACTGAACGCCATCAGCAGAGAATTCCGCTTGATGATAAAGTCTTCAACTTCCGACTCGTAAAGGTTCACCGGCTCGAACGTAAAGCCGCGCAGAAAATATTCGTAGACAACTTGATAATCGGCAAGCAAATCGCTTTCCTTATCGTCCAACTTGCGCTCGTCCGATAACATCTCCAATTCTTCTAACTTGCGCTTGATATACGATTGCCCTTTGATAACCTCGTTGGCGTCGAAACCTTCAGTGCGCTTTGAAAAATACGCCGCGTAGTAAGCCAGCGGATAATGAACTTTGCAATAAGCAATCCGATAAGCCATCATAACATAAGCTACAGCGTGGGCTCGCGGGAAAAGATATTTTATCTTTTGGCAGGAGTCAATGTACCAGTCCTCGACGTTATGCGCCTTGAGGTCGGCAACAACATCGTCTTTAATGCCCTTGCCCTTGCGGACGCTCTCCATAGTCTTGAACGACTTGAGCGCGTCAACGCCGTGATGAATCAAGTACATCATAATATCATCGCGGGCGGAAATGGCGTTCTTCAAATTGCAAGTGCCCGCCCGAATCAAATCTTGCGCGTTGCCCAGCCAAACGTCGGTGCCGTGCGAAAAGCCCGAAATCCTAACCAAGTCGCTGAAGCAATCGGGCTTAGTGTCGTCAATCATTTGCCGCGTAAACTCTGTGCGGAATTCCGGCAAGCCATACGTCCCGGACTTCGTGCCGAGTTGTTGAGGCGTCACACCCAAAGCACTTGTCGAATTAAATAAACTTAGCGTCGGCTTATCGTCAAGCGGAATAGTTTTCGGGTCGCGGTGAGTTAAATTTTCGAGCATACGAATCATAGTCGGGTCGACGTGCCCCAAAATGTCGAGCTTAACAAGGCGCGAGCTTATCGAGTGGTAATCGAAATGGGTCGTGGTAGTCGAAGCGTCCTTGTTATCGGCGGGATATTGAATCGGCGTGAAGTAGTGAATATCCATATCGCGCGGCACAACCATAATTCCTGCGGGGTGCTGACCGCTCGTCTTCTTTACGCCTTGACAACCCGCCGCGATTTTCGCGATAAACGAGGCGTGCTTTTTCAAGTTGCGGTCTTCAAAATATCTCTTGACAAGCCCGAACGAAGTTTTCTCGGCAACGGTCGTGATAGTCCCCGCGCGGTAGACGTTATGCTTGCCGAAAAGAACTTCAGTATATTTATGGGCGGTCGCTTGATATTCGCCCGAAAAGTTCAAATCAATATCGGGCACCTTATCGCCGTCGAAGCCTAAGAAAACTGCAAAGGGTATGTCGTGCCCGTCCTTTATGAGCGGGTGACCGCAAACGGGGCAAATTTCGTTTTTGAGGTCGTAGCCGCAGCCGACTTCGCCCTTTGTGAAAAATTTGCTGTACTTGCACTTCGGACAGCGATAATGCGGCGGCAGGGGATTAACTTCGGTTATGCCGGTCAAGGTCGCGACGAATGACGAACCGACACTGCCGCGCGAGCCGACTAGGTAGCCGTCATCATTTGACTTTTTCACGAGCCGTTGAGCTATCAAATAAAGTCCTGCGAAGCCGTGCCCGATTATCGGCTTGAGTTCCTGTTCGAGACGCGCCTCGACTAATGGCGGCAAATTTTCCCCGTAAAGTTTTCGGGCTTTGGCGTAAGAAGTTTCGCGAATCTCCTCCTCCGCGCCCGACACTTGCGGCGAGTAAAGCCCGTCGGGTATCGGCTTTAAAAATTCTATAGCGTCGGCGATTTTGTTCGGGTTGGTGACGATTGCCTCATAAGCGGTCGCCTCGTCGAGGTAGTCGAACTCCGCGAACATTTCTTGAGTTGTGCGCAAGTACAGCGGCGGCTGCAAGTCGGCATCGGCATAATTTTTGTTGTGCATGATGACTGCGCGGCAAATTTCATCTTCGGGATTGAGGAAGTGGGCGTCAGTTGTCGCGACAATCGGCTTGCCCAATTTTTTTGCAATCGCTACGACTTTGCGATTTATGTCGCGCAAATCCTCATCGGTCGTTATGTTCGGGAAGTCTTCGCTGCGAATCAAGAAATCATTGTTATGAATCGGCTGAATCTCCAAGTAATCGTAAAAGTTCGCGATAGTCTCAAGCTCTGAATCGTTATTGCCCGCGACGATTGCCCGAATTAATTCGCCCGCCTCGCAAGCCGAACCGATTATCAAACCTTCGCGCAATTCGCTGAGCAAAGTTTTTGGAATGCGCGGTCGATAGTGCATGTACTTAATCTGGCTGATTGAAACGAGCTTGTAGAGATTGCCTAGCCCGACTTTATTTTTGGCGAGGATAATGACGTGGTTAGGGAATTTCTGCTTGTAATCGTCGCCGACAAGATAACCTTCCATGCCGTAAATAATTTTGATATGCTTGCCCTGCTTAGCGAGTTTTTCAGCGGTAATCGCGGCATTTGGGAAGGCTTGAATAACTCCGTGATCAGTTATCGCGACGGCTGGCCAATTCCAATCGGCGGCGGTCTTAATCAGCTTGTCGACGGGGATAACGGCATCCATTGCGCTCATCTGCGTATGAACGTGGAGTTCGACGCGCTTGACTTCGGCGGAATCGGTGCGGGCGGCGGTAGCGACTTCGACGGGTTCAATAGCGTTGACGAAAATGTTGAGTTCCTTATTGTAATCGTCGTACTTGGTAAGACCTAAAATTTTGTAGACGCTACCCGCTTTGAGTTGGTCGGCAAAATTTTTGGCGTCGGCTTTCTTATCGCTCTTGAAAAATTTTTTACAGCAAATGCCGTCGGTGTCGTCGATGACGCAAAAAGTAACTGCGCTATTACCGTTCTTGAATTCGCGCAAGTTGACGCCTAATTTTTCGTCCGCGCTGACCTCGCCTTGAATGACGACGGATTCATTTTCTTTGGTAACGTCGATAATTTTGATAGCGTCGCCCGAAATTTTCTTGCCATTAGTCTTCCCTTTTCCCGTTTCCCTTTTCCCATTTCCCTGCTTTACGGAATCATCTAAGATTTTGCGTTTAAACTCGGCATTTGCTCCGTAGCGATTGCGCAAAAATTCTTCAGCTGTTTGCAAAGTTTGTTCGTCGAAAGTTTTATCCGTGACAATCGTTATTTGCCAAAGATTTTCTTCTGGCTCGATGACAACGTCCTTCAAAGCGCAGCCGGTGAAATTTATCTTTGCCTCGTCGAACGCGCTAAAAAATTTCCTTTCGTCATCGATTATCAGTCTGTATCTGCTCAAAACGTCACCTCCAAAGACAAAATGAGCCGAGAGCAAACCTTTGAGCCGCCCTCGGCAAGTGTTCAATTAAAATTTTATACAGCGGAAATTTCTTCTTGAGTCAGAGATTTTAAGCCATTGCGATTGAGGAGAGCTTCAGCCTGTTTAGTGTCGTTGACGCGGAAAATCATATAGGCGCGCTCCCTGCCCGCGAAGGCGTACATATACTCGATATTGACATCGGCCGCGCTGAAACTTTTCAACAAATTATTCAAGTAGCCCGCCTTGTCCTCGATTGCGTAAACTAAAACGGGCGTAAGGGTCGCGACGAAATTATTTTCCTTGAGGATATTGGTCGCCTCGAAAACGTCGTTGACCAACATGCGCACAATTCCGAACTCGCTAGTCTCCGCCAAACTCAAGGCGCGAATGTTAACGTTGTTGGTCGCGAGGACTTCAGTCAATTTATTCAGCGTGCCGGCTTTATTCTCAAGGAAAACCGAAACTTGATTGACGCTCATTAAAAGTCACCTCCGTTAAATTTTGCGCGTGTCGATGACGCGGACGGCTTTGCCCTCGCTGCGAGCAATCGACTTGGGCGCGACCAAAGTAACTTTCGCCTTAATGCCGAGCATCGCCCGCAAACCGTCTTCCAAAACTTTCCTACGCGCTTGCACTTCGCCGACGTTATCAGTAAACATATCGGGCGTCATTTCGACCTTGACTTCAAAAGTATCGGTGTTATTGACGCGCCCGACGATAATTTGATAATTCGCCGCGTAGCCGTTATTCATCAGCACGGTTTCAATCTGGCTTGGGAAGACGTTGACACCGCGAATAATCAACATGTCGTCCGAACGTCCCTTGGGCTTGGTCATGCGAACATGAGTTCTGCCGCAAGAACATTTTTCGCGGGTCAAAGTGCAAATGTCGCGAGTGCGATAGCGAATCAGCGGAAAAGCTTTTTTATCGAGCGACGTGAAAACCAATTCTCCTTGCGAGCCTTCGGGGAGGACTTCGCCTGTGTTCGGGTCGATAATCTCGGCGATAAAGTGGTCTTCCTGAATGTGCATACCTTTTTGCTCCGAACACTCAAACGCGACGCCCGGCCCGCTAATCTCCGTCAAGCCGTAAATGTCGTAAGCCTTTATGCCCAAAGTTTTTTCGATGTCGCGGCGCATTTCCTCCGACCAGGCCTCCGCACCGAATATGCCAGCTTTAAGCGGAATATCTTCGGGCTTGTAACCCATTTCCTTGAGCGTCTCGCCAATGTAAGCGGCGTAGCTGGGCGTGCAACAAAGTATCGTCGCTTGCAAGTCCAAAATGAACATAATTTGCCGCTCGGTATTGCCGGAACTGGTCGGGACGGTCAAGCAGCCGACTTTATGACTGCCGCCGTCGAGACCGGGACCGCCCGTGAAAAGTCCGTAGCCGTACGAGACTTGGCAAACGTCCTCATTAGTGCCGCCCGCCGCGCAGATTGCCCTTGCGCAACAATCTTCCCAAATGTCGAGGTCGCTCTGCGTGTAGAAGGCTATAACGCGCTTGCCGGTCGTGCCCGATGTCGATTGAATTCGCACACAATCTTTCAGCGGCACCGCCAACAGCCCATAAGGATACGCCGCTTTCAAATCCGCCTTCGACAGGAACGGAAGCTTATGCAAATCCGCCGCCGATTGAATGTCATCGGGCGTGACGCCGTGCTCCTCCATTTTCTTGCGATAGTACGGGACATTTCCCCACACGTAACGCACTTGTTTTGGCAACAAATCATCTTGCAACGCTTTTATCTTCTCAAGCGGCGCACATTCAATTTCCTCTTGATAATAATTTCCCATTCAAACTACCTCCGTGAAACTCTTGCCAAAATTTTGGCTAATGCTTAATCGGCTCAGCAAACTGTTCAAAAAATGAGCCGGAACTGCGTCCCTAACGACGCATCCCCCAAGAGGTTTACCCGAACCTGCCTGGGGGATTTTTTTACGTCATGTCGCTTTCTGATTATGTGGACGAGATGTTGTTGTCAATCTCTTTGTTGATTATAAGCTATGCACAAACTTTTTGCAACAATCAGCCGCTGAAATTCTTGCCGAGTTCAAACGCCTTTTGATTGATTTCTAAAAATTTCGGTGGGACGTTCGCTTTCAAAGAATTTTGCCACGAAGCCTCCGATATGTCAAAGTAATGCGATAATCTGCCGAGCAGGACGATATTAACTGCCTTTTGACTGCCCGCTTGCCTCGCCAAAGTCAAACAGTCCATTGCGTCGATTTTGATTCCTTGTGCGCGGATTTTCTCGACGAGATTTTCAGGATAAGTCGCCGCGCCCGTGATGACTGGCATTGGGTCAATCTGCTGTGTGTTCGTGACGATTTGCCCGCCGTCTTTAAGATAGGCCAGCCAACGCGCCGTTTCCAAAATTTCAAACGAGACGATAAAGTCAGCCTCGCCCTTGTCGACGACCGGCGAATAAACTTTGTCGCCGAAACGGACGTAAGTTATGACACTTCCGCCGCGTTGACTCATGCCGTGCACTTCAGAAACTTTTACGTCAAAGCCCTCGTTGAGGAGCAAATGCCCCAAAATTTTACTCGCGAGCAACGAGCCTTGCCCGCCGACGCCCACAATTATTATATTTTTAGTCACGGCTAAAAGCCCCCTTCGGACAGAGTTGGCTACAAACTTCGCAGCCGACACATTGAGTTTGGTCGACGACCGCTTTGCCGTCCTTCATGCTGATAGCCGGACAGCCAATCTTCATGCACGACTTGCAACCGATGCATTTATCCTTGTCGACGTGGAGCGGCGGTTTGTGCTTAACGGTCTTGAGCAGGGCACAAGGTCTTCGCGAAATTATAACGCTCGGCTCGGCGGCGGCAAGTTCTTCCTTAATTGCAACATCGCACTCCTTGAGGTTGTACGGGTCGACGACGCGCACGCGATTTATCCCCATTGCTCGGCACAACGCCTCCAAGTCAATTTTGCCAGCAGGGTCGCCCTTTATGTTCAAGCCCGTAGACGGATTTTGTTGGTGACCTGTCATGCCGGTTATCGAGTTGTCCAAAATTATCACGGTCGAGTTCGATTGATTATAAGCGACATTCGCCAAGCCCGTCATGCCCGAATGCATAAAAGTCGAATCGCCGATAACCGCAACCGTTTTGCCCTCGCTAGCGGTTCCCAACATTTTATTAAAACCGTGCGTCGCGCCAATACTCGCGCCCATGCACAAAGTCAATTCAATCGTTGAAAGCGGCGGCACTGCTCCCAAAGTGTAACAGCCGATGTCGCCGAGCACTGTACATTTGCGCTTTTTAAGCGAATAGAATAAGCCGCGATGAGGACAGCCCGCGCACATTACAGGAGGCCGCGCAGGGATTGCGTCTTCTAAACTGACGCCCGACGAAACTTTTTTGCCGAATGCTTGCGCGATAAGATTTTGGCTGAACTCGTCGATTCGCGGCAGAAGCTTTGAGCCTTCGACCTGCAATCCGAGAGATTTTACATGCGTTTCGATTATCGGGTCAAGCTCCTCGACTACGACTAAACGTTTAACTTTAGCCGCGAAATTTTTTATCAGCTCGACCGGCAACGGGTTTATCATACCAAGTTTCAAGACGCTCACGCCTTCGCCGAAAACTTCCTTGACGTACTGATAACAAGTCGACGACGTGATTATTCCAAGTTCGTCGCTCGAAACCTCTACGCGATTTATCGGCGTCTTCTCCGCGTACTCAATCAATTTGCGCGTGCGCTCCTCAACTATCGGGTGTCTTTTCTTAGCGTTGCCTGGCATCATCACGTACTTTGCAATATTTTTCTCGTAAGCTTTTGAGACTTCGACGCGCTCGCCCGTCTCAACCACCGATTGACTGTGCGCTACTCGCGTGCACATTTTGATTAAAACCGGCGTGTCGAATTCTTCCGAAATGTCGTAGGCAAGTTTCGCGAAGTTCAAAGCCTCCGCGCTGTCCGACGGCTCCAACATGGGAACTTTGGCGGCTATTGCGTAATGGCGGCTGTCTTGTTCGTTTTGGGAAGAGTGCATACCGGCATCGTCCGCCACGACCGCTACTAAGCCCGCGTTGACGCCCGTATAACTCAACGTGAACAGCGGGTCTGCCGCGACATTCAAGCCGACGTGTTTTTGTCCGCAAAATGCCCTTCGACCTGCCAACGACGCGCCGAATGCAGATTCCATTGCGACTTTTTCATTCGGTGCCCATTCGCAATAAATTTCGTCGAACTTGACAGCCTCTTCAGTTATCTCGGTCGAAGGCGTGCCAGGATAGCTCGATACGAATTTAACGCCCGCCTCCCATAAGCCGCGAGCAAGTGCTTTGTTGCCCAACATTAGTTCTTTCAATTAAAACATCTCCTAATATAATTGCTATAAATTAAGCTTTTTTGTTGTTTATGTCTGCCAATTGTCTGCAAAACTATTTTGTCTGCAGAGTTTTATTGAAAATAGCGAGTATTTTTTCTTGTAATTTCAGTGTGTTGTGCGTATAAAGATTTTGAGTAATTGAGGCGTCAGCTATAACCAACGCCTTTAGAGAACCCTTGCGGATAAGATAAAATTTAAAACCCTTACGGGTAAGATTAGCAATATCTCAATTCATTTGGAATTTATTCGATTAAAATTTGTTAGTCGAGATATTTTCTTGCTTATTTTTTCGACAAGCTCATTGAATTTATCTCGATTCATATATTGCACATCTTCTAAAGACGTTTTAGGTTTTTCTATACGCATTTTGCTCACATAGCGAATTCGATTAACAACATTTGCGCTTAGCAGATTTTTTTATATTGTTTTCTATGGGGCTTAGCAGATTTTTTTATATTGTTTTCTATGGGAAAAATTTTTAAATGGTTTGTTGATAAGTTTCCTTGCGAACATTATAACGGCTTAATTGCGTTTTTGCAATGACCTTAGAATAATCACAAAAACATTTGCGTAAACGTATCGACTAAACGTAAGATTTGATACAGAATTCCTTGCCGATTCGTAAATAATTTTTCTGAAAGGAACTCACATGTTTAAGAAAAATGAATTCCGAGCGGCTATGGCGCGAAAGGGTAAAAATGCCTCTGAAGTCGCTAAAGCATTAAACATTGACCCTGCAACACTTTCGCGAAAAATTTCAGGACAGAGCGATTTTTATCGTAGCGAGATAGAAAAAATTTGTGAAATCCTAGAATTAAACGCGGAAGAAATAATGAAAAATTTTTTTGCCGAGTAACTTACTTTTGCGCAATCCCAATTCATGCTTGCCCAGTGTTAGCTATTGTGTTATAATATATACGGTGATTGACATGTTTATTATTTGTGAAATAATCAAAAATCCCCTTTAAGAGGGGTTAAATTTTTAAGAATATAATTACGTCAAAATAGGAGGCTAAAACTTATGTCAACAATTATGGCTCCGTCGATACTCTCGGCGGACTTCGCGCACCTTGCAGACGAGGTTAAGAAGGTTACGGACGCGGGCGCGGAATATGTTCACGTCGACGTTATGGACGGAACTTTTGTTCCCGAAATTACAATCGGGGCGGGCGTCGTAAAGAGCTTGCGCAAAATCACCGACGCGGTTTTGGACGTTCACTTGATGGTTGAGCACCCCGAAACCCAAATTGAAAGTTTCGCTAAAGCCGGCGCGGATATTATAACTTTCCACGTCGAGGCGACTAAGCACCCACACCGCGTTATACAAAAAATTCACGAGCTAGGTTGCAAAGCGGGCGTCGCACTAAATCCTGGAACGTCGCTTAGTGCCGTCGAAGAGCTCGTCGAAGATGCCGACATGGTTTTAATTATGACGGTCAATCCGGGCTACGGCGGGCAGAAATTTATCGAGTCGATGCTCGGCAAAATTCACATGCTCTACCACATGATTGAGGAAATGGAGACGACTTGCGACATTGAGGTTGACGGCGGCATTAACGCTGAAACTTCGTTAGACGTGCGCGAGGCCGGCGCAAATGTTTTAGTCGCGGGCTCGGCGGTCTACGGCGCAAAGGACGTTGCCCAAGCTATCAAAGATATTCGCGGCAATGAAATTGTTCACCACCACCACGACGATGACGACGACATTGACTGATAAAATTTGGCGGACATTCTTTATCGAGGAAATTTTTGACATTCTACCTGGCAAACGTCTGACTAAAGCAGAAATGATTTCGGGCGACACTCCCTTTATCGGCGCGAGCGATTCAAATAACGGCGTCACAAATTTTGTCGGCAACGATAACGAATCGGCGGACGAAAATTTTCTCAGCGTCAGCTACAACGGCAGCGTCTGCCAATGTTTTTATCACCCGTACCATTGCCTTTGTTCGGACGATGTTAAGCGTTTCCATTTGAAGAACCGCGACGGCAACAAGTATATTTATCTTTTCATGGCGTCGGCCATTCGCAAGCAAAAGGATAAGTACAATTACGGTTACAAGTTTAATGAATCGCGTATGCGGCGGCAAAAAATTCTTCTGCCCGTCGACGAGAGCGGCCAGCCCGATTTTAATTTCATGGAAAATTACATGCGCAAGATTGAGGAAGAGCAACTGCAAAAATATCGCGACTTCATTACGTTGTTAAGCCCCCCCTACGAATCGCTAACGCCGCTCAATGAAAAAATTTGGCGACCGTTCTTAATCAGCAATTTATTTCGTCTTGAGGTGGGGAAATGCAGTCAAGCAAATCAACTTAAAAAATCTGACAAAGGCATTCCTTACATTGGCGCGACTAATCGCAATAACGGCGTCTTAGATTTTGTAGAGCCTGTTGAAAAACTTATCAGTCGCGGAAATGCTATCGCCTTTGTTTGTGACGGCGAAGGCTCAATGGGATATTCATTTTACAAAGCAGAAGATTGCATTGCCACGACAAATATTATCTTCGGCTACGCGAATTTTCTCAACAGATATGTTGGCATGTTCATAACGACGGTTGCGGATAAAGTTCGCGGCAAGTACAGCTACAATTATAAACGCAGACTATTACGACTTGAAAAAGAAAAGTTAATGTTGCCCGTCGACGAGAGCGCCCAGCCCGATTTTGCTTACATGGAAAATTACATTCGGAACATAATGGCGGGGCAGTATCGAAAATATTTGGAGTATATCGGAGGCAAATGAATGATTTTTGATTCACACATGCACACGGCATTTTCTGCGGATTCGGAAATGGTAGCCGCCGACGCTTTGGACAGGGCGCGGAGTTTAAATCTGGGCGTGGTGTTCACCGAGCACTTTGACTACGGGCTTGAGATTGACGGCAAAAAGTTTGAATTTAATCCCGCCGAATACATGGACGAGTATAAAAATCTGCGCGGGGAAAATGTTCGATTGGGCGTCGAGGTTGGTTTGAGGAGTTTTGCGCGGGCGGCGAATTCTGATTTTATCGGGCGGGCGGATTTTGATTTTGTGATTGGCTCGATTCACCTTGTCGACGATTTGGACATTTACTACCCCGAATTTTACGCGGACAAGGACAAGGCGACGGCTTACCGGAAATATTTTGAGCAGATGGCGCAGGAGATTTCGGTAGCGGACTTCAACGCGCTGGGGCATATCGATTACATTTGCCGCACCGCGCCCTATGACAATCCCGAAATTGATTACGCGACATTTGCGGCGGAGATTGACGCGGTTTTAAAAATCGTGGTCGAGCGCGGGAAGGTTTTGGAGTTGAACACGCGCCGCTTTGATAAATCGCGTGCGGTTGAGGAATTGGTTCCTGTCTACAAAAAATATCGTGAGCTGGGCGGGCGATTCGTGACGCTTGGTTCGGACGCTCACAGAGTCGCGGCGGTCGGGAATTATTTTGAGCGCGCTTTGAAATTTGTTCGCGAGCTGGACTTGACGCCCGTAACTTTCTGCGAGCGCAAGCTTGAAAAATTATCGGAGGTTTGTTGATGAGTGTTATAGAAGTTCGCGGGCTGAAGAAATCGTTCGACGCGCTGGAAGTTTTGCGCGGCATTGATTTGACGGTCGAGGAGGGCGAGCGCATAGCGATAATTGGCGGGTCGGGTTGCGGCAAAAGTGTTTTCCTGCGTTGCCTTGAACTTTTGGAGAAACCGAACGCCGGACAAATTTTCGTCGACGGACAAGAGATGACTGCGCCCGGCGTCGACATAGATAAAATTCGGCGGAGCATGGGCATGGTCTGGCAGAAATTTAATCTGTTCACGCACATGAACGTTATGGAAAATTTGACTGTCGCGCCGATAAAACTTTTGGGCATGACAAAGGATGCGGCTCGCGAAAAGGCAATGGAGCTACTCGAACAGGTCGGCTTGACATCAAAGGCGGAGGCTTATCCTGAATTTTTATCGGGCGGTCAGCAACAACGCATCGCGATTTGCCGAAGCTTGATGATGAACCCGAAAGTAATTCTCTTCGACGAGCCGACAAGCGCACTTGACCCGACCATGGTCGGCGAAGTCTTAGCGGTTATAAGAATGCTGGCCAAACAAAATCTGACAATGATAATCGTAACGCACGAGATGAATTTTGCCCGCGAAGTCGCAACGAGGATTTTATTTTTCGCGGACGGCGAGATTTACGAGCAGGGCACGCCCAAAGAAATTTTCGACGCGCCTAAACGCCCAAAGACCGTCGCCTTTATCCACAAGCAAAAATATTTCAGCTACGAAATTTCCGAGCGGCACTTCGACCTAATGCAGATGCAGGGCGGCATTCAGACCTTCGCGGAGAAATACGGCTTGAGTGTTCGCCGGACGAATCGATTGCAACTCTGCTGCGAGGAATTGATTTACGAGATGTTGAACAACGCCTGCGCGGACGACGTTAAAATTTCAATCGACGTGACATACTCGGAAGTTGACAGCGGCATTGGGATAAAATTTTCTTGCGCGGGCAAGTCGTATAATCCGCTCGAAAAAATTCCTGACGAGTTCGACGAAGAACATCTCGGCGCGACGATTCTAAAAAGTATGACTAAAAATTATTCCCACGAGTACTCAAGCGGCGTCAACAAAATAAAATTCACGTTGCCATAAGAAAGGCAATGCGTAATTCGTAATGATTTTGGTTTTAATTACGCATTAGGCATTACGAATTCCTAATTAAAAAATCCCCCTCCGATTTGGAAGGGGATTTTTTTCTAAGTTGCTATATCCGGCTTATTTATCGCTTTGGCCTCTTCGGTCGTGAAGAAAATATTTTTCTTATCCGGCTTGTAAGTATCGAACTTGACAAGCTCGAAGGAATCAAATTTCGTTTGGAAAAGGTTGTAAGCTTTTGCTGTCGGCGTGATAGTTTGATTTTTATACTGAACATTGCCGTAATAGTCGACATAAATAAGATTTTCGTGTTCGTCTCGGATAGGATAATAATTGTCATCGTCGTCTTCGGTCACCAACTCGACGTAACTGTCCGCAATGACGAAACCTTGAAAAGTATAATCGTTGCCGTTTATGACGACGGGGCTATTTGGCGCGAAGATGACGCCGCGAAAGTCCGCGTTGAGATTCACGATTACGGGGAAAGAATTGCCGTTGACGTCGCCCTCATAAAATATGAAAATCGGGCGGTCGGTCATTTCGTTCATGTTTGAGACGTTCACATTGATAATAACTTGGCGGAGGCGGTCTTTTGCTGCTTCGCTCTCAATGCGAATGAACAGCGGGTCGAAAGAATCTTTAGCGAGCGCGCTTATCAATTCGTTGTCGCTCATGTCGTCGTAGGCGGGATTATCCTCGCGTACCTTTGACAAAACTTTATAATCACTGTAGAAATTATCATCGCGGACAGGATAAACTGTATCGATATTTATTATCCTATGGATTGCCCTAGAATCTTTGTTATTGCTGATTGATTGAGTACCTATAAACAAGCTGTTAAAAATTTTCTGCGTATCAAAAGTTTTCTTCAGCTCGTCTTTATCCGAGAGATTAAAAATTTCAACTTGACGGTGGTTATTTTCATCGAGAACAATTTCTGTCAGAACGCTACGTTCTTTTGCCGCCGCGACGGTTTCTTCATCATTTGATTTGGTATTTTTCTTTTTAACGTTGTCAAAGCTCGAAGAGGTTTGCCTTTTTTCAAGGGACTTCATTTGCTCGAAAAAGTCGTAGCCCTTCATGTATTGATTTATCATGACGACGGAAGAAACTTTAGCATTCATCGGGAACCGCTCGCTGAGTCCGCTCAGGAACATATGCGGCACTTCTTCCTCAAGCATAACGTGATAGTATAAGGTTCCTGTGTCATTAGCCTCGCTCAAAAGCAAGCTATCAAAGGACAATTCGTTTTTAGTCCACAAGTCGATTATCGTGTTGTCGTTCCAATCGGTATTACCTTTGGCAAGGTTTTTCCCGACGTAAGTTTTGGCAGTCCTATCGCCGAATGAGGTATTTTGATAAGATTCCTTAACATTTTTGCCGTCGTAGCCTTTGACGAAAGATTTGCCCATGCAATAGGACAGGCTGCCGTCTTCGCCGATAAGCGTTTGAGCTCCGGCGACTGCTGCTGCGTCGGCCGCGTTTTGCATTCGCGAGACGTTGAGATAATACCAACTTAGGTCGAAGGTTAATCCGACAAAGAAGAATATTAGCGGAACAAATAGGGCGTAAAGCAGGACGAGTTGCCCGCGTTGCCTTTGCCGACCTCGTCTCGAAAAGCGCGGCAGTTTAAATTTTTTGAACACATCAATCGTGCCCCTTTCCATTTGAACAAAACCTTTCCTTAAAACATGCATTCAAAAATTACTGCCGCATGATAGGTTATTAGGTTGTTAGGTGGTTAGGTTGTTAGATTTCTATCCACCTATCCACCTATTAACCTATTAACCTATCAACTTAAATTGCGGTTCGCATTCAAAAGTTCTTTTCCACGGTAGGTTGAACCGTAAGTCCTCAAGGTGCCACCGACTCGGCAAGCGCAAATTCTCGGCGGCAAATGCTCTCATCCTCTCGTTAAGAAGTTTTTCCAGTGGTGGGAGTTTGTCTTTCAAATCCGAAGGAGTCCCCTCGCCTGGCAAGCCGTAACTCGCCCCGACAATTTCTTGACGAACATTCGCTTGATAAGCCCAATCGTCAAGGTAGCGCGTCGTCAAAAGTTCGGCAATGTCTTTGTCAGTCATAAACTTTGTCAGGACGCTCGCGCCGATTAGAAAACCGCTCGAATTGGTCGCGGTATTCCAGCCGCCGTAAGCTTTGATTCTATATTGTAAATCGTTGACTTTGAGCTGATTCATTAGCGAATTGTCCGCTCCGTTGGCAAAAGATATGTCAGCAATCGCGACCGGATAACCTTGCGCCACAAAATTTTTCACCGGCTCCATAAATGTTTTGATGTCGCCGCGCAGTTTGATTTTATTCCGTTTGGCGTCGGCCGCCTCGAAAGTTTTGCCGTCCTCGCGAGTGTTGACTAAAAGGACAATGTCGGCGCGTTCGTGAGCCGGAATCCTCAAGCCGCCAACAGCAATTATCGCCGCGTCAACTGAAATGCCAATCGGCTCGTTGCTGTAAGTCGGAAAAGTTTCCGCGCCTTTGCCCGCGTTGTACATGACGCTGACAAACGGTCTTTGGTCTCTGTCGCGATTGATAGCGCGAGCAATCATCAACATGCCGAGTTCGTCCGCGCCCGACGTGACTTGAATAAGCGTTTTGCCCATATCGCTTGCAAGTTCGGTAAGCTTGCGGCTTTCGCGATGCGTCTGAGAATACATCGCGCTATCGTCGCAACCAAGCAAGAAGTAATCGAAGACGCCTTCCCGCGTGTACTTGACAAAAAGTTCATTGGCGTCAGAATTTTTAGCGCGGCGTTTGAGCCAGTCGTCGAGATATTCTGCAGGGATTTCGGCTTCTAATTTCTTCAAAGCGCGACTGTCGCCGCCTTTAAGCAAGCCCATTTCCTGCTTGTCAAGAAGCGCGGTGTACTGGAAAAATTTCGTACCATAAGCCTTGTAATATTCCGGCTCGATACTTGAGGCACTTGCTGAACGCGGCGTCCTCATAATCGTCCCAAAAGCGTAAATCGGCAAGTAGGAAAATTTTTCGTGGAAGGTCTTAAAACGTTGCGCCCGTTCTAAAATCGTCTGCGCGGACAAGTCGTGAAGTCGCGAGGCAACTAAACTTCCATAAATCAGCGAGTCGGTCGACAAGACAGCCATATCAACTTGCGCGGCGTTTTCCTCTACCCAAGCCCACATCTTATCGGGGTCGCCGTTGAATCCTTTGGTACCGATGATTCCTTCGGGCGGCGTCAAAAGTTCGTAGCCGAGCTTCTCCGCCACTTGCACGACTTGAATTAAGTTGCAAGGGCGGTCGTCAATCGGCACGTACAAAATTTTTTTATTCTGCGCCAACGCTGTCGAAGTCAAAATCATTAGCACTAGCAAAACGAGAAAAATTTTCCTCAATGCCTTTTTCCCCCAATGTAAAATTTTTCCTGCATTATATCAAAATAAATTTTCGTTGCATAGTATCAAAAAATTTTGAATTCAGTTGACTTTAAGCCCGTGCTAATTTAAAATTAACGACGGAGGTGGGTTAAGGATGTTAGACAAAAAATTAGACCCTGAACAAGCTAAAAAGTGTCAAGAGTCAAAATGGTATCCGAAGTATCACGTCGCGCCGCCGGTTGGCTGGCTCAACGACCCGAATGGCTTTTCCTACTACAAAGGCCAATATCACATTTTCTATCAGCATCACCCGTATTCGGTGAACTGGGGTCCCATGCATTGGGGTCACTCCACGAGCACAGACCTTTGCCACTGGGAACATCAACCGATTGCCATTACGCCCGGCGCATTTTCCGAAGGTCACGAATGGTACGACTGGGACGGCTGCTTCAGCGGCTGCGGCTACGAGTTTGAAGGCAAACTCTGGCTTATGTACACGTCGCAAAGATTCAACGGTCCGGGCGGCGTCAATTCTTCCGCCGAAAATCCTTCCGGCTACAATCCTTCCGGCAGTTCCGGCGGCGGCAATGTCACTGAGCGTCAGTGCTTCGCCTATTCCGAAGACGGCATCAACTTCACGAAGTACGAAAAAAATCCCGTCATTGACATTCCGAACGATCACCCGATTATTGCCAATATCGACTTCCGCGATCCTAAAATTTGGGATCACGACGGCAAATATTACTGCGCGATTGGTAACAGAATTCACGACCGCTCCCGCACGCAAATTGTCCTGTTTGATTCCGAAAACTTCTTCGACTGGAAATTTAAATCCGTCGCGGCCATTTCCAAACCGGACTATTCCGAAGGTACTATGTGGGAGTGCCCAGGCTTTGCGCATTTCGGCGATACTTACGTCATGATTATTTCGCCGCAACACGTCCCGCCTAAAGGCTACATGTTCCACAATATCCACCAAGCCGGCTACATGATTGGCAAGCTCAATTACGAAACTGGCATTTACGACCACGGCGAGTTCTTTACCTTCGATCACGGCTTCGACTTCTACGCAACAACAATGATGAAAAATCCTGAAGGTCGCTACTTCATTATTGCTTGGATGGCTGCGTGGCAAAGTCCCTTCCCCGAACAGGCTGACGGCTGGGCAACTATGCTCACTATTCCGCGCGAACTCCAGTTGAGAGAAGACGGCAGAGTTTATACCATTCCGCCCAAAGAACTCGAATGTATGCGCGGCGAAGGCGTTCACTTCACAGACCTTGCGCTCGATAAGGAAACGACGCTTGACGGCGTTAAAGGTACTTGCGGTGAATTGCTCTTTGATGTCGACGTTAACGCTTCGGGCAACAACTTCGAGTTTGAGCTCTTCTCGAATCGCAAGGACGATAAAACCGTCGTCAAGTACTACCTCGAAGAGGGCAAGCCCGTTATTGAGCTTAACCGCGACCAGACGATTGAGGGCGGCAAAGGCGTTCGCAAAGTCATTCTGCAACCCTTCGACAATATCCTCAAGTTCCGCATTTTCCTCGACAAGTCCGCGATTGAAATTTTCATCAACGACGGTTCCGAAGTTATGTCTACTCGTGTCTATCCGCAGCCGGAATCTCAAAATATCGTCTTCATTCCGAAAGCTGAAAAATTTGCAATCAAATCGCTCGACTACTATGAGTTCTAATAAAAACTCCTTTTCTTTTTCCCTTGCAAAGCGCAGGGGATTTTTTTATCGCGAAGGGCGGCGGGAGCTATTGCCAAATCAATACAAGCGTGCGTCAATTTTTTATTTGACAATTAAAGCGCAAAAGCTTATCATTAACTAAATTTATTTTTGGAGGTAGATTTTATGCCGATGCTAGATTTGAGCAAATATGGAATCACTGGTGTGAAGGAAGTTATTTATAATCCGACATACGAAGTACTTTTCAACGAAGAAACGCGCCCTGAACTTACCGGCTACGATGTCGCACAAGAAACGGAACTTGGCGCATTGAATGTTATGACTGGCATTTATACTGGTCGTTCGCCGAAGGATAAGTTCATTGTTTACGACGACACGACTAAGGAAGGTGCGCCCGGCGAAATTTGGTGGACGAGTGACGAGTACAAAAACGACAATAAAAAATGCTCCGTTGAGTCTTGGAAAGCTCTCAAGAAAATGGCAATAGAGGAACTCTCCAATAAACGCCTTTTCGTCGTTGACGGCTTCTGCGGCACTCACAAAGATACCCGCATGAAAATTCGTTTCATCATGGAAGTTGCGTGGCAAGCGCATTTCGTTACCAACATGTTCATTCGCCCGAAGAATCAAGAAGAATTCGACCAAGAACCCGACTTCGTAGTTTTCAACGCCTCCAAAGCGAAAGTCACTAACTGGAAGGAACTCGGTCTCAATTCCGAAACGGCTACCGTCTTCAACATCACCGACAAGGAACAAGTCATTCTGAATACTTGGTACGGCGGCGAAATGAAAAAGGGTCTCTTCAGCATGATGAATTACTTCTTGCCGCTCAAGGGAATTGCCGCTATGCACTGCTCCGCCAATACCGACATGAACGGCGAGAACACCGCGATATTCTTCGGGCTTAGCGGCACGGGCAAAACGACCCTTTCTACCGACCCGAAACGCTTACTTATTGGCGACGACGAACACGGCTGGGACGATACCGGCGTTTTCAATTTCGAGGGCGGTTGCTATGCAAAAGTTATCAACCTCGACAAAGAATCCGAACCCGATATTTATAACGCGATTCGCCGCGATGCTCTGCTCGAAAATGTCACCGTCGACAAGAACGGCAAAATCGATTTCTCCGACAAATCCGTAACGGAAAATACCCGCGTCAGCTACCCGATTTATCACATTAAAAATATCGTGCGCCCCGATAGTCACGGTCCCGCCGCGCAGTCGGTTATCTTCCTCAGCGCGGACGCTTTCGGCGTATTGCCGCCCGTCTCGATTCTGACTTCCGAACAGACAAAATATTATTTCCTCAGCGGCTTTACTGCCAAACTTGCTGGCACCGAGCGCGGAATTACCGAGCCCACTCCGACTTTCAGCGCGTGTTTCGGTCAAGCCTTCCTCGAACTGCACCCGACTAAGTACGCCGAAGAACTCGTCAAGCGCATGGAAAAGAGCGGCGCGAAAGCTTACCTCGTCAACACCGGCTGGAATGGCACCGGCAAACGCATTTCTATTAAAGACACTCGCGGCATTATCGACGCGATTTTGGGCGGCGCGATTAAAAATGCTCCGACTAAGAAAATTGCTATCTTCGACCTTGAAGTTCCGACAGTCCTTGAAGGCGTCGCGACTGAAATTCTTGACCCGCGCAACACCTATTCCGACCCGACCGAATGGGATAGAAAGGCTAAGGATTTGGCGAGCCGCTTTATCAAGAACTTCAAGAAATACGAATACAACGCGGCAGGTAAAGCCCTCGTCGCGGCAGGTCCGCACCTTTAATAATGCGTAATTCGTAATTCATAATGCGTAATTAAAAAACCATTTTTATCATTGCGCATTACGCATTAAGCATTCCTAATTAAAAATAGCCCTGCTCTGCGCGGAGTGGGGTTATTTTTATTTACAATTATCTTTAGCCGTTGAACATGACGCTTTCAAAATAAAGCCCGCAACGCGCCAAATAATATCGCTCATTCTCGACAAGAATTCTATCGGGAAAATCTTTGTCGATGAACAAATTATTCGGCAACTCGACGGGCTCGCGGAAATATAAATAACTGCCGCCCTTCATCAAAGTCAAGCGGTGTTGGCTGTTAATGTGGTGCCCGGCTTCTTTCAAAATCTGGTATGGGTAAAGTTCGGCAAGGCACTGCATCAACGCGACGTAACGATTTTTTTCGTTAGCAAAGGGGCCATGCCGTTCGCCCTCCAAAATGAAAAATAAATTCCCGAAAACTTGCGGCTCGGCTCGACCATGTGTCGCGTGCGGCAAGACAACTTTGGAATGTTTTTGCGGCTTAATCTCCATTGCGTCGAGAGCCGCTAACATTTCCTCAATCGTCTGGTTGAGATGCAACACCGGCTTTGAAGGCAATTTGGAAGGCAATTCGTAATTCGTAATGCGTAATGCGTAATCATCTTTGGGGTAGGCGGTCTCGTAAATTTCGATTTGCATTTTGACATTGTGGACGCCTGCGCGGCTGAAAATAAATTTAATCGCCTTGACAATCTGATTGGGAGTGCGTTTCGTTTCCAGATAAATTATAGGCGCGATTCTCATCGGGCGTTCCATGCCGATTGTATTTGTCCGCAAAAAAAGTATCCGTGTTGGGTCGGTGCTACATAAACTGTTAATCGTGTCGGGGAATTCTGTATAAAGACATTTGACAGCAACGAAAAATAATTCTTGCCAATCGCGGACAGGTGCTCGCTCCCCTAAGTAAATCAGCGCGACCGGCAATTCATTTTCCTGTATCTCCTCCGACTTCGCTGCCAAGTCAATTATTCTTGTCGGCAAAAGTCCCACTCCTTTTCAACGTGTTTTCATGATTATAACTAACAGCACGTTGAAAAGCAAGCAGATACTGAGAAAGTTAATCGACGCACGGGAAGACCGGAGAATCAAAATATTTCCCGACGATTTTAACCGCGCAATATTCGCCGCACATACTGCAAGCCGTCTCGCCCGCTTTATTCCTCGCGCCGCGTTTTTTCCTAGCCAGGTCGGGGTCAATCGCAAGGCTTAATTGCTCGTCCCAATCCAAAACTTTTCGGGCGCGCGCCATTTTCAAATCCCAATCGCGAGCACCTTTAACGCCCTTAACCAAGTCGGCCGCATGAGCCGCTATCCTCGACACAATAACCCCGTCGTGCACGTCCTCAATCGTCGGCAGGCAAAGATGTTCGGCGGGCGTCACGTAACACAAAAAGTCCGCGCCACTCACCGCTGCTAACGTTCCGCCAATCGCCGCCGTGATATGGTCGTAGCCCGGCGCAATGTCCGTCACAAGCGGTCCAAGAACATAAAACGGCGCATTGCGGCAAAGTCTCTTTTGCAATTTCATGTTGGCTTCAATCTGGTCGTAGGGAACATGGCCGGGCCCCTCAACCATAACTTGCACGCCGCGTCGCCAAGCGCGGTCTACCAAATCGCCTAAAGTTATCAGCTCGGTAAGTTGAGCGCGGTCGGTCGCGTCGGCTATGCAACCAGGTCTCATGCCGTCACCAAGACTTATCGTCACGTCGTGTTTGGCGCAGATGTCCAAAATATCGTCGTAGCGTTCAAAGAGCGGATTTTCTTTTTCGTTGTGGAGAATCCAGCCCGCGATGAAACTTCCGCCGCGACTTACTATATCCATTTCGCGACGTTGCGTCCGGAGTTTTTCAATAGCCGAGCGCGTTACTCCACAATGCAACGTCATAAAGTCCGCGCCGTCCTTAGCTTGCGCCTCAATCGTCCGGAGCAAATCATCTTCAGTCATCGCGACAATCGCGCCGTGATTTTTAATCGCCTCGACCGTCGCCTGATAAATCGGAACCGTGCCGACCATTATCGACGAGTGCTCAATAATTTTCCGCCGCGAAAGGTCAATGTTATTGCCCGTGCTCAAATCCATTACAGAATCCGCACCGCATTTAATTGCCTCGTCCAGTTTCAAAAGTTCGGGCGCGATGTCGGGGAAGGTTGAGCTTGTGCCGATATTGGCGTTTACTTTCGTGCGAAGACCCGCGCCCACTCCGCACGGTTTTAAATTTTTATGATTTACATTAGCGCAGATTGCAATGACGCCTTGCGCGACGCCCTCGCGAATTTTTTCGACGGGGATTTTCTCCGCCTCCGCTACGATTTTCATTGCGTCAGAGATTTTCCCCTCACGAGCCATTTGCATTTGTGTTGCCATAACTTATCCCTCCAAAAATTTTTTGAACTGTTTGACGACAATCCCCGCTAAAATCGCGCCGCAGACTGTCGATATTAAAAACGGTGTGACGTAGAAATAAAACGCCACGTCGCCTGCGTTTTGTCCCAGAATAAATATTGCTATCGGGTACGCCGCAAGCCCGCCGATTATCCCTGTGCCAACCGCCTCCGCCAAAACCGTCAGCAAAATATTTTTCGTCCGTGCGTAGACGATACCGCTTAAAAATGCTCCGAACATACTTCCTGGAAATGCAAAGATTGTACCCAAGCCCAAAAGATTTCTAAGCAAACTCGCTGTAAACGCCGCGCCCAATCCGTATCGCCAGCCTAAGAGCACTGCGCAAAAGACGTTGACCATGTGTTGAACTGGCGCGCAACGACTGCCAAGAATCGGGAAGGATAAAAAACTGCCGACGACCGCTATTGCCGTCAAGACCGCCGCCAATGTCAATCGTTTCGTCGAATCGTGCATAAAGCCACCTCCAAAAAATTTAAGGGAAGGTCTCCAAATTCGGAAGCCTTCCCTTTTAATTCAAATTCTTTCCTACGTCGGCATTATCCGAATCAGGTTCGCGGGTCGAAGTGCCTAACTTCCTCTCAGCCTGTCTGCAAGCTCCCCCAATATTCAATTTTATTTAACTAAGTCGCTGACGGTTTGAGTTGTGCCTTTGATATTAAATGAAGGTCAGTGATTCCGTCCGACGTATAATAATTGACGGTTGAATTTATGTCAACAGCTTTATCCTTGTCGCTCGCTGTTGTTAGCATATCGTCGTTGATGACTGAAATTTGAAAATTAATTTCTGTACAGATAAAGCGAAGACCCTTTGACGTATTGAAAATTTTGGTTTAGAATAAGCACAAATTTTTAATGGGAGTGATTGCAAAATGATTCCGATTTTGATTGGCTTGGGAGCACTCGTCGGCGGCTATTTGGTCGTAGCGAATTGGCAAGAGATTGAAGGCTGGCTCAAAGAATTCCTGCCGAAGCTCCAAACCGCGCTCAAAGAAACTGGCATTGTTGATTATGCCGCGAAACTTTTCTCCAGCGTCGAAGGCAACGTCATGCGGCTCGTCCATAGACTTTACTACAAAGAGAATGGCAAATGGGTCGAGAAAACGACCGTCCGCGAAATCGACGAATCCGAAGTGCCCGCGTGGGCTAAAGAGGGCTTGACCGCCAAAGAAAGCGACGTTACCGCCCGTTACGAAAAAGAACTTGAGCTTAGCGTTTGAGCGAGGTGAATTGAAATGGCATTGGAAAAGAAAATCGAAATGGTCGCCGATTTGGTCGAGGCCGCTAAAAATTTCTTCGTCGACCTGCTCCGCCCCGATATGACGCTTGAAAAAATTTCGGAAGTCGTTTCGCCGCGCCTCGACGATACCATTAAAAAGTACGAAAAAAACGGGCTCACCTACAGCGCGGGCAAATTCCATATCAAGTACGCTGACGAAAAACATTTTCAACTTGAATTTGAAATGTATTTCCAGGACATCGAAGGCAAATGGCATAAGTGCGCCAACGAAAGCGATTTGCGCGACGCTACCCTTTTGGAGGCGGGGACGTGGAAGACCATTCAGGCTTTGAAGACTATCACCTTCCCGATTGAAAAGCCTAAGTCTAAAGACGACGAAGTCCTTCAGAAGGATAAAAAGCTTGAGGAGTACAAAGAGGCCGAAGAAGCTAAATTGCTCGCTGCGCCCACCGATATTCCTACCGCGTCCGAAAAAACTATCGACATCGAAGTTGAAAAGAAATAATCGCTCACAAATTTTGCAAGCCCCAATCCCTATACGGGGCTTATTTTTTTTGCGCAGTTAGGTTACAATCGCGCCATGAAGAAATATTTTTTAGCGCGGCTCGTGCAACTGGTGCCGATTCTGTTCGGGATAACATTTCTGACTTTCGGCATGATGCAATTCGCTGCAGTTGACGCCGTCGACATAATTTATGAGCAATCGGGTAGCGTTTCGGAAGAAATCAAAGCCGCTAAACGCGCCGAACTCGGACTTGACCAACCATTTTTGATTCAGTACGCAAATTGGCTCGGCGGAGTTTTGACGGGCGATATGGGGCGTTCGTTTATCAGCGGCAAGGAGGTATTTGAAACTTTTGCTGACAAATTGCCCGCGACGATTGAACTAATGCTCGTGTCAATTCTGCTGACAATTTTTTTCGCAATCCCGCTCGGAATTCTCGCCGCCGTCAATCAAAATCGCCCGCTCGATTATTTTATCAGAACGCTAAGTTTTATCGGCAACTCAATGCCAAATTTTTTCGTCGGTCTACTCCTAATCTATTTCCTCGCGCTTAAATTGAATCTTCTGCCGATAATCGGTCAAAGCGTGATTATGCCCGCGCTGACACTCGCAATCGCAATGGGGGCGAAGTACACAAGGCAAATTCGCGCGGTCGTCCTCGAAGAACTCGACAAGCCGTATGTTATGGGCGCAAGGAGTCGCGGCGTCCCGGAATTTACAATCTTGACAAAAAGTGTCCTGCGCTCGACGCTGATTATGATTATAACTTTGCTTGCGCTGTCAATGGGCTCGCTCCTGGGCGGCACTGCGATTGTCGAGACAATTTTTATGTGGGACGGCGTCGGGAAAATGGCGGTCGATGCAATTTTAATGCGCGATTATCCGCTGATTCAAGCTTACGTCGTGTGGATGGCGATAATCTACGTGATGATAAATCTTGCGGCGGATTTGCTGTATTATTGGCTCGACCCGCGTATCAGATATGGTGAGGCGTCATGAAAAGTTTAACTCCATACTTTGCGGCGGCAGGAACTTTGATTTTTATTGCAGTGTTCGCGGACTTCTTGACGCCTTATGACCCATACGTCCAAGATTTGGAAGGAGCACTTACTCCGCCGAACTCGACAAATCTTTTGGGCACAGACCGTTACGGGCGCGACGTTTTATCAAGAGTTATCGTCGGCTCGCAAACGACTTTATGCGCGTCGCTGTTATTGCTCGCGACAATTTCGACTGTGGGCAGTGTAATCGGCGCGATTTGCGGCTATAGTGGCGGGCGGCTCGATACTTTTTTGATGAGACTGTCGGATATATTTTTAGCGTTCCCGCAAATGGTTTTCGCAATCGCGGCGGCTGGGGCATTAGGCGGCGGGCTTTTGAACGCGGCGGCGGCTCTAGCTGTAATCGGTTGGCCGAAGTATGCCAGAATTGCTCGCGGGCTGGTCTTGTCGATACGTTCAATGACTTATTTCGACGCGGTGAAAATGTCGGGTTCAAGTTCCGTGCAAATTTTGTTCGCGCACGTCTTCCCGAACATCGCGGGACCAATTTTAGTCACAGCGGCTTTGGATATCGGGACAATCATAATGGAATTGGCAGGGCTATCGTTTTTGGGCTTAGGAGCAATGCCACCGACCGCCGAATGGGGCGCAATGATGAATAACGGCCGCTCAATGCTACAAACTGCGCCTTGGGTGATTCTCGCACCAGGCACCGCGATTTTCATAACGGTCGCGACGTTCAATCTTTTGGGCGATAATTTGCGCGACGTTTTGGGCGGGCAACGTTGATAAATCTGCGCGGACAAGTTAAAATATCTCCGACAAATTTTTAGGAGGCGATTGAATGGCAAGCGGCACTTGCGGCGACAATTTAACTTGGACATTCGAGAACGGCACGCTTACAATCAGCGGCGAAGGTTACATGGAAAGTTATGATTATGATGACGAAAAACAAAAAGATGCTCCGTGGCACAATCAGCATAAATCAATCAAGAAGGTTATTATTGGCGAAGGTGTTACTTCCATTGGCGACTTTGCTTTCTACTGGTGCGAGAGCTTGACGACGATAAAACTTCCTGACAGCGTGACTTATATTGGCGATCTTGCTTTCTACCTGTGCGAGAGCTTGACGACGATAACAATCCCCGACGGCGTCACCGAGATTGGTAGCTACGCTTTCGAGAGTTGCAAGAGTTTGACGACGATAACAATTCCCGAAAACGTAACCGAAATTGGAGATGATGTTTTCAATCGTTGTACCAGCCTCAGAAGAATTTATTATCGAGCGTGTTCGGGCTTTGAAAGTAAATTGGCAATGGGCAATAATGCGGAACTTATTCCCGTAACTCCCAAAATTCCGACGTGGAAAGTGGAAAATATAAAGCTGACAGTCGGCGGCACGGACAAGATAAAAGATTACTCCAAAGAAACGCCGCCGTGGCATGATTATCTTAAAACCGTTCAAAGAATCGTCATAGAGGACGGCGTCAAGGAGATTTCAGCGAACGCATTCAGCAATATTTTGCGCTTGGAGCACGTGACAATTCCCGCGAGCGTCAAGACAATCGGTGATATGGCTTTTACGATTTCTCATTGCGGGGAGCGGACGATTGACGGCGGCAAAAATGTTATTTGGAGTCTCGAACGCGGAATTTTAGTTATCAAGAAGAATCCTGCCGCGAAAGCTGACGCTGACTTTTCGACGGGCTACGAATCATGGAACATTGTCGAGAAAAATTTCAAAGCCATTAAGATTGAGTGCGGAATTATTCCGAGCAGAAGATTTTTTGAGTGGCTCTGGCAGTCGGGTCGCGATGTACAAATCAAATTTGTTTAGAAAATTTTATCAATCCTAATCCCCTTGCGGGGCTTATTTTTTTTGGCGCACTAATATAAAATGCTTTCAAAGGAGGCGGCACCATGAAAAAATTTTTAACGGTTTTGATTGTCCTGTTGATTATGAACGCGCAAGTCGAGGCAATTTCTTACGAGGATTCAACTTTTGCGGTCGAAACTATCAATCAAAAATTGCGCGAATGGAAATGTACGCCACTAAAAATTTGGTACGGCGGCGACGAGCTCAACAACGCTGAAAATATTGCTTACATGAACGAATTGGCTGAAGGTCGCGGCTTCGAGAAAAATTTTTCGGCGTGCATGGTCTTTTACAGCGATTTTCATTCGCCGCCCGATAACGGAGAAATTTCCGCATGGAATTACGATAGCGATTATAAAAATTGGTCGTGGTACTTCGGACTTTACAGCGACGGAACGTGGAAATTATTAACTTGGGGGTATTGATATGAAAAAATTCCTTTTAATGGTCTTCGCGGCGATTTTTTTGCTGACCGGTTGCGGAAATGATAAAAAATCCGTTCCAACGGGCGAAAAAACTTTTACTTATGGCACGATCGCTTATGGCGTGGCTATGGAGAACGTCGGCACTAATCCGCACGAAAGTTATAGTGGCTGGTCGACGTTGCGCTACGGAATTGGCGAAACGCTTTTCAAATTCAATGAGCATATGGAGCTTGAGCCATGGCTTGCAGAAAGTTTCGAGCAGGTCGACGAATTCACAGTAAAAATCAAAATCAATGACGCCGCAACCTTTTCCAACGGCAAGAAAGTTGACGGCGCGGCGGTTAAAAAATGTCTGGAAGCTTTGATTGCCAATCACGACCGCGCACCTCGCGATTTGAAAATTTCTTCGATTGAAGCCGACGGGCAATTCGTGACGATTAAATCCGCTGAAAAAATGCCCGCGCTATTAAATTATTTGTCCGACCCATACGGTTGCATTATCGATGTTGATGAGGGCGTAAAAAATGGAATTGTTGTTGGCACCGGACCTTATAAAGCCGTAAAAGTTACTGATACGCAAATTGATTTAGTTAAAAACGATAATTATTGGGGAATTGTTAAGCCGAAAATCGATAAAATTACCGTAAAAAGCATTACTGACGGCGATACTTTGACAATGGCTATGCAAAATGGCGAGCTTGACGCCGTGCAAGGTTTGCCCTATTCTAGCTTGCAACTTTTCCAGAATGATAATTATAAAATTTCGCAAGTCAACACTTCCCGCGTCTATCAAGCAGCATTTAACTTCAAAAATCCCATTTTGCAGGATTTAAACGTCCGAAAAGCGATTTCTATGGCGATTGACAAGGAAAATTTCTGCAAAGTCCTGCTCAATGGCAATGGCTCGCCGGCTATTTCTCCTTTTCCCGCGAATTTGACTTTCGGCGATAAAAATTTCCAACCTATTACCTATGACCTCGACGCCGCGAAAAAACTTTTAGCCGATTCTGGCTGGATTGATTCAGATAATGACGGCTTCGTCGATAAAAACGGCAAAAATCTCGAATTAAATTGGCTAACTTACACTTCACGGCAAGAATTACCGCTACTTGCCGAGTCCGCGCAGGCAAATCTAAAAAAAATCGGCGTAAAACTCAACGTAAACGCCACTGATAACTATAAAACCTTCCTCAAAAATGGCGAGTACGATATTTTCAGCAAAGCTATCGTGACGGCTCCGACGGGCGACCCCGAATATTATTTTACAAGTCATATCGTGCCAAATGCGGTCGATAACGCAGGTTTTTACGACAGCGAACAAATTTCCGCGCTCGAAAACGAATTGCATAACACTTTTGGCGCGAATAAACGCTCTGAAATTGCAATTAAAATGTCTCAACAAATTTTAGACGATTGCGCATTGATTTACGCCTCGCATTTGCGCATGTCCTTTGTTATGAAGCCAAATATTGAAGGTTTTAGCGCGCACCCGTCCGATTATTACGAAATAACTGCGGAGCTAGATAAAAAATGATTTTGCAAGTTGAGGATTTATCCGTTGCTTATTACGGCAAAAAAATCGTCCGCGATGTAAATTTTTCGGTCGAAAAGGGCGAAATTTTAGTTATTGCGGGCGAAAGTGGCTCTGGCAAGTCGACAATTTTAAAATCGATAGGCGGATTACTCGGAAAAGGCGGAAATATCATCGACGGGCAAATTTTTTTCGACGGAAAAGAAATTACGAATCTACCGGACAGCGAACGCAGAAAAATTTCGGGCGATTCAATCGGATATATTTTTCAAAATGCGGGTGCATCGTTCTGCCCGATAAGAAAAATTGGTGAACAAATCTTTGAAAGCGTAAAATCTCATCGCGATTGGTCGAAAAATGATTTTATTGCCCGCGCAGAAGAAATTATGCTCAAAATCAACCTAAAACCCGAAATTTTGGAGGAATATCCATTCAAATTATCGGGCGGAATGGCGCAAAGGGCAGGAATTTTAGCCGCAACTATCCTTGAACCAAAACTTTTGCTCGCCGACGAACCAACTTCAGCACTCGATATAGTAACCCAAGCGGGCGTCGTAAAAGAATTGCTAAAACTGCGCGAGCGGCTCAAAATATCGATAATTTTGGTCACTCACGACCTAAAAATAGCAAAATTCATGGCGGATAAGGTTTTAATCATAAAAAACGGCTCGCAAATAGAATTCGGCACCAAAAATCAAATTTTTAATGCTCCGCAAGAACTTTACACGCGAGAATTATTAGAGGCGGCGAATTTATGAGCGTTTTGGAAGTTAAACACGTCAAAAAGAATTTCGGCAATAAATTAGTGCTCGACGATATAAATTTTTCGATAAATGCGGGCGAATGTTTAGGGATTGTGGGCTTGAGTGGCGGGGGTAAGTCGACTTTAGCTAAAATTATTACTCGGCTAATTCCTTGCGACGGCGGACAAATTTTTTTGTGCGGAGATGACATTTCGACAGCAAAAGGCAACGATTTCTATAAAAATATGCAGATGATTTTCCAAAACCCTGAAGATTCTTTTAATCCGCGCAGAAAATTAGGAAAAAGTATCGCAGAACCAATAAAAAACTTTCTCGGCAACGAAAATCTTCAAAATCGCGTCGAAAATCTTCTAATCGAAGTCGGATTGCCTAAAAATTATGCAAATCGCTATCCCCGCGAAGTTAGCGGCGGAGAATGTCAAAGAGCGGCAATAGCGCGGGCAATTTCAATAAATCCGAAACTTTTAATCTGCGATGAGGCAACTTCCGCGCTAGATGTCACGATTCAAGCGCAAATAATCACGCTGATTAAAAAATTATGCGTCGAAAAAAATATCGCGTGCCTTTTTATCACCCACGACTTAGCAACGTTGAAAAAATTAGCCGATAAAGTTCTAGTTTTGGAAGATGGACGGCTTAAAACTCTGGAAAAATCAAACTTCAAAGAGGTTTTGCAATGGAACTGAGCAGGAGAATTGAAAAATATTGGGACGAACGTAGCGAAAATTTAAGTAAGATACGCAGAATTGAATTTGACGGCGTTGACGGCGCGGCTTGGCAAAAAATATTCAAAAAAAGTCTTCCTAAGTCCGAAAAAGCTTTAAAAATTCTCGATGTCGGGACGGGCGCAGGATTTTTCGCCGCAATTCTTTCCAAAATGGGTCATAATGTCATTGGAATTGATATGTCGTCAAAAATGCTCGCCGAAGCACAAAAAAATCTGCGCGAACTCAATTTGCACGCAGAATTTCATAAAATGAACGCTCAAAACCTAAATTTCGCCGATAAAACGTTTGATTTTGTCGTCAGTAGAAATTTGACATGGACATTGCCCGACGTTAAAGTAGCTTACCGCGAATGGCATAGAGTTTTGAAAATCGGCGGCGTTCTGATGAATTTTGATTCCGATTACGGCGATAAAACCTTTTTTTCATGCTCGCAGACAAAAATTAGCGACGAACAACTGACAGAGTGCGACAAAATTAAAAATTTGGTCGAAATAAGTCGTTTTCGCCGCCCGAAATGGGATAAAATGTTCTTGGAAAGCTTGAATTTTTCAGTTCGGCTCGAAGAAAATATTTCTCATGCCGTCCAACGCGATAAACGGTGCGTTTACGATTCCGTTCCATTATTTGCAATTCACGCGACAAAATAAATCAAAAATCCCCGACTCGCAATGAATCGGGGAATTTTTTTGCTTAAACCTCAATTTTATTGCCCTGCGCGTCAATCGGGTCAGTTAAAAGGAAAAGCGCGCTCAAATCAACGTGAATAATTATAGTAAATTCGTCCTCGTCCGGAGCTGCACCGTTAAATTTGTTGCTGTACAGGAGCGCGACGGCGTGCGAATAGTCGTTGACTTGGTCGCCGTAAGCACTAATTTTTTTGCTGCAAACCGGCTCCAAAAACTTGAAAACAGTACCCGCACGGAAAATTCCGTCGACAAAAACCTTTTCGGGCAAATAATTATTGTACTCGACAAACGGAATCGCAACTTTCGAGCGCAAATAAATCTTTTCAAAATTCAAATTCGTAACCATAACGCTACCTCAAAAGCTCACGGAGAATTTCGGCTTTTTATCGTCGACAATCGTCAAAAAATTGCTAAAGCCGGTCATATCGAGCACTTCGCGGATATTTTCGCGGACATTTTTGATTTGCATAGTGCCTTGCGCGTCCATTTTCTTCTGCATTTTGAGCAAAAGCCTCAAGCCCGCCGAAGCAATGTACTCCAAATCGGCTAAATCAATAGTCAGATAGGTAATCCCGTCAAGTTTCAAAGATTCATCGAGTTCGAGCGCGGAAACAGTATCGAGCCGCCCAATAATTTTGACAGTCAGAATCGAGCCGTCGCCTTTCTTTTGAATTTCCATTTGAAAACCTCCTTCGCCGCCAATTATAATAAAATTTGTAAAGGCGCGTCAAGTGTGCTAAGATTTGTAAAAAATTTTGGAGGAATGGCTATGAATAACTGCAAGGCGATTGAAATTAGCGAAAATATTTATTGGGTGGGCGCGATTGATTGGTCGATGAGGAATTTTCACGGCTACGAGACCGGGCGCGGCACGACTTACAACGCATATTTGATTCTCGACGAAAAAATTACGCTGATTGACACGGCGAAAATCGATTTCAAAGACGAATTGATTGCAAGAATTTTTTCGGTTATAGACCCCGCAAAGATTGATGTTATTATTTCCAGCCATGTCGAGCCCGACCACTCTGGCGCGTTGAAGGAAATTGCAGAACTCGCGCCCAATGCCGAAATTTTCACGACGAATCCCAACGGCTTGAAGGGTTTGACGGCGCGTTATGGCAAATTGAATTACAAGGCGGTCAAGGCGGGCGATAAATTTTCTATCGGCAAGCGCACTTTGCAATTTGTCCCGACGCCGATGTTGCATTGGCCCGATTCTATGGTCACGTATTGTCCGGAAGAAAAAATTTTGTTCAGCAACGACGCATTCGGCGAACATTTAGCGACCGCGCTCCGCTTCGATGACGAAAACGACTTGGCGACGATATTTTTCGAGGCGCAGAAGTATTACGCAAATATTTTGATGCCATTCGGCAAGCAAGCTCAAACTGCGCTTAAAGCTCTGGGGAATTTGGAAATACGCATGATTGCAACCGGACACGGCGTCATTTGGCGTTCGCATATCGATAAAATCATTGACTGCTACAAAAAATGGAGCGCGGGCGAAGTCGAGGAACGCGCCGTGATTGTTTTCGATTCGATGTGGCATTCAACGGAAATTTTAGCGCAGACAATCACAGAGGCCTTCGCGAAAAGGAAAATCCCCGCCGCTTACTACGACATTAAGAAAAACGCGCTCTCCGATATTATCACCGACATTTTCACGAGCAAATATTTGGCGGTCGGTTCGCCTACGATTAACAATCAGATGATGCCGACGATTGCCGCGTTCCTGTGCTACTTGAAAGGTCTTCGCCCTGTGAATCATAAAGGCTTTGCGTTCGGTAGCTACGGTTGGGGCGGTCAAAGTATCGGCTACGTTGAGGACGAACTCAAAGATGCCGGCGTCGAAATCATTCTGGATAAAATTCGCGTCGCTAACGTCCCGACAACTCAGCAACTCGACGACATTACGGAAAAAATTCTCGCGCTCGAACTCTAAGGGGAAATTTCAATGGCAAAACAACTCAACGCTGAACAAAAAACAATCAGCCAAGTTTTTATGGAATGTAAGAAGGCGTTTCTTATTCCCGAATATCAACGCCCGTATTCTTGGGAGCGTGACGAATGCCACACGCTTTGGGATAATCTTTACGAGTTCGCCTTTCCTAACGACACAATTTCGGATTTCGACGCGGACGAAGATAATTATTTCATGGGAACGATTTTGACGTTCAAAAACGATTCCAAAGAGCATGAAGTTATTGACGGTCAACAGCGTATTGTGACTTTTATGCTTCTTTTTCGCGCTTTTTACAAGGCATTTAATTCCGCGCAGGACGAAAGTATAAAAAATGTTCGTCGAAAGATTGAGCAATGCATTTGGAAGACCGACGAGGACGAAAAGCCCGAAAAAGAAAATCCCAAACTCAATTACGAAGTTATTTCCGACGAAGATTCCGACGAGCTTAAAAAGATTTTGGCGACGGGAAATTACACGCCCAAAAATAAAAGCAACTACGCCGTGAATTATCGTTTGTTCCAACGCTGGATTTTCGATTTAAATTCAGCAAAGCCCGGTTATTTACTTTATTTTGCGCGGCGGATTTTAAATAACTGCGTCCTTTTGCCGATTGAAGCCGATTCGCAAAATACTGCACTTAGGATTTTCACGACGCTCAACGATCGCGGCCGCCCGCTCGATGACGCCGATATTTTTAAGGCGCAGTTCTATAAATTCTACTTGAAGAAAGGTTCCGTCGCGAAAAATAAGTTCGTCGAACGCTGGAAGGATTTAACCGAGCTTTGCAATAAAAATTTTCACCCCCGCAAGGATACGCCCGTTGACGATTTGTTTAGGCGGTATATGTATTACTTGCTGGCGAAAAACGAAGTCAAAAATGATACCTTCCCCGACATGCGCGACTACTACGAAAAGAACAGCTACGAAGTTCTTCAGAGCAACGAGACTTTTGAGGATTTGATAACGCTGGCGAATTTTTGGGACGATGTCGCGACGCGCAACGAGGAAAGATTTTCGCCGCGAGTTTTGAGGCGGCTTTACGTTTTAAGTTGGGCTCCCTATAACATTTGGGCTTATGCCGTGTCGATTTATTTCATGGGCAATCGCGTAATTGACGACGAAAAATTTTATAATTTCCTGAACAAAATTACGGCGATGCTTTTGATGTACGCGATAACTAATCCGGGCGTTCAAGCCATACGCCGCCCATTTTTTATCGAGTTTCAAAACATTTTGCACGGACGCCCGCTTGAGTTTAAGCAGTTCAAACAAGACAGACGAATTTTGCGCGAGCGAATGACGAATACAAATTTCTCGAATCAACGAGCGGTAACGGGCGCAATGTTGATGTGGTGGACATTTCGTGACGATAAGCAGGAATTACCACCGCTCGGAGTGGATTTGCAAATCGAACACATTTTGGCGCGAAAACGCCAAGAACTTCATCACGTGTTGGATAATCCTGCCGCGCTGGAATTTTTAGGCAACAAAGCTTTGCTCGAAAAGGGAATAAATATTCGGGCGGCGGATTATCGACTTGTCGACAAGAAAATTTATTATCTGGGCGACGGCAAGAAGCCCGCAACTTTTAATTTGGAACTGCGCGGGCTCGCTCAAACTTACGACGACTTCACCGAAGAGGATATTTTAGCGCGCAACGAAAAAATTTTCGACGCCTTTATAAATTATCTACGCGAACAGGATTTACTGATTTAATCGTTGACAAAAAATTTTTCGGCTTGTATAATCAGCGCGTTGCAAAAATCTTAAGTGCTCGTAGCTCAGTTGGATAGAGCAACGGCCTTCTAAGCCGTGGGTCGCGTGTTCGAGTCACGCCGAGTGCGCCATATGAAATCAACAAAGTCTCGTCAATCGACGAGGCTTTTTCCGTTTAGTGGGGCATTTAGTGGGGCATTACCAGAAAAAATCTATGGAAAAGATAGTAAAAGCAAAATTAATTTTACCGAATATGGGCATTCATTCGTCGGCAAATAAACTGTCTTCAGCATAACGAACATCAACTTGAACGCTACGGCGTTCTTCAGCGTCAACGACTTTTTCGGCGCGTCTTTTAATTGCGGCGACAAATTCTTTGCTCTGAGTAATTTCCGCTACGTCCTCGAAAACTTCACCAATCCAGCAGAAAGTATCATCGTCGCATTCGTTCTCGATAAAGTTAATCGTCTTTGTTAAGTTGCGTGTGAGAATTTCTGTTTCTTTTTTCCAGCACTGTTCGATACCGTAATCCCATTCGTCTTGAGTTTCAATGGCAATACGTTTACGTTCGGCAGCGACAGCTTTTAATTCTTCAGCATTCATTTTTTCTTTCTCCTTCTTTTTACGGGTTGAACAGTGTCGGGAAAGAGCGTTGCTATCTTACCGTGTCTTCTTATGATTCCGACTCTGACTCCCTTATACATGCCGTAGGAAATTTTTCCGTCGGGAACGTGACGATTTCCTTTCAATCTGGCAACGTGTTCACCGGCGCGACGAATATCTTTAGGCGACCAAGATTGATTACTTCCGATTCTTTTCCACCTTTTCATATGGTCAGGAACGTTGCCGACTCGGACGCCGTTAGGATAAGTTTTGACGATATTGTACTCTATGCCGTACTTGTCAAGTAAGAGCATTCCCTTTTGCCCGTGCCCGCCGCTTTTCAAACGAAGACGACCATTTCTTCTTGTAAACAGTCCTTCGATTGAATGGACTAGCGCAAAATCGCTGACCGTGCGAGCACTTCCATGAGTATTGAGGCAACGCCCCGATTTACCTGTGCCCATTTATCCGACCTTCTTTCTGACTTGCGAAAACCAGTCGGGATAATGGACGAAATTTGTCTTACACATAATATCGGCGGAAAAAATTTGTTTGGGCATACTCCCGTAAACCAAAACAACTTCGGGCATCAGTTCATCGAGCATGGCTTCCAGCCCTTCGCGGAAATAATATTTGTTTTCTTTACTCTGCACGCAACCGTATGTGCCGATAGAAACGATAGATTTTTTAGGCGCGCCCAAGAAAGCAAATCTTTCCGGCAGGATAATTTTTTGGCCGCTTTCCAAAAAAAATTCTGTCGAGTAGCTACGCTCGTCGCCCCAACGAACATTTGTAATAACATACGCGCCGTTTTTCTGCAGAAAATGACCGATTGCTCTGTTGCGATAAACATTTGACATTTGCGCAAGCAACGGAGCGTCGCGATACAACGAATTATCGGGCGTCACGACAGCGGAGAATCGCAATAAATCCTCCACAAAATCTTTCGTATTGCGAACGATGTCCGAAAAATTAATTTCGTGTTACAAGACTGAATTGAAAGTTCGCGTTCGTAAGAAATTTTATCTTGGAGTTCGACGAGGAAATTCAGCGCGGAAAATTTTTTCGGCAACTCGAACAGGGAAATTTTTAGCGGCTCACGTTCAGGATAACGTTTATCCATATCGAAGACGCGAAACTCCTTAAAGTTGCAAGTGACAATCCAACGAGCCTTGCGCGAATACTCCAGCGCGTCGTTATAACGCTTGGCTTGCAGAAAAATTTCTTCGTTGTCGAGATTTACATTTGAACTTTTCTGTTCGATAAGAGTTTTTGTCGAATCAATCAGTGCGTCGATAAATCTGTGCGTCGATAAATCTGTGCGGAATCGGAACTTCAAAGCTGATAAAATTTTCGGGTTCAGCGATATTGAACACATCACGGAGCAAAGAAAGCCAAAAAGGTTGAGCTTCGCCTTTTTCATAGCCGCGTTCAGACCATTTTTTGACAAATTTACTTACAGAACTTTTCCGCTCGAATGCGCTCATAATTATCATCCTAAAAATTTTTGGCGATACCAATTCGACGTTTCCGGAAAAAATTCCTGTAGGACAAATCCCACCGTGATTGGTACAGCTTATTTTTTATTTAGAATATTAGTTTGCTCAATGAGATAACGGTTCAGACTTTCGCGGGGAATTTTCCATATTCGACCGATACGAAATCCTTTAATCTTTCCAGATGTTAAGAGTTTGTACGCCGTATTTTATTGACAAAAAATCGACCCGCGCAAAGAATTTTTCTTGAAGATGATAGGCGCAAAGATTACGTATTACCGAACGTTGAGGGATATGTCGCAAAAAGAACTGGCAAAACGGGCAAATAAAATGTCAGTTAATGAAGAGAGTTCTTATACAACTTTAGCCAATAATATTTACAAGTTCAGGGCACTGAATAACTTATCCCAAAAGGATTTGGCAGAGAAATCGAATGTTAGTGCGGCGTACATCAGTCAAATTGAAAATTGCCGTCCAAATAAAGGAATCGCCTCGATAGTAAAAATTGCGCAAGTCTTAAATGTTCCGCCGTGCATACTTTTTGCGGAGGAATCTTGTCCGAAATATTTGCTGTGTCTTGAACGAGCCGTTTCATTAAGTAACAGAGATTAAAATTTTTTGGTGAGTGTCCTGTCGGAACACCACAGGTCAAATTTATTTTGCTAAACTTAATTTTATTTCTTGGAGGGATAACATTGGCGGTTAAAAGAATCGAGTATATGTGCAGTCACTGCGGCAAGAAAGAGACGCGCTTTGTGTCAATGGGCAAACCGCAACCCGGCAAATGTCCGCGCAGGCAGGGCGACAAGCCGCACGTTTGGACGATTAATCGCAAGCTGGAGAATTGAAAGGAGTAGTTGAAATGTCTGTCTTGAGTTCTTTGATTGGGACGCTTTTGAAAGCCGCCTTTAATAATCTTGGCGCAAAGAAAACCGCAGAGCTTGTGACTTCAAAACCCGTGCGCGAAGTCGGCAAGAAAATCATCAAGCACGAAATTAAAAAGCGGTTCAAGTGACGGAGGAAAATTTTCATGCGCAATGTCATATTGAATGCTCCCGTCGAAAGTGGACAGTTCATGTCGCTGAAAGATTGCGGTGAAACTTCTTTTACAAGCGGAGCAATGGGTCGCGGTGCCGCCGCCGGCAACACGAACGGCAGAATCATTGCGCCGTTCAGCGGGCGCGTGCTCACGGTTTTCCGTAACGCAATGGAAATCGTATCGAACGACGGCATTAAGCTTTTTATTCAAGTCGGCGATTCAAGTTTCTATTAAGAGGCTGTCAAAGAGAATCAGTCGATAACCGCCAATCAGATTTTGGCTTATTTCAATATCAATAAAGTCGTCATGTTCACCGTAAAGAACAGTTTGGAATTCGGCGACATAACTTTTCAACTCGGCGGACAAAGTTACACAATAAAGCCTCAAAGCGACAACAGTTCGCGCAAAAATAATTCTTCACAGGAGGAAGACGGAATAGTTTACGATTCTCGGCGAGACAGGTTCGGGCAAGACGTGTTATCTGCTCGGCATGTATTACGCCATGAGCATGTACACCGCCAATTACATGGTCGTCGCCACAACTCCTTACGTCGACAGAGTTCTCTTGAGACTCTGCCAAATGCTCAAAGACAAATCGCGCGGGCGTAGTCGTTTCCCCGCCGCTTCTACAACGAAAGGAAAGAGCCTGTTGTTCCCAATAGTCGCGGCAGCCGCCGTGATATTGATAATACTGTTTCTGATTATGAGTTGAGCGGCAAAAAATTCGACAGCATTGACGCTTTGGTTGACGACATTGAACGCAATTACAAAGGTTCAGAAGTCGGCAACCGTTTCAACGACAAATATCGCGTTAAGTCAGTCGACAAAGGAACGATTAAATCAATTAAGGAAATGCTCGGCAAATTCAGCCAAACAGAAATTGTATATTTGATTGTGGAGAAGAACGATGGATAACAGAGGCAGTGCTTTCGATAAATTTCGCAGGAACTCACCCGCGCGTTCTGACCCGACGGCGCAAGTGCTTTTCGACTACGAGGAACACTACATGCGGCTCGTGAAAAATTATCGCGGGGAAATCGAATTCATCAACGACTTGCACACGACGCACACGCGAGAAGTCAAAAATTTTTACGCGAACGATTTGCCGACGTTTATAAAAAAATTGGAGGCGGAGCCGATAGCCGACGACGTGCGCCGCGAATGACTCAAGCACCTTGAACAGCACATGAGTAAAAGTTTTGACATGAGCGGACATTTTATCGACCTCTACAAGAAACGCTACGAACTCAAGTGGCTGAAGGCGCATTGGTTGAAATGCAAAGCTCTGTTCGACGATTCGGAAATTCCGCTTGCCACACGCCGGGAGATTTTGAAAATTTTTTTGCGCTGGTATCAAAAATTCGTGGAGGCTTGGGGCTATGAATCTTCGCGAGCTTTCTTTTTCAACGCGGAAATAGAGTCGCTTGAAGTTTTAATCGACACAAATCAAAAATGGACGGCGCAACTCGACCGCCAAAAATTTAACGCCGAACTCGACGATATGATTGATGACAAAGAAATTGAACGCAGTAAAAAAATTCTCGACGCAATAAAAGAATATCAAATCACTATGGCGGAGTCCTCGAAGTCAATCAACGAAAGTCTCGGCAAAATGACGATTGTGATTTCAAGAAACGCAGCAGAAAATACCAATCAATATATTTCAATAGCACTTGGAAATTTAATGTCAAAGCAACTTAGCGGCGGCAATGACACCAAATTGCTCAAATGAAAGAATTACTTCTCCTGCCGCTCAGTATAATCGGGGAGATTTTTGAAAGGATTTTGGAAGCGGGAGTAGATGCTTGCCCTCCGCTTTTGCTTTTCTTATTAGCGGTGTGTTTGTTCATAAACAGCGGCTGTTTATCAACGCTCGGAGGCATTCTTTTGGTAATTCTCGGAATCCTTGCGCTTATCGTTTGGCTGATAATTTGAATTGTAAAAGCAAGAGAAATTAATTGCATACTATATCGATGAATAAGGCACAGGTGCTCGATGCGCCTGTGTCTTTATTTTTGTCAAAAATCTGAGCGAGGTGGTTCATATTCAAAATTTCATAAGTAGAGGAGACGGAAGATTATCGGCAAAACTTTATTCCGAGTGTTGATTGATTGCGTTGCTGATAAAAATTTTTGAGTGTCTATTTGCGAGCGTCGATTTAATGTGGCTATTCAAATTTGTGATGTTCGCGATAGTAATCCGAGCCGGCTCTCAAGTAGCAGGCTGTCTTCCTGTAGTCTTATTTGTTTTATGGCTGTTGTTCATTTGAATTGGAGGAGATAATTATGAAGCAAGGGAAAACGTTGCAGGAGCTGGGACGAGAGCTTCAGCGTCAACGTCTCAATCGTCAAGATTTTCTGACCGATACGCGCTCATTTTTACAGTGGGGGAAACGGCTCATCAACAAATCGCTGCTCGGCTCAACATCCCCTTTCGTTACTACAAGAAAATGCAGGAAAAGGCTCCTGAACTGCTCGATCGCAACGTCAACTGCTGGCTCAATCAAAATCCCGAACGAAGAATGATTCGCGTTCTTGACGGTAATGTCAGGGCTTTCCTTTCTGACCGTTATCGTAGGCTGGACAATATGGAGCTGTGCGCGGCTGTTCTGCCTGTCATTAACGAAATGAAAAATTCTGTGATTGAATCCTGCGAAGTTACTCCCTCTCACCTCTATCTCAAGGTCGTCAATCGTAGGCTCAAGGCTGAAGTCAGAGTTGGCGATGTTGTCCAAGCTGGCTTCGTCGTATCAAACAGTGAAGTGGGATTGGGCAGTCTGCGTGTCGAACCGCTAGTCTTCCGTCTCGTCTGCAAAAATGGACTAATCTGCAAAGATTTCGCACAAAGGAAGTATCATGTCGGGCGGCAAATCAATACCTCTGATGATTCCGCTTACGAACTGTATTCCGAAGAAACGCTGGCGCAGGACGATAAGACCTTTTTCATCAAGGTGCAAGATATTGTTCGCTGTGCAGTTGACGAGGCTAAATTTATGCTGACAGTAGACAGGCTGCGCGAGGCTACTCAAATTCCGCTCAAGCACGATCCCGTTAAATCCGTTGAACTCCTTGCCGACAAATTCCAGTTGACGGAAAATGAACGCGGCGATATTCTTCGGCAACTTTTCATGGGAGCTGATAATTCGCGCTACGGGCTTGTTAATGCTGTGACTGCCGCCAGCAAAATCGCAAAGTCCTACGAAAGGGCAACGGAGCTTGAGCGCATTGGCGGCGAAATTCTTTCCTTGCCGATTTCTCATAACTTGTTGCCGCCCACTGTCAACGCTTACCAGTCGTTGCCCGAATATCAAACGATTTCAGCCTGAAAGGAGGACATGAAATGAGTAGTTACTTTAATTGCGCGGCGTATGATGACGTGGACACCACAATCCGACTCGGCGACAACGTTGTCTTTCTCGCGTTGAAAATCAAAGCAAAGGATACGGACATGCACCTCACGTTGAATCCTATCCAGACGCGCACGTTGGCGAAATACTTGACTGCCGCTCTTACGCAAATCGATTTTACTGACTTGGCAAACGAGGAACACTTTGGCGACCTCACCATTCAAATTGAGCATGACAATTCGCAATATGACGACGAGGAATACGCTTGGGCTGTTCCTTTCTAATTGTGTTGTTAAGCCCCGACCGTTTGGTTGGGGCTTTTACTTTCTTTAGGAGGCTGATTATATGCCCGCTACAAAATTCATTTGTCCCGACGGGAAACGCATTGACATTACCGATTGTCTGAGTTCCTGCCCGAAACAGCAAAGATGTATGTTCCTGCCCACGCTCCGTGCCGTTGCCAACTCTCTTAACCGCCAGATTTCTGAGCCGACGGTAACTGAACTTATCGCCGGTATTCGCGAAACTTTCCTCAAGAAGACGACGGATTATGCTGTTGACCCTGCGTCTGTCCTTTATGCCCTTCACGGGCAAGCCGTTCACTCTATCAACGAGCGGCACACTCAAGGCAATATACTATCTGAGGAACGGCTCAAAGACGAAATCACGTCGGGACAGTTCGATTCTTGACTCGGACGAAGGCGTTCTGGGAGATTTAAAGATTACCTCAATCTTTAAGCTCATGAAAGCTTTGGGTATTTATAAGCAAAAAGTTTACACCGGCGACGTTTACAAAAGTGGACTCAAAAAGGGTCAACCAAAATTCAGAACTGAGCTTCGCTATGACGGCGTGCGTGATTTACTCGACTGGGCTATTCAACTCAATGCTTATCGAATGCTACTGGAACGAGCAGGTTTTAAAGTGAGCAGAATGTATGTGCAAGCAATCTGTCGAGATTCGGGACTTCGCATTGCTCAAGAACGCGGTATTACTAAGCCTGTTTACATAATTTCCGTCAACAAAATCAGCGACCATTGGCTTAATCGTTACTTTCAACACAAAGCCAAAATTCTGCGGGAGGCAATAGAATCGAAAACTTTGCCGCCCGTTTGCTCTTTCCGTGAACGCTGGGGTAATCGTAAATGTTTGGGCTACTGCGGGGCTTGCGAACACTGCCCCTATGCTCAAAGTCTGCTAAAGGAGGCGACCGATGATGAACGGCTCTCTGCTTAGGCTTTTCACGCTCGAATACGACGCTAAAACCAATTCCATTTCTCCGCACGTGGGCTATATCTCGCCCGATAATGTTCTCCAAGACCTGTACAAGGTTCTCAAATGTGAACTCGTCACTTGTGTACCGAAATTGAAGTCAACGGAAAACTCTTCGACGTTTGGAGCGACGACATGACTTTGCTCAAGGATAAGCCCGCGCCCAATCTTTACATCGACGACGACTTGATAATCTTCGGCTCCGTTGCCTTTGCTAAATCGGACTCGCGCGCGACGACGTTCATTTGCTTTGGGACTTTGCTCTCTCTCAATTCCCCAAACTGCTCAAATTTCTCAAGAAGAGGAGATGATAAACATGGGTCAATATTACTGCCCGATTCTCGGCGACGTTTACGGCTTGAACTGCAAAGTTTTTGAGCGTTCTGTCAACCATGAATACACCTTCGCAAAACTCATGGAACATGCGTGGTGGCAAAATCCTTTCGTCAACGCCTTTTCTGAATTTCTCTACAAAATTCCCGGTCGAATTTGCTGGGTTGGCGATTACGCAACGGAACCCGACGACTTCAACTTCAACTTGCCCGTCGGAATCGTACGTCCGAATTACAAAAAGGTTTGGGGCAATCGTGTAACTTACCTCACCTGCCAACCCTCCGACTTCACGCTCGACGATAAATTCCTCATTAACTACGACACGCGTCAATTTATCGACCTGAACGAGTAATTCATGGAGGTTATGCGCGACTGTTCGCACGTCGCCAAAAACGGCACCAACGACTACCATAAGTATAAGTACGTCACAGCCGCAGACGTGCTGGAAAAAGTGAACGCCTCACTAACAAAGCACGGCATTGCTTCCGTCGCCCACTCTCTTGAGCGTGCAGGAAGTCACGACTGCTAAAGGGAACACGGAGCGGCTCGCGACCGTTGAGGTAACCGTCACGCTGATTGATAGCGAATCGGGCGAATCTTTTACAATTAAAGGACTCGGTAGCGGGCAAGACCCTTCCGATAAAGCCATTGCCAAGGCTCAAACCATAGGAATCAAATATGCGTATTCTGCCTCCGACCCTGATAAGTCCGAAACGCTCAACAATCGCAAGACGACGCGGCAAATTTTCGCTTACAAGCCGAAAAACGGGCTCCTGCTTCAAAGTCGTCTCTACAACACCCACGGCGGAACTTGCGGAGCTCAAGCCGAGTCCAAACTTTACCGCGATTTGGTTCAGCGCGAAATTTCCGAGCTTGAAGGCGTTCCTAATCTCTGGAAGACCGAAACGTTTCATGTGGCGGTGAAATTTCCTCTGGACTTTACTGCGATGATTGCGACCATGAAGGACTGGAATTTTGTCAATCCTGCGAGCATTACTCTTCTGAAACGTGGGAAGTTTTTAACCGTAATGGCGAGCGCATTCAAGTTTGCGAGCACTGCTTGAACGAATACTACCGCCTCTGCGAGCACTGCGAAGAATACCACGACAAAAGCCAAATGACTATGATACATGACGGCTCCTATGTTTGCTCCCGTTGCCTTGACGACGAATACTTGCTTTGCAACGAGTGCGACGAAGAAATCGGCGGACTTGGTGCAAAAAAATTTTGCCTTGCTCATAAGCAACATCAACTGTCCAAGGAACTCGACGGCCTCAAGTTTCTTATTGAGCTTGACCGCAAAGGAAAAAATGACGCCGTTTATTATCAGTGTGACAATCCCGACTTCGAGGCTTATATAACCGACAAGGGCTTCAAAACCGAGCAGGGTTCTTTCTCCGACATCTCTCTCATCGCGCCGGAACTGGGTATTGCCGCTGTCAATCTTTCCAGTGGCTATTATTCGCCTCATACGTTTCACGAGTATATTATTCGCTCTGAACTATTGATAGGGACAGTAAACGCATTGAACTTTGGAAATTGAATCGAAATTATCTCCGAAAATTTTCTGTTCGCATAGGAAGACACAAGGAAGATTATGCCGTTATCGGTCGCGTGTACAATTTGGGAATCAACAGAGATGAATTTTCCGAGCTTAGCGGATTGGAAACTCTCTCGATTATATACCTTTACGAATATTTGTCGGATACCGGCAAGGACATTCCTTTACACAGCGGTTACAACAGCATTTGTGAGGAAGACAAGAAGTAAGCTTTTCATTGACGCGGGGCTGAAGGTACAGTTCTTGCTGTTACTCATAGGCAAAACAGGCAGTTTGAAGACGACGATTTGCGAGACTTTCGCCGAACCGTTTAATGAGGGCAGTATGCTTCGGTTTGAATCAACGAGCCGCGCACTAGAACTTTATCGAGAAGAGTGCATTGATATGACGATGGTCGTCGACGACATTTTTAAGAAAAAAGCGTCGAATATGTCAAAGTTTGAAGACATTTTGAGAGCTTTCGGCGAAGGCATTGGCAGGGCAAAATCAGCCGGCAAGGATTTCAAGGAAATTATCAGGACGAAAGTTCAAGGAGGCTGTATTGTTACTGCAGAACATGACTTAGATTCGCAACAATCGAGCGCATTACGTTACGTTTCGGTTCCAATCGAAAGCGAATCCATAGACACCGACGTGCTAACCGCATTTCACGATGATAAAACGCACGCACGACTTGAAGGCAGACCGACGATAGTTCAGGAAATTTTTGCCGGTTGGATTGCGTATCTTGAATCAAATTATGAACAAATTGTGAATTTTTTGCTGACTTTTCAGCCACCGCCACTGACGCTGAAATTTAAGCGGCACCAGCAGATCTACCGCGTACTCTGCGCGGTCGCGGCGTAACAGATCTAAGGCGGCGGGAGATCGCAAATTGGCTCTTGCCGCCATTTTATTTTAAATCGGAGGTGTGAAGTTTATGGGAAGACGAAACGCCGGAGAGGGCGTCATTTATCAAGACAAAAATCGCGGGCTTTGGATTTATCAAGTAAGTTACAAGGCTCCCGCCGGCTCAGCGAAACGAAAAAAATTTGCCGCAAAAACTAAGCATGAAGCTATGGAAAAGGGCAAGGATTTTCTTCTGGCGAATCAGCAAGGCAGTATTCTCTTAAAAGCTGATATGACTGTTGCCGCATGGATTGACGAATGGATGGAAAACTACGTCAAGCCTCGAATCAGACCGCGAACTTTTGAAAAATACTGGAGCAGTTTGAAAAATTACATCGTGCCAAAGTTTGGGAATCTTAAACTGGCAGCGTTGGAGGCGTTGAGCCTGCAGAAGCATTTTAATTCTCTACTGGTAAACGGACGAGCCGACGGCAATGCTCTATCACCTTCCACAGTACGAGCGGCAAGAAGATATTTCGCTATGTGCGTGGACGATGCCGTCCGCGAAGGATTGGTCTTGCGAAACGTGGTGCGCTTAACAAAATCTCCAAAGTTAACACGTAAAGAAATTGTCGTGTTGACGCGAGATGAGGTTACAACCCTAATCAAAGCGGCAAGGAAAATCAGCAATGAATTTATGAGGAACATGATGCCGGAAATTTTATCGTTCACGGTCAAAACAGGTTTGAGACAAGGCGAAGTATTCGGGCTAAAGTGGGAAGACGTTGACTTCACAAATTCTTGTGTATTCATAAAGCGTTCACTCGCTCATGTTGTCGGACGCGGTGCAGTTTTTCAGGAACCGAAAACCAAAAACAGCCGACGGCGATTATTGCTCATGCCGGAAGATATTCAATATCTGAAAGAGTATCGTGAATGGCAAAAAAATTACGCCGATGAATTAGGCGATAAATTTGCACGAAACTGATTAATCTTTACCAGTTCGTTCGGCGAGCCGATAAGCCCGACAAATTTTACACGACGATATTTCAAGCCGTTGCTGAAGGAATGTCACATCAACCTCGACTTTACGTTTCACGGCTTGCGACACACCCACGCGACGCTACTTCTTCAACAGGGGCGCCAATCCAAAATCGTTCAGGAGCGTCTCGGTCACAGTTCAATTAAAGTTACAATAGACACTTACAGTCACTTCCTGCCCGACATGCAAGGGCAAGCGGTAGACGCTCTGCGCAAACTTTTCAAATAATTTTTGAAACCGGAAGTTCTCGGTTCCACAGGCACTTCTTTTTTTTTACTGACGAACGACAGAGCGAAGATTTTTTTGCTTTACAACGTTCTGTGCCCGATGTTGACAATCGCTTCTGCGGTCTTGCGATACAATAATTGGCTGACGTTTGTCTTTGCAAAGATTTTCATAATCGGAAAGGTTAATTTTCATTCTGCTCCTCCGTCGCCCATTTCAGCTCGATAAGTCTTTCGTTTTCCGTGTTGATTTCGTCGGAGGCACCATCAATAAGTGAATTGATAATCAAATGATCTTCCATTGCGTCTTTAACAAAACCGTCCGCGACGTAAAATGCCCGCGAGTTATCGTAGGGCAAAATTTCTTCTTCGTCCACGATTTCATTCCGTTGCTCATCAACGCCTTGTATCTCGTTTGCGTAAAGCAAATTATTGAACTCGCCCAATATGTAAGGGCTGTGCGTCGTTATAATCGCCCGATTTCCCGCGTGAACAAACATTCCAATCAGTTCGCTGATATATTTCTGGGAATCGGGGTAAAGATGAGCTTCCGGCTCCTCCAGAATAATAAACACGCGGTCGCCGTGAAAGAGGTGATAAAACATTATGTTGCATACCCATAAAATTTCCTGTTGTCCTGACAACGCAAAGTTTATCCAAACATCAGCGGTCTCACCGTCAAATTTTTTCACACGGAGAAATTCCGCGCCCTCTCGGTAGAAATATTCGCCTTTGATAATCTTTTCGGACAGCAACAAGAATTTTTTCATCAACGACATCTTGGAACCTCCCCATGCTCGACGAACTCTATAAAGTCGGTTGGACGTCCCCTCTGAGAAAAATTTTCTGAGCAACAAAACTTCCCGCACATACTTCTGAGTAGCATAATCAAGATTTTGCATGGCACTGCGAGATCTGGTGCCGCCATTCGACAAAAGAAGTTCGCCCATAAAATCTGTCATCAGTGTAACGACGCTCCTGCCGGCAGGAATATAGATTGGCGTATAAGGTAAGTTAAAAAGATTTTCCAACTCGTGATTTAACTGCTGACTATTTTCATAGATTGCCCAAAAAGATATGTCACGATCTGCGTAACGTTCCACCAATTCATCAATGTTTTCACTGAGTTCAATTTTAAGTAAAGAATTTCCGTCTCTGTAAACGCGAATCTTGGTTTTTTCAGTATAAATGCACTCTAACGAACAGTCGATTGAACTGACAACCATTCCACCAAAAAGGTCATAGAACGTTTGCAATAAAAACGATCCGCGAAGGTCGCCTTTTAGTATATCAAGATTTCTGTTCTTGCTTCCCGTAATTAGAGAGAAACAAATTTCCTTAACCAGAGAAAAATAATAAATGGCTTTAGCTATTGTGCTCTTACCTGCGGCTTGTGCGCCCGTCAAGACGATGAATTGAGCCAAATCTATTTCACATTCTTTTATCGGTCCGAAGTTATGAATAATTATTTTCTGCACTTTTCACACGTCCTTATAATGAATGGCTGACAGATTCGACAACTGTATTTTCTTTACCTGCCAAAACTTCTTGACCGAATCGGAAAAGCTCATTAAAATTCGACTGTGAATAAATTTTATGGGAAGTGATAGCATGGCAAACGTGTCGGTGGAAATTAAAATGGATGAAGAACTGCAACGAGCGGCAACGGACGTATTTGAAAAGTTAGGTCTGGATTTTTCGACAGCGATAAAAATTTTCTTGAAGAGATCTGTATTGGCAAACGGAATTCCTTTCAACATGACTTTGCCCAAACGCAATTACAAAGCGGAGCGTGCTGTTCGCGCCATGCAAGAATTGAGCGACGCTTCTGCAATCAATGGTGTTTGCAATTTGACGTTGGATGATATTAACGCAGAGATTATTGCCTCGCGACGTTCAAGGGAGGCTCGCGCCGCAAAATGAACTATTACGCCGTGCTTGATACAAATGTACTTGTGTCCGCGCTTATACGCAAAGAATCAGTGCCAGGAGCAGTTGTCACTCACGCACTCGAAGGAAAAATTATTCCGCTTCTGAACGCTGAAATTCTTGAGGAATATAACGACGTGTTACGAAGAAAAAAATTCAAATTCGACGAGCAAACCGTTGAGGTCATAATAGCCGGAATAATATCCCGTGCAATTCATATCGATGCGGTTAATACAGAGGAATTCTTTCCCGATCCCAAAGACGCAGTGTTTTACGAAATTGTAATGGAATCTCGCAAAGAGCACGACGCCTATTTGGTTACGGGGAATTTAAAGCATTTTCCACAACGAACATTTATAGTTACGCCGCGTGAGATGTTGAACATTATTGAGCTTGAAGAATAAATTTTTGTGGGGCAATTAGTGGGGCATTAGCAGAAAAAATGGGCGAAATTCTTGAAAAGGATGCGACGGAAAATTTGATTCAGCCCTTTAAAATCAAGACTTAACGTGACTTATGGAAGGTTAAAATTCAAGCTTTAAGCCTTCTAAGCCGTGGGTCACGTGTTCGAGTCACGCCGAGTGCGCCATATGAAATCAACAAAGTCCCGTCAATCGACGGGGCTTTTTCCGTTTTGTGGTTCCCGGACGGGACGGACAAACGGTTGCGTACCAAGCTTGCTAAAATTATTTCGGAAACAAAAGAAGAAATTAGAGGAGTAAAAGAAATTGCCAAGTACTTCAGGAAGAGCCTTAAGCGTATGAATCGCGAACTTTCGACCGTCGACATGATTTCAACATTACTTAAAACTCAACGTCAGGCAAATTTTCTACGATGTCCAAAGTTTTCAGGCTCACGGTTATTGAACTCAAAATCAAATTTAAAATATATTTCTCGTCATCGTGTTCGCTCGCCCAATCGTTCGGATTATTCACAATTCCGCTCGCCGAATCAGTTTTGACTTGGTAGCGGTCGATTATCCACTCCAAAGGACTGCGCCCGTTGACCACGTATTCAAACGCAGGCGGCGGAATATTTTTTATCGTGATGTGCTCGTTGTAAATCAAAGTCGTGCGGTCGTCTTTACTCGCGAACCGTAATTTTTTTACGCGATAATCGCCGCCGCCAATAACTTCGACACCTTCGGGCGGCTCTTGCGTCTCGTAATTCAAATGAAGCGCAGCAAGGTTGCGCCCTGCGCGGCTTAACTGCCAAAATTTTTTAGCGTCAGGTGTCAAAATGATTCGCGGCAAAGATTTTTTCAGCTCCGCAGAAAATTTCTCGCGATAGCTCGGCAGGTGTAAGAAGCCGTACACATAATAGAAAATATCTTCTTTGCTAACGTCAATTCCGTATAAAAGTTTTGCCCGATTCCAAATAAAATCGCTCACGCCGTCACGCCGCTCCAAATCTTCCCCGAATAAATTTCCTTGCACACCACGCTCATAATAATACAGCGGAAAACATTGCGCGTTATAAAAAAATTTGTACTCCGTAATTTCATTGACAATTATCACAGAAAAATTTCTTGGACTGCCGGTGCCAATAATGCAGATTGAAAGATTTTCTTCATTGCCGGTCGGAAAAATTTTTGGCATTTGATAGCGTCGTTCGTTAAGATGAGTGTCGTAATAAAGATTTTCTTTACAAAATGGGCAATACATACTTTCGACAATCTGCGCGGCGTCAAAAATTATTTCGCGTCCACGATTTTTGTTTGTCCTCGTTAATTCAGTCCAAGAAATTTTTGTAGGGTCAATGTCAGTCGGCTCGTGCGTGTTGTAATAATCAATGGTCGTTCGGATATTTTTTTCAAGCTCGGTTCGCGAAAAATTATAAACCCAAGCATCGCGAGAAGTTAAAACTCCTGCCGAATTGACGATAAAGAAAGATTGAGCCGCGCCGTCAAATTTTTTATCGGGTGCGAGGGGAATAAACGTGTCGAAAAGGTCACCGCGTTGATTAATCCAGTCGCCGCGCTCGTTTGGCGTGATAGGTTGAAAACTTTCGTGCAGGACGCTAGGAGTATTTTGAATGATAGAAAGTTTATCGTCGCGCGTGAGATAGTCGCCAATGTCGCGGTAAAAAATCTTCGCGTCGCCTTCGTGCGGGGCTTTAACCAAAATCGTAATGGCAATGGGAGCGCGTGAACCTTGACCGAAGACATTATCCCTTTCGCGCCGCCGCAATTCGCCTTGAGTACGAGCATTGCCGCGCAGATTAAAAATATAAATTTCGCTGAACTCTTCGGCAAAACATTTGCGCAAGCCGTCCATTGAATTATTATCTAGCCAACCGGCATTTGTCACGAAACCGATAATACCTTCCGTGATTCGGTCGGAAGCCCAGCGAAAAGCCTTAACGTAGCTGTCATAAATTTTTGCTTTAAGTGTGGCGTTGGTTTTTGCGGCGTAGGTTGCGGCGATTCGTTCCTCAAGATTTTTATACCAATTATTTTTATTATTATCGTTAGCTGAAGTTTGTCCGACAGAATAGGGCGGGTTGCCGACGATAATTTCAATGCGGGAATTTTTCTGTTCGTTGACGCGAGCGGAATTTTCCTTCATGACGCCTGCAAGGTTGAGGGGAATTTCGCCGCGCTCGTAAAGTTCAAAGGTATCAGTAAAACAGATGCCCGGAAACGTTCGATATCCGTCAATTTTAGCGGAGCAAGTGTTTTCGATATTAATTGCGGCAATGTAATAGGCGAGCAAGACAATTTCGTTGGCATGGAGTTCGTGTAAATATTTTCGGAGCAAATCTTTCTTTTTAATCAAGCCGGATTGAATCAAACGGGTTATGAAAGTGCCGGTGCCTGTGAAGGGGTCGAGGACGTGAACATTTTTATCGGAGAGCGTGCGGTTAAAATTTTTCTTCAACACGGCGTCGACGGAGCGCAAAATAAAATCAACGACTTCAACGGGCGTATAAACAATGCCGAGCTTTTCGGCAGTCTTTTTGAGCGCGATGCGGAAAAAATTATCGTAAAGCCTGATGATAATTCGTTGACGGTTGGCGGCGTCGCCCATATCGCGGCAATTTTCGCGAACGTTTTCATAAAGACGCGAAAAAATTTCACGGTCGCTACTCATTCCGTCTTCATCGAGCTTATCAAGGATTTCTTGCATAGCGCGACTTACGGGATTGTTTTGCACGAAGGAATAATTTTCAAAAAGAGCTTCAAAGACGGGGCGCGTGACGAGATGTTGAGCTAACATATCAATCGCTTCTTTAGACGTGACGTTCGGATTTAAATTTTTCTGCAAGTCGTGAAGGAAATTATAAAAAGCCCTTCGCGGCTCGCCTTCAACGGAAATTAATTCTGTGATTCGTTTTGTGTGGCGTTCGACAATGACCGCGACTTTTTGCGCCCATTGCACCCAATAAAGCCGATTGCCGACGTGCTCAACCATGCGAGCATAAATTTTATCGCGAAGTTCATGCCAATTCAGCAATTCGGACAAAAGAAGTTGCCGCGATTCCTCCGAATCATTATTATCATCAATCGGCGGCGGCTTATCTACCAAAATTATGTCGCTGTCCTTTTTAACGGCGATTCGCTGAATTTCAGCGTCGATTCTTTCATCATGAGCGCGCAGAGCGTTAAGAACGTCCCAAACGGTTTTGAAATCGCTTGAATCAAGGACAAGTTCGGGGCGTTTATTAGTAGGAATTACGACGGGAATAATAATATAGCCGTATTTTTTATCGCGAGCAGTTCTGAGCGCACGACCGACGGCTTGAACGATTTCGACTTTGGATTTTTTAGATGACAAAAATAAAACAGCGTCGAGAGTTGGAACGTCGACACCTTCGGAGAGGCAACGAACATTCGACAGGACGCGGCAAATATTTCCGTCAATCGTAGTATTTTTCAGCCAATGGAGCTTTTTATTGCGATTAATTGAATTCATTGTTCCGTCAATGTGCGCAACTTGAATTTCGACTAGCGATTTCAAATCTTCGGCGGGCATATCAGCGCAATATTTCTGCTGAACTTCATTGAAAATTCCTGTAATGTATTCGGAGTAAGAAATTTTCGGGCAGAAGGCAACGGCAGTGTGCATTAAGCTTTGGTCGTCCTCGATGAATGGTTTTGATTTTACATCGACACGTTTTGACAGGGCGTTAATACAGCCGATTAATTTTAAAGCGTCGTCGGTTTTAATCGCGCTGTTCTTGTCGTTGATTGCGTTTTGGAGCGCGGCGGGAATATTTTTTTCGCTGACAGTGAGCACGATAACTTTATAATCAGCAAGCTTACCGATTCTTATCGCCTCGCTGAAACCGAAATAAAAAAATTCTTCGCCGAAAATTTCCGTATCGTCCATGCTCCATAGCGTCAAATCTTTTTCGACGGCGGCTTTTTTTGCGTCGGCTTTGTAAAGTTTGGGCGTGGCAGTCATGTACAGACGTTTCTTGCCGCGAATAAAATTTTCATCATGAACTTGAGTAAAAGCGGTGGCGTCCTTGCCGTAACCGGTTGTGCGGTGCGCCTCGTCGCAAATAATCAAATCAAAATCAATCTGCGCGGCTGAAACTTTGTCGAGCGATTGATAAGTCGAAAAGACGACCGTCATATTGTCGGAAAAAGTTTCTAAGCGTCGAGAAATTTCGTCGGGATTGGTCGTGGCGGGGAGCGGCAGGTTGACTTTTAAAATTTCGTCGTCAGTTTTCTTCGAGACGGTTTCATCAGAGCAAACGCAAATGTAATTGAAAGGCTTTTCTGCGAAGTTTGCCCATTCGTAGAGAATTTGTCCGAGCAGAGAAATTGACGGCACGAGAAATAAAATTTTTCCGTTCGGATAAAGTTTTTCGGCGATTTTCAGCGACGTATAAGTTTTGCCCGTCCCGCAAGCCATGATTAATTTGCCGCGATTATGATTTTGGAAGTGATTTTGCGCGGCGTTGATGGCGTTCAGCTGATGTTCTTTAGGCTCGCGGAAATTTTTTACAGCCTCTTCGCCGAAAGTGCCCGCGTCGAGTTTTTCCCAGTCGACGGCGGCTTTTCTTAATTCTTCCATGCCGATTCTGGCGACGGGCGGCGATTGATTGAGCAAATTAATTTCGGCGTTGTCGGTTAAGTTATCTGAAGTTGAAATCCACAGCCGCGCAGAGAATTTTTTATCGCCGTCGAAAGTTTTTGAGCTTGTCGCAAGGAAGGTATCGACGGCGGCTTTATCAATTATCGATGTTTCAGCGTAAAATTTACATTGCACCGCCCAAAATTCTCCGTCACTGGCTTTGCAAACAATATCGATGCCCAAATCGATGGTACCGAGTTCGTCACGGAAAGGAAATTCACTCCAGAGCCACACGTCAGAAAATTTTCCGCGATAAACAGGATTAGTCAGCAAGAAATTTTTCATGAGCCGCTCGAATTTTGCGCCCTTATCACGTTCCGGCATTTCCAGACTACGATATTTTTTAAGTAGTTCATCTATGGTGACCACAACCGAACATTTCCTTTCATGTCAAGATACTTTAATATAATTCACATAATTTTCAAAGAAAATTTTTGGCGTCTAATTATTGTCCCGAAAAAATATCAACTTAAAAATTTAGCCCTCCTAGAGGGGCTTTTGTCCAAATGTTTGTAAATAACTATCATGTCAATCACCATATGAATTATAACACGATAGCCAACGCACGACAAGGAAATTTTGCTTTTAAATAAGCCGGTAAGTTCGATAGGCGCGCTCTCTGGGTTGCGAGGCTAAAGCGTTGACGTGGCCGGCTACAAAAATCCTTTTGCGCAGAGTTTATCCTTTGATTATTCATTGGGAATTCAATCACTTTGTTGTTCTCGAAGGTATCAAAAAAGGCGTCGTTTATTTAAATGACCCGGCATTAGGTCGGCGAACAGTTCTTTTTGATGAATTTATAACGTCTTATACCGGCGTTTGTCTCAAAATCATTCCAAAAGAAAATTTCAAGCCGTCCGGAAATAGTTATAACGTCGTAAAAGTCATTGCTAAAAAGCTTTTGGAAGATAAATGGGCAATGATTTTTGTTTTAATTATTGGTTTGTGCATGATAATTCCCGGATTAGCGACGCCGGTTATAAATCAGATTTTTATTGACGAAGTTTTGACGAACAAGCACCCCGATTGGGCGACGAAAATTTATCTCACGATGATTGGCGCGATTTTAATAAATTGCGTGATGAATTATTTGCGCTCGTACATTTTGACGACGTGGCAGAAAAAATTGACGTTATCCGATTCGACAAATTTTTTTTGGCATCTGATTCGATTGCCGATACAATTTTTTCAGCAAAGACATAGTGCCGAAGTCGCCTCGCGCATAGCTTTTAATGAATCAGTCGCGGGCGTGCTATCGAATTCGGCGGCAACGCCATACTGGATTTTTTTGTTGCGCTTTTTTATTTGCTGTTGCTCCTTCAATATTCGGTATCGCTAACAATAATCGGCGTGTCATTCAGCCTAGGGTGTGTTGGTAAATTAAAGATGGCGAATAAAAGCGGCAAGAAAAATGA
>CAMZHX010000001.1 GCA_947307055.1 uncultured Selenomonadales bacterium | reverse complement strand
CACAAACACAGGGTCAACCGACGCAGTTAAATCAGTCACAAACACAGGGTCAACCCGCTCAATTCAACCAGTCACAACTACAAGAACAGCTGACACAGTTTAATCAGTCGCAAGCACAAAGTCAGCCGACCCAATTCAATCAGCCGCAACCACAGGGTCAACCCGCTCAATTCAATCAGTCACAACCGCAGGGTCAACCCGCTCAACTTAATCAGTCGCAACCACAGGGGCAACCCGTTCAATTTAACCAGTCGCAACCGCAGGGTCAACCCGCTCAATTCAATCAAGCGCAACCACAGGGTCAACCCGCTCAATTCAATCAGTCACAACCACAAGGTCAGCCCGTTCAATTTAACCAGTCGCAACCGCAGGGTCAACCCGCTCAATTCAATCAGTCACAACCGCAGGATCAACCCGCCCAATTCAATCAGCCGCAACCGCAAGGTCAGCAAGTTCAATTCAATCAAGCGCAACCACAAAGTCAGCCTACTCAATTCAACCAGACACAGCCACAAAGTCAACCAGCTCAACTTAATCAGGCACAACCGCAAAGTCAGCCTGCTCAATTCAACCAGTCACAACCGCAAAGTCAGCCCGCCCAATTTAACCAGACACAGCCACAAAGTCAGCAACCTCAATTCAATCAAGCGCAACCACAAAGTCAGCCTACTCAATTCAACCAGACACAGCCACAAAGTCAGCAACCTCAATTCAACCAGTCACAACCACAACAGCAAACGCAAGAGCCGCCGCCGGAAATACCTTTGCCGACTTTCCCGCTGAATAAAAAATTCGTCGTCCGCCAAATGGATTTCCGTAAGCAAATGGAATCCGAAAAAAACGAACTCATCAAAACCAGTCTCCTAAATACCCCGCAAACTTTCAACACTATGAAAAATCTCGCCGATTTTTTAGTCAAAAATACCGATATGAATCAACGCGACGCCGCCCTGTTCAAAAATTTTATAAACAACTCGCAGGAAATGATGCCCGAAACCGAAGCCCGTCACCTTCAAAATTTATTGCGCCTCTGTCAGCAAAATATCCCGTTTACCGTCCGTCAAGCTGCTGTCCAACAAAATCTCCCAGACTTGCCGCGCCTATGGGCTTTTATGCAAATGTGCGATATGGCTAATATCAATCTCAAAATGACTCCCAAAGCTCTGAAACGCGCCGGAAAAGATGTCGCCGCCTTCGCAACTTCTATGCGCGGCGCAATGAGTAGCGATAACGCCGTCGTTCAAAATCAACGCTCCTTCCAAATGATGGTTCCGCTTTACATGGGCGATAACGAAACCAGCTATCCAACTTATTTCAATATCTACGACGAAAATAATTCCGACCCGGAGACCGGCGAAAATAAAAAGGAAACTTGGGTTCGCATCTGCATTTTGACTGACCACGTCGGCGCGGTCGAATTGGTTTTCAGAATTTACGACGAAACTAAACTTGATATGCGTTTCTACTTCTCGCAGAGCGAAATCGCTAAGGAATTCGGCGATATTTACGTCAACGAGCTCAAAAAGACTATGAAAAATTATTCCCTTACGCTCGGCGAAATCAGCGTCGGTAGCGTCGGCGAAGGCCTCTTCAATTACACTTGACGCAGTCCTTATCCCAAAATATAATCAATCTAAATTTTTCCGAACAAGGATTGAGTTATCGACATGGACGAACGAATAAATTCTCAACCAACTAACATCGCGCCGCAACGTAAAGCCGTCGCGTTGAAGTACGAAGCCGAACGCGATTTAGCCCCGCGAGTTATCGCTAAAGGGCGCGGGCATGTCGCTGAACATATTTTAGAGACCGCGCAGAAAAATTCCGTGCCCGTCTACCAAGACAAAACGCTTGTCAATATGCTCATGGCTCTCGAACTCGACCGCGAAATTCCGCCCGAACTTTATAAAGCTATCGCTGAGGTTATGGCTTACGTCTACAAAATGGACAAGTCGCATGGACAAGCTAAAGCGGCTCGTGAACTCGAAAGTAAACGCATCAAACTTTTCTAGCATAAAAAATACCTCCCGTTAATGTTGGAAGGTATTTTTCATTTCGCCACCTCGATAACTCGACATTCGTAAGCCCCGTGAACGCGCGGAATTTTTTTAGCCGGCTCGCCGTAAGCCTCCAAAAGCTCGAAAACATATTTCATCACGACATCGACGGGGATTTTTTTCATGCAAGCGAGATTATCATCACCTGCGCGGGGGCAAATGTGCTTGCCGCACGGGTGACACGGTTCGGGCGTCCTGATTAAAACGTCTTTTGCGTCGTAGGGGAAAAATCCGGGCACCGGTGACGCGCCAAACATCGTCACTATCGGAATATTTCGCGCAACGCCTATATGCATCGGCCCCGAATCGGTCGTCAAAAACAAAACGCAATTATCCAGAAAGCCCGCCAGTATCGCTAAAGAAAATTCGCCCGTGAAAATTTTCAGCCGCTCGCTGTCCTTATGGCGCATTTTCTCCACGCAACCCGAAACGATTTCCTTATCCATCGTCCCGCCTAAAAATGCAATCCCGTAACCGCGCTCAATCAAAATGTCGGCGCATTCAGCAAAATATGAATCAAGCCAGCGTTTAGTGAGCCAACTCGCCCCGATATTGAACGCGATAACCTTTGTGTCGCCGAAATTGTCGCGGAAAATTTTTTCGGCCTCGCGCTCGATTTCTTCCGGTATCCACATTTCCAATCCGTTATCAAAAATTTTCTCGATACCGCAAGCCTCGCGCAGTACGTCGAAGTGCGAATAAACTTGATGTTGCGATCCGGGCACGTATTCTACTTTAAAGCCGCGTTTGATATGGCGCGCTATCGAGGGATTGAGCAGAACTTTATCGAAAAACATTGAGAAAAAAGGTTTGGAGTAGCCGACGATTTTTTTCGCGCCGCTGAACGCCGCTAACGCGCTCGCCCGCTCGTTTCTATGCAAATTTATCACGAGGTCGAACTTTTTCGCCCGAATCTTGAAAATAAATTTGATAAAGCTGAGCAAATGGTCATCAATGCCCTTTTTGTCAATCAAAATGCATTCGTCCAGATTTTTATTCCATTGCACCAAGTCCGCCAATTTTTTATCAGCCAGCAATGCCAAATGCGCCGCCGGGAAATTTTTTCTTAGCGTCGTCAAAGTCGGCGTCACCAACATCAAATCGCCCAAGTGCATTAAATTTATCACTAAAATTTTCATTCAAAGTGCCTCTAAAAGTTCCGCGCGATTTACCGCGTATGTCCCGACTTTCGCGACTACGACGCCCGCCGCGACGTTAGCAAGGTACGCTGCCGCCTCCGAGTTGATTTTCCCAGCTAATGCCAGCGAAAAGACTGCAATTACGGTATCGCCCGCGCCCGATACGTCGAAAACTTCTTGCGCTCGCGCTTTTATGTGCGAAATTTTTGCCCCGTCAATCAAGCTCAAGCCCGCCGCCGACCTCGTGACCACTAAGCCGCGCAAATTAAATTCGTCGATAACTTTTTGCGCCGCCTCCTCAATCTGCGCGTCATCATTCGGAATTTTTTTCGGCAGGACGGCATTAAGCTCTTTAAGGTTCGGCGTTATGAAGGTCGCGTCGAAATATTTCTGCCAGTTATCGCCTTTCGGGTCGACGATTACAAATTTCTTAGCCGCTCGACATGCGCCGATTACCTCGCGACAAATTTTTTTCGTGCAAACGCCCTTGCCGTAATCGGAAATAATCACGGCGTCAACGTTCGGCAACTGCTCGGAAAAATTTTTCAACAGCTTATCACTTGCCGCGCCGTCGAGTTCGCTTGCGTCTTCAAAGTCAAGGCGAATCATTTGCTGATGACCGCTTATAACGCGAATTTTGGTTGTAGTCGGCTTGGAAGTCTCAATCATTCCGAAGTAATCGACGCCCAAATTTTTCAACTTGCTCAAGAAAACTTCGCCGTGATTATCCGCGCCGATTTGCCCAATCAGCGACGTTTGACAGCCCAGCAACGCTAAATTGTGCGCAACATTCGCCGCGCCGCCTAAAGTCTCTTTGACCTTGAGCACGCGAGCAATCGGAACGGGTGCTTCGGGAGAAATGCGCGTCACTTCGCCGAAATAATATTTGTCAAGCATAACGTCGCCGACAACCAAAATTTTGCAACGATTTATGCCGCTCTCCACAAAATTTTTCAGTTCGTCAATCATTTGCAAGCCTCGAACGCGATTTTTGCCGCGTCAATCGTTTTGTCAATGTCCTCGTCGCTGTGAGCCGCTGACATAAATAGCGTCTCGAATTGCGACGGCGCAAGATATATTCCCTGCTCCAACATCGCGAAGAAAAATTTCCTGAACTGTTCCTGATTGGCGGCGGCCGATTCGTCATAATTTGTTACTTCGCGCGCGCTGAAGAATATTCCGAACATCGAACCGGCTTGCGGCGTCTGAATCGCGACGTTTGACGACTGCGCGGCAAATTTTATTCCCTCGACGAGCTTTGAAGTTTTCGCGGCGATTTTCTCTGTCAAATTGTCTTCGAGCAAAATTTTAAGCGTCTCAATGCCCGCCGTCATAGCCAAAGGATTGCCGCTCAACGTCCCCGCCTGATAAATTCTGCCGTCGGGCGAGACGTTGCGCATAATTTTTTCCGAGCCGCCATAAGCCGCGCAAGGTAAGCCGCCACCGATAATTTTCCCAAGACAAGTCAAATCGGGCGCAATTTTATATTTTTCCTGCGCACCGCCTAAAGATACGCGAAAACCGCACATAACCTCATCGAAAATCAAAAGCGCACCGAATTTTTTCGTCACGTCACGAAGTCCGCGCAAGAAATTTTCTTTCGGCAAAACTAAACCCATATTGCCCGCGACCGGCTCGACGATAACGGCGGCGATTTGCTCTCCGCACTCGGCAAAAATTTTCTCGACGGCGGCAAGGTCGTTATAAGGCAAAGTAATCGTATCCTGCGCGGTGCCGCGAGTAACTCCAGGGCTCGACGGCTCGCCAAAAGTCGCCGCGCCACTCCCCGCCTTGACTAGCAATGAATCGCTGTGCCCGTGATAGCAGCCGATAAATTTTATAATCTTGTCGCGCCCCGTGAAGCCCCTAGCCACTCGCAACGCGCTCATCGTCGCCTCAGTGCCCGAATTCACCATGCGCATAACTTCCATGCTCGGATAAATTTTGTTCACGAGCTTAGCAAGTTGAGTTTCAAGCAAAGTCGGCGCGCCATAACTCGTGCCGCGTTCGACCGCATTTTTTAAAGCGTCGACAATTCGCGGGTGAGCATGACCCAATACGAGCGGCCCCCATGAGCCGACATAATCAATATATTCGTTGCCGTCGATGTCGAAAATTTTGGAGCCTTTGCCGTGCGAAATAAACGGCGGATTGGAATTGACGCTCCTGAACGAACGCACCGGACTATTGACGCCGCCCGGCATAAATTTTTTCGCCTCGTTGAAGGCGGCGAGAGATTTTTTTAAGTTCAAAGCGAGACCTCCTTAAAGATTTTGCGAAGACATTTTAACACAGCGCAAAGCCTTTGTTTAGAAAATTTGATAAAGATTTTGGGCGTTGGCGGTGGTGTAGGCGGCGACTTCCTCCAAAGTTTCGCCGCGAAGTTCCGCCAATTTTTTCGCGACCTCGACGACGTAAGCCGGCTCATTCCTCTTGCCGCGATATGGCACCGGCGCAAGGTATGGAGCGTCGGTTTCAATCAAAATCATATCACGCGGCGCGGCTTTGACGACTTCGGGCAACTTCGCCGAGTTTTTGAACGTCAAAGGACCGTCAACGCCAATCAGCCAACCGAGCTTCCAAATTTCCCGCGCCATTTCCAAACTGCCCGAATAACAATGCATAACTCCGCGCAGATTTTTGCCCTCCGTCTGCAAAATTTTCAACGTATCGCCGTGCGCGTCGCGATTATGTACGCAAACTGGCAAATTTATCTGCCGCGCCAAGTCGAGTTGCTCAATAAAAATTTTCTGCTGAATCAATCGCCGCGCAGAATCCTTTTCCCAATGATAATCCAAGCCAATCTCGCCAATCGCGACAATTTTTTTATCGGCGGCAAGGTCGGCTAACTTCTCGCAAGTTTTCTCGTCGAAGTCGTCAATTTCTTCGGGGTGAATCCCGACGCCGCCATAAAGTTCAGGAAAATTCTTCGCAAGCTCCACAATCGCTATCGAACTAGCTAACGTGCTCCCGAAATTTATAATCCGCTCAACGCCCGCCATTTTCGCCCGCTCTATAACCTCTGCGCGGTCGGCTGTGAAATTTTCGTCCTCAAGGTGGCAATGCGTATCTATGAACATTTAAATAATCGCCTCCAAAAAACTTTTGCCGCGCGTCTCAAGGTCGACGTTAAAAATTTCGGCAATCGTCGCTGCAATGTCCGCGAAAGTTCCGAGCGTCCCTAAATTGACGCCACTTTTTAAGCCGTAAATTATCAGCGGGACATTCTCGCGGGTATGGTCGGTGCCTTGCGCGGCAGGGTCGCAACCATGATCCGCCGTTATTATCAATAAATCGTCGTCGCGCATATTTTTTAGGAACTCGCCCAACTCCGCGTCAAAAGTCGTCATCGCTCGCGCGTAGCCCTCAACATCGCGCCGGTGTCCGTACTTCATATCAAAATCAACCAGATTTACAAAACACAGCCCGTTGAAATCTTCCGCCAAAAGTTTCAAAGTCTTATTCATGCCGTCGGAATTGTTTTCGTTGACGCCCAGCGAACGACTTACGCCTTGTCCAGCGAATATGTCATAAATCTTGCCAACGCCTATCGTAGCGAGATTTTTTGTTTGCAAAGCGTCGAGAATCGTTTTGGCGGGCGGCTTCAGTGAAAAATCATGCCTGCGCGGTGTCCGCTCATAATTCGGATACTCGCCGATAAACGGTCGCGCTATTATCCTGCCGACGTCCGAAATTTCACGCGCAATCCTGCAAAATTTGTAAAGCTCATCGACCGGAACAATTTCTTCATGCGCCGCAATCTGTAAAACGCTGTCCGCCGAAGTGTAAACGATTAAATTGCCCGTCTTGACGTGTTCGCGCCCGTAATCGTGAATAACTTTCGTGCCGGAGTAGGGTTTATTGCATAAAATCTTGCGCCCAAAACTTTTTTCAAGCTCGGTGATAACTTCGGGCGGAAATCCTTCGGGATAAGTCGGTAAAGGTCGCTCAGAAATAATTCCAGCAATCTCCCAATGCCCAATCGTCGTATCTTTGCCCGCTGACGCCTCGCAAACCCTCGCGAACGAGCCAATAGGATTTTTTTCGCGCCCATAAAAATTTATTCCGTCGATATTGAACAGACCGAGCCGCGCAAGATTCGGCGTATCAAAATTTTTCGACGCGGCGATCGTTTTTAGTGTGTTCGGGTTGTCGTCGCCAAAATTTTCAGCGTCCGCCGCGCCGCCTATCCCGACGCTGTCCAACACAATCAGAAAAACTCGCTTAATCATGCTATCACCTCAACAAAAATTCCCGCACCTCGCGATACGGGAATAATTTTTCATAACTTTTCCAATTCCGCTTTGACGACCTCGAACAAGTTGCCGCCACTGAATAAAATTCCCGCTCGAAGTCCGGCTGCCCGCGCCGCGCTCATATCCCGTTCAGTATCGCCGAACATTATCGACCGCGCAGGCTCAATCGCTAATTCCTCGCAAGCTTTCAGAATCAAACCGGGCTTGGGCTTGCGACATTCACAATCGCCGCTAAAATCGGGGTGGTGCGGACAATAATAAAATGCGTCAATGTGCGCGCCCAATTCCGACAAGCCTTCTTGCATGAAATTGTGCAACGCGTCGACTTCCTGCGACGTGTACAAATTTTTCGCAATGCCGCCCTGATTCGTCACGACAATTACCAAAAAGCCGCGCTCGTTGCAAAGTTTTATCGCCTCGCGAGCACCCAAAATCCATTTGAACCGCTCAATCTCCCATAAATAGCCGACTTCCTCATTCAAAACGCCGTCTCTATCGAAAAAAACTGCCCGATTCATCAATCTTTAAACCTTTTGAACACCACGCAAGCATTATGTCCGCCGAATCCAAACGAATTTGAAATCGCTACGTCAACTTTATGCTCCTGCGCGACGTTCGGGACGTAATTCAAATCAAGCCCTTCTTCTTGCGTCTCGTAATTGGTCGTCGGGTGCACGATATTATTTTCAATCGACAAAACAGACGCAATCGCCTCGACACCACCTGCCGCGCCTAACATATGCCCCGTCATTGATTTTGTCGACGAAACCGGAATTTTATATGCGTATTCGCCGAAAAGTTGCTTAATCGCTTCGGTTTCGCCCTTATCGTTGAATTGCGTCGACGTTCCATGCGCATTTATATAGTCAACGTCCTCCGGCTTCAATTCGGCGTCGTCAAGCGCGAGTTTCATACATTTTGCTTGAGAAGTGCCGCCAGGCGCGGGCGTCGTGATGTGGTAAGCGTCATCGTTGCGACCGTAGCCGACAATTTCCGCGTAAATGTGCGCGCCGCGATTTTGTGCGTGCTCCAAACTCTCCAGCAAAATAATCCCTGCGCCCTCGCCCATAACAAAGCCACTACGATTTTTATCAAATGGTCGCGAGGCGTGGGCAGGGTCGTCGTTGTGGTCGGCGCATAAAGCCTTCATAGCCGCAAAGCCCGATACGCCAGCAGGAGAAATCGCCGCTTCAGAGCCGCCTGCAAACATTATATCGGCATCGCCGCGCTGAATCGTATAAAATGCGTCGCCAATCGCATTCGTGCCCGACGCGCAAGCCGTAACTATACATTCGCAAACCCCGCGCAGTCCAAATGCTATCGCGACATTGCCCGCCGCCATATTCGCTATCATCATCGGGATAAAGAACGGGCTGATTCGATTCGCGCCTTTGGTGAAAAGTTTTTCGTACTGATTGTGCAAAGTTTCCATGCCGCCAATCCCAGAACCGATATAAACGCCTGCGCGGTCGCCGTCAATCTTCGCAACGTCAAGTTTTGCGTCCTCAATCGCCAATTTCGTCGCCGCTAACGCAAATTGCGTGTATCTGTCCATGCGCTTGAGTTCTTTTTTGTCTATGAACTGCGCAGGATCGAATTCCGGAACCTCGCCGGCAATCTGAGCCGTGTAGCCCGTCGCATCAAAGCGCGTAATTTTTCCGATACCGTTTTTGCCCGCAATTAGCGCACTCCAAAAATTTTCCTTGCCAATTCCTATCGGCGTGACCGCTCCTAAACCAGTCACGACTACTCTTTTGCCCTTAAACAAAATTATCAACTCCTAATCTAGTCATCTTCGCAGAAAAATTTTATCACGCCGCGCAATTTCAATCAAGAAATATTTCCTTGTAAAGGCTCGCTAAATTTTATATAATGGCTAAAAATTTGCGGAGGATTCGAGCAATGCGACGATATAGAGTTTTTATCCTGACAGCGTTGATGATAATCTTGGCTGCGGTCGCCGGAATGACTTTTCCGGTCGATGCTGATAAAAAAACTTCGGGTTTGCCTACTGCGGAGCTTACAGCTTATACGACTTTGCCAACTGAAATCGTTTCTGTCTTGGCTGACGTTTACGAGCGCGAAAATCACGTCCGAATTAACTTTGTGCCGATTAGTTCGCAGGAAATTTTGCAGGAAATTAAAAACGACGCCGTTTCCGACCCGACAGTTGTCCGCACAGTCGATATTGTCCTTGCCGACAGCAAAATTTTGCAGGAAGCGGCGAATTTTAATTTGCTGACGCCTTACACCTCCGAAACTAACGACGCCGTCCGCGATAAGTTCAAAGATAAACACGACAGGTGGATTGGAATTTGGTACGACCCGATAATTTTCTGCGCGAACAAAGATTATTTGCGCTCGACGGTCGATATTCCTGACACTTGGGAGAAATTATCGCGAGCTAAAAATATGCGCGTCGGAATAACTGATTTTATTGCGGCGGATGCGTCGGCAAATCTTATGTTTCAACTGATTGGGAATTTCGGCGACGTGAAAACTTACGAAATTTTAAGCGGCATTCACCCCAAAGTTGTTCAGTACGCAAAATATTTGTCAAATCCGGTTCGTCAAGCCGGTATGGGTGAAGTTGATATTTCCGTCGCGGTCGAAAGCGAAACTTTGCGCTATTTGCAGAACGGTTACCCGCTAAAAATAATTTATCCCGCTGACGGCACAAGCTATTTGCTGACTGGTTTTGGAATAACCACGAGAGATTACGCGAAAAATCAAGTCGCCGCGAAATTTTCTGATTGGTTGCTTGGCGATGAAACGCAACTTTATTTGCAGACGAATGGCTTTTATTTTATCCCGACAAACCCGCAAACGCTCGCTTATAAGTCATTTGCAGGTAAAAATTTATTGCTTTTCGACAATCAAGCGCATTTTTCGGATAAACAGCGGCAAGAATTTTTATATAGGTGGATAAATGACGTTCGATTAAAATAAGGGGGAATTTTTTTTGAAAGCAGGCTTTGTGAGCTTAGGTTGCGCAAAAAATTTGGTTGATACTGAGGTAATGCTCGGAATTATGCAAGAAAACGGCATCGAATTGACTTCTAATCCGTCCGATGCCGATATTTTAATTGTAAATACTTGCGCATTCATACTTTCCGCGAAAGAAGAATCAATCACGACAATTTTAAATCTCGCCGAATACAAAAACGGCAAATGCCGCGCTTTAATCGTCGCGGGTTGTCTCGGTCAGCTCTATAAATCGAATCTTTTGGACGAAATGCCCGAAGTTGACGCGATTATCGGTACCGGCGCATGGAATCGGATTATGGAGGCGATTGAAGAGGCTTTATCGGGGCGAAAAGCTATTTTTATCGGCGAAAAAAGCATTATTTACGACGCAAAATCGCCCAGAATCCGCACGACGCCAAATTATACCTCTTACGTCAAAATTGCGGAGGGTTGCAATAATCGCTGTTCGTTTTGCTCGATTCCATTGATTCGCGGGCGGCAAATTTCTAGAAAAATAGAAGATATTCGCGCCGAAGTCGAAAATTTAGCCGCGCAGGGTGTCAAGGAAATAAATTTAATAGCGCAAGATACGACCGCTTACGGCATTGACATTTACGGCAAACCAAAACTTGTCGAACTCCTTCGCGAACTCGTTAAGGTCGAAAAAATTCACTGGATTAGGATTTTATACGCTTATCCGCGCAGATTTTCGGACGAATTGATTGATTTAATCGCTTCCGAGCCGAAAATTTGTAATTATGTCGATTTACCGTTGCAACACGCCTCAAATAAGATATTAAAACGCATGAATCGCCCCGACAATCGCGAATCGATAGAAAATTTGCTTAAAAAAGTGCGCGAAAAAATTCCAGGCGTCGTAATTCGCTCAACTTTTATCGTGGGCTTTCCAGGCGAAACGGAAGAGGATTTTTTAGAGTTGAAAGAGTTTTTAGAGGCGCAAAGGCTCGATAAGGTCGGAATTTTCACGTATTCGCGGGAAGAAGATACCGCCGCATACGATTTTCCGGAGCAAATATCGGAAGAAGTCATGCAGGAACGCTATCACGAGCTGATGAGCATACAAAGTTTGATTTCGCAGGAGCTAAACGAGGCTTTAGAGGGGCAAGAATTGGAAATTTTGGTCGAAAATCGCGATGAAGAGGTTCCTGAAGTGGTCGCTGGGCGTTCATATCGCGACGCGCCCGAAGTTGACGGTCTAGTTTATATCGAAAACGACGGGCGCAGCAAAGCGGGCGATATTATTCGCGTAAAAGTTTTGGCGGGCTTTGTTTACGACATTGCGGCGGAAAGGATTGATTAAATGGAGAATTTTACTATTTCAACGGCGGAAAGTTGCACAGGCGGGTTAGTTGCGAGCCGTTTAACCGATATTTCGGGCGCGTCGAACTATTTTAAGGGCGGAATCGTCGCCTACACCAATGAAATTAAAAAATCCGTCCTAAAAGTTACGACTTTGGACGAATTTGGCGCGGTAAGTAGTCAAACTGCGCTTGAAATGGCTAAAAATGTCCGCGAAATATTTAAAACGACGTTCGGAATAAGTACAACGGGCGTTGCAGGACCTTCGATGAGCGAAAATAAAGCTGTCGGCACAGTTTTTATAGCGATTGCTGGCGAAAATCTTTCCGAAGTCCGCGAATTTCACTTCAAAGGCTCGCGAACTGAAATAAAATCCCAAGCGGCGGACGAAGCGTTTAAAATTTTAATGGAACACACTGGAGAAATGCTTTATGAAACGACTTTACAAAAAAATTGAACGCGATAAGCCAAAATTTTTGGAAATATCGCGTCCGAAATCCGAATTTAATGACGAAACGACTGCGGCAATGCGCGAAGCGCGGTTAATTTCAGAAGGAAAAATTCCGTCAAAATCTTTTCGCAATGTGAATGAATTATTGGAGGATTTAATGTCAAATGCTGACGATTAAACGAACTTCGCAATTCAAAAAAGATTTTAAGCGGATAATTAAGCAAGGATTTGATATTCAGCCGCTAATGGAAGTTATTGACAAAATTTCAAAAGAAGAAACGCTTGACGAAAAATTTTGCGACCATGCGTTGAAAGGTAAGTGGCTTGGTTTCAGAGAATATCACATAAAACCCGATTGGCTCTTGATTTATTTGATTGATAAGGGCGAATTGCTTCTTACACTTTCGCGAACTGGAAGTCACAGCGATTTATTTAATTGATAATTGCGCCGCCTAAAACTTCGTCGTCTTCGTAAAAAACAATCGATTGACCTGGAGTAATAGCGCGTTGCGGCTCGGAAAATTCAACTTTTAGCAAATTTTCTTCCTCAAAAACCGTGCAATCAGCGAATTTTGCACCGTATCGAATTTTTGCTTGCAAATTCTTAGGCAAAATCGGCTTATAAATCCAATGAACGTCGCAAGCCGTTAAAAATGTTGAAAAAAGGTTGTCGTTGTTCCCGACGACGACTTTTTTATTTGCAACGTCGAGATTAGTGACGTAAAGCGGCTGAGGCGCGGCAATTCCTAAGCCTTTGCGCTGACCGATAGTGTAATTTGCAACGCCGTTATGATTTCCGAGAATTTTTCCGTTTGAATCGACGATTTTGCCTGGTTTTAATGCTTCGGCAGTAGGATTTCGGCTCAAAATGAATTTTTTATAATCGTCATTGGGAACGAAGCAAATTTCTTGGCTATCGGGTTTATTAGCGACTGGCAGATTTAAATTTTCGGCTAAATTTCTCGTTTGAAGCTTAGAAAAGTCGCCGAGCGGCAAAATAATTCGCGAAAGTTTATCTGGCGTAAGGTTATAGAGGACGTAGGATTGGTCTTTTTTAAAATCGGCGGCTTTTTTTAGTTTGAAGCGGTTATCCTCGAAAATAATTCGTGCATAATGACCTGTAGCGAGAAAATTTGCGCCCAGAGTGCTTGCGAAGTCGAGAAGCGCGCCGAATTTAATAAATTTATTGCATTGAACGCAAGGATTAGGAGTTTTGCCTTGCAGATATTGATTGACGAAGTAATTTTCGACCTTAACGCGGAAAATTTCGCGGAAATCAGCTACAAAATGCTCAATCCCTAAAAAATCACAAACTTTTTTCGCGTCGGAAATATTTTTGTCGTCGCCAAGCAACATCGTCACTCCAAAAACTTCAAAGCCGCGTTCAAGCAAAAGTGCCGCAGTCAACGAGCTGTCAACACCCCCGCTCATCGCTACGGCAACCTTTTTATTCACGTCAATCACTCCAATTTAATCCTGTCTGGGCTTGGGCAATTCGTAAACGTCGGTGTGCAAAAATTCGCTTTTAACGACTTCGCCGCCGCTATACCAGACGCGATAAATGGACGGTTTCATATCGGAGCCTTCGCGCTCAATGGCAATATCCGCGCCGCCCAAATCGGCTTTAGTTCCGAGAATGTAAACGCTAAGAGTTGAGCCGTAAGCGTCCGCGATGAGATAAACATTGTGCGGAAAATCGTTTCTGAACTTAAAATCAAGGTAACCGTCGGCAACGGTAGCATCACGACCGGGCGCAACGTAAGTTGATTGATAAAAATGCGGCGTGCGTTCGGTCGGAGTGAGTCCGGCGAGCAAAACGGCGTTGTAAAGTGTTGAGCTGACCTGACAAACGCCGCCGCCGTAGTCTTCAGCGGGTCTTCCGTTGATAATTACGCCCGCGACCTTATATCCGGCGTCCCAAGTGCGCTCGCCGACCGTGTCATTAAAAGAAAATGTCCAGCTGCTTTTCACGAGCTTGTGAGAAATGGCATTAGCCGCGAGCCAAATGTTATCGCCGCGGTCGCCAGGATAATAATAAGTGCTGTAGGTGCCGATAACCGAATCAATCGCGGAAATGTCTTCGGTCGTGATGAAAGGCTGAATATTTTCGGGCTCAAGGTAGATTGCGCCGTTTGGCAAGTTCAAAGTTGTTAAGGGTTCGCGCAAATTTTCGGCGAGTTGCTCGACATTTAACTTTTTGCCGATGACGCCGGGAATTTTGTTAATTGTGCCGTCCGAAGTGAGTTCGCAAACCGCATTGACGGGGTCGCGATTAACTTTCGCAGCGATGGCGTTTAATTTCTCTGTGAGCAAGTTTGAATCGTATTCTGCGGACAAATTGACGTTGCGCCCGCTCAAAAAGCATTTAATTTGGTCATTGAAGTTGGAAAGAAGGGAATTTCCGCGTCCGTAGTTGAAAAGTTCTTGTTCGGCCTTATCGACGAGCGGATTTAAAGAAATTTCTTCGGGCGCGATTTCAAATTCCATTCCCTCGTAGCGGAACGTGAGCTTGTGAACTTTTTGGGCGGCGACGGTCGAAATAATTTTATTTGCGGCGCGTTTATCGAGCCCGTTGACAGATTGCCCTTCAAAACGGATTCCAGGAACGATTTTATTGCTATCGGCGACGTAATTTGAAAAACCGAGCGTCCCGACGCCAACTGCCGTCATTGTAGCCGCCATAATCGCTGCGCCTTTTGTCGAGAAAAAATTTTTAAGGTTTAGGTTTAAAAATTCCGAAGTCTCCACAAAAATTTCGCCTCCATATTTTATTCAGCTTATTATACCCCAAAAAATTTAAATTTCAATTAAGGCGGCGAATTTTTAGATCATTATGCCAGTGAACGTAGCCGCCGGGCAAACTTAAATAAGGATTGGGACTGACGACGGTAAATTGAAGGGCGCACGGGATAAAATCGCACATTTCGGCGGAGTTAAGCGTTTCATCAAGGGGCGTAGAGATGACGCAAGCAATATCGTACATTTCCTGGCGCAATTCGACTTTAAATTTCCAATCGAGGACGTAAATTTCGCCGGCTTTGGCGTCGAAAATGGCTTTGGTGTCGTTGAAGCGCGAATCAGTGTAGATTAAATCGATTCCGGTAGCGTTTCTTATGTGATAACCCATGCCCAAGCACGCAACGTCCTTTTGAAAGCGAACAATCATGCGCAAAATGACTTCTTGCCCGAAAATAACTTCGGAAATAATTTCGCCGTCGATATTTAGGAGTTGAACGTTATCAAAAACGGCGCGTTTATCGCCGATACGCTGATAAGTTGCGTTTTTGGCGAAAATATCTTTACCGCGCTCCAAATTTTCCATAGAAATTGATTCTGAGCTAAATTTATCGATATTTCCGCGCAGATTTTCGACAAAATTGCTTTGACGTTGTGATTGTTCGCTAGAAAGTTCGCCGCGAGACTCTAAAAGCATATTGCGATAGACTTCGACGACCTCTTTGGCGGGCGCGTCCATTAAAATTTTGCCGGATTTCATCAGAAAAGCGCGCTCGCAAAGATTTTTGACGGCAAAAGTATCGTGGCTGACAAAAATAACCGTCACGCCGCCTGCTATCATCGAGCGCATTTTATCAATACATTTACTCTGGAAAAATGCATCGCCAACGCTCAAGGCTTCGTCGACGATTAAAATATCCGGCTCAACAAAGGCATTTACTGCAAAGGCGACCCGCGCGAACATTCCGGACGAATAAGTTTTGACGGGCTGATTGATAAAGTCGCCAATGTCCGCGAAATTTATGATGTCGTCGATTTTGGCGTCCATGACTTCGCGGGTGTGCCCCATTAAAAGCCCGTTCATGTAAATATTTTCTACGCCGGTCATTTCGGGATTGAACCCCGCGCCGAGCTCCAAAAGGGAAGCGATTCGCCCATTGACTTGCAAAGTGCCGCTCGTCGGGGTCAAAACGCCCGTGATTATTTTTAGAAGTGTGGATTTGCCCGCGCCATTCTTGCCGACAAGCCCGACATTTTCTCCGCGCCGTATCTCGAAGGAAATATCGTTGAGCGCGTAAAAGTCGCGGCTGTAACGTTTTCTAAACGGGTGGAAAGTTTCTTTTAGCCGGTCGATGTCTCGCTCGTAAATCTTATAAATTTTCGTGAGGTGTTCCGCTTTTATGGCAATCATTGTTAAGGGAGAAGGGAAATGGGAGAAGGGAAAAGGGAGATTACTTTTCCCTAAACTTTTCCCATTTCCCTTTTCCCTTTTCCCTCCTTACAATTTGAATTGGGAAATTTCGCCCTGCATATCACTGGCGAGTTCGGAAAGAATTTTGCTGGCGTGTGCAACTTCCTGCATAGTCGCTGATTGCTGTTGAGTAGCCGCGCTCACCGACGTAGCATTTTCGCTCGACTTGATTGCAATTTCTCTGACCTTGTCGACCGCCGTCTTGATTTCCTTATTGCTCGCGTCGACCGCCGTTATATCTTCCAAACTCTTGCTGACATTGGCATTGAGCTTTGCGGCTTGCGCTTCAATGTCTTTGAACGCCGCGCCAGTCTGCGCAACAGATTGCGTACCCTCTTTGACACTCTGATTGCCCTGCTCGATTGATTCGACTGCCGACGTTGTGTCCTTTTGAATCGTCGCGATAAGTTTGGAAATATTTTCGGTCGCAGCTGCTGATTGCTCCGCGAGCTTGCGAACTTCCTCCGCAACGACCGCAAAGCCTCGACCGTGATCTCCTGCGCGGGCAGCCTCAATCGCGGCGTTGAGTGCAAGCAAATTGGTCTGCGCGGCTATGCCCGAAATAGTTTCTACAATCTGCCCGATTTCGTCCGAACGCTTGCCGAGTTCGCCTACGACCTTAGCCGACGCGCTGACTTGTTCCGCGATATTTTTCATAACCTCAATAGCAATGTCGACTTTTTCCTTGCCGACCGCCGCATTATTCGCGCTGTCGATTGCGACTTGCTCCATAGCCTTAGCCGTCTCGCGCAAATCGTCCATGCGCTCGTGCATATCTTGAATTCGTTCTTCCAAAATGTCAATGTTCTTTTCCTGTTCGACCGTGCCGTTGGTCAAGACGTTCATATTTTGCGCCACGACCGTAATTGATTCGTTAGTCTGCTGCGTGCCCGCGGTAAGCTCCTCACTTGACGCCGCGACTTTCTCCGAACATTCCGCGATATTCGTTAGCAAATGTTTGAGGCGGTATTTCATATCGTTAGCACTTTCGGCGAGCGTCCCGATTTCGTCTTCAGATTTGATTTCCAAGTCGTTAATGCGCAAGTTGCCGCCCGAAATTTTTTTCATCGCACCGACAACCCCGTCGAGTTGTCCGACCATTCGCCCGATAAAAAAATTCGACGCGAGGATACAAAAAATAACAATCACTACGACCGCCAGCGCAATCGACATAATCAGCTGTTCGACGACCTCGTCCATTTCGTGAACGCTCACGCCCACAAAAAGCATACCGATTGTCTTGCCGGTCGCGTCCTTAATCGGCTGGTATGCGGCGTAGTGGTCTTCGCCCAAAACGCTCGCCTTGCCGACGAAAAATTTTCCTTGCCGGATTACGTTATCAATGATTGCGTCCGAAGCTTTGGTTCCGACTTGCCGATTGCCCGCGAAATCTTTTACGGTCGTGGCGACACGCGTATCGCCATTAAAAATCGTGACTTTGCCGCTACAAATTTTGCTTAGAAAGTCGGCTATTTCGTTTATGCCGTCAATTTGCTGTCCGCCCTTGAAGAGAATTCCATTTTGCAAATGCCAATCGCCCAAGTAGCGACTGTTCAAAATTTCAGACATAGATTGAACATCGGCGGCGGCTTTCATCTCCAAAGCTTTTGCGAAACCTTGTTCAGCGCGAATATATCCGATAACCCCCATGAGCACGCACGCAATAATTACAATCGCATTGACCGCCAAAATCGATTTGGTTTTCAGTCCCATTAGCGAACACCTTCTTTTAAAAATTTTATGCATTGTATCACAGATTTAACATTGCTAACAGAAAAATTTTTCGGGGGCTTGTCAAACGCGGCAAGCTCCTTTATTATTTCCGCACGCGGCTGCACGAAAATTTTTTAGGAAGGAGCAATCTCAATGGAAGAGATTAGAGGCAAATTTAACACGGCAATTTCTTTCGCCAAAGTCATTGAGGATACTGCTCGCGAACAAATTCGCCGCATGTGCAATTACGAATTCACACGCGATAGCAAAATTCGCATCATGCCCGACGTGCACGCCGGTAAAGGTTGCACAATCGGCACCACTATGACCGTCACCGATAAAGCCGTCCCGAATATCGTCGGCGTCGACATTGGTTGCGGCATGTATACCGTCAAGCTTGAAACTGATTCGCTCGACTTCGAGAAAATCGACGAGGCGGCGCATTATATCCCGTCGCGCAGAAATGTTTGGGACTTCAGGCAGGAAAAATTCGACTTGACGGAGCTGAATTGTTATCGCTCGCTCAAAGAAACGCGGCGCATTGAAAAAAGTTTGGGCACGCTCGGCGGCGGCAATCACTTTATCGAAATCGACCGCGCAGGCGACGGAACTTTTTATTTAGTGATTCATACTGGCTCGCGAAATCTCGGAAAACAAGTCGCAGAAATTTATCAACATCTCGCAATCGACTTGGCTAAGGGCAAGGATAAATTCTTTGCGCAGAAAGAAGAAATTATCGCCGTTTACAAGTCGCTCGGTCGCAAGAAGGAAATTCAATCGAAGTTGAAGGAATTGGAAAAGGAATATCGCGGCAAGCAAGCGGCTATGCCCGAAGATTTATGTTTTGTCTACGGGAAATATTTTCATCAGTACTTGCACGACATGGAACTTTGTCAGACGTTCGCCCGGCGCAATCGCGAACTAATCGCCAAAATTTTGCTCGGCAAAGCGGGCATAACCAGCGGCGAGGCCTTCCACACCACGCATAATTATATCGACGTTGGGGAATTGATTATTCGCAAGGGCGCGATTGCCGCTCACAAAGACGAAAAAGTTCTTATCCCCATAAATATGCGCGACGGCTCGGTTTTAGCGGTCGGCAAAGGCAATCCAGATTGGAATTTTTCCGCTCCGCACGGCGCAGGTAGGATTATGTCTCGTAGCGACGCCAAAGTTCGTCTCAACATGGATGATTATAAAAAATCTATGGCGGGCATTTACACGACCTCAATCAGCGAAGGCACCCTAGACGAATCCCCGCAAGCTTACAAATCCCTCGACGACATCATTGACGTTATCGGCGACACCGTCGAAATTATTGACGTGATGAAACCCGTCTATAACTTCAAGGCAGAAGGATGAATTACAATTAGATATTATGAATAAGGAGAGATATTTATGACGGAAAAAGAAGTTTACGATTTACTCGTTGAGACCGGCGCGATTATGAACGGGCACTTCAAATTGACGAGCGGTTTGCACAGCCCGCACTACGTCGAAAAATTTAACGTCCTGCAACACCCCGAAATGACCGAAAAACTTTGCCGCGCGATGGCTGAACACTTCAAAGACGCGCAGATTGAGACTGTCGTTGGTCCTGTGACTGGCGGAATTATTTTGGCGCACGAAACCGGTAAAGCTTTGGGTACCCGCGCTATTTTCACCGAGCGCGTTGATGGCGTGATGACTTTCCGTCGCGGCTTCACGTTGCACGAGGGCGAGCGCGTCTTGATTGTCGAAGATATTGTCACGACGGGCGGCTCCATTCGCGAAGTCATTGACGTTGTAAAAAAATTCGGCGGCGTGCCCGTTGCAGTTAGTATGCTCGTTGACAGGTCGGGCGGCAAAGTCAATTTCGACGACGTTCCGAACTTCGCGCTCTTGCACATGAACGTTGAGACTTACAAGCCCGAAGATTGCCCGCTTTGCAAAGAAAATATTCCTCTGACTAAACGCGGCTCGACGGGTAAAAAGTAAATGCTCAAAACTCTGACGATTGAAAATTTCGCGCTGATTGAAAACATAACGGTTGAATTCGGCGCGGGCTTGAACATTTTGACTGGCGAGACCGGCGCGGGTAAATCGATTTTGATTGAGGCACTCAGCGCGATTCTCGGAAATAAAATTAGCGCAAGCAAAATTCGTAAAGGCGCAGACTTTTTACGGGTCGCTGCTGATTTTTTAATCGACGGGGAAAATTTTACTGTCGAGCGCAAAATTTCTCGCGCCGGAAAAAATTCCGTAACTCTGAACGGCAAGCCCGTAACTTTAGCTAAGCTCAAAAAGTTTAGTGCGGATTTAGTCGACGTGCACGGGCAAAATCAAAATTTGGAACTCTTGCGCGACGAAAAAATTTACTCGCTGATTGACGACGCAAAAATTTTGGTCGAGCTGAGAAATTTCCAGGAACTTTATCGCAAATTGAATTCAAAGGCGCGGGCTTTGGAAAAGAAAATTTCTGCGCGGACGGAAAATCTTGAGCGGTTAGATTTTTTGCGTTGGCAGGAGCAGGAAATAACTTCTGCGGCACTCAAGCCCAATGAGGACGAGCAACTTGACGCGGAGATAAAAAAACTTTCGCACGCAGAAAAAATCGTCGAGAATGTTCAGACTTCCGCGCAGATTCTCAACGACGGCGACTTTGATATTTTGACGGCGTTGGCTAAGGTCGAAAAAAATTTGGACGGCATTATCCGCTACGATGATAAATTGAACTCGGCGCGGAAACTTTTGGAAGACGCCGAAATTTATTTGCGCGAGGCTTACGAGGAAATTCGCGACTACGGCGAGACTTTGGACTTTTCGCCCGAACGTCTCGACGAACTCCACGAGCGCGCCGATATAATTTCCAAACTCAAGAAGAAATACGGCGCGACCGTCAACGAGATTTTGCAACGGCTAGAAAAAATTCGCGGAGACATCTCGGCGATAGAAAATTTTGATTCGGACGTTGAGACTTTAAAAGCGGAAGTCGTCGCGCTCGAAGTTCAAACAAAATCTTGCGCGGAAAAACTTTTGACACTTCGGCAGGCTTCGGCAAAAATTTTCAGTGCTAAAATTGAGGCGGAACTTCGGCGGCTCGGAATGACGCGGACGCAATTTGAAATCGTGTTGGAGCCGGCAGAAAAATTTTCGTCAAACGGCGGCGACAAAGCAGAAATATTTTTTTGCGCGAACATCGGCGAAGAGAAATTGCCGCTGTCTAAAGTCGTATCGGGCGGCGAACTGTCGAGAATCGCGCTGGCAACAAAAATAGTTTTGGTAGCGGAAAAGCGCGGCAATTTTTATCAAACAATGATATTCGACGAAATCGATACGGGCATTGGCGGCGTAACCGCTAAAACCGTCGCGGAATGTATCGCGCAAATTTCGCAAGGTTGGCAAGTCTTGTGCATAACGCATTTGCCACAAATCGCGAGCATGGCGCAAACCCATTTGCAAATCACAAAATCAGAAATCGACGGGCGCACAGTAACGAAAGTCAAACGCCTCGACGAAGAAGAACGCGTCAAAGCGATTGCCAGAATGGCTTCGGGCGACGAATCAACCGCCGCAATAAAAAATGCCCGCGAAATGATTTCGTCAGCTAAAAAAATTATTCTACGTTCCTAATTGCATTGAAAAAGCCCCTCGACAACCGCCGAAGGGCTTTTGTTGATAGAGAAGAATCTCGGAAAATCCAGCTGAAATTCATAAAAGAGATTGCATTTTGATTGAGATTGTGGCAAAATAGCTTGCAAGGAGGAGGATTTATTATGGACGTGATTGCGCTTGTGGGACCGAGCGGCACGGGCAAAAGTCATCGCGCCTTGCAAGTGGCTCGTGAACACGACGCCGACGCGATTATTGACGACGGGATTTTGATTAAAGACGGGCGCATAGTCGCGGGCGAATCGGCTAAAACAGAGAAAAGTAAAATCATGGCGGTAAGGCGAGCAATTTTTGTCCTACCTGGTCACGCCGAAGAAGTTCGCGAAGCAATTCAGAAAATCCAGCCGCACAGAATTTTAATTATCGGCACGTCGGAAAATATGGTTCACAAAATCGCCAAGACGCTCAAAATTCCATCGATTCAACTAATTGTGCGCATTGAGGACATCGCGTCGCGCTCGGAGATTGAGGCGGCGCAATTTCACCGGCTCAAAGAGGGCAAGCACATAATCCCCGTGCCAACAATCGAACTTAAGCCGCATTTTTCAGGCTACCTCGTCAACCCGCTACAATCGCTGTTCAAACAGTCGCAGGTCAAAAGGCGCAAACTTGGTGAAAAATCGATTGTGCGACCGGTTTTCAGCTACTACGGCAAGTTGATTATTGATGACAAAGTTATTTTGGCGATTGTCGAACGGATTATGAAGGCGCGCGAATTCGTCAAGAGTTTGAAAAGCGTAACGGTCAAGCACCTCATGAAGGATGAGAACGATCACGGCTTAAAAATTTCTTGCGAAGTCGTCTTGAGTTACGGTAGCCATATCCCGACGCTGATTCAGCAGACGCAGGGTTACATTCGCGAGGCGATTGAGTTCACGACGGGAATGCTCGTTCACGCGGTCGATATAAGCGTCCGAGCACTTTACATTGAACAGCAACGGCGCAAGTCTCTGCTATGAAAAAAGCCCGATTGGATTTCGGGCTTTTTTTTTAAGTCAACTATCATAATTCGTAGCGGGTGGTAAAAGCCCGGCCGTCATGGACGACGGCCGCCGGCAACAGAAACATGGATGTTTCTTTGCCGGAAGCGGCTTTCTTTGCTTACTTTCTTTGCCGCACACAAAGAAAGTAAGATCAACATTTATTAGAAATGTACTCGCCGCGCAGGACGATGCTTGCTGAAACAATCGCGGCAGTAAACAGGGCGGTCGTTTTTGGGCTCGAACGGAACCTCAGTTTCCTTGCCGCATTCGGCGCAGGTGACCGTAAACATTTGACGAGGTTCGCCGCCGTCGCGAGTGCGTTTACGTTTGTCCCGGCAATCGCGGCAACGCGTCGGCTCGTTCTCGAAGCCCTTTTCCGCATAAAATTCTTGCTCGCCCGCGCTGAAGATGAATTCTTTTCCGCAGTCCTTGCACACGAGTGTTTTGTCTTCAAAAGCCATAAATAAATCTCCTTACAACCAGAAAAATTCGTTTGCTCAACTCGGAACGTTGCTCCGAATCGATACGCCGGAATTATATCACGCTTTACAAAAAAAGCAAGACTGTTTGTAAGGAACAAGGGGTAAGGGACAAGGGAAAAGTTTTTCATTACGCATTACGAATTGAAAAGAGACCCGCCACAAGGCGAGCCTCTTAGAAATTTCGATATGGAGCGGGCAATGGGAATCGAACCCACCTCTAAAGCTTGGGAAGCTTTCGTTCTACCGATGAACTATGCCCGCAGTTACTTTTAAAAAGGCAACGTGATGTTGCATCCAGTTGGAACAACCTCACTGTTCCCCCGCTTTTAAAGCGAGGCACCGCGTTTGTGCGTACTTTTCATAAATCAAATTGCTTTTGCAAGCGGGGAAATTTTAACACTCCTGCGATTATTCGTCAAGCCTAACAAAAAATTTTTGCAAAGTTTTGTAGGACTACAATAGATGTCACAACAAAATTTTTTCTTGACAAAGAATAATTCCCATGTACTATAATTATCTGCATAATAAACGCTAAGAAAAATTTTTATGTTATAATCGACACGAAAAAATTTAAGAGGTGAAGCCGATGTATTACTACTCGACCGTTGATGAAATTGTTATGACGCACAGCGCACTTGAGACTGATGAATATTCTATGCCTTGTGTGCGCGTCCACTTCGAGCGACCGAACGATAAAAACGGCTTCGACTTCGCTGACGGCAGAATCCCGCATTTCAATTTCCAAAAGGCGTTTGGCTTTTCGGAGGACGAGCTCTTTAAGTTGCGCGAGTACATGCGCAATAATTCTTTTTTGATTTGGGAGTTTGCTCAAAAGGGCGGTGGCTTAAATGCCTAATTTCTTCTACTTTCTTTCACCGGCGAAAGAAAGTAGCAAAGAAAGCCGCCTCGCAGGGGCGTCGCCGCTTGAAACATCCTGTTTCAAACGCGGCGTGAGGGCGTCATCCATGACGCCCCCTGACTATCTACTTCGATTAAACTAAACTTGATTCTTAATTGCTTTTTTGTTATTAGGAGGAAAAATTTTTATGAAGTATGGTTTAATTGTGTACTTCAGGACGGACAATATCGGCGATGACATTCAGTCTTTTGCAATGGAAAAGTTTTTGCCTCGTGTTGATTATTTAATCGAGCGCGAACACCTGGACAGCTTTTATACGGAAACGGGAGAGAAGGTCGCGACTTTTCTTGGCGGCTGGTATCTTCATAAGGTTCTTAATTGGCCGCCGTCGCCGTTTTTGAAAATTCTCCCTATATCATTTCATTTAAAGACGGAAAGAGAAGGGGAGAATAATTTAGTTGCTTTGGTGCATTATGGCGGCGAGTGGTTGAAAAAATTTCCTGCAATCGGTTGCCGTGACGAAAGTACCGTAAATTTGCTTGAGCATTTTGGCATAGCGGCTTATTTGACGGGTTGCTTTACCCTAACTTTGAAACCTTTCCCGAATGTGATTCATCATGGGAAAATCATACTGACGGATTTATCGGAGGAAGTCGCCAGCTTTGTCAAGGAGCGTGTCAAAGGGGAATGTGTGATTGTTTCTCACTATTACGGGGAATATGGAGAAAAAGAACAATTACCGCAAGAGGTTATTACATTTGCCAAAGAGCACGACAGGCGAGATATTATACCTACGTCCCATTATCCTGCGCGACGTTGTAGGAAAAGTTGGTCTTCGCGCCGTGCTTTAGTCGAAGGGCTTTTGAAATTTTATCAAGGAGCCTCGCTCGTTGTAACGAGCAGACTTCATGCTGCATTACCTTGCTTGGCATTGGGCACGCCTGTTTTATTGGTCAATAACAAATTGGCGGACGACAGATTTTATACATTCGTTCCGTACCTTAATCACGCGACGCCCGAAGAATTACTTTCCGGGAAGTATCGTTTTAATTTCAGCGAGCCTAAAGAACCTCCCGGCGGTCATGAGAAATTTGCTGAAGAAATCAGGAGTGCATCTACCAACTTTATAAATTGTTGCGAAAAAGATGATGACAACTCTTTAATTGACGTTGAAACTTGGCTGGACGGGCAAAAAAGAAATTCGAGATTGAAACGGATTATGAGGGTGTTTTTGTCAAATTCAAGGTTGCTTAATATAAAAGGCTAACCCAAGATTTTATAAATTTTAAGGGGAAAAATTTTTATGAAGTATGGATTAATTGCCCATATTAAAACTCAGAATATTGGCGACGATATCCAATGTTATGCTATGCAGAGATTTTTGCCGCATCTGGATTATCTGATTGATCGCGAACATCTCGACAGCTTTTATACGGAAACGGGAGAGAAGGTCGCGGCTCTTCTCGGCGGTTGGTATATTCACAGACCGCTTAATTGGCCGCCGTCTCCATTTTTGAAACTTTTACCTATTTCGTTCCATCTTTCGATTTCCAAGAAAAAAGGATTGCTTGCTTTGACATATTACGGCGCAGATTGGTTTAAAAAATTTCCGGCGATCGGTTGTCGAGATGAAGGCAGCGTAGAATTTCTCAAGAATTATGGAATAGCGGCATACTTGACGGGCTGTTTTACTTTGACTTTGGAGCCTTTCCCGGACGTGGAGCATCACGGAAAAATTATAGCGGTAGATGTACCGAATGAAGTCATCGAATTTATTAAGAGAAAGACCAAAAAGGATATTTTTATCACTTCGCACAATCTGACACAAATACAATTCCCGCAAGAAGTTCTGAAATTTGTCAAGGAACACGATCCAAAAGTTATTATAACCACTTCGCATTATCCCGCTCAACTCGACATTCCTCATGAAAATGTTCTTTATCCGGGAAATTGGAGTTATCGACACACTTTGGTTGAGGGACTTTTAAGATTTTATCAAGGTGCTTCGCTCGTCGTGACAAGTCGACTTCATGTGGCATTGCCCTGCCTGGCACTCGGAACGCCCATATTGTGGATACTAGATTCTAAAAGAATAAATGCCTACAGATTTTCTACATATATGCCTTATGTCAATCACACAACGCCTGAAGCTTTGCTCTCAAGAAATTATTCTTTTGATTTCAATAAACCTGAAGCAAATCCCGTCGGTTACGAAAAATTTCCTAAACTGATTAAAGCAGCAGTAAAAACTTTCATAGATTCTTGCGAAAATGATATTTCTACGCCTTTAGTTGATTTTGAAATTTGGCTGGACGAGTATCAAAAAAATTTGAGGCTTAAGAAAATTATACAAAGACTTGTATTAAAACCAGAAACTGAAACTCCACTGGATGAAGTCAATCACACAACGCTTGAAGCTTTGCTCTCAAGAAATTATTCTTTTGATTTCAATAAACCTGAATCAAACCCCGTCAATTACGAAAAATTTCCTGAACTGATTAAAGCAACAGCAAAAAATCTCATAAATTCTTGCGAAAATAATATTTCTACGCCTTTAGTTGATTTTGAAACTTGGCTGGACGGGTATCAAAAAAATTTGAGGCTTAAGAAAATTATACAAAGACTTGTACTAAAACCAGAAACTGAAACTCCACTGCCCGAAAATCCGGACATATACAACTATGATTTTTAAGGGGGAAATATTTTGGTCAAAGTAAGCGTAATAGGCGCGACGGGCTATGCAGGCGCGGAGTTGCTGTCGATTCTGATTCGGCACCCGCAAGCGCAGCTCGCCCACATAACTTCAGAAAGTCACACTGGGAAAAAAATTTCCGAACTGTATCCGCACCTGCGCGGCATTTGCGATTTGACACTGGAATCGCTCGCCGACATTGAAAACATCGGCAAGGACAGCGATTTTATATTTATCGCGTTGCCGCATGGTCATGCTATGGACGTTGGGCTTAAGCTCGAAAAATTCCCTGTTAGGATAATCGATTTGGGCGCGGATTATCGTTTCAGCGACACTTCGATTTACGAGGCGTGGTACAACGTCGCGCATAAACATAAGAACGCTAAGCGGGTTTACGGACTGGCGGAAATTTATCGCAATGAGATTCGCGACGCTAAAATTATCGGCAATGCCGGCTGCTTCACGACCGCTTCAATTTTAGCCCTTGCGCCGCTCGTCAAGCATCATCTAATCGACGCCAATTCAATCATCGTCGACGCGGCAAGCGGGGTATCGGGCGCGGGCAGAGGTTTAAAGCTCGGCAATCACTTTCCCGAACTTTACGACAACTTCAAGGCTTACAACGTCGCTCACCACAGGCATACACCCGAAATCGAACAGGCTTTGAAAGATTTGGGCGGCGAAGAGACGATTATAAATTTCACGCCGCATTTAGTGCCTATGTCTCGCGGGATTTTGGCGACGTGCTATGCGACCGTCAAGGAAAATGTTTCGGGCGATATGATTGACGCGGCTTTTCAGAAAATGTACGGTGCGAAAAAATTTATTCGGCTTTTGGGGCGCGGAGCTTATCCCGAAACTAAATTTGTGCGCGGCTCAAATTTCTGCGACATCGGCTGGCACATTGACGAACGGACGCGGCGTGTTATAATTCTTTCCGCTATCGACAACTTGGTTAAGGGCGCGGCAGGTCAAGCCGTTCAAAATTTCAATATAGCGGCGGGCTTTTATGAAGGTGTCGCGCTCGATGTCGTTCCAATGTATCCGTAAGGAGGCTTTTAAATGTTCAGTGAAAATCACAAAAGAGCGGGCGTCGCTTATCCTCAAGGCTTTACGGCGGCGGGAGTTCGCGCAGGTATCAAGAAAAATGGCAATCTCGACGTTGCAGTCATCTACACCGAAAAGGAAGCGGCGGTCGCGGGCGTCTTCACGAAAAATTTAGTCTACGCGGCTCCGGTCGGCGTCAGCAAAGTTGTAGTAGGCACGGGCACGGCTCATGCTATCGTAGCCAATGCCGGTTGTGCAAATGCCTGCACCGGTGAGCAAGGTCTTCGCGACGCTGAGAAAATGGCAACTATTGCCGCTGAGGAATTGAATTGCCGCGCAGATGATGTTATCGTCGCGTCAACGGGGCTTATTGGTTCCAATCTGCCTATGGACAAAATGGAAAAAGGAATCAAAGCGGCGGTCAAAGAACTTTCGCGCGAAGGCTCGGTTAATGCGGGCAATGCAATCATCACGACCGACACCTACTCCAAAACTTGCGCGACTGAAGTTGAAATAGGCGGCGTGGAAGTTCGTTTTGGCGCAATCGCTAAAGGTTCGGGCATGATTCGCCCCGATATGGCAACTATGCTTTGTTTCATCACGACCGACGCCGATATTGACCAAAAACTTTTGCAGGAAGCTTTGAGCAACGCCAATGAAATCAGTTTTAATTGCATTTCGGTTGATGGCGACATGAGCACGAATGATTCGGTCGTCGTTTTGGCGAATGGCGCGGCGGGTAATAAAAAAATCATCTCTCGCGACGAAGATTATCAGAAGTTTTACGAGACGCTCAAAAGTATTTGCGTTGAGCTTGCAAAGAGAATCGCGGCTGACGGCGAGGGCGCAAGCAAATTTTTAACAATCAACGTCACGAGCGCAAATTCTTTCGCCGATGCTAAGCAAATCGGTATGAGCGTTGCCAATTCTCCGCTCGTCAAAACGGCCTTCTTCGGACAGGACGCCAATCCCGGCAGAACTATTTGCGCGGTCGGCTATTCGGGCGTTAAAGTCGTTCCGGAAAAAATCACTATCAAATTCGGCGGGCTTACGGTCTACGAAAAGGGGCTCGTCACCAAATTTGACCCCGACGCTATGAAAAAAATTTTAGCCCAACACGATATCATCGTCGACATTGAACTTGGGCTCGGCACCGCGCAGGCAACCGTTTATACTTGTGATATGACGTTCGCCTATATAAAGATAAACGCAGACTATACGACCTAATAACAATAAAATGTTATAACTTTTTGCAAAATCACTTCCGTCGAAATGCGGCGGATTTTTTTATGGGTAGCATAATATACTGTGTACTTTTGCGGGCGGTGTCGACTTCAAAAAATTTTTGTGGTAGATTATACGCGGCTCAAAGCGAGCACTTCACGCGAAGGAGCGAATTTTTTATGGCCGATTTACTTTACACAATCAAAGCGAACACCCCAAAGGAAGAAGTCATTCGCCAACTGCGCGAACACCCCGAAATAAAGTTTGTGTCGCTGGTTGGCATAGACCTCGCTGGCAACGATACCGATGAGAAAATCCCCGTGCGCCTCTTCATCAAGGACATTGACGAATTCTACGCCGGCCGCGCCGTTCAAACTGACGGCTCAAGCGTCGTGCTACCAGGTATCGCCACTCTCAACAACGCCAAAGTCGATATGCCCGTCGACCCGACCGTTAATTGGTTCGTCGATTACAATTTTGAAAACTACGACAACGAAACTAATAAACCTGTCGGCACGTTGAGGATTCCCGGCTTTCTGATTCACGAGGGCAAGCGCGTCGATTCCCGCGCAGTGCTGACTGATACTCTCGTCAACGTCAAGCGCGAACTCGTCAACCTTTTCCATGCGCACCCCGAAATTGACGGCTTGGACGTTAGCGGCAAAGAAATTATCGACATAGTGTTTACGTCGGCGACCGAGTTGGAATTTTGGGTCAAAACGCCGCTAGAAGAAGCATCGGTCGAGGAAATGACCGCGTCGCAAGTCATGCAGGAACAGTATTGGGAACGGACGCATGGCGCAGTTCGTTGCGCGCTGGAGCAGTCGATAATCGAACTGGACAAGTACGGCTTGCAAGTCGAAATGGGACATAAGGAAGTTGGCGGATTAAAGGCGCAAATCAACGAGTCGGGGCATTTAACGCACGTTTGCGAGCAACTCGAAATTGATTGGCGATTTGCCGACGCGGTTCAAGCGGCTGATAATGAAATTGTCGTGCGGACGGTCGTCAAGGAAATTTTCCGTGCTAACGGTTTGGAAGTCACGTTCAAGGCAAAGCCGATGATAGGTTTGGCCGGCAACGGCGAACATACGCACATAGGGCTTGCGGCGGTGACGGCTGACGGCAAAGTTCACAATCTTTTTGCCGCCAAAAATCCCGCTGAAGATTACATGAGCGCGGTTGGCTACGGCGCGTTAATGGGCTTGCTTAAAAATTACGAGGTCATAAATCCATTTGTCAGCGCGACGAACGATTCATTAAACAGACTTAAGCCCGGCTTTGAAGCTCCGGTTTGTATCGTGACTTCGCTGGGTCACACGCCGCAAATCCCAAGTCGCAACCGCACAATTTTAGTCAGCTTGATTCGCGATTTGGAAAATCCTATGGCGACCCGTTTTGAGTTGCGCAGTTGCAATCCCTACACGAATATTTATTTGGTGCTGGCGGCGTCGTATTCGGCGATACTCGACGGCGTGAAAATGGCAGTCACTCACAAGACAGCGGAACTTTTAGCGGAGCTTAGTAAGGACGCGGGGCAGGAAGGTTTTTATCTGGAAAAGAATCGCGCCTACCGCACGGAGAAAGATGTTTTCGAGGACTTCACGCAAGCACAGCGCGATAAACTTTTCGGCAAGCCGCCTGCGACCGTTTGGGAGAACATGGAGGCTTTGAGCAAATATCCCGATAAAGTTAAAATCATTTCTTCGGGCGGCGCGTTGCAGGAGAAAATTATTAACGCCTTCCGCGAAGGTGCTCTGCTACGTTGGAAAACGGAATTGATTTCGCGAATCCTGCCCGAAATGCGCGACATTGTTCGCAAGGCAAAAAAAATAGACGCAGAGTTCGTCACCGACCTCGACGCCTATAACTGGAATAAAATTTTCTTGTTGAGAGCCGCGCTCGCGAAAGATTCTATCGACGAAAAATCGCTGTTCACTCAACTCATAACCGCCCTTAACGCCGGCAAGTACGCTAAGGCCTCCAAACTTCAAGTCGAGATTTACGCCAAAATTGAGGAGCTAAAAGCCCTTTACGACGCCTACGAGAAAAATATGATTTGAAAGGGGAATGGGAAATGGGAAATGGGAAATGGGAAAAGTCCAAAACCTAAAACCTTATCCCTCCCCTTTTCCCTTCTCCCTTACCCCTTTTCCCTTACCCCCAGAACATATGCTTTTTCCAGAAGATAATCGCCGCAATAATCGACGCAAGTAACGCTATCGCAATGACGATAATAAATCCCGCGTTATTTTCGGCAAGCGGCACGGGCACATTCATTCCGAAAAAACTCGCAATGACCGTCGGCACCGCAATTATAATCGTCATGGCCGCCAGGAACTTCATAACCATATTCTGATTGTTCGAGATTATCGACGAAAAAATATCCGCCATTTGCGACAAAATTTGGCTGTACATCTCGACCATCTCTCGCGCCTGCTTGTTCTCAATGATAACGTCTTCGAGTAAGTCCTCGTCCTCCTCGTAAATTTCCAAAATCCCTTCGACCGAACGATTATTCCTGAGGCGCATAAGTTTATCAAAAACCGCGTCATTCGAGCGCAACGACGCATTAAAATATGTCAGACCTTTTTGCAATTCCATTAGCCGCAAAATGTCAGCATTTTTCATTGAGCGGCGCAGTTGCTCTTCGATTTCGTCGGAGAGTTTATTTATTTGCCGCAAGTAGCGCAGGTAGAACGTCGCCGACCGATACAGAATCTCGAATAAAAAGCGCGTGCGCTTGTAGGTGTGGAAAAGTCGCGCGGTTCGCTGATTGAAACTTGACATGACGGGCGTTTCTTCCAGGCAAACCGTTATGATATATTGTTTTGTCAAGATGATTGCTAGCGGAAGCGTGTCGTAACTTTCCTCTTCGTAGACGATTGGGACGTTTGTCAGAATCATGACGGAATCGTTTTCGGTGTCCAAGTGCGAGCGTTCTTCCTCGTCGAGTGCGGCGCGTAGGAAATCGGGTTCAACTTGCGTCAACGCGCTTACCTCGCGCAGTTCGTATGGTGTTGGGTCAACGATATTTATCCATGCGCCCTTTTGTAATGTCCTGAGCGTCAATTTTTCTAAGTGCCCCGACTCCTGCGATTTGTAAACCTCTACCAACGGTATCACCCCCGAAAAGCAATTAAGAGTTAGGAGGTAGGAGTTATTTTCTAGTCCCTAGTTCCTAGCTCCTAGTTCCTTGAAGGAATTTTTTCTAGAAAGTATAACTTATCGCTTGCAAAGTTTAAAGATGATTCGCTCCAAAATTTCAACGCCTGCGCGGCCAGTCTTCAACTTGAAATCCGCCTCCGCCAACTCAATGAAACTTTCCTCCAAAAGTTCAGCGCGATAACTTTTAGAAGTCTCGCCGAGCTTTTGCGCGATGTAAGGATTCATTTCGAGCGGCTCGCCCAATCGCCGACCTGTTACCCCTTGCGCTATGAAAAATTTTGCGCGGATAAGTCGCCGGACGTGATTGACTAGCAATGTTATCACCAGCGGGATTTTACCTGGAATTTTCGCTTGCTGCTCCAAAAGGTAGAAAGCTTTTGCGGGATTTTTATCGTCGACGGCGTCAGTCAATGCGAAGTTTGACACTTCGGGCGGCGCGAGCATATTTCGTCGCAAATCGTCCGCAGTTATCTCTTTGCCCGCGACGTTCAGCGCGACTTTGTCCAATTCGTTTTCAAGATACAAAAGCGATATTTCCGGCAAAATCCCGACGCATTCGTTAAAAAATCTTCGAGCCTCGCCGCGCATAGTTTTTCCGAGTGACAAAAGTTTTTCATTAAGCCACGCGTCTATTTCCCACGAGCGCAACGGATCTGCCTCTAAGATTGCGCCGACTTGCGAAATTATTTTGTAGAGCTTGCGCCGTTTATCCGCAGTCTTCGACGTGAAGATTACAAAATTTGTCGGTTGCATGTCCTTTAAAATATTTTCGAGGCGGTCGCTTTTCTTCTCCGAACTGAAGACCGTTGCGTTTTTGACGAGCACAACATTTTTCGCGCCGAAGAATGGCGAGCTATCGATTGCAGTGATGATGTCGGCGAGCGCGGGTTTTGAATCGCAATCGAAAGTCACGAGTTCGGTAGCCTTGTCGGCGTTGAGCCGCGCCAAAATTTTATCGCGAGCCTTGTCGATGAAAAATATTTCTTCGCCGCACAAAAGGTAAACATTTTTGATTTCGCGGTCGAGCGCGTTCATAAATTCTTTAAAATTCACGCTATCACCTTAAGAAAAATATTCTATTCCAGCCTCGAAAATTAGCTGATTTTTATTTCCGTCAATGTTTTTGGCTACATAATCGCCGATTCGCTCCGAATGACCCATTTTCCCAAAAATTTTCCCGCTCGCGTCCGTAATTCCTTCAATTGCCCACGCTGAACCATTCGGATTAAAGGGAAGTTCGTTTGTCGGCGCGTTTTTATCGTCAACATATTGCGTCGCAATTTGCCCCGCGTCCGAAAGTTTCTTCAACCAAGCGTCACTAGCTACAAATCGCCCTTCGCCATGTGAAACCGGGATTGAATGCACATCGCCGACCTTATTTTTCGATAACCAAACCGATAAATTGCTTGTTATGCGCGTTTTAACGTATTGGCTGACGTGCCGACCTAATGAATTATGCGTTAATGTCGGCGAATCCTCTTCCAAGTCGCGAATTTCTCCATAAGGCAGCAATCCCAGCTTGATTAACGCTTGAAATCCGTTGCAAATGCCCAAAATCAGCCCGTCGCGCTCTTTTATCAGCTTCATAACCTCTTCCGCGATTTTCGGATTGCGAAAAGTCGCCGCGATAAATTTTCCAGACCCGTCCGGCTCATCGCCGCCGCTGAAGCCGCCAGGAATCATAATTATCTGCGCGGAACGGATTTTTTTCGCCATAATATCAATACTTTCAGCGATTGCCGCCGGTGTCAAGTTCCTAATAACAAAAATATCAGGCTCGCCGCCCGCTTTTTTCCAAACTCTCGTGCTGTCGTATTCGCAATTCGTACCCGGAAACACAGGAATAAATATTTTCGGCTTTGCAATTTTAATTTTGCTAGAAAATCTGCGCGGAAAGTCATAAATTTTATCTGGAATAATTTTCGCGGTATAATTTTTAATTTTAGTCGGAAAAACCTTTTCTAACGGCTCGGAAAGGACTTTTTTAACGTCTTCAAGCGAAATTTTTTCGTCAGAATAAATTATAAATGGTTCGGAAATAGTTTCGCCCAAAATTTTAAAATCAAGTTCGCAATTCGATTCTACAATCAAATCACCGTAATTTTTAGCGAAAATATCTTCAGCCGCGCAGATTTTAACGCCAATATCGTTGCCAATCGCCATTTTAGCAATCGCCGCCGCAATTCCGCCGCTCTGAACGCTCATTGCAGAAATTATCTTCCCTGCGCAAATTAAATCGTGAATTTTAGCGAAATTTTTCTTGAGTTCGTCGAAAATCGGCACGCCGTCAACGTCTCGCGGACATTCGACCAGATAAACTCTATTTCCAGCCGCTTTGAACTCCGGAGAAATAACTTTTTCCGCGTCGACCACCGCAACCGCAAAACTTACCAGCGTCGGCGGTACGTTTAAGCTTTCAAAAGTCCCGCTCATTGAATCTTTGCCGCCAATCGCCGCTACTCCGAAATTTTTTTGCGCGATAAATGCTCCGAGCAACGCCGCTAAAGGTTTACCCCATTTCTCCGGATTTTCGCCCAGTTTCTCAAAATATTCTTGGAATGTCAGATATGCTTTGGAATAATCCGCGCCTATCGCCACTAATTTTGCTAAACTCGACGTTACAGCGTCAATCGCGCCGTGAAAGGGGCTTTTTTCCGATATTTCCGCGTCAAATCCGAACGTCATAGCCGTTGCCGTCGTAGTTTCGCCCGCGCAAGGGATTTTCGCGACCATTCCTTCTGCCTCTGTCAGCTGATTTTTCCCGCCAAACGGCATTAAAACCGTCGCCGCTCCGATTGTCGAATCAAATCTTTCTACCAGCCCTTTTTGACTGCAAACATTTAATCCGTGCAGATTTTCAAGGAATTTTATATTTTTTTGCGTAGAAATTTGTTTTGGCGACGAAATTTTAGCCTTAATATGCCGTTTAACGCCGTTAGTGTCGAAAAATTCGCGGCTTATGCTAACAATTTCTTTTCCGCGCCAATTCATTATCAATTTTCCGCTGTCCGTGACTTCCGCAATTTCATAAGCCTCTAAATTTTCCTCATCTGCCAGCGAAATGAACTTTTCAACGTCATTTTTATCCAAAACAACAGCCATACGCTCTTGACTTTCCGAAATTGCTAGCTCGGTACCGTCCAAACCGTCATATTTTTTGCTCACCGCGTCCAAATTTATATTCAAACCCGCCGCAAGCTCGCCGACTGCCACCGCGACGCCGCCTGCGCCAAAATCATTGCAACGTTTAATCAATTTCGCCGCATTTTTATTGCGAAATAAACGCTGAATTTTACGTTCGGTCGGCGGATTACCTTTTTGCACTTCCGCGCCGCTTTTTTTCAAAGAATCGGACGTATGAACCTTGCTTGAGCCGGTCGCACCGCCAATTCCGTCGCGTCCAGTGCGCCCACCCAGCAAAATTACCTTATCGCCCGCTTTTGGACGACTTCTAACCACATTTACTGCCGGAACCGCCGCAATTACCGCGCCAATTTCCATTCTTTTTGCCAAATAGCCCTCGTGATAAATTTCGCGCACTTGCCCAGTCGCCAAACCGATTTGATTTCCGTAAGAACTGTAGCCATTAGCCGCGCCGCGAGTGATTTTTTTCTGCGGAAGTTTGCCCGGCAACGTTTCAGCGAATTTTTTATTAGGATTAGCCGCGCCAGTCACGCGCATTGCCTGATAAACGTAACTTCTGCCGCTCAACGGGTCGCGAATTGCCCCGCCAAGACACGTCGCCGCGCCGCCGAATGGTTCAATCTCCGTCGGATGATTATGCGTCTCGTTTTTGAACATTACAAGCCAATTTTCGTCGTGTCCGTCGATTTTCGCAGTAATTTTTATCGAACAGGCGTTAATTTCCTCCGAAACGTCCAGATTTTTAGGTTTAATAATTTTCGCGCCGATTGTGCCCAAATCCATTAGCGAAATATCCTTTTTCGGGTCGCGAACGGCTAAATATTCGTCAAAAGCGCGTCTGATAACGGCGGATTCAATTTCTACGCTGTCAATGGCGGTCGTAAAAGTCGTATGGCGGCAATGGTCGCTCCAATACGTATCAATAACTTTCAATTCGGTAATTGTCGGCGGTCTTTGTTCGGTATCGCGGAAATATTTCTGGCAAAACTTTAAGTCGTCGAGATTCATAGCTAAGCCGCGCAGATTTATAAAATTTTTAAGTTCGTCGTCGTCTAAGCTGTTAAAATCGGATAAAATTTCAACGTCGGGCGGAATTTCGGCGGAAATTTTCAGCGTAGCTGGCATTTTAAAGCTTGCTTCGCGTGATTCAATCGCATTTATCGAGTAGGATTTAATTTTTTGTAAATCGTCGGGCGAAATGTCGCCGATAACGGAAATAATCCGCGCAGAATGAATAATTGGAAGTTTTTTCCCCGTCACGAGCTGAACGCATTGGGCGGCGGAATCGGCTCTTTGATCGAATTGACCCGGCAAATACTCAATCGCAAAAGTTTTAGTCAAATCAACGTCAGCTGGCAGTTCAAAATAAAAATTATCGACGTTCGGCTCGCGAAAAACAATATCTCGCACTTTTTGGAAGTCAATTTCGCTCAAATCTTCAATATCATAGCGCACGAACAGTCGCAAACCAGAAATTTTAATGTCAAGCGTGTCTTTGAAGTCTTCGAGCAGTTGTTTCGCGGGCACATCGAAGCCGGAACGCTTTTCTACATAAATTCTTTTAACCATATGCGTACCTCCGGAGAAATTTTGAATAATTTTACCACAAAGCGCGGAAATAAAAAAGGTCAAGGCTCTAAAATTGACATTTGCCTTGAGTTGTTCTAAATTAATATATCAGATGATTTAATTTTGGAGGTTTTTACAGTTCTCACGGATTCTTTCAAGCTTTACTGAGACGAAACAACCGCTCGTAAACATTTATAACAGGCGAGGCTCCTTAAATGGCTCGAACAATATCGCGGACTTTTTGGAAGTCAATTTCGCTTAAATCTTCAATATCGTAGCACACGAACAGCCGCAAACCGGAAATTTTGATGTCTAGCGTGTCTTTGAAGTCGTCAAGCAGCTGTTTAGCGGGCACGTCGAAGCCGATAAGCACACCTCCAAAGTAATTTTTAAAAACTTTTTCAACCCCTTGAAATGAATCGCGATTTATGGCATTATATTTGCAATTTATGTGTAAAGTTTTGGGAGGAAATGATATGGCTAACAGAATTATTTTGAACGAAACTTCTTACTTCGGACCCGGCGCGATTAAAGAAATCCCTGCGGAAATCAAAGCGCGCGCTTGCAAAAAAGTTATGCTCGTCACCGACAAAGATTTAATCAAGTTCAAGGTCGCCACTAAGGTTACGGAACTTTTGACGGCGGCTGGCGTCGACTTCGAGATTTATGACAACATCAAAGCTAACCCAACAATCGAGAACGTGCAAACGGGCGTAGCGTTCTGCAAAAAGTGCGGCGCGGATATTATCGTTGCGGTCGGCGGCGGCTCGGCTATCGACACCAGCAAGGCTATCGCGATTATCATGACGAATCCCGAATTTGCTGACGTGCGCAGTCTTGAGGGCGTCGCGCCGACTAAGAATAAGTGCTTGCCGATTATCGCTGTCTCGACGACCTCTGGCACGGCCGCCGAAGTCACTATCAATTACGTTATCACCGACGTTGAGAAGAATCGCAAATTTGTCTGCGTCGACCCGAAAGATATTCCCGTCGTCGCGGTCGTCGATTCTGAAATGTGCGCTTCTATGCCGGCGAAACTCTGCGCGGCAACCGGTATGGATGCGCTCGTCCACGCGATTGAAGGTTACATCACCAAAGCCGCTTGGGAACTTACCGACATGGTGCACCTTAAAGCCATTGAGATTATCTCCAAAAATCTACGCCGCTCGGTCAAGGGCGACCCCGCAGGTCGTGAGGCTATGGCTCTCGGACAATACATCGCGGGCATGGGCTTTTCAAATGTCGGCTTGGGCATTGATCATTCTATGGCGCACCCGCTCAGCGCGGTTTACGACATTCCGCACGGCACAGCTTGCGCGATTTTACTTGCACCAGTTTTGAAATTTAATGCTCCTGCGACCGGCGAACGCTACAGAGAAATTGCGCGTGCTATGGGCGTCGCAAATGTTGACAGCATGAATCAAGAGGAATACCGCGCGGCAACTATTGACGCTGTCGCAAAACTCAGCGCGGACGTTGGAATCCCGACTAAACTTTCCGAACTCGGCGTCAAGGCGGAGGACATTGACTTTTTAGCGGCGTCGGCTTTGGCAGATGCTTGCACGCCTGGTAATCCTCGCGACGTCACCAAGGAACAAATCGCCGAAATTTATCGTTCAATCCTCTAAGCTCGAAACAATCGCAAATCAAAAGGAGTCTCCCGTAACAAGGAGGCTCTTTTTCAATTGCCGCTAAAGAACTTTGTAAGTAAGGGTCGTAGTGCCGATTAAAATTTTGTCGCCGTCTTTGAGTTCGCAACTGCTGACGGGCTTTTTATTGACGAGCGTCCCGTTGAGGCTGCCGGCGTCGTAAATTATATGTCTATGGCGTTCGTAGGAAATGTAAGCGTGAATCCGCGACGCGCTCTCGTCCTCTAGGACGAAATCATTTGTCGACTTGCGACCGAGATAAATTTGCCTTTCGCCGCAAACTACTTCGGCATTTTTGAAATCGGTAATGACGGCGAGATTGTATTCAACTTTGCGAGTGGGCGAGGTACGCATTGATTTGATAATTTTAGTTTTATCGGCGATGATAGTGTCGTCGTTGTCGTTGGAGTTTAAATCCTCAATCAGCGTGTGGGAGAGAACGTCATTTTCAAGGTTAATGGTATCGACTTCGGATTCGGCAGGCTCAACGTATTCGGACTTGATGACGATAGGATTATCGCCGGCCAACATTTTTTTTATCTTGACGGTGAGTTTGCCTTCCATGAAACAATTTTCGCGAATGACTTTGCGTTCAACGGCTTCGTGCAGAGCTTTTATCATACGCGCCGCGCTTAGCCTGTGGCAATCCTCCTCGCAAAGGTAAATCGTGTAGGAATTGGGGACGAGTTTATCTTTATTTTTTTTCTTGGCGACTTCGCGTTCAAGAGCTTTAATGAGTTCGTCGGGCTCGACTTCGTTGCGACGCTGGAAAAGATTCGCCAGTTGTCCGCTTATCACGTTTGCAAGATTCAAAGTTGTCGCCTCCTTATTAAGGGGTAAGGGAGATGGGAGAAGGGAGAAGTAAGGAAAAGAGTTTTTCCTTTCAAACTTGCTTTTCCCTTTTCCCATTTCCCTTGCCCCTAGCATTATATCACACTTCAGGCAAAAAAATGCCGCCCGTTAAAAAAATCGGACAGCACTTTTTTTATTGCGAGTAATCGTTTAAACCAACTCGATTAAAACCATAGGCGCGGCATCTCCACGACGCGGCGCAAGCTTAATGATTCTGGTATAACCGCCTGCGCGGTCGGTGTATTTGCCGGCGGTCTCCTCGAAAATTTTATGAACAACGTCGACATCAGCGACGAGATTTATAGCTTGACGACGTGCGCTGAGGTCGCCGCGTTTAGCGAGCGTTACGACTTTCTCCGCAAATTTGCGAAGTTCTTTAGCGCGAGCTTCAGTCGTCTCAATGCGCTCGTATTTGAAAAGCGCGCTCAGCAAACTTTTAAACATAGCCTTACGTGCACCGGAATTCCTTCCGAGTTTTCTATAGCTCATCAAATGTCCTCCTTCCTGCGAAATTTATTCGTCCATGTAGGGTACGGTGGGCGAGTTCGGATCTTGCTTGAACGAAACGCCCAGAGCCCCCATCGTGTTTTTAATTTCCTCAAAAGACTTGCGACCGAGATTGCGAACCTTCATCATTTCCTCTTCGGTTTTGTCGGCGAGGTCGGCGACGGTATGAATGCCGGCTCTCTTTAGACAATTCGTCGAGCGCACGCTAAGTTCGAGTTCTTCAATAGGCTTAGCGAGATTTTTATCCATAGTTATCGCCATATCGTCAGCAGGTTCTTTGGTGACGAGTTCGGGCTCGTCGTTCATTTCTTCGGCCGCGATGCTGTCCATAGTCTGGAAAAGTTTCATATGCGCGATAATAATTGTGGCGGCCTTAGCGACAGCCTCTTCAGGACTGACCGCGCCATTCGTCCAGACTTCGAGCATCAATTTATCAAAGTCCATTTCGTTGCCGACGCGAGTATCAGTGACTTCGTAATTGACGCGCAACACCGGTGAGAAAATTGAATCGATAGGGATTGTGCCAATGATGTCGTCGGGATTTTTATTTTTCTCGGCCTGGTCGTAGCCGCGCCCTGTGCGAGCTAACATTTCGATTCTAAGTTTAGCGGTATCGTTTAGCCACGCGATATGCAAATCGGGATTCAAAATTTCGATGGTCGGATCGCACTCAATATCCGCGCCGGTAACTTCGCGACTTTCGCCCGCTGTATGGAAGCCGTCTTTAATTTCCTCTGCAACGTCAACATCAATGCGCAGGGGATAAGTTCTCGGCGGCGTAGTCGTGACTTGCGCGAAACCATAGTATTGATGACCGGGATCTTCGTCAATCTTCAAGCAAAGTTGTTTGATATTCAGGACGATGTCGGTAACGTCTTCGTAAACGCCCGGAATTGTCGAGAACTCGTGGAGCACGCCGTCAATCCTAATCGATATGACCGCTGCGCCTTCCAGAGAGGAAAGAAGCATACGGCGCAGACTGTTGCCGATTGTTATGCCGTAACCGCGTCCGAGCGGCTCGCAAATAAATTTCCCGTAATTACCGTCGTCGCTGACCTCGACTAGTTCAATCTTCGGCGGCTTTTGACCTTCGTTTTTATCGTTGTCAATCATTCAATCCGCTCCCTTCAAGCAATGCGTAATGCGTAGTGCGCAATGCGTAATGAGTTGGAAAAGGAGTTTTTATCTTGAATACAACTCGATAATGGACTGCTCATTGACGGGAATGTCGCTAATGTCTTCGCGGGTCGGGAATCTCGTGACGGAGCCTTTGAGGTTCGCCTGATTTGAATCGAGCCACACCGGAGCACTGAGGGCATTATTGACTTCCTTAATCATTTTGAAAATTTCTTTGCCCTGACTTTTCTCGCAGACTTCGACGACATCGCCGACTTTGACGAGCGCGGAAGGAATATCTACGCGCTTGCCGTTAACGGTTATGTGACCGTGCGTGACGAATTGGCGAGCCTGGCGACGAGTATTCGCGAAACCCATACGGAAGACGACGTTATCAAGGCGGCGTTCCAACAGAATCAAAAGATTTTCGCCGGTGACGCCGGGCATTTTCTTAGCCTTTTCGTAGTAGTTTCTGAATTGACGTTCGAGGACGCCGTAAATAAATTTAGCCTTTTGCTTTTCTTTGAGCTGGAGCCCGTACTCGCTGACTTTGCGGGTCATTTTTGGTTGCTGATGTTTTTTCTCGTTGACTTTGCGCGAGCGACCAATGACCGCCTGTTCAATTCCGAGTGCGCGGCAGCGTTTCAAAGCGGGAGTTCTATCGATTGCCATATTTGCACCTCCAAATTAAACTCTGCGACGTTTCGGCGGACGGCAGCCGTTATGGGGAATGGGCGTCACGTCTTTAATCATGTTGACTTCCAGACCTGTTGCTTGGAGCGAACGAATTGCCGCCTCGCGACCTGCGCCGGGTCCTTTGACGTAAACTTCGATTTGCTTCAAGCCGTGTTCCATAGCCGCTTTAGCAGCAGTTTCGGCCGCCATCTGCGCGGCAAAGGGTGTTGATTTGCGCGAGCCTCTGAAGCCGAGCCCGCCTGCTGACGCCCAAGAAATTGCGTTGCCGCTTTTGTCGGTGAGCGTGACAATCGTATTATTAAACGTGGAGCTTATGTGCGCCACGCCGTATTCGATATTCTTGCGAACTTTTTTCTTGGCGCGAACTGTTCTTTTTGTTGCCACCTGTCTTGACCTCCTTATAGATTAGTCTTTCTTCTTGCCGCCCTGGACGAGCTTTTTGGGACCCTTGCGGGTTCTGGCGTTATTTTTGGTATTCTGTCCACGAACAGGCAAGCCGAGACGGTGACGGCGTCCGCGATAACAGCCAATATCAATGAGTCGCTTGATGTCCATCTGAACATCGCGGCGAAGGTCGCCCTCCACTACGAAATTGTGGTCGATGGCATCACGAAGTTTGACAACCTCGTCATCCGTGAGATCCTTAGTACGCGTATCGGGATTGACGCCCGTCATCTCAAGAATTTTTTGCGAAGTCGGCAGCCCGATTCCGTAAATGTAAGTCAATGCGTATTCGATTCTCTTGTCACGTGGCAAATCTACACCGGCTATACGTGCCATAAATTTTTCACCTCCTTAACCCTGACGCTGCTTATGCTTGGGATTTTCGCAAATAACCATGACGCGACCTTTGCGCTTAATGATTTTGCACTTGTCGCACATTTTTTTTACTGACGGTCTGACTTTCATAATTATCCGCCTCCTGAACGATTTGATAATTTATCACGTTTTCCGCTTGTTGTCTAGTGTTTAACTTACTTTCTTTGTGGGCGGCAAAGAAAGTAAGCAAAGAAAGCCGCTACCGGCAAAGAAACATCCATGTTTCTGTTGCCGGCGGCCGTCGTCCATGACGGCCGGAGCTTTCATTGAAATTTGACGGGTGCAAAAAAAATTTCTCGACCACGTAAGCCGAAAAATTTTTCTCTCGACCATAAGAAATTATTTGAAACGGTAGGTGATGCGCCCGCGCGAAAGGTCGTAGGGTGTGAGCTCGATTGTCACTTTGTCGCCTGGAAGTATGCGGATAAAGTTCATGCGGATTTTGCCGGAAACGTGCGCCAAAACTTTATGCCCGTTCTCCAACTCCACTTGAAACATCGCATTAGGCAGAGCCTCTAAAACTTTACCTTCGACTTCGATTACGTCTTGCTTAGACATTTCGTCACCCCCGATTCAGCCCTTCACCGAGTGCAAAACGTTTTCCAAATCTTCGGTGACTTTCTCTATTTTCTGCTTGCCATCGATTTCCGCATAAATTCCCGACTGCTTGTAGTAATCGATTAGCGGGCGCGTCGAACTTTCGTAAACGCTCAGCCGCTTTTGCATAGTCTCTGCGGTGTCGTCGCCGCGCTGATACAATTCGCCGCCGCAAGCATCACAGACATTTTCCTTTGCAGGCGCATGGAATTTTACATGGTACGTCGCGCCACAACTCCGGCAGATTCGACGACCGACCCCGCGTTCGATTAAATCTTCTAGCGGCACTGAGATATTTATTACCGAACTCAAGCTCCGCCCTTGCGCCTTCAAAATTTCGTTGAGTGCGTCTGCCTGTTCGACTGTACGCGGAAAGCCGTCGAGTATAAAGCCGCCCGCGCAGTCGTCCTTAGCAAGTCTTTCGCGCACTATTCCTATCGTCACTTCGTCCGGAACGAGCTTCCCGGCCGACATGTATTCTTGCGCCTTCTTGCCGAGCGGCGTCCCTTCCTTGACTGCTGCGCGGAACATATCGCCCGTAGAAATTTGCGGGATTCCGTATTTCTTAGCTATCTTCGCCGCCTGCGTACCTTTGCCGGCACCAGGGGCTCCCATCATTATCAACTGCATTTCATCACCTCATAAAGCCCTCATAGTGCCTCATAACGACCATTGCTTCTATCTGCTTCATTGTGTGCAACGCTACGCTAACGACTATCAATAACGCCGTCCCGCCGAAGTATACGCCTTGTATGTGCGTCGCGCCGCCGATTAAATTCGGCAACACCGCTATAAACGCTAAGTACAACGAGCCCGCCGTTACCAATCGCGTCAACACTCGGTCGATATAATCTGCCGTCGGCTGTCCCGGTCTTATGCCCGGTATGAACGCTCCGTATTTCTTCAGATTGTCCGCCATGTCGGGTATCTTAACCGTTACCGCCGTGTAAAAGTATGTGAAGAAGATTATCAGCACGACGTATATCCCCGTGTTGAGCGGCGTGCCCCATTGCAAGTGCGCCGCGATTTTCTGCACAGTCGGTATCTCGATAAATTGCACGACCGTCATCGGGAACATCAACACGCTTGACGCAAAAATTATCGGGATAACGCCGGCAGGATTTACCTTCAGCGGCAAGTGGCTATTGTGCCCGCCGTAAGCTCGCGCTCCGACGACGCGCTTTGCATAAGTTATCGGGATTCGACGCAACGCCGCCTCTACGTAGATTACGAAAACGATCATTGCCAGCGCAATCACTGCGAACAATACCACGCTGAAATAATTTATCGTTCCGGCTTGCACGTATTGATAAATTGTCGCCAAATTTTTAGGCAACGCCGCCACGATTCCCGCGAAGATGATTAGCGATATGCCATTGCCGACGCCTTGCGCGGTTATCTGTTCGCCTATCCACATTAAAAGCGTTGTGCCCGCCGTCAGCGTTATCGCGATTATCAAGATGTTTACCGGATTGGGATTCAGTATCGCCGCTTTTAAGCCTATCGACATGCCGACCGCTTGCAGGAATGCTAGCACGACCGTTAATTTCCGAGTTACTCGCGTTGTTTTCTTGTGACCTTCCGCGCCTTCCTTTGACCACTGCTCCAAAGTCGGCACGACCACCGTCAACAACTGCATGATGATTGCCGCGTTGATATACGGCGTGATGCTCATCGCGAAGATACTGAACTTGCTGAACGCGCCGCCCGAAAATAAATCTAACAGCCCGAATAAACTTCCGTTGTTGAACAGCTGCTCGATTGCTGTCGGGTCGACGCCTGGCACCGGGATATGCGTTCCCATTCGGAACACCGCGAACATTATCAGCGTAAAAATTATCCGCTGGCGCAGCTCCGGTATCTTTACGATGTTCGACAAAGCCGACAGCACTTTATATTACCTCCGTCGTGCCGCCTGCCGCCTCTATCTTTTTAATCGCGCTTTTCGTGAAACCTTGCGCCCTGACTGTTAATTTCTTAGTCAATTCGCCGTCGCCGAGAATCCTGACGCCGTCGAGGACATTTTTGAGAATCCCCATTTCGACGAGCGCGACCGCGTCGACCGTCATATCATCATCGAACACATTGAGCGTCGCGACGTTGACTTCGGCATATTCTTTGCGCCAAATATTTTGGAAGCCGCGTTTAGGCAGGCGACGATAAATCGGCATCTGCCCGCCTTCAAAGCCCGGACGAACTCCGCCGCCACTGCGAGACTTTTGCCCTTTGTGACCGCGACCGGAAGTCTTGCCGCAACCCGAACCCGTACCGCGTCCCACGCGAACTTTATCCACGCGCGCTCCGTCGGTCGGTTTAAGTTCATGAAGTTTCATTTTCCAACCCCCTTTCGATTATTTATCAAGTGCAACCTTATCCGCGACTTCTTCGACCTTCACGAGATGTTCGACCTTGTGAATTTGTCCGCGGATTGTCGGGTCATCGGGCAGAATCGAAAAGGAATTCAACTTGCGCAGACCGAGCGAGCGAACTGTTTTGCGTTGAGTTTCCGGACGGCCGATAACACTTCTGACCAATGTGATTTTCAATTTAGCCACAGTTCAGCCCTCCTTACTTAAAAAGCTCCGCAACAGTTTTGCCGCGCAATTCGGCGACGACTTCGGCACGTTTCAACATTTTTAAACCTTCGAGCGTAGCGCGAACCATGTTATTGGGATTGGACGAGCCGAGCGACTTAGTCAAGATGTCGTGAACGCCGGCGAGTTCAAGCACTGCACGAGCGGGACCGCCCGCGATAACGCCGGTACCTTTGGACGCCGGACGCAACATAACTCTGCCCGCGCCGAATACGCCAACTACGCCATGAGGAATCGAACGTTCCTTGAGCGCGACCTCGATTAAATTTTTCTTTGCATCGTCTACGCCTTTGCGAATCGCTTCGGGAACTTCAGCGGCTTTGCCGAGTCCGACGCCAACTTTGCCATTGCGATTGCCGACGACGACCAGCGCGCTGAATGAAAATCTGCGACCGCCTTTGACGACCTTAGCAACGCGATTTATAAAAACAACCTTCTCCTCGAATTCGGGAGTTTCAGTTTCATTTCGGGGCATTATGTAACCTCCCTTGCTTTAGAATTTCAAACCGGCCTCGCGAGCTGCTTGAGCCAATGCGGCAACGCGCCCATGATAGATATAGCCGCCGCGATCAAAAACAACTTCGCTAATGCCTTTTTCGAGAGCCTTTTTAGCAATCGCCGCGCCGACAGCCTTAGCCGCCGCAATGTTGCCGCCTTTGCCGTCGAAATCTTTTTCGACCGAGCTTGCCGCCGCCAACGTTATGCCTTTATCGTCATCAATGACTTGCGCATAAATATGTTTGAGCGAGCGGAACACATTCAAGCGCGGACGTTCAGCCGTACCTGCTACGTTCTTGCGCACGCGCAAATGTCTCTTTTGGCGCAATTCATTTTTATCTGCTTTAAGAAGCACAGATTATGCCTCCTTCCTTATTCTCCCGCAAGAAGTTCAATTTCGTTATCTTCGGGGTCAGCGACTATGCTGGCGTAATAACCGTCGCCGGTCTTGCGCGGAGCCGCCACGATATAAATCCCGTCATCTTCCATGATTCTTGTCAGCTCTTCGACTTTCTTCTTATCGCCGACTTGAATCGCGATATGGTGATAGCCCGAACGATATTTAGCTTTCTTGGGGTCAATCATACTTTGCCGGTGCATAATTTCCAAACGCGAGCCGTTGTCGAAGGTCAGGAAATAACTTTTGAAGTCGCCTTGAAAGTTGGTATATTTTTCGCTGGCCTTCGCGCCGAAGTATTTAACGAAAAAGGATTTCTCGACTTCCAAATTATTGACGTAGATGGCAACGTGTTCAATGTTCATGATTATGCCTCCGAATTACTTCTTGCCTTTCGCGCCGGCTTTACCTTCCTTGCGTCTGATGTGCTCGCCGGCGTACTTGATGCCTTTGCCCTTATAGGGTTCGGGCTCGCGCCAACCGCGAATGTTAGCCGCGACCGCGCCGACCAATTCCTTATCGATGCCGTGAACAGTGATTGTCGTAGCTGTGGGAGCCTCAAGGGTTATACCTGCGGGCGGCTCGATAATGACGGGGTGAGAGTAGCCGAGCGACAGATTTAAATTTTTGCCCTGCTTAGCGGCACGATAGCCAACACCGGCGATTTCAAGATTTTTAGTGAAACCTTGCGTGACGCCGACGACCATATTGTTAATCAGCGTGCGGCTGAGACCGTGCAGACTTCTATGCGTTTTATCGTCCGAGGGGCGTGCCACCGTCAAGACGCCGTCCTCAATGCTTATTTTCATTTCCGTAGAGATCTTGCGGGACAATTCGCCCTTGGGACCTTTGACATGCACCAAATTATCTTCGCCGACACTTACGGTGACGCCGGCGGGAATATGTATTGGTGCTCTTCCAATTCGTGACATGTTAGCACCTCCAATTTAGGGATAAGGGAGATGGGAGAAGGGAAAAGGGTTTTCATTCCTAATTCCTAATTCCAAATTCCTAATTGCTTTACCAGACGTGAGCGATGACTTCGCCGCCGAGACCGATTTTGCGAGCTTGCTTGTCGCTCATGATTCCTTGCGAAGTCGAGATAATCGCGATACCGAGCCCGCCGAGTACGCGAGGAAGATCCTTCCTCTTAGAATATTGACGCAGGCCTGGTCTGGAGATGCGCTTAATGCCCGTAATAACTTTTTCGCGTTCGGGACCGTATTTAAGCTGGACGGTCAAAACGCCCTGCTTATCGTCGTCAACGAAGCGATAATCTTTGATATAGCCTTCCCGCTTGAGAACTTCGGCGATAGCGATTTTGATTTTCGAGCCGGGAATTTCCACTTTCTCGTGGTAGACAGAATTGGCATTGCGAATGCGCGTGAGCATATCCGCAATAGGATCAGTCATTGCCATAGGAAACCGATATCCGTTACTGAGAACTTACAAAAAATTTTTAGAATCTTTAAGTCCCATTCCTGCTTCAACGAGTTCGATTTTGCCGGAGCTACTCTCGCTGGTATAACTCTCCACAGGCGTGAATTCCCCGCTAACGTACGGGTACATATTGCAAGTGTCTTGACAGGTGACTTACTTGCAATACCAGTAACGATTTTGTCCTTTCGTAATATTTACCAAAAGTCTATCTGTTCGATGCACAAACCGTCATTGCTTGGTTTTCGCTCTTGTTTATGCTGGGCTCCGTGACAGTCCTCAACTCCTCAGACCTTGGACGGGTAGCTATTAAGCACTCGGCGACCTCTGCCACAGACCTTATCACCCGATAAGGCTTTAAAAAGATTTTACCAACTGGATTTAGTGATGCCGGGGATTGCGCCGGCGTAGGATTGTTCACGGAAGCAGATACGGCACATTTGGAACTTGCGAATATAGCCGTGAGGGCGGCCGCAAATTTTGCAGCGGTTGTAAGCGCGAGTCGAGAATTTAGGTTTCTTAGACCACTTTTCGATTAAAGCTTTCTTAGCCATTTGATAATCACTTCCTTTCGATTACGCATTAGCGAAGGGCATACCCATGAGGGCGAGGAATTCTCTTGCCTCTTCGTCGGAGTGAGCGGTGGTCGTTATGATTATATCCATGCCGCGAATTTTATCGATTTTGTCGTAATCGATTTCGGGGAAGATGAGCTGTTCTTTGACGCCGAGAGCGTAATTGCCTCTGCCGTCGAAGGAATTGCGATTGACGCCTCTGAAGTCGCGGACGCGAGGCAGCGCGATATTCATGAACTTATCGAGGAATTCATACATACGGCGGCCGCGCAGAGTGACTTTGCAACCAATCGCCATACCCTTACGGAGTTTCCACGCGGCAAGGGATTTGCGAGCGCGAGTGATGACAGGTTTTTGACCGGCGATAGCGGTTAAGTCAGCCATAGCGGATTCGAGGACTTTTTGATTGCCGACGGCATCGCCGCAAGCCATGTTGATTACGATTTTTTCGAGCTTAGGGACTTGCATAACGTTCTTGTAGTTGAACTTCTTCATAAGCGCGGGGATAACTTCAGCTTTGTATTTGTCGGAAAGCCTGGACATATTAAGCCTCCTTTCTAAATGAGTTCGCCGCATTTTTTACAGACGCGAGCGTTTTTACCGTTTACTTGTTTATGAGCGATACGAGTGGGCTTATTGCACGAGGGGCAAACGAGTTGGACTTTGCAAGCGTTAAGGGGCATTTCCTTAGTAACGATGCCGCCGTTGGGAGTTTTGACTGAGGGTTTGGAATGACGTTTAACTTTGTTGACGCCTTCGACGACGACCTTGCCGGCGTTAGGCATAGCGGAAATAATTTTGCCCTGCTTCCCCTTATCCTTGCCGGAGAGGACTTGAACGGTATCGCCCTTTTTCACGTGAAGTTTAACGAGAGACAAGATTTAACAACTCCTTTCCATTACGCATTGCGCATTACGCATTACGCATTGATTTTAGAGGACTTCCGGAGCGAGTGAAATTATTTTCATAAAATCTTTGTCGCGGAGTTCGCGAGCGACGGGTCCGAAAATACGAGTGCCGCGCGGGGTTTTATCTTCTTTGATGATGACGGCGGCGTTTTCGTCGAAACGAATATAGGAGCCGTCGGGGCGGCGCAGACCCTTTTTGGAGCGGACGACGACGGCTTTAACGACATCGCCCTTTTTGACTTGACCGCCGGGCGTAGCTGATTTGACGGACGCGACGATAATATCACCGATATTGGCGTAGCGACGGAAGGAGCCGCCGAGCACGCGAATACACATGATTTCCTTTGCGCCGGTGTTATCAGCGACGTTGAGGCGGGATTGTTGCTGAATCACGTTTTCAATCTCCTTTCTACTAGTTCCCAGTTCCTAATTCCTAGTTCCTAGTCTACTTAGCTTTTTCAACGATGCTGACGAGTCTCCAGCGTTTATGTTTAGAGAGCGGGCGCGTTTCCATGATAGAAACTTTATCGCCGATGTGAGCTTCGTTATTTTCGTCGTGAGCCATGAATTTAACGGTGCGCTTGACGGATTTTTTATAGAGCTTATGTTGAACGAGCTCTTGAATTGAAACGACGATAGTTTTCTGCATTTTATCGCTGACGACGACACCGACGCGGGTTTTACGTTCGTTACGTTCGGGCATCATGACACCTCCTTATTGCCGAATGCCGAGTTGGACTTCGCGCTGAATAGTTTTAATTTGAGCGATAGAGCGTTTGACTTCGCGAATACGCATAGGGTTTTCGAGCTGCCCTGTAGCGTGTTGGAAGCGGAGGTTAAAGAGTTCTTCCTTGAGGGATTTAATTTTCTCGGCTTGTTCGTCGGGATTCATATCGCGGATTTCGTTAACCTTCATGCTTTATCACCGCCTTCAGTGGGTTTAGCCTCAGTAGCGGTCGCTTCGGCTTGATGTTCAGCTTCGTAGGCGGCATGAGCGGCGCGCTTAGCATCAGCGAGGGATTCATTGACGACGGGGATATAAACGTCGCCTTGATGGTCGCTGGCGATGAATTTAGTTTTAATGGGGAGCTTGTGACCTGCGAGGCGCATAGCTTCTGCGGCAATTTCTTTAGGAACGCCGGCCATTTCAAAGAGCACGCGACCAGGCTTGACGACGGCAACCCAGTATTCAGGCGAGCCTTTACCGGAACCCATACGAGTTTCAGCGGGCTTTGCAGTGACGGGCTTATCGGGGAAAATTTTAATCCAGACTTGACCGCCGCGACGGATATAACGTGTCATTGCGATACGAGCCGCCTCGATTTGGCGATTGGTAATCCACGCCGGCTCCAATGCAACTAAGCCGTATTGCCCGTGAGCGATTGTATTGCCGCGATTAGATTTACCCTTCATGCGGCCGCGAAATTGTTTGCGATACTTTGTTCTTTTTGGAATCAACATTATGCGTCGCCCCCTTCAGCTTGACGGGTGCCCTTGTCCTTTTTTTCGGGAAGAATTTCGCCCTTGAAAATCCAGACTTTTATGCCGATGCGCCCGTAAGTCGTATTGGCCTCCGCGAATCCGTAATCGATATCTGCGCGGAGAGTGTGCAGAGGAATGGAGCCTTCGCGATAGGATTCAGAGCGAGCAATTTCCGCGCCGCCTAAGCGACCGCTGCAAGCAATTTTAATTCCCTTCGCGCCCAAACGCATTGTCCTTCCGACAGCTTGTTTCATAGCGCGGCGGAAAGCAATTCTGCGCTCCAACTGCGACGCGATATTTTCTGCGACAAGCAGAGCGTCCAAATCGGGTTGGCGAATCTCCATGATGTTAATATCGACGCGCTTATCAGTGAATTTCTTGAGCTTATTTTTGATGTCCTCAATGCCTGCGCCGCCGCGACCGATAACCATACCAGGTTTAGCAGTGTGAATCGTGAGCTTAAGGCGTTTTTCCGAGCGTTCAATTTCGATGCGCGAGACGCCCGCCGAGGCTAATTGTTTATCGGTTTTAATGGCTTTGCGGATTTTAATATCTTCGTGAAGATTGGTTGCGAAATCTTTATCGGCGTACCATTTCGCGTCCCAAGTCTTAACTATGCCGAGGCGTATTCCGTGAGGATGTACCTTCTGACCCAAACTATTTCCCTCCTTCTTTTATTCTTGAGTTTCGTTTTCCCTTTGGCTGACGGCAACCGTGATATGCGAGGTGTGCTTGAGAATGCTGAACGCTTGCCCTCTGGAGCGCGGGTGATACCTTTTGATTGTCGGACCACCATCAACAAAACAAGTTGAGACGTAAAGTTTATCTGCGTCCATGTCGAAATTATTTTCTGCATTGGCGACGGCGGATTTGAGAACTTTGTTGATGAGCGTCGCGCCGCGTTTGGGCGTGAACTTCAGAATAGCGAAGGCGTCAGCAACGTCTTTGCCGCGAATCAAATCCATGACGATGCGGACTTTACGCGGCGCAATTCTTACATACTTGGCGATTGCTTTGGCTTCTTTGACTTCTGCCACGAATAATTTCCCCCTTTCTATCAGTTAGGAGTTAGGAGGTAGGAGTTAGGAGTTAACTTTTCCCATTTCCCATTTCCCATTTCCCATTTCCCTTATTTAAGCGACATTTTGCGTTCTTCGCCGGCGTGCCCTTTAAAGGTACGAGTCGGAGCGAATTCGCCGAGCTTATGCCCGACCATATCTTCCGTGATGTAAACGGGAACATGTTTACGGCCGTCGTGAACGGCGATAGTATGTCCGACGAATGCAGGAAGAATTGTTGAACTGCGCGACCAGGTGCGGACAACTTTTTTATCGTTAGCGGTGTTGAGAGCTTCGACCTTAGCCAAAAGTTTTTCCTGCACGAACGGCCCTTTCTTAACAGACCTTGACAAAATTATTTCCTCCCTTCGCCGAAATTATTTGCGACGACGGACAATCAATTTATCCGACGCTTTCTTCTTGCGAGTCTTCGCGCCCATAGCGCATTTGCCCCACTTGGTGACAGGGTGCTTGCGACCGACCGGGCTACGACCTTCACCGCCGCCATGCGGATGGTCTACAGGGTTCATAGCTACGCCGCGATTAGCAGGACGAATTCCCAACCAGCGCGAGCGACCAGCCTTACCGATTGTAATATTTTCGTGGTCGAGATTGCCGACTTGACCGATTGTTGCGCGGCAGTTGATGTGAACTTTGCGAACCTCGCCCGACGGCATACGAATTGTCGCGTAGTTGCCTTCCTTAGCCATGAGTTGAGCCGCCGCGCCCGCACTGCGAACGAGTTGGCCGCCCTTGCCGATTTTCATTTCGATATTGTGAATCAGCGTGCCGACTGGAATATTTTTGAGCGGAAGAGCATTGCCGGTTTTGATGTCAGCTTCCGCGCCCGATTCGACTTTGTCGCCGACCTTTAAACCATTCGGCGCGATGATGTAACGCTTTTCGCCGTCCGCGTAATTGAGCAGGGCGATGCGAGCACTGCGATTGGGATCGTATTCAATCGTGGCGACTTTTGCGGGGATACCGTCTTTGTTGCGCTTGAAATCGATTATACGATAGCGACGTTTATGGCCGCCGCCTTGATGACGAACCGTCAAACGTCCTTGCTGATTGCGGCCGCCCTTTTTCTTGAGCGGAGCCAGCAAAGATTTTTCGGGCTTACTTGTCGTAATTTCCTCGAACGTCGAAACAGTCATATGGCGACGACCGGGAGTATACGGCTTGAAAGATTTAATTCCCACTTACGTTTTACCTCCTTTGTCAAAAATTTTTATGCGCTGAAGAATTCGATAGTTTCGCCGGCTTTAAGCTTGACGATAGCTTTTTTATAGCTATCCGTCTTGCCGACCGTGCGGCCGCGACGCTTAGTCTTGCCCTTAACGTTGATTGTGTTGACGTCCTCAACCGTCACGTTGAAAATTTCTTTGACGGCCTGCGCGATTTGAATTTTATTAGCGTGCTTGTCGACGACGAAAACAAATTTGCCGTCCTGCATTAAATCAGTCGAACGCTCACTGATAAGCGGCTTAATCAAAATGTCTCTGGCTTCCATCAGGCGTACACCTCCTCGATTTTCGCAACCGCGTCTTTGGTGAGGAAGAGTTTTTCGCTGTTGAGAATGTCGTAGACGTTGAGTTGAAGTGCGGCGATTGCCTTAGCATTCTGCAGATTATTTGAAGAGCGCGTCACGTTGTCGATAAGCTCGCGGGTAATGAACAGCGACTTGCAACCGTCAACGCCGAAAGTTTTTTGGAACTCGACAAATTTTTTCGTCTTGGGCTCGTCGAAGTTCAAATCGTCGAGGACGATTAAATTACCGCCCTTAACTTTGTCGGTGAGGACGCATTTAATTGCGAGGCGACGTTGTTTGCGGGGCATGCTGAAAGCGTAATTGCGGGGGTGCGGTCCGAAGATTGTACCGCCGCCGCGCCAAAGCGGACTCCTGCGCGAACCGGCACGAGCTCTGCCCGTACCCTTTTGACGCCAAGGCTTTTTGCCGCCGCCGCGAACTTCGCCGCGAGTTTTAGTATCATGCGTGCCCAGTCTCCACGACGCCATTTGCATGACAACCGCTTGATGAACCAGCCCTTCGTTAATCTCTACGCCGAAAATTTCTTCGCTGAGTTCGAGGTCGCCGACTTTGTTATTCGTCATATCGTAAACTGCTACAGTTGGCATTATCTCAATTCCTCCTTTCGATTATTTTTTATGAACCTTAGCCGGCTTAACCGTCTCTCTGACAATAACCAAACCTTTTTTCGGACCAGGAATCGCGCCTTTGATGAGGAGCAAATTTCTATCGGCGTCGACCTTTACGACCGTCAAACGCTGAATCGTGGTGCGAATGCCGCCCATACGACCGGGCAATTTCTTACCTTTGATGACGCGACCGCCGGGGCCGGAAAGCATTGCGCCGGTTGAGCCGGGTTCGCGATGAGATTTGGAGCCGTGCCCCATAGGACCGCGTGCGAAGTTGTGACGTTTGATTGAGCCCGCGAAGCCTTTGCCCTTCGAGGTGCCGATAACGTCAACGAGTTCGCCCGCCGCGAAAATGTCTACGCCGAGAACGTCGCCGATTTTGTATTCGGACTCCGCCGCCAATCTGACTTCGCGAATAAATTTGACGGGCTTAACTTCAGCCTTTTTGAATTGCCCCATGTCGGGTTTATTAACTTTGCCCTCTTTGACTTCGCCGAAACCGAGTTGAACCGCACAGTAGCCGTCCGTGTCGACAGTCTTGTTGCGAATAACGACGTTGTTGCCGCTCTCTACGACCGTCACGGGGATAACGCGCCCTTCTTCGGTGAAAATTTGCGTCATGCCGAGTTTAATACCTAAAATTGTTTTTGCCAATGTTTACACCTCCCCGATTAAACCTTAATCTCGATGTCAACACCGGCGGGCAAATCCAACCGCATAAGCGCATCAACGGTTTTATGTGTCGGCTGGAGAATGTCAATAAGGCGTTTATGCGTGCGCATCTCGAATTGTTCACGCGAATCCTTGTTGACGTGCGGCGAGCGCAAGATTGTGTAGATATTTTTTTCGGTCGGCAACGGGATAGGTCCCGAAACCGATGCGCCGGTTTTTTTGGCGGTCTCCACAATCTTGGCCGCGCTCTGGTCTAGCGATTTGTGGTCGTAGGCCTTGAGGCGAATCCTAATTTTTTGTTGCTTTGCCAAAATAATTCCTCCTTAGTCGGAAGTCTAGCTTCCAACGTTGCTCCGCAGCAGTTCCCTCGACAAAGCGGAATTTCCTCGCCGAGCAATCTGCCGTGTCAAAGCTTGAATCAGCAACAGCGGCCGGCAACCAGTTCTTAGGCTGACTACCGACCGCCTCACCGATTTATTAACCGAGTGTCAAAAATTTTTTATGCTTCAAGAATCTCGATAACACGACCCGAACCAACCGTATGACCGCCCTCGCGAATAGCGAAGAGCAAACCTTTTTCGATAGCAATCGGGGTGATAAGTTCGACCGTCATTTCGATGTGGTCGCCAGGCATGCACATTTCAGCCGCAGCACCGTTAGTGTCTTTGAGGTCGCTGACTACGCCCGTAACGTCGGTTGTGCGGAAGTAGAATTGCGGACGATAGTTAGCGAAGAACGGAGTATGGCGGCCGCCCTCGTCTTTAGTCAGGACGTAAACTTGTGCTTTGAATTTCGTGTGCGGATGAATCGTGCCGGGTTTCGCGATAACTTGACCGCGCTCAATCTCTTTACGGTCTACGCCGCGCAGAAGAACACCAACGTTATCGCCGGCAACTGCGCTGTCAAGGAGTTTGCGGAACATTTCAATGCCGGTCGCAACAGTTTTGCGAGGCTCGTCACGAAGTCCGACAATCTCAACAGGCTCATTGAGTTTCAACATACCGCGTTCAACACGACCGGTAGCAACGGTGCCGCGTCCGGTAATCGTGAAGACGTCCTCAACAGGCATAAGGAAGGGCTTATCGGTATCACGAGTCGGAGTCGGAATGTATTCGTCAACAGCGTCGAGGAGCTTAAGAATATTTTTCTTTTGTTCCTCATCGCCTTCGAGAGCAAGAAGAGCCGAGCCAGCAATAACAGGAATATCATCGCCGGGGAATTCGTACTTGCTGAGGAGTTCGCGAACTTCCATTTCGACGAGTTCGAGGAGTTCGGGGTCGTCGACTTGGTCAACTTTGTTAAGGAAAACAACGATAGCCGGAACGCCGACTTGACGAGCAAGCAAGATATGCTCACGAGTCTGGGGCATAGGACCATCGGAAGCGGCAACGACGAGAATTGCACCGTCCATTTGCGCCGCACCAGTAATCATGTTTTTGATATAGTCGGCGTGGCCTGGGCAGTCGACGTGCGCATAGTGGCGTTTTTCGGTCTCGTACTCAACGTGAGCGGTGTTAATCGTAATGCCGCGCTCGCGTTCTTCCGGAGCCTTGTCAATGTTCTCGTAGGATTCGTATTTTGCGAAACCTTTTTCAGAGAGGATTTTGGTAATAGCGGCAGTCAAAGTGGTTTTGCCGTGGTCGATGTGACCGATTGTGCCGATGTTTACGTGGGGTTTACTGCGGTCAAATTTCTGCTTTGCCATTTAAATGAACACTCCTTAATTCTAAATAGGTTATTAGGTTAATAGGTGGATAGGTTATTAGTAATATTAACCTGACTACTATCCACCTGACAACTTTACTCCTTATGATATTCTCCGGTGTTTCTCGCAACAATCTCATTAGAGATATTTTTTGGAACTTCGTCGTAATAGGCGACCTCCATTGAGTAGGAGCCGCGCCCTTGAGTTTTAGAGCGCAAGTCCGTCGCGTAACCAAACATTTCAGACAGCGGAACGAATCCATGAATTATTTGCAAATTATTACGTGGCTCCATGCCGTCAATCTTGCCGCGACGCGAATTCAAATCGCCGATAACGTCGCCCATATAACTTTCGGGCACCGTGACTTCAACTTTGACGTAAGGTTCAAGCAAGACGGGCTTAGCCTTTTCAGCCGCCGCCTTGAATGCCATAGAGCCTGCAATTTTGAACGCCGCCTCGCTGCTGTCGACTTCGTGAAAGCTGCCGTCGTAAACCGTCGCTTTAACGTCAACCATTGGATAGCCCGCCAAAATTCCATTTTCCATAGCCTGTTTGATGCCCGCTTCAATCGGATTGATGTACTCTTTTGGAATGACGCCGCCGACAATTTTATTTTCAAAGACGAAGCCCGCGCCGGTCTCGTTAGGCGAAATTTCAAGCCAGCAATGACCGTACTGACCATGCCCGCCCGTTTGACGAACAAATTTGCCCTCGCCTTTGGAAGTCTTGCGAATAGTCTCGCGATAAGCAACTTGCGGCTCGCCGACTTTGCAATCAACTTTGAACTCGTCAAGCATTCTGTCAACGATGATTTGCAAATGCAATTCGCCCATGCCCGAAATTATAATTTGACCGGTCTCAGCGTCGGTGTGGACTTTAAAGGTCGGGTCTTCTTCAGCGAGTTTCTGCAGCGCGATTCCCATTTTATCCTGGTCGTTTTTAGTCGCGGGCTCAACCGCAACCGATATGACAGGTTCGGGGAATTGCATTGACTCAAGGATAATCGGGGCTTTGTCGTCGCAGAGGGTGTCGCCGGTCGTAGTATCTTTGAGCCCGACAACCGCCGCAATGTCGCCGCTGTAGAGGAAATCAATTTCCTTGCGATTGTTGGCGTGCATTTGCAAAATTCGCCCGATACGTTCTTTCCTGCCCTTAGTCGAATTGTAAACGTAGGAGCCAGACTTGAGGACGCCCGAATAAACTCTAACGAATGAAAGCTTGCCGACAAATGGATCAGTCATAATCTTGAAGGTGAGCGCGGCAAATGGTTCGTCGTCGCTTGAAGGGCGGGAATCTTCTTCGCCGTCGGGAGTTATGCCTTCAATCGGCGGAATATCAGTCGGGGCTGGCATGTAGTCGACAATCGCATCGAGCAACGGTTGAACGCCGCGATTCTTGTAGGACGTGCCGCAAGTGACCGGCGTCATTTTGCATTCGATAACCGCCTTACGAATCACGGACTTTATCTCGTTGATTGTAACTTCTTCGCCGCCGAGATATTTTTCCATGAAGTCATCATCTTGTTCCGCGCAGGCCTCAAGGAGTTTGTCGCGATAATCTTCCGCCATTTCGAGCATATCGTCGGGGATTTCGACTTCCTTTGAAACTTTGCCCAAGTCGTCGTCATAAACAATCGCTTCCATTTTGACGAGGTCAACAATCCCTTGAAAACTATCTTCCGCGCCAATCGGCAGTTGAATCGCTATGGCATTTGTATGGAGGCGGTCGCGCATCATCTGTATAACGTGATAAAAATCTGCGCCGGTTGTGTCCATTTTGTTGACGTAAGCCATGCGCGGGACGTTATATCTTTCAGCCTGTCGCCAAACAGTTTCGGTCTGTGGCTCAACGCCGCCGCGAGCAGTCAGGATTGCAAGTGCGCCGTCTAAAACTCTCAAAGAACGTTCGACTTCCGCCGTAAAATCGACGTGACCTGGCGTGTCGATGATGTTGATCCTGTGGTCTTTCCAATAACAGGTCGTGGCCGCCGAAGTGATTGTAATGCCGCGGTCTTGTTCCTGCTTCATCCAGTCCATAGTCGCCGCGCCCTCGTGGACTTCGCCGAGTTTGTGATTGACACCCGTATAAAACAAAATTCTCTCGGTCGTAGTCGTCTTGCCGGCGTCTATGTGCGCCATAATTCCGATGTTGCGAGTTTTTTCTAGTGAAAACTCTCTTGACACTTAACTTGCTCCTTACCAGCGATAATGTGCGAAAGCCTTATTCGCCTCCGCCATCTTGTGGGTGTCTTCTTTCTTCTTGATTGATGCGCCGGTGTTATTGGCGGCGTCCATGAGTTCGCCCGAAAGTCTATCGTCCATAGTTTTTTCTCCGCGCAGGCGGGCGTAATTCACCAGCCAACGGATTCCCAAAGTTTGACGACGATCGGGACGCACTTCGACGGGAACTTGATAGTTGGCACCGCCGACGCGACGCGCTCTGACTTCCAAAACCGGCATAACATTTTTCAGTGCCGTCTCGAAGACTTCCAGCGGGTCTTTACCTGTCTTTTCCTTTATGGTCTCGAAGGCGTCATAGACAACGCGTTGAGCGACGCTTTTTTTGCCGCTCAGCATGACTTTATTTATGAACTTCGCAACCGTCTTTGAGTGGTAGACAGGATCCGGCAGAACGTCTCTTTTAGGCACAGCACCTTTTCTCGGCATTCTTGCTCCTCCTTTGTTAGGTTATTAGGGAATTAGGTTATTAGCTACTAACCTATTAACCTGCTAACCTATTAACCTCACTTCTTCTTGGCTTTAGCTTTCTTCGCGCCGTACTTTGAACGCGCTTTTTTGCGATCTTGCACGCCGGCGGTATCGAGGGAGCCGCGAATGATATGATAGCGAACACCCGGCAAATCCTTGACGCGCCCGCCGCGAATCAAAACCACGCTATGCTCCTGCAAGTTGTGCCCGATGCCGGGAATGTATGCAGTGACTTCGATAGCGTTGGTCAAGCGGACACGCGCAACCTTGCGAAGTGCCGAATTCGGTTTCTTGGGCGTCGTCGTGTAAACGCGAGTGCATACGCCGCGTTTCTGCGGACATTCTTTCAGAGCCGGAGCCGTTGATTTCTCTTCCAACATCTGACGACCTTTTCTCACTAATTGATTTATGGTTGGCATGCGCCCACCTCCTTCCAAAATTTTCATGCCTTCAAAAAGCGGCGTAATATTATCATTGCAAAAAATGCTTGTCAAGCCCTTCATGACGCCATCTTTTTGCACAACCCATTATATGTTAGCTTAAATTAAAAAATGGCGTTACAAAAAGAAAGACGCCATAAGTTAAACATACTAACATAAAAGATTGCGAGCTGTTATTGATTTAAATTAAATGATTTGACATTTAAACTGGTATGCGGTTCTCGATTGCCTTAGCGATTGTCAAAGAATCTGTGCCGGAAAAGTCCGCGCCGACCGCTAAGCCTCGCGCAAGTTTCGTGACCTTGACGCCCGCAGGATTCAATAGCCGCGAAATAAATAGCGCAGTCGCATCGCCCTCAACCGTCGGCTCGAACGCGATTATCACTTCCTGAACATTATCATCACTGACGCGCTTTATAAGTTCGCGCAAATGAATATCATTTTGCGACACGCCCGCCAAAGGCGAAATCAAACCGCCCGTCACATGATATTTCCCGTCGAAGGAGCCGGCGCGCTCTATGGCGTCGAGGTCTTTGGCGTCCTTGACCACGCAAATAATTTTCCCGTCGCGTTTATCGGAGGCGCAAATGTCGCAGATAGTTTTATCGGCGTCGACGGTGTTAAAGCAAATTTCGCAAGGGTGAGTTTCAAGTTTGACCGAGCGAATCGCCGCCGCTAAATTTTCTACGTCTTCGGGCTTCATCTCGACTATATGATAAGCGAGCCGAGCGGCAGTTTTAGCACCGACGCCCGGCAATTTCGTTAGCGACTCCATAAGCGTCGCCATTGCTTTTGATGACATAAATTTTTCCTATCAGCTATAAGCTATCACCTATAAGCTTACTTTGTACCACCTAAAAATTTTCCGAGCAGGTCGCCCATATTGCCCAAGTTAGCTCCCATGCCGCCAAGTGCATTTCCTGCAAACGCCGCCATATTCGCATTGACTTTCTTATCAATTTCGGCGTTGGCAGCATTGACCGCGCTGACTACCAAATCTTCAATCGCGCTGACATCTCCATCTTGCACGAGTTCCGGCGCGATTTTTATTTCCTTAACGACCTTTTCGCCGTCGACCGTCGCGCTGACCATGCCGCCGCCTACTTGCGCCGTTGCCGTCTCCTGTTTAAGTTTGGCCTTGTTAGCTTCAAAACTCTGTTGCAAGGCCTGCGCTTGTTTCAATATCGCGTTCAAATCGAATCCCTGTTGTGCCATTAAAAATCTCTCCTTAATCACTAATTTTCATAACGTCGGACGCATTGAAAAATTTCATCGCGCTGACAAGATTTGAGCGAGCGGGCTCGGCAAGATTATTTACAGCGGGCGGCAATAAATTTTCATCGACCTCGACGGAAATTTTTATTGCACGATTAGCGGATTGCGCCATTGCCTCTTCAAACTGCGTCTGACTTTTTTTGAACTCGTTAGCTATAGCCGCTGATTTAAATCCCAAAGTCAGAGTATCGCCCGCAAATTTCGTGACAATCGCCTTGCTGAGAGCAAAGCTTAAACTTTTATCCTCGCTCAATGAATTAGCCGTATGATAGAAAATTTTTTGCCCTGCGTCAAGATTTTCATTAGGCGGCGCAGAAATCTGCGCGGGCGTCGTCATAACAAAATTCTGCACGGGCGCGGCAAGTTTCATAAGCGTCATTTCCAAAATAATATCTGGAATTCCGGAGCCGAACATTTCGCCGATAGATTTCCTTAGCGCGTCGATGAAGTTATCGAGCTCGGCAAAATTTTTTTCGTCGCGTTCGAGCATGTCGAATTCAATATCCCTGAGCCGCGTTATCAGAGATTCGGCGATAACATTTGCCGCCAAGCCCGAACTAAAAGCTTGAGTGACGGCGCGACCGACGGCGGCTCTGTCCTTAGCTTTGACGGCGGAAATTATTTCGTCAAGGTTTTCGTCAGAGATAAGACCGAGCGTTTCGTTGACATTTTCCAATGTGATTTCCTTGTCCGCCATAGCGTAGCACTGGTCAAGATAAGTCATGGCGTCGCGCATGGAACCTTCAGCGAGCCGCGCAATTTTTTTAGCAGCTTCCTCTTGCAAGCCGACATTCAATCTTCTTGCGAGGGTCGCGAGATACTGCGCGATTACTGCTTGCGGAATCAGTCGGAAGTTTAGCACTTGGCAACGCGAACGGATTGTCATTGGCACTTTGTTTAATTCGGTCGTCGCTAAAAAAAATGCCACATTGGGCGGCGGCTCTTCGATTAGTTTTAGGATTGAGTTGACGGCCTCGAACGACAACATGTGCACTTCGTCGATTATGAATGTTTTGACGCGGGCGCGCAGTGGCGCAAGGTAAGCCGTCGACAAAAGGCGCGTGACGTCCTCGACTGAACGATTTGACGCGGCGTCGAATTCGACGTTATCGGGCGAAGTGTCGAAGGCTCTGCATGATTCGCATCTATTGCAGGGGATTTCTTTTTTTTCGAGCGGGCGGCCGTCAAGTTGCGCGGCGTGAACTCTATCGCAATTCATAGCTTTGGCTAAAAGTCGCGCCGTAGAAGTTTTACCGGTGCCGCGCGTGCCGACCAATAAGTAAGCGTGCGAAAGTCTGTTGCTCGAAATGGCTCGTGTCAAAGCGTTTGAGATGTGTTCCTGCCCGATTAGTTGTGACAGCGTTTTTGGTCTGCCGCGTGTATATAATGCCTCGTAAGCCATAAATTTTCCTCCGTGCAAAAAAAATTCCAGCTGTCAACGCAAAGACCTGACCCAGATCCGAAGCTGCGCTACAATAACCTCTCGTTGCTGCGTATGCCCTGGCGAGATTGTCAGTACAGTTTTACGTTCGGCGAACCAAGTCTCTGCGTTCACAGCTGAAACTCAATTATATTTTCATTGCGCATTGCGCGTCACTAATTGCAATTCTGGCGGAGAGTGAGGGATTTGAACCCTCGGTGCGCTATCAACGCAACACACGATTTCCAGTCGTGCTCCTTAAGCCGCTCGGACAACTCTCCGCAAAGCAAGCGCAGTTTATCATTCTAAAACTTTGCTGTCAAGAAAATTTTCAAGGGGTGGCGGGCGGAATGAAAATTTTATTTATCGGGACTTGATTTATCGGCAGGTCGCCGTCCTCGTCGCTCAAAATGCCTTTTGACCGCCCGATTATCAATTCGTTATGATCCTTTGCCCAAGCCAATATCGCCCGATAAAATTTGTACATAACATCTTTGTCCGAAAGGGATTTCAATTCGACCGGCTCGCCTGGCGTATCTTTATCCAAAGCTCCCCACGTGTCGTCCAAATCGGTTTTCTCGACAACTTGCACCGTCATATTTTTTAAATCGAACTTCAAAAGCTCCGAACGCCCGACGAGTTTATTATAGCCGCGTGTTGGGAGTTTTTTCCAGCGTCGTTTTTGAATCACGTCTTCAACCTGAATGTTGTCGTAAAGATAAATCGCCGGCACCATCAACGTATTCAAATCCAACGTGCCGTCTTCTTTGATTCGATAGCCCGCCGCCTGATGATTGAACCAATAATTTGCTCGCGGCGTCGACTGCACCCACATATAAATTTCCGTCGGGACTTCGGTAATGACTTCGCCATCTTCCCAAGCTTGCGCGAAAGTTGAACTTGTGGTGAAAAGCATAGCCGCCGATATTATCCCCGCGAAAAATTTTTTATGTCTCATGTCGTTCATCCTTTCCGCGAAGATTATAGCAGAACAAGGGACTAGGGACAAGGGAAATAGAATAAGCTTTAACCTTTTGTAGTAGTGTGAAGACACGCTAGTCTCTAATAACTAAATCTGCTTGAAACCACTTTTCCGAAATTTTTTTAGCGGTGCCGTCCGCAATCATCTCGTCGAAAACTTTTTGCACATCGTCGCGCAATCCAACATCAGTCATACGAAAACCGATTCCAATTTCAGTCGCGGAACCTATCGTCAATTCGAGGGCTTTGAACTTTTGCGGCATTTTGCTCATCGCGTAACGACCGGCAATTTCATCGACAAGCAACACGTCAACTTCGCCGTCCGCCAAATCTCTGAACGCCGTCTTGAACGTGCCGTAAGTCCGGAAGTCCTTCAAACTGTTTTTAAAGTCTTCGTTGTGGTCGACGTAAGTTTCGGAATTGGAGCCGGCTTGCGTCCCGACGATTTTGCCCGCGAGGTCTTGCACAGTTTTAATATCCAAATTGCTGTTCGCGTTGACTAAAAGTATTTGGCGGTTATCCATGTAGGGTTTGCTGTAGAGAATATTCTCTTGGCGTTCGGGCGTTATGTCGAGTCCGTTCCAAATAATGTCGATGCGCCGCGCGTTTAGCTCGTCAACTTTTTTGTTCCATTCAATCGAGCGGAACTCAAAAGTTATGCCTAAACGCCGCGCCGCCTCCTTAGCAAGGTCTACATCAAAGCCGACAATCTCGCCGTCGTCGTCACGGAAACCCATTGGCGCGTACTCGTCATCAATTCCGATTACGTAAACTTTCTTGTAGCCTATGCCCTCGCTATTTTGACCACCGCCGCAACCACTCAGCAATAACGCCGCGCAGATTATCATTAAAAACTTTTTCATACTTCCCTACTTCCTAATTCCTAATTCTTAATAACTAAATCGGCATTGAACCACTTCCGAGAAATTTTTTCTGCGGTACCGTCCGCAATCATCTCGTCAAAAACTTTCTGGACTTCGTCGCGCAATTCGAGACTATCTTTGCGAAAACTTATGCCGAATTCAGTAGGGGAACCAACCGTCACGTCAACAATCTCAAAGGTGTTTGGTGTCTCATTTATTTCGTAGCGCGCGGCGATTTCGTCGACAATAAAGGCGTCGAATGCTCCGTTGCTCAAAGCCTTGAAACCTTCGCTGACGTTGCGATAAGTTATGAACTTTGCGAGACTATCTCTTAGGGCGTCGTTTTCGGCGATATAATCCAAAGAGACGGTGCCGGCTTGCGTGGCGACGATTTTCCCTGCGAGGTCGCCTTCAGAATGAATATTTTTCGGATTGCCCTTTTGCACCAAAAGTATCTGGCGATTTTTCATGTAAGGCTTGCTGAAAAGCATATATTGCTGACGTTCGGGCGTTATGTCGCAACCGCTCCAAATTATGTCGACGCGACCGGAATTTATTTCTGCTTCTTTGTTATCCCAATTTATCGGCTTGAATTCAAACTCGACGTCCAGACGTTTCGCCGCCTCCTTAGCCATATCGACATCAAAGCCGACGATTTCGCCTTTGTCATCGCGAAAGGTCATCGGGGCAAATTCGCTGTCAACGCCGACGACTATTTTTTTCAAAGTTTTTGGGTCGCTGATTTGCTCGCCTCCGCAACCCGTCATTAAAATCATCAGCATGAACATAAATAAAAACTTTTTCATAACTAGTCCCCAGTTCCTAGTTCCTGATAACTAAATCAGCTTTAAACCATTGCTCCGAAATTTTTTGAGCGGTACCGTCGGCAATCATTTCGTCGAAAACTTTCTGCACCTCGTCGCGCAATTCGACATCTCCTAAACGAAAACCAATTCCCAATTCGGTCGCCGTCCCAATCTGAATTTCGATTATCTCCAGCTCGTCGGGGTGCTTACTCATCTCGTAACGCCCGGCGATTTCGTCGACAATCAACACGTCAATTTTATCGTCGTGCAAATCTTTGAACGCCTGATTGAACGACGGATAAGTTATAAAATCCGCGAGGCTGCTCCTAAGTGAGGAATCTCTTTCGACGTAGCCTTCAGAGTTCGAGCCGGATTGCGTCGCGACGATTTTGCCCGCCAGGTCGTTTATCGATTGGATATTGAAGCCGCGACTTTTCTTGACCAAAAGCAGTTGGCGATTATCCAAATAAGGTTTGCTATAGAGGACATAGCCTTGCCGTTCGGGCGTTATGTCAAGCCCATTCCAAATTATGTCGATACGCCCGGAATTGAGTTCGGCCTCTTTTTGATCCCAAACAATCGGGTGGAATTCAAATTCGGCTCCCATACGCCGCGCCGCCTCCTTAGCCAAGTCAACGTCAAAGCCGACGATTTCGCCCTTGTCATCGCGAAAACCCATTGGCGCGTACTCATCATCAAGCCCGACGACGTAAACTTTTTTAGGCTTTGGGGTATCAGTGTTCTTAGCCTCGTTGCCGCAACCGCTCGCAGTTAGGATTATCAGCAAGAGCAGTAAAATTTTTTTCATGGGTAAAACTCCTTTGCAATGCTCAATATTTAATCAAATCGGCTTGGAACCACTCCTCCGAAATTTTTTTAGCGGTGCCGTCTTTGACCATCTCGTCGAAAACGGTTTGAACATTGTCGCGCAGTTTAGCGTTATCCTTGCTGAAGCCGACGCTCATTTCCATAATCGAACCGATTTTAACGTTAATCAATTCGAGTTCGTCGGGATTTTTATTCATTTCGTAGCGCGCAACGAGTTCGTCGCAAATTAAAACTTCGACTTCGCCGCGTTTGAGAGCCTCAAGGACGGCGGTAAATGTATCGTAAGTCTTGTAACCTTTGAGATTACTTTTGAGGTTTTCGTTTTTCATAAGGTAGCAATCGGAAGTTGAGCCGGCTTGACTGCCGACGACTTTGCCTTCGAGGTCGCCTTCGGAATGAATATCCAAATCGCTGTCCGCCCTGATTAAAAGGATTTGGCGGTCGTCCATGTAAGGTTTCGTGAAAATCATATATTCTTTGCGCTCTTCGGTCACGTCCAGCCCATTCCAAATCATATCGATTTTACCCGACGTAATTTCTTCGCGCTTATTGCTCCAGACGATTGGCTTAAATTCTATTTCAACGTCCATACGATTGGCGGCCTCTCTGGCGAGGTCTACATCAAAGCCGACAAGCTCATTTCGTTCGTTGTGGAAACATATCGGCGGGAAGTCGTCATCAACCCCGATTACAATTTTTTTGTCAGAAATCCTGTCGACGCCTTGCGAATTTTTTTCTCCGCCGCAACCCGCCAAACTCAAAGTCACGAGGAGCAAAGCTATCAAAATCTTTTTCATGTTCAAAGCTCCTTTATGATAATTTGATTGAATTATATTTATCGACTTCGCGCTTGTCAAAAATTTTATTCGACGCGGGAATTCTTATCTGATATAATTTCGCAGGGGTGATTGGAATGCGCGAAAGGCAAATGCGAACGATTTGGCGCAACGTATTTTTCTTGGTCGTGATTACGATTCTTCTTCTTCTGAGCGACAGGGAAAGAAGTTTGCTTGATATGTTTACGGGCTTTGTGTATGGAGTATCGTTTTGGGAGTTGGCGTATACGATTCGGGATATGCGGCAGGCGAAACGAAAACTCAAGTGAAATTGCTTTTAACTTGTTTGCAATTAAATCCCGTTGAGAATATAATTGCCCGCGTAAAATTTTTTCATTGCGCATTACGCATTGCGCATTATCAATGAGGTGTTAAGTTTGAAGAATCATACAAAGTACAGCAAGGGCTACTTCATGCCGCCTGAAATAATTTTGGATTGGGCGCGCAAAGAATATCCGACGAAAGCTCCGGTATGGTGTAGCGTCGACCTGCGCGACGGCAATCAGTCGCTGATTATCCCGATGAGCCTCGACGAAAAAATTGAGTTCTATAAAACGCTCGTCAAAATCGGGTTCAAGGAAATTGAAGTGGGCTTCCCCGCCGCCAGCGATACCGAATACGCGCTCCTGCGCAAGCTGATTGAAGAAAATCTGATTCCCGACGACGTGACAGTTCAAGTCCTCACGCAGGCGCGGGAACATATCATAAAGAAAACTTTCGAGGCACTCGACGGCGCGAAAAATGCAATCGTTCATGTTTACAACTCGACTTCGCTTGCGCAACGTGAACAAGTCTTCCGAATGTCCAAAGACGAAATCAAAAACATTGCGACTGACGGCGCGAAACTTTTGCTTGAGCTGACGAATAAGGCCGGCGCAAATTATCGCTTTGAGTATTCGCCCGAAAGTTTCACCGGCACCGAGCCCGAATACGCCCTTGAAGTTTGTAACGCTGTCCTCGACGTTTGGGAGCCCGTCATCGACCGCCGACCCATTATAAATATCCCAGTGACTGTCGAAATGAGTTTGCCGCACGTCTACGCCATGCAAGTCGCCTACATCAACAAATATCTCAAGTTCCGCGATAAAGTCGTCTTGAGTTTGCACCCGCATAACGACAGAGGTTGTGGCGTCGCCGATTGTGAGCTTGGATTGTTGGCGGGCGCAGATAGGATTGAGGGAACGCTCTTCGGCAACGGCGAACGCACCGGCAATGTCGATATTGTTACGCTCGCAATGAATATGTTTGCGCTCGGCGTCGACCCCGAACTTGATTTTACAAATATGCCCGCGCTCGTCGAAATGTATGAGCGCGTAACTAGAATGCACGTTCACGACAGGCAACCTTATGCGGGCGCGTTGGTGTTTACGGCGTTCAGCGGCTCTCATCAAGATGCGATTGCAAAAGGTATGCATTGGCGCGACGAAAAAAATCCAGACCGCTGGACTGTTCCCTATTTGCCTATCGATCCGCACGACGTTGGCCGCGAATACGACGGCGACGTTATCAGAATCAATTCGCAGAGCGGTAAGGGCGGCGTCGGTTTCATCATGGAGCAAAAATACGGCGTCGAAATGCCTAAAAAAATGCGCGAGGACTTCGGCTACTGCGTTAAAGCCGTTTCTGACCGCAAACATAAAGAACTTTTGCCCGACGAAATTTATCAGATTTTCAGCGACCAATATGTCAACGTCGATAAACCGTACAAGCTTATTGAATTCCACCTGCGCAAAGAACCTGGCGGCGCGAGAGTCGGCAGCGTCGATTTGGAAGTCAACGGCGAGCGCGTAACCTACATGGCGCGCGGAAATGGTCGCCTAGACGCAATTTCTAACGCTTTGCAAAAAAATCTCGGCATAACTTACACGAACGTTACTTACAACGAACACGCACTCGAAATCGGACAATCTGCGCGGGCTATCGCTTATATTTCAATCACCGGCGCGGACGGCAAAATAATTTGGGGCGCGGGCATGGATACCGATATTATCACAGCCTCTATTCAAGCACTCCTCAGCGCGATTAACCGCATGGTCGTGAGTAAATAAATAGCCGCAAATCGCCGCTTGATTTTGATTCGGAAAATTTGTATACTGCAAAAAAATTGTTCGGAAAAATTTTCGGGGAGTGGATAACGTGATTTTGGTTGACAGAAATACAAAAGTTATCGTGCAAGGGATAACCGGCAAGGCGGCGACTTTCCATACTAAACAAATGATGGCTTACGGAACAAAAATCGTCGGCGGCGTAACTCCCGGCAAAGCAGGTCAGCTTGTCGAGGGCGTGCCGGTCTTCAATACGGTCGATGAGGCTGTAAAAGCGACCGGCGCAACCGCTTCTGTAATCTATGTGCCGGCTCCATTCGCGGCGGATTCAATTTTAGAGGCAATCAACGCCGAACTCGAACTCGTCGTCTGCATTACTGAACATATTCCCGTTCTCGACATGGTTAAAGTCCGCAGATACATGGTCGGCAAGAAAACTCGCCTCATCGGTCCGAATTGTCCAGGCATTATGACGACCGGCGAGGCGAAACTCGGAATTATTCCGCCTAACGTCCAAAAAAAAGGTCACGTCGGTTTAGTTTCTCGCTCCGGAACCCTAACTTATGAAGCCGCCTTCCAACTCATGAACGCTGGCATTGGTATCACAACTTCTGTCGGTATCGGCGGCGACCCCGTCAAAGGTATGGATTTTATCGACGTTTTGCAACTCTTCAAGGACGATGACGAAACTAAAGCCGTTTTGCTCATCGGCGAAATCGGCGGAAACGCTGAAGAAGACGCCGCCCGTTGGATTGCTCAAAATATGCCACAAAAACCCGTCGCCGCTTTCATCGCAGGCCGTCAAGCCCCTCCAGGTAAACGTATGGGGCACGCTGGCGCAATCATATCAGGCGGTAAAGGCACCGCAGCCGATAAAATTAAAGCATTTAACGCCGTCGGCATTCAAGTTGCCGATACCGTCGCTCATATCGGCGATACCGTCGTCGATACCCTTAAACGCGCAGGTATTTACGATATTTGCCATACTTGCTAAATCAATCGCAAAAATATTCGCTCCTGCTCAATCGGCGGGATTTTTTTTGCCCAATCGTCAAAATCCCGTATTTGGGAAGTGCAACAGATAGAAAAGCTCATAGTATCCTGCTAAAATGTTTATAACTCAAATAACAAGGCAGTAGAGACCATGAGTTACAAACATTTTAAAATAAGCCAGTTTCCAAAAATTTGCAATACTCGTCGACGGCTATAACAAAATTCGTGAAGCCTTCCTTATATCCCGCCGCCGTCAATTTTTTCATATCGGCCTCGGTGAAGCTCTGATATTTGCCGCGCAATTCGTCCGGGAAGTCGCAATAGGTGATTTTCATTTTGGAATGCATTGATTCAATCATCGCCTTGCCGACCTCGTTAAAAGTATGGGCGTGACCCGTGCCGCAGTTATAGACACCGTTAGCAATCTCGTTATCGAGGCACCAAAGATTTATTTTCGCCACGTCCTTAACGTAAATGAAATCGCGTTTCTGTTCGCCGTCCTTGTAGCCGTCCGTGCCCTTGAAAAGTCTGGGGCCGCCGCCTAGTTTCATGCGCTTGTAAATCTGGTAGAAAATCGACGCCATTTTTCCCTTATGCCCTTCCTGCTGACCGAACACGTTAAAATATCTCAGCCCAATAATTTTGCTCGGAACTTTGTCGGCGAATTGGCGGACGTAGCGGTCGAACATCAACTTGGAAAAGGCGTAGGGGTTCATGGGATTTTCGCAAACTTCTTCCTCGCGAAAACCTTTTTTGCCCATGCCGTAAACCGACGCGCTCGACGCATAAATAAACGCGATTTGCTTACGGATACAAGCCTTGAGCAATTCTTTGGAGTATTCGTAATTGGTCTTCATCATGAAATTAACGTCGTAATTCATAGTATCGGAGCACGCGCCCTCGTGGAAAATTGCCTCGACATTCTTGCCGAAGTCAACGCGCTGAATCTCCTTGAAAAAATCGTCCTTATGCTGATAGTCCAAAAATCTCAAGCCGATTAGGTTTTTATATTTGTCCTCGCCGCTTAGGTCGTCGACGATTAAAATATCTGTGCGGCCGCGTTCGTTTAGGGCTTTGACGATATTGCTACCGATGAAGCCCGCTCCGCCCGTTACTATAATCATAAGCTCAACTCCTATTCGTCCTCTTTAACGTATTTTATAAACTCTTCGCCGATACGTTCGCGGCATTTAGCGACGACAGGTTGAAGGAGTTCCAAAGCTGCTTCGTAAGTTTGAGCCGCTGCCGTCACCCGAACTATACAGCCGTCTTCCTTAGCGTAGGTCGCGACAGTCGGATTAGTTCCGTCAAGCAATTCGTTCAAGCGGTCGGCAACTGGCGATTCCCCAACGATTGAAATTGGCGCGTCGTACTTGCTGAGGCATTTTATAATCATCGAGACTAAAACTTTATCGCTCTTGGCGTTGAGATAAAGCTCGCAACATTCCTCAAACATAGGTTGCATTTCGTGCGGCGGTCCTGGTAACAGGATACAAATTTTACCGTCGCGCTCCATGACGCAACCTGGTGCTGTTCCGTGATGATTGTACAAAATCAGCGAATCGGCTGGAACTATCGCTTGCTTTTTCATGCCGTCGGAAAGTTTGCCGAACCCGCGAGCCTTAGCGCGTTCCTCCAAGAAATTTAAAACTTGCGAGTCGACAACCGGAGCCTTGCCGAAATATTCCATGAGCATTTCCTTAGTCAAGTCGTCCTTAGTGGGGCCAAGCCCGCCCGTCATAATCACGGCGTCCGCTCGCGAGTAGGCAACGTCCAACGCAGATTTTATTCGCGCAGGATTATCGCCCACCACCGTTTGATAGTGACAATCCAAACCCAAATGAGCCAAACGCTTTGCCAAATATTGCGCGTTTGTGTTGACTATGTTGCCCATTAAAATTTCAGTTCCGACACTCACAATTTCTACGACCATTAAATCACCGCCTCTTATGTTTGATACACTTAGCTATATTTTTGTAATTTCAGGGTGGTGTGCGTATAAAGGTTCTGCGATAGGAATAGAAAAGGTACGAGGCGAACGAAACTAGCAATGACCGGCGCATTCCTAACGCTGTGACTGCAATCAAAATAGCTCAAACACTCAATACGACAGTTGAGCAATTATGGGGCGATAATCCCATATAAATATTTTAGCATTGTCAAGTAAACTTTACAAGATTTTGAGGAGAATTTTTAGGCGTGATTGTTGTTGACAAAAAAAAGTCGTTGACTTGGGAACGGATAGCAAGCTGATAAACTTCTACGACGCGGCCGACGTTTACTACGGCAAAAAGTCCGGCGTCGACTTCACCGGTCTTGAAGATTCGTTGACGGTTGACCTTAGCGAGAAGTTCTACGGTATCAATCAAATCACGGTCGGTAGCGGGCAAAATACTTTACCTACAACGCTGAAGCAAATTATTTTGTAGCGATTGAGTAAAATGCAAGCTTAACTGTTGGCGAAGGAGCGGAAATTTGGTTGAACGGCTCGCACGGGAAAATTTTCAGCGGCGATATAAGAACACTTGACGCAAGCACTTCAACCTGTAAAACTGAATTGGCAGGAATTATCCAATATCTAGTTTTATATTTTTTTCGGCGCAGTGTTGAAAAAAATAGCTTTTTGCTTTACAATTTCTAATAAAATATAGGAGAAGTTCATGATGTCGATAGGCGGCGCGATACAAAAAAAGGCAAATTATTTCGCTCTACAAAAGAGTGACATTATCGAGCCGTCGGACACCGCCGCAATTCTGTCGTCAAATAGTCGCGCTGTAAAAAAGGGCGCGTCGCTTAATCAATACGAATCAAAGTTGCTTGATGACTACCAACGAATAAAGGAGAGAATTTTTTATGGGACGCATTGCAGTAGAAATAATTCCGCGCGACGAGGCGAGTCTTCAAGCGGACATCGACGTAATAAAAAAATATCCGCAAGTCGATTGCGTGAACATTCCCGATTTAATGAGCTTTGAATTGCGACCGTGGCAAGCCGCAAAAGTTACACAACCCGCAATCCCGACAATTCCGCACGTCCGCGCTATGGACATTGATTTAGCAAAGCCGCTCCCTATGCGCGACGACTTTATAAAGTTCGGCGTCAAGGAAGTTTTGATAATCGCGGGCGACCCGCCTAAAGATTTAACGCGCACAGTCTACCCAACGGAAACTATTGACGTTATCCGCAAATTTCGCGAGGAACTCCCCGAAGTAAAAATTTATGCGGGGCTAGACCAATACCGCAGCGGCATTCGCGACGAACTTTATCGCGTCGAGCGCAAAGCTCAAGCGGGCGCGGCAGGATTTTTCACGCAACCATTTTTCGACCTGCGCTTTTTGGAAATGTATGCCGATTTGCTCGACGGTCACGAAGTTTATTGGGGAGTGTCGCCCGTTTTGAGCAATCGCAGTCGCGGCTACTGGGAGCGCAAGGATAAAGCCGTTTTCCCGAAAAGTTTCGTCCCGACTATGGCTTGGAATATCGACTTCGCTAAAAAAGTTATCGACTTCGTTAAGACTTCGAGCGGCGGACTTTACTTCATGCCCATAACTATTGATATAGCCGAACTTCTGCCAAAAGTCTTTTAAAAGCAATTTGCAATGAAAAATATTCTGCTGTCTCTCAAAGGGAGCGCAGGATTTTTTTATGCAAAGAAGTGCACAGCTGAAAAATTTATGGTACAATCTGCGGAGAAAATTTTCATTACGCATTACGCATTGCGCATTACGCATTGCTTTTCGGAGGTGCGAGCTTTGGACGAAATACTAAATTATTTGATAGTGATTTTGATGACGACGGGAGTAATATTCGGCGGGAAAGCTCTATGGGATTGGAAAAAAAATCGGACGCCGCAACTTGACTTGAAAGAATTGGAAGCGGAACGGGCTCAATATCTTCAAGAGAATTTCGACAAGGCGATAACCGATTACAATTTTTTGGAGGAGGCGCGAGGAAATATTTCTGACCGCGAACTTTCTACGCAGTTGCAACGAATGCAAAGGACAGCTAAAAATCTTCTGAATCATTTGGAGAAAAATCCCGAACGAATCGCGCTGGCTTACAAGTTCATCGATTATTATCAAGACCGCGCCGTCAAAATCGTCAAGCAATATCAGGAGCTTGAGGAAACGCATTTGTCTACGGGGAAAATTGAAGACCTCAAGGCGCGTATGAAACAAACGCTCGGTGCGCTCAACGACGCTTATCAAGACCAATTCGAGCACGTCCTCAACGACCAAATTATTTCTGTCGACGCGGAGTTAACGGTTATGGAGCAGCAGCTCGACGCGGCCGGCATTAAGCGCAAAACTATTGAAGTCGGCAAGGTCGATGAATATGGCAACGTCCGCATTGATACCGATTTGCTCGACCAGCCTATGGAACTTGAGCCGCAACGGAAATTTTTCCCGCAAGGTATGCAAAAACGTCGGCGCGGCGAAGTCGATGCAAGCCCGCTACCTTCGCCCTTCCCGGAAGAAGACCGCCCGCAAATCGTCCAAACTAAATTGATTCAATCGGCGTTGGCAATCTTTCTCGGCTCGTTCGGCGCACATAAATTTTATCAGGGCAAAACAATTCAAGGCATATTGTATTTCCTGCTGTCGTGGACGACCTTGCCAATGTGGATTAGCCTCGTCGAAGGCATTCGTTATTTGTTCATGCCCGTAGAAGATTTCTACAATCAGTACATTAAAGGGAAAAGAGAAAAGGGAAAAGGGAGAAGATAAAAAAACTTTTCCCATCTCCCTTCTCCCATCTCCCTTTTCCCTAAGGAGGAATAAACATGGCAGATATAAATCTTAATGACTTGCTCGCGAAGAAAAAATCCGAAGGCTCACAAAATCAAGCGGTGACGCCCGTCGAACCCGCTAAGGAAATCGAAAAAGTCACTCAACAAATCGAAACGCTTTCGCCCGCCGAACTCGCTAAAGTCCAATCGATTAAGGACGGGATTAACTTCATGGATTCGAGTATGCCGCTTAGTTACGGCGCGCCCGCTCAAAAGGAAATCGCGCAATTCTCCGACAGCATACTCGCCAAAGTCCGCGCTAAAGATTCCGGCGAAGTCGGCACCCTCTTAAACGATTTAGTCAGTAAAGTTAAAGGTTTCGACGTGACCAAGAAAAATGATAGCTTCCTTAGCAACTTGCCGATTATCGGTTCGCTCGTCAGCAAGGCCGATGACGTTATGCAGGGCTACGAAAAACTTTCTACGCAAGTCGAAAAGATTCAGGCCGGCCTCGAAAACTCCAAAACCAAAATGCTCGAAGATGTCGTTATGTTCGACACGCTCTATCAAAAAAATCTCAGCTACTTTAAAGACTTGCAACTTTATATCCGCGCAGGCGAGGAAAAACTCGACGAAATGCGCACGATAACTTTGCCTAAGCTCCGCGCTCAAGCCTCCGAATCGGGCGACCCTATGGCCGTTCAAGTCGTCAGCGATTTTGAACAGAGCGTCGACCGTTTCGAGAAAAAAATTCACGACCTCAAAATCAGTAAGACATTAGCGATTCAAACCGCGCCGCAAATCCGCTTGATTCAAAATAACGACCGCGTTTTAATTGACCGCGTGCAGTCCGCGATTTATCACACGATACCGCTTTGGAAAAATCAAATGGTAATCGCGCTCGGCTTGACCCGTCAAAAGGAAGTCATCGAACTTCAACGCGCCGTCACGGACGCAACCAACGACCTCTTAAAGCGCAATGCCGAAATGCTCAAGCAAAATTCAATCGACACAGCTAAGGCGAACGAGCGCGGCATTGTCGACATTGAGACCGTCAAGAAGGTCAACGAAGATTTAATTTCGACGATTGAAGAGACGCTCCGAATCCAATCGGAAGGACGCCAGCGACGGCAAGCGGCAGAAAAGGAACTCGTCGCGATTGAAGGGCGATTGAAAGACGCGCTCCTCAAAAATGCGACGCGAGCTTAACATGGCAGAAGAAAAAAAAGATAGAGCATTTCTGCAGGGGCGGACGACTAAACTTGTAATAGTGTTGCTGGGGTTCATGGCGGCAATCGTTGCGCGCTATGCTTGGTTGCAACTCGTGCAGGGCAGCGAACTCGCCGAAAGAATGCGTTGGCAAGTCGGGCATGATTATTCGGTGCAATCGCCGCGAGGAGCAATCGTCGACCGCAACGGACGCGAACTCGCAGTCAGCACGATGACTAAGTCGTTGTTCGTCGACCCAAATCACGTCGAGAACGCCGCGCAGTTGGCAAAAGATTTGGCACCGCTGGTCGGCAAGACAGAGCAAGATATTTTAGATGACATAGCGGTTGGCGGCGGCTTTTCGTGGGTAAAGCGGCGGCTTGAGCAATCGGAGTACGAAGCGATACGCGCCCTGATTCGCGAGAAAGGTTACTCGGTTTGCTTAGGCTTTCGCGACGAGGCCAAAAGATATTATCCCAACGACGTTTTAGCGGCGAATGTTTTAGGCTTTGTGGGCACCGATGACAAAGGGCTTGACGGAATCGAGCAGGCTTGGGACAGGTATATCAAGGGCGAAGTCACCGAGTCATTTATCTACGCCGATACCCGCGAGCGACCGATTTTGGAATCGATTTTCGCGCCGCATGGTTATCAGGGCGACAGGTGCAAGACAATTCAGCTGACGATTGACAGCGCAATTCAATTTATCGTCGAACAGGAACTTGATAGGGCAATGGCGGAGAATAGTCCGCTGGCGATAACTTGTATTGCAATGGACCCGCGCACCGGCGAAGTCTTAGCTATGGCGAATCGCCCGACCTACAACCCGAATAAATTTTGGGAGTACGACCAAGAGGTTTGGAAAAATCGCGCAGTCTCCTACATTTATGAGCCTGGCTCGACTTTCAAAGCGGTAGTAGCGGGCGCGGCTTTGCAGGAAGGGATTGTTGCGCCCAATCAAATTTTCGTTGACCCGGGTTACGTCATGGTTTCGGGCAAAAAAATTCAGAATTGGAACGGTTCAAGCTTCGGCACGGTGACTTTCGCCGATGTCGTCAAGCAATCGATTAACACGGGCTTTGCACTAGTAGGTTTGGATTTGGGCGCGGATAAGTTGATAAGTTACGCGAAGCTTTTTGGATTCGGCGAGCCGACCGGAATTGAATTGTCTGGCGAGGAAATTGGGATTTTGTACACGCCTGACGAAATGGTTGATTCCGACATTGCGACGATGGCTATCGGGCAAAGTATCGCTGTCACGCCGCTCCAACTCATAACGGCCTTTTGCGCGATTGCGAACGACGGCATTTTACTTAAGCCGCATATCATAAAGTCGATTAAGAACGCGAACGGCACGACCTATTCCGAGACGCACATTGAGGAAGTCCGGCGCACGATTGATTCGGCGAGCGATAAAACTTTAGTCGGGCTGCTCGAACAGGTTGTAGCGACGGGCGGCGGCGGCAAGGCATCTGTTCGCGGCTACAGGATAGCGGGTAAGACCGGCACCGCGCAGAAGGTCAGCGAATACGGCGACGGCTACAGCGAGGGGAAATATATTGCGTCGTTTTGTGGCTTTGCGCCGGTTGAGAATCCGCAAGTTGCGCTGCTTGTGATAATTGATGAGCCGTACGGAGCATTTTACGGCGGACAGATTGCCGCGCCGGTCGCGAGCAGAATTTTTTCGCAAGTCTTCCGCTATCTTAGGATTGAGCCGAGCGACGCGCCTTTAGGGCTTGATTCTGATGATTTGGGCGCGGAAGTCGGCGAGGGCGATGCGTCTATTCACGGCTTCGAGCGCAGAGAAAGTCCAAAAGAAATTGAGCCTAAACCCGAACCGCCTAGAGAAGAACTCGCGCCCGAAGTCGCTCGCGTGCCGAGTTTTTACGGCAAAAGCATTCGGGAATCTGCGCGGCTGGCGAATGAGGCGGGCGTAGCGTTCGAGGCGGAAGGCTCCGGCTTTGCAGTCAGTCAGAGTATAGGCGCGGGCGAACTCGTCGACAAGGGCACGACCGTTAAAGTTACATTCAGCCCGTAAACGTCCCAAAAAAATTTAATCCCGCCGAGCTATTCGACGGGATTTTTTGTCGTACTTAAAACGGATTAAATCGAAACTGTTTCGGTAGGAGGTTCTTCTTCTTTAGCGGGGGGAGCGTCGACAGGAGTTTCAGAAGGAGTTTCGGCGGCGGCTTTAGCTTCGGCGGCGGCTTTAGCTTCGGCTTCAGCTTTAGCTTCGGCTTCAGCTTTAGCGGCGGCCTCTGCAGCAGCTTTAGCTTCAGCGGCGGCGATTTCTTCGGGCGGCCGATAATCTTTATTCGGCTCCAACTCCGCCAGCTGATACAGGAAAATATATTCCTTCGGCTTGTAAAGGGTAGTTGCAACGCCGCGAGTTTTGTATTTGAAATTGCGTTCGGCGTCGGGGTCGTCCATGTTGTCGCGGTAGCCGTTGAGCAAATCAATCATCGCCACGAAGGGAACAGGTTTGCTCTTCCTCTTGATGTAGACCAGATTATCAAACGACATGAACTCGACGAGCTTAAAGAACTTCTTCTCTAGGTAGAGATATTTTTCCAACTTAGCGGGGTCGGCTCCCTGCTCCTTGAGCGTCTTGTAGCCGTCAATCCACGCGTAGAAATTTTCAATGGCCAGGAGAATGCGCTCTTTATTTTCCTGATAAAAGCCGACGTGATACGGGACGCTGCGAATGCTGAAAAGAACCGTTTCGGCTAGCAGGTCGAAGGGCATAGGAACTTTAGTTTCAAGTTTGCTTTCGGGATTGGTTATGTAGTCGACAAAGCTAATGTGCTCGCAAGCCCGTTTCTTGTCCTCGGCGTACATCTTCAGCTCGAAAAGATTATCATTGACTTTGCCCATGCCGTGACCGAATGCCTCGAAGAAAAATTTCTGTTGCGACTCGAACAGCTGATTTTCTTCGTCGGTGAAAATTTCTTGCGGATCGTACTTTGAACCGACATTTTTCGTAGCGTTGCGCATTTCGCCTAAAATCTCTCTGTTCTTCAGGCCGAAATCCTGCAGGAGTTTGTAAGCTTTGGTGACGAGCTTGCTGACGGCGTACCAATAACGAATGGGCGCGGCGTCGGGGTTGTCGAACTTAAGATCCTCCATAAGCCCCCAAACGTCCATACCTCTAGTCAAGACTGCGGCGAGATTTCTTTTTTTGCGTTTGCTGTCGGGATTGTAATTTCTGATGAAGTCGTTGCCGGCGATGATTCCTGCGGCCGAAACGACTTTACTTGCGGCGTTGATAGCGTCCAAACTAATCGGGACTTGGAAGTCGGGGTCTTGTTCTTCCTTAGCCTCGCCGCCTTCAGTTTGAGCTTCGCCATCGGGCTGGGGATTTTTCTTTTTCTTCTTCTTTTTCTTCTTTGCGCCCTCTTGAGGCGGTGCCGCTTCGGTTGGAGTTTCGACGGGCGCGACTTCCTGCGCGGGTTGTTCGGCTACGGGTTCGGGTTTAGGTTCGGGCGGAGGTGGAGGCGGAGGGGGTGGGGGCGGCGGCGCGAAAAGTTTTGTCTTCAATAGGTTATAAATTTCCTCGCTGACCGCGCTGAGACGATTTGAAACTTTGATGCCTTGTCCCGTCAAGAAGTCGATGATTTTCTTTTCCTCGCAGTCGAACTCCTTTGCGATTTGATAAATTCTCTTTGCTGCCATAGACAATCACTCCTTTTTTAGGTGGTTAGTGGTTAGTGGTTAGGTTATTAGAATGGTGCTTCCTTCAAAAAAAAATCTTTCTATTTTCCGCGACGAAGTTTTTCAAGCTTGGCGAAAACCTCTGCGCCGATTCTGTCGCCGACCTCATTGCGCTGAACCGGCAAAGTTACATTGCCGAGATATTCTTTGCGCAAATGCTGCTTAGCCCGCTTGACCGCCCGATAAAATTCCCGCGAAGGATGCCGATAAGCTCCCGCGCCCAGAATTACGGTTTCAATCGCCGCGTCGGAGCTGACAACATGTACCTCGCAATTTTTGCGCACCTGCTCATAAGATATGCGCTCAATGACGCTGTCGGCCGACTCGTTAAAGCCGCTGTAAATCACCCTGAAAAAATCGTCGTGAATTTCGATTCGCTCTTCGTCCTCGTTGCGTGCGGCATCGAAGACCAGAGTTATTTCAAATTTCTCGTATGCGCCGTACTCGTGAAGGTTGCGTATCAAATTTTCGCGAGCCGTCGCTAAATCCTCCGCGCCAATCTCTTCCCAAACGTAAATCAAATTGTAGCCGTCAACAAGATAATGCGGTCGCTTTTTAGCCATAATTATTGTCTCTGTGAAAAAATTTCGTACATGAGCACCGCGCCCGCCGCCGACGCATTGAGCGAATTTATTTTGCCGACCATCGGAATTTTTATCAGCAAGTCACAATTTTCCCGCGTCAATCGCCGCATACCTTTGCCCTCGCTCCCGATTATCAAAACTACTCCGCCGGTCAAATCCGCTCGTCTAAATTCTACTTCCGCGCTTATGTCCGAGCCTATGATTTTTAATCCGAGTCCGCGCAGAGTTTTGAGCGTTTGCGCGACGTTGACGACTTGCGCGACCTTGACATATTCTGCCGCGCCCGCCGATGTTTTAAAGACTGTCGCGTTGAGTTGGACGCTTCGCCGCTTCGGGATTATGACGCCGTGCACGCCGACCGCTTCAGCCGTCCGGAGTATCGCGCCGAAATTTTGCGGGTCTTCCAATTCGTCGAGCAAAACTATAAACGGCAGTTCATTTTTGCTCGCGGCGAGCTCTAAAATTTCCTCGACCGTCGAATAATTTACTGCCGCCGCTTTGGCCGCTACGCCTTGATGTCGTCCGCTACAAAGTTTGTCGAGTTTATCGCGGCTTGTAAATTCTACAACAATTCCCGCCATTTTGGCAAGTGAAAAAATTTTTTGAATCGAGCCGTCGCGACTGCCCTCCGCTATCAAAATTTTGTTGACGCTCCGACCCGATTTCAATAGCTCCATAACCGCATTGCGCCCGAAAATTAAATCGTCCAAGTTATCACCCCTTAGGTATGGCGATTAGCCAAGGCTGATTGCGTTCGTTCTCCGGCAACATGTTATGGTCAAACCACATGTTATAAAATCTGTCGAAACTCTCAACCGCGTAACCGTCCTGATGTGTTCATAGCTTTGCGCAAAATTTCCTCGTCGAAAGCTTGGTTGCCGAAGTAATTTAAGACAGTCAACGCGCAGGAAGGACCGCAACTAAAATCGCTTTTGTAGTGCGTCAAAATAATTCTGTCGCCGCTCGAAGTCATGTTGTAAAAATCGGGGCGCGTGAAGTAAATCGAGTCGGCGTGGTTAATTTCTTTTGGCGCGACGGCCGCTCCGCCATCGTCGACGACCTCTTCAGCACTCGCGCAACCGACGAAAAGCAATGCGCAAATCGTAATGCGTAATGCGTAATGAAAAAATTTTTTCATAAACAAAGCTCCTTGAGCGCGGATACAAATGCTTTCTCGCAAATTTCGTCGAGCCGCGTAAAATTTTTTCTCAAAAACAATTCTCCGAGCAGTGCCTCAAAACCCGTGCTCGCGTGATATTCTGCGACGGTTGCCTTTCGCGGCGCGTGACTTTTAGCATTTCTTCCGCGCCGAAAAATATCGCGCTCGCCGTTCGTCAAAAAATTTTCTATGTCGTGATAAATTTTCGCCTGCGCGGGAGCCGAAACTATTTCCGCGCTGAGCTCGTGTAGTCGCGTGATGTTGTGCGTGATGTCCAAAAGCCGCGTCCGAACGTACAAATGAAAATACGCGTCGCCTATGTGCGCCAAAACTAGCGGCGACAAAGTCTTAATCAAATTTTCTTCCATACGGCTCCTTGCAGCGTGTCCTCGACGATTATTCCTGCCGCTTTGAGTTCGTCGCGAATTTTATCGGCCACCGCCCAATTTTTTGCAACGCGAGCCTCTTGCCTTAGTGCGATGATTATTTTCATGAGCGAACCGACTAATTCGGAATCGCCGTCGGATTTTTGTTCCTCCGCCTCGACCGGCACCGGCTGTTCAAATATCCCGATTATTTCCGCCATCTCCAGATAAATTTCGCGGACGCGCAAAATTATATCGCCGTCAATCGTCACGGGCAAAATTTCTCCGCCGATGAACTCGCTGTAATAATTGCCGATTTCCTTCGACAGCTCGAACATATAAGTTATCGCAAGCGCGGTGTTGAAGTCGTCGCTCATTGCGTCGTAGAAATTCGCAAGCAATCGCTCGCCCTCTTCGACCAGCCCGCCCGCTGGACTTATCGTTATTGCAAAATTTTTCTCGCCCGTGTCCTTTACGAACTCGCCCGCATGAATCTTCCGCGCCAAGTCGTCGAGTTGCCAATACGCTTTCGCCAACTTGCTGTAAAATTCCTGCGCCTCGATAACTCTAGTTTCATTGAACTCAAGCGGATTGCGGTAATGCGTCTGCAACAACAACAGCCGAATCACTTCGCCAGGATATTTACTCAAGACCTCCTCGACCGTAAAAAAGCCCTTGCGCTTCTTAGCCTGCTCCTTATTCGACTTGCTGATTTTCTCGTTGCCGTCGGTTATGAAGCCGTTATGGAGCCAATACTGCGCGAAAGAATTTTCATCTCCTAAATACGCTTGCGACTGCGCGATTTCGTTTTCGTGGTGCGGGAAAATTAAATCCGAGCCGCCGCCGTGAAAGTCAAATTTCTCGCCCAAAAATTTCAGCGACATAGTTGAGCACTCGATATGCCAACCGGGTCGACCTTTGCCCCAAGGACTTTCCCAAAATGGTTCGCCGGGCTTAGCCGCCTTCCACAGCGCAAAATCCATTGGGTGACGCTTTCTTTCATCGACCTCGACGCGAGCACCCGCCATCATGTCAGATAATTTTCTGCCGCTCAACTTGCCGTAATTTTTATCCGCCTCGACGCTGTAAAAAACATCGCCGTTATCCAAGACGTATGCAAAATTTTTCTCGACCAGTCCCGCAATCATCTTGATAATATCGTCCATAGTTTCGGAGACTTTCGGATAAACATCTGCGCGGCGAATGTTCAAAGCGTCCATGCCCTTAAAATACGTCGCGATATTTTTTTCGGAAATCTCCTTCCACGTGACGCCCGCCTCATTTGCCGCCTTGATTATCTTGTCGTCAACGTCGGTAAAATTTTGAACGTAGCGGACTTTGTAGCCGAGCTTTTTAAAGAAACGGCGAATAACATCCCACGTCACGAACGGGCGAGCGTTGCCGATATGCGGCGCACTGTAGGGCGTGACACCACAGCAATAAATACTCACCTCATTTTTTTTGAGCGGTTTGAAAATTTCCTTCGTGCGGCTCATCGTGTTGAATACTTTAATCATAAGTTTGAAACCTTCCTTGTCCCTTAAAAATTCACCCCTCGTTGAGGGGCTTTTTTTATTTCACCGTGAATTATAACACAATCGCCAACACACGGCAAGCGATAATTAGGATTGAGCACACTAGAAACTGCTAAAGGAGATAAAGCTATCTGTGGCGAATTAGAAAAAGTTAAGAAATGGCACTGCTACGACAGCTTATATGATAAGGGGAAAAACGCATAATTTTCCGAGACAAGGAAGAAATAATACTATGGTTGATTACGCACCCGGTATGAGAACCATCATTCGTGACGAGGAATGGATGGTCAAAAAGATAGAAAAGAACAACCTGGGCAATCTGGCTTTGCACTGCATTGGAATATCACCTCTGGTCAAGGATAAGGAAGTCATTTTCCTGACTGACCTTGAGGATATAAAGGTTGTAAATCCGGCAGAGGTTCAGTTGATACCTGACACTTCCTCGCATTTCAGAAGAACACAGCTATATCTGGAAAGCCAGTGGCGGCAGCAGATTCCGACCGATACTGACCTGCATATCGGAGATAAGGCTGCAATGGATCTGATGCCTTATCAGCTCGAACCTGCGCAGATTTCACTCCGCAGACCGCGCCAACGTATCCTGATTGCGGATACTGTTGGTCTTGGTAAGACGCTGGAGGCAGGCATTCTTATGAGTGAGCTTATTGCCCGTGGCAAAGGAAAGAGGATTCTCGTTGTTACGGTAAAAAGTATGATGACGCAGTTCCAGAAAGAAATGTGGAACCGCTTCACTATCCCTCTTGTGCGCCTGGATTCTAAAAAAATACATGACATCCGTGCGAAACTGCCGTCCAACTATAACCCGTTCTTCTACTACGATAAGACGATTGTGTCTATTGATACTTTGAAGAGGGATGTGGAATATCGCACTCATCTGGAGAATGCTTACTGGGATATTATTGTTATTGATGAAGCGCAGAATGTTGCGGAGCGCGGCGACCGTCAGGCGCAACGTGCAAGGCTGGCAAAACTCCTAGCTGATCGTTCCGATACGATGATCATGTTGTCGGCAACACCGCATGATGGACGCGCAAAGAGCTTTGCGTCACTTATGAACATGCTCGATCCGACCGCCATCGCCAACCCTGATGATTACAGCAAAGAAGATATCAAAGGACTGTGCGTCCGTCGTTTCAAAAAGGACGTGAAAGACCAGGTCAGTGGCTCATTCCTTGAACGCAGAATTGAACTGGAGCGGTGTAAGGCTTCTGCCAGAGAAGAATATGCCTACGACATTTTTGCTGAGATGCATCTGCAAATGGATCTGAATAAGACGAAGGCTCAGGGACAGTTATTCAAAACCAGTCTGGAGAAGTCGCTCTTTTCCAGCCCGGCTGCCTGCATTAAGAGTATCGATGCAAGATTGAATAAACTGAAAAAGAAATATGCGGATGATGAAATTAAGGACATCTATGCGCTGGAGGAACTTCGTAAGGCACTGGTGAAGATTGAACCTGTTGACTTCTCTCGATACCAGCAGCTTTTATTCCTTCTTCGCAGTAAAGAATACGGATGGACTGCGCAGACTGATGATCGTGTTGTTATCTTCACCGAGCGTATCGAGACGATGAAATATCTTGCCGCGCAGCTTGCAAAAGACCTGAATCTGAAGAATGGTGCCATTCAAGAAATCAGCGGCGGCATGAGCGATGCCGAGCAGCAGAGCATCGTTGAGAATTTCGGACGTGAAGAATCCCCGATTCGTGTGCTGGTTGCTTCAGATGTAGCATCGGAAGGCTTGAACCTGCATTATCTCAGCCACAGGCTCATTCACTTTGATATTCCCTGGTCGTTGATGGTGTTCCAGCAGCGCAACGGCCGTATTGACCGATATGGGCAGAAACGGCGTCCCGATATCAGGTATATGCTCATTGAAAGTGCTAATCACAGGATCAAGGGCGATATGCGCATTATCGAGATCTTGATTACAAAGGAAGAGCAAGCTTTAAAGAATATCGGGGATCCGGCACTTTTGCTGGGCAAGTTTTCCATTGAGGATGAAGAACTTGTGGTTTCCGATGCCATTGAGGGTGGCGCAGATGCATCGGCATTTGAAAGCATTCTTGACAGCGGTGAAGAAGAATTTGATCCCTTTGAAGCCCTGATGGCAGCATCGGAAGAAGACAAAGAACCTGTCCAAGTAAAATCCGATGAGACCCTGTTTTCGGATATTGATTATTTGAATCAAGCATTTGCGTTTCTGAACCGCTCGGAAAGCCACCCTGTGGAACGCTTGCAGGCAGTATCAGGCTTGGAAGTCATGATCACGCCAGATATGAGAAAACGTCTGACGGCACTTCTGCCGGAAGAAGCCATGCCGCAGGGCGATTATATTCGCCTTTCTGATGACAAGGCATTCTGTATGTCGGAGATGAAGCGCAGCATGCAGAACAACATGGCGGAGACGGCATGGCCGAAGGTACAATACCTTTGGAAACTGCATCCACTGTTTACATGGGTAAATGATAAAGGTGGATTGCTTTACGGCAGAGGAGAAGCTCCGATTGTTGGGCTACCGAATTTGCTGAAACCCTCGGAAATTATATATATCGTAACCGGTAGCATACCGAACAAGAGGTCCACTCCGCTTGTGGATGAGTGGTTTGGGCTTGTATATGAAAACGCAAAGTACAAGGAAAGTCTCTCCATGAACGAGGTACTAAAGCGCACAAATTTCCGCAATGTCAATATACCAAACAGCAATGCGCTGACGGAGGACGGCATCAAGGAAGCGGCGAAGCTCCTTCCTGATGTTGTGGCACATGCAAAAGAGCATATGCAGATGTTCTATCGGCAGTACTCCGACCGCATGAATCCCCTGCTAGATGAGGAGCTGGACAAGCTGGCTTCGCTGGAAGAAAAGCATAAATATTATCAGCTGTCCCTTTTCGAGAGCAAAAGGAAGAGGAGCGAACAGGAGCGCATGGTCGATGAGCTGTTTAACAAGTTCACCAACTGGGTAACCGACACTCTGAGCATTCAGAATAATCCATACATAAGGATTGTGATCGTTCTGAAGGGAGTATCGAAATGAGCATGGATTTAACCGGTATTACAAACCAAAATGAATATTATACCAATCACTATTTCTCCTCTATCTTTGAGGAGAATGCATCCGATACCATTTCCAGATGGCGGGCAGAGGCGAAGAACAGTGAGGAAGTGCGTACACCATGGGCGTTGCTTCGAGATGCCGCAAGGCAGTACTATCCAATTCATGACAGATTCCTTCGCTCAAAATTTGACACGCAAACACTGGCTAATATCCGTACCTTGTCGGACATCTATCTATCTGCCCTTGGATACCCGAAGGCGGCGTCGGAGTGGGTCGATATTGATGATACGACCAGAGTGCCTGTCTATCTGGAACTGAAAAAGGCAAATGGAGCACCTGCGCTGTGGGTACTGCTTGCAACATCCGATGATAAAGACGCGGCGATTTTGGATAAATTCTGCTTCTCGGCACAGGGGATTGGAGATGAGGGATTGAGTGCTGTCTCCACAGAAAGCCTTACGACAATCCCCAATGAAGATCTTGTTACAAAGATGTTGTTCGGGCAGGCGGAGCCTCCGCGCTTCATTATCCTTATTGGCATGAACCAAATCGCGTTGATAGACCGCAACAAATGGAACGAGAAGCGTTATCTACAATTCGAACTTGAAGAGATATTCAGCCGCCATGAGGAATCCACGCTACAGGCGATGGCTGTCCTGCTTCACCGCACCAGCCTCTGCCCCGAAGAAGGGACTGCGCTGCTAGACGAATTGGACGCCAATTCCCAGAAGCACGCTGCCGGAGTATCACAGGACTTGAAGTATGCTCTGCGTGAAAGCATCGAGCTTCTCGGCAATGAAGTCCTTTATGATATGGCGACACGCCAGGGACGCGATCTGAATGTTGAGCCGGTGGATGCCGGACAGCTGACCATCGAGTGCTTGCGGTATATGTACCGTATGCTCTTTGTGCTGTTTATCGAAGCTCGCCCGGAGCTGGGCTATGCACCGATTAAGGCACAGTCTTATCTGACGGGCTATTCGCTGGAGAGCCTACGGGACATTGCCGATGATATTCGCGATGATGTGACGGAAGTCGGCAGCGGATACTATCTGCATGAGACCCTTTCCAAACTCTATGACCTGATCTACAACGGTTATCCGGCAACGGAAGAGGAAGTCTTGAAATATTCGCAGGAGGAGAGCCTTCACGATATGTTTGTTATTGCTCCTTTGAAGGCTCATATCTTTGACCCGGAATACACGAAGATGATTACTGCGGCAAAACTGCGCAACAGCGTCATGCTACGGATTATCGATCTGATGAGCCTGACTCGTGAAACTGGAAGGCGTAACGACCGCCGCGGGCGTATTTCCTATGCCAACCTTGGCATCAACCAGATGGGTTCCGTATACGAAGCTCTGCTTTCCTACCGGGGCTTTATTGCGGAGTATACCCTGTTTGAGGTAAAACGTGCCGGGGACAGCTTTAACGAGCTGGATGTCGGATACTTTGTGGCAGAGGAAGAACTGAATCAGTATACCGAGGACGAGCGCGTCCGTTATGATAAGGATGACCCGGACGGCAAATACAAGAAGGGACAGCTCCGCAAATATGAAAAAGGCACTTTCATCTACCGTCTTGCCGGTCGTGAGAGGGAGAAGTCCGCCTCCTACTACACGCCGGAAGTGCTGACAAAGTGCCTGGTGAAATATGCGCTAAAGGAACTGCTGGAGGGCAAGTCTGCTGACGAAATCCTTCACTTGACCATATGCGAGCCAGCCATGGGCTCCGCCGCGTTCCTAAATGAGGGAATCAACCAGATAGCAGAAGCATATCTGGATAAGAAGCAGAAAGAACTGGGGGAAATGATTCCGGCTGAAAAACGCCTGCGGGAGCTTCAGAAGGTCAAGATGTATATCGCCGACCGCAATGTATATGGTATCGACCTGAATCCGGTAGCCGTTGAGCTGGCGGAAGTATCCCTATGGCTCAACACGATCTACGAGGGCGGCTTTGTGCCGTGGTTTGGAACTCAGCTCGTCAATGGAAATTCACTGATCGGCGCACGTCGCCAATGCTACCAGGAGGCCACTCTTACGGCGACATCTAAGGGACTTCATTGGTATGAAAACGCACCGGAGCGTGTTCCGCTGGGAAAGGAACGCAAAAAACGCCGCGGCAATGCCCAGATTTATCACTTCCTTTTGGGCGATCCGGGCATGTGCAGTTATTCCGATAAAGTCATAAAGTCGCTGGAACCTGACAACATTAAGGCGATGGTAGCATGGAACAAGAAGTTTATAGCACCGTATTCCCTCAGCGACCTTGAAACGCTACGTGGGCTTTCCGAAGTGATCGATGAACTCTGGAACAATCAGATCAAACTGCGCCAGACTGTGGAAGCAGAGACGCAGGATAAACTTTCTGTATATGGATACAGCGACACAGCTACGGATTCTCATACGACCATAAGGCAGAAAGATCAGATTTTCTCCAAGCTGTATAAGTCCGAACATATGAAGAATGCCGGTCCGTATGCAAGGCTGAAGTTTGCTATGGACTATTGGTGCGCTCTTTGGTTTTGGCCTATCGACAAGGCGGATATGCTTCCGAGCCGTAGCGAGTTTTTAAATGACCTGAATCTTATTCTTGTGGGTACATTTTCCAACAAGGGCAATAACCTTATGGAGTATCAGCAGCTCAGCTTGTTTCCGACGGAGAAGGAGGAAATTATCAGCAAGATAAAAGACCTCTTCCCCGGACAGAATGTGGTGGATATCGACAACCTCTGTACTCTGTTTCCGAGGCTTGCCTTGGTGCAGGAAATTGCGCAGCAGAATCACTTCATGCACTGGGAACTGGAGTTTGCTGATTTGTTTGCACAGCGGGGTGGGTTTGATCTGGTGATTGGGAATCCGCCGTGGATAAAGATTGTTTGGAAGGAAAATGGCGTTCTTTCAGATAGTCATTCAATGTTTGCTGTTAAAAACTTAAATGCCGCTCAAACATCAAAAAATAGAGCTAAGGCACTCACAAGTACAAAAACAAAATACAATTACTTACGTGAATATGTTATCCTTTCTGGCCAGCAGAGCTTTATGAATGGTATTCAAAATTATGCAGAGCTACTTGGGCAACAAACAAATCTCTATAAATGCTTTTTACCTCAGGCATGGAGATTTACAAACGATACAGGTGTTTCAGCATTCGTTCATCCAGATGGTGTTTTTAACGACCCACAAGGTGGCTCACTTCGTCAGATTATTTATAAAAAATTGCGCAAGCATTTTCATTTTATTAATGAAATGCAGCTGTTTCCGGAAGTGGGACATCCTGAAACATTTAGCTTGAACATATACTGCAATAAACATAGTTCATCCTTTCAAATGATAAACAATTTATTTCACCCTAATACAGTGGATGAATGCTACGAAGCTTCAGGAACACGATTAATGGGAATAAAGGATGAAGATAATAATTGGAATACAGTAGGACATTCAGATAGAATCATTGAAGTTAGACGTGAGGAATTGCGTTTATTTGCTGATGTATTTGATGATTCACAAGAATACGATATGGCAAGATTGCCTATTCTTCATTGCAAACAATTAGTAGGAGTAATACGTTCTTTCTCAGAATGTGCTAGATTGGCAAAAGAACACCCAGTTACTTGCTATTACTCCCAGATGTGGCAGGAAACAAACGCACAGTCCGACAGAACGATAGTCGCAGATGTTAAATTTCCAGACGATGAAATCGGATTTATTTATTCTGGTCCACATATTGGTGTTGCAAACCCATATAATCAAACACCGAGGCGAGTTTGCGAGAAAAAGGGAGATTATGACAAAATCGATTTGACGAGGATTCCTAAAAACTATATTGCACGAACTAAATATACTATAGGGTGTGAGATAAATGACTACTTGACACGCATACCGTTGACTAATTGGGGAGTAAAATACACAGATGAATATCGTCTTATTGCAAGGAAAATGCTTAATCTCAAGCAGGAAAGAACCCTAATGGCAGCAGTTATTCCGATGAAATGCGGCCACATAAACGGGTTGCATGGCGTTTGCTATCAGGAAAGAAATAATCTCATGATTGCAAGTGCATTTTATGCTTCGCTTCCGTATGACTTTTTTATTAAAGTAATAGGAAAAACAAATTTATATGAAGATACGGCGGGAAAATTACCAGTTTTTACATCAATGTATAGTCCAAGTTTGGCAGGAAGAGCATTACTTTTGAATTGTCTTACTGAGCATTATGCGCCTTTATTTAACGAGTGCAAACAAGACACAGATAAAAATGATAGCTGGAGCAAACAAGATGAAAGATTGCCCGTAAATACTTTTAGCGTCCTCAACAGCCCTTGGCAAGAATCTACACCAATTAGGAATGATTTTGCGAGGAGACAAGCACTTATTGAGATAGATGTTTTGACTGCAATGTCACTTGGCATGACATTAAATCAACTAAAAACCATCTACCGTATTCAATTTCCGGTTCTTCAATCTTATGAGGCAGATACTTGGTATGACTCAAATGGAAGTATCGTTTTTACCAATAACCGTGGGTTAACGGGAATTGGCTTTTCACGAGCTGAATGGGAGAATGGCATCAAAGGCGCACCTGCCGGTCAGAAGTTCTATCGAACCATCACCGATGACACTATGCCCGGCGGTCCGGTAGAGCGCACCATCGAATATGTCGCGCCGTTTGACCGCTGTGATCGTGAGCAGGACTATGAGACAGCATGGAAGGTCTTTGAAAAGAAGTATGGCAGTGTTTAAGGATTTTTGTTCTGCCTTTGAACAAGGACGACCGCTTACGTTTAAATAACAATACAGGAGGACAGGCGGTATGTTACCATCTATACTTGCAAAACAATTAGCGAAAGGAATCGGGGACTATCTTGAAACTACATTCCCGATGACTAATTTACCCTTCAAAGGGTCGATTCAGAATATGATTGCTACGAAGGACTCAGTTTATCATGAACCCTATTTTTCTGTGCGGCTACCTTTCCGCGTTGCGGAGACGATGCCGACATGTTTTGCTTCGATCCACCCCGCCTATCTTCCCTATGTCCACCAGCAGACTGCTTTCACCCGCCTGACAGGAGATGACGGCAGGTCAACGCTTATCGCTACCGGCACCGGATCCGGTAAGACGGAGTGCTTTTTATATCCGATTTTGGAGTACTGCTATCAGCATCGCGGCGAACCGGGTATCAAGGCACTCATTATCTATCCTATGAACGCGCTGGCAACCGATCAGGCAAAGCGTATCGCAGAATTGATCTGGACAAGCCCGGAGTTGCGTGGAAACGTAACGGCAGGTATGTATGTCGGCGGTCATAAACACAATCCAAGTCGCGTGATGAGCGAGGATTTTTGTCTCACCGACCACGAGACAATGTTGGGCAATCCCCCGGACATTCTTATGACCAACTATAAGATGCTGGATTACCTGCTTGTCCGTCCGAAGGATGCCGCGCTTTGGAAAGAGAACAATCCCGAAACTTTGAAATATATCGCAGTCGATGAACTGCATACCTTTGACGGCGCACAGGGAACCGACCTTGCCTGCCTGCTCCGCAGATTGAAGTCCCGCCTGCGGACACCCGGCGGTTATCTGTGCTGCATAGGCACTTCCGCCACAATGGGTGGGAGGGACAACGGCAAAAGCATTCTGCAATATGCCGAGGAGATTTTCGGTGAGCCTTTCGAGGAAGAGGCAATCGTAACGGAAGGTCGCCTGTCTCCCGATGAGTTCTTTGCTGGGCAGGATATTACAGACTTTACCATGCCGACGGCAGAGCAGGTTGCAGAGCTATCTGTGCTGGTTGACCAGAACGATGAGACCGCTTATCTTAAAGCGGCGACATCCGCTTGGACAAATTTGTCCGGTGTGGATGTGGCATTGCCGGATGGAAGGATAGCCCTCGGCGAACACCTCATGCATCACAGTTTTATGCGGGTGATGATAACCCTGATAAAGGACAATTATCATCAGGTTCAGAATATCGTAGAAGAACTGAAAGTGAACTATCCCGATCTGGGGAAGATGAGAGATGCCGAGGCAGGTATCAATGCACTGCTGGCACTGATTTCCCATGCGAGAACGGGAAAGCCGGACAGCCTGCGTCCGTTCCTGAACGTACAGGTGCAACTGTGGATTCGTGAACTTCGCCGTCTAGCTGCTAAGGTTTCTGGCGGTGAGGTTACATACTCCATCGCCCATGATCTGAATACTCAGCAGGCAAAGCATTACCTTCCGGTAGTCAACTGCCGCGACTGTGGCGCAACAGGTTGGACATCTATCCTCAGCGAAAGAGGCAATGCAACAATAAACAGCCTGGAAGCGTTCTACAACCTTTACTTCAAGGCGAATGATAAGATCGTCATGATGTTTCCCCACAAACATGACAATTACCCTAAGGGAATGATCGCAGGGCGCATCTGCCCTGACTGCTTGCAGGTGAAGATTGGCGAAGACACTTCCGCAAGCTGCGACAGCTGTGGTTCCGATATGGTGGACATTGTTCTGCCAAATCCGATACTCACGACAGGCTCAAAGAATAATAAGCAATTTGTCTGCCCATTCTGCGGATCGAAGCGTGGACTTTCCCTTATGGGTCTTCGGAGCGCAACGGAAATCAGCACAGAACTTTCGCAGCTTTTTGCCTCCAAGTTTAATGACGATAAGAAAACGCTGGCATTCTCGGATAATGTGCAGGATGCGGCACATCGCGCAGGCTTTTTTAACGCCCGTACATGGCGGTTCGGTTTCAGGACTGCTATCCAGCGTTATGTCCAGAACGGCGGCGCGGGATTTTCCCTTGCTGATTTCACAAGGGGATTTATCAAATATTGGCATGAACATCTTAGTGACGAGAGTTTTGTCAGCTTCTTCATTGCGCCGAATATGACCTGGATGAGTGCCTATGAAGACATGATCGAAAAACGCAAGTTCGGAAATGATGCCAGAGCTAAGAAATTGATGGGAGACATTGAAAAGCGCATATCCTATGAGATCATGCTGGAATACGGTATCACCAGCCGTATCGGGCGCACGCTGGAGAAGTCGGGCTGTTCCTGCCTTTCTTTTCCCGTGGACACCATTACCAAGGTTGCTGGAGTCGTTCACGAACGCGCAGTAAATGAACTCGGCGGACTTGAACACACCGGAGAAGAACAGTTTATGCAGATGGTAGCCGGATATTTGAAACTTATGGCCCAGAACGGTGCCTTTAAAGATGATGCATTCTCACTTTTCTTCAAAGAAAATGGCAACACTTATCTTATCTCCAATGACAGAATGAGCTGGATGCCGGGCAGACAGTCGGGCAGAAACACACCAAGGTTTATTTACCGTCCGGCAGAACAGAGTAAGAAGAATTATAACTTTGACACCGTGGCGGAAAAGAAGTACACGGACTGGATTGCGTCATGTTGCGATGAAATGCTGATCGAAACGTCTACATATACAGCCATCAGCCGTATTATCCTTGAGGAACTGGTAAAGGATAGCATTGTAGTCAGCATTCCGGCAACAGCAGAATATACGGTTTACGCTCTCGACAAGAACAAGGTTTTCATTTCGGATAATGTTTGTTTGATGAAGTGCGATACCTGTGGTATCACTCACGCTATTGCTTCAGAAAATAAAGAGTTCTGGAAAAAGGCCGCATGCATTCGTAGTGCCTGTGCAGGCAGGTTTGAAGAGTATGAATCCACGCGACTTAATTATTACGGGAAATTGTTTACTTCCGGTGACATCGTTCGCATCAATGCCAGGGAACATACAGGACTTCTGGAACGTGACGACAGAGAGAACCTTGAAATTGATTTCAAGCGCAAGAAGGATGATTCGCAGGTGTGGGATCCCAATGTATTATCCTGTACGCCAACGCTGGAAATGGGCATCGATATCGGTGACCTTTCCACGGTCATCCTTTGCAGTATGCCTCCGTCACAGTCGCAGTTCCTGCAGCGCACCGGACGTGCAGGTCGTAAAGACGGTAATGCGTTGACACTTGCCGTTGCCGCCGCAAGACCGCATGATTTATATTTCTACGCTGATCCTCTGGATATGATGGAGGGCAATGTAGTACCGCCTAAGATCTTTCTGAAAGCATCGGCGGTATTGGAGCGTCAGTTTGTTGCGTACTGCATGGATTCTTGGGTGAAACGCGGAGCATCGGAACAGTCCATACCGAAGAATGTTAGTGTTGTTTTCGGAAAGCTGGATAGCCATCCTATTGATGTCTTCCCGTTTAATTTCCTTAATTATGTACAGAACAACCTGTCGCATCTGCTGAACTCGTTTATCCAGCTTTTTGCCCAGTATCTTGATGATACGGCAAGAAATGAACTACGCACTTTTGCGCAGGGCAATGAGCTGAAGGAAAGCCCAATGCATATGCGCCTCTTGGAAGCCTTTAAGGCACTGAAGAAGCAGAAGGATTCCCTGTCACAAAGCATTAAGCAGATAAAGGATATGGTCAAGGAGCTGGAGTCAAAGCCGAAGGACAGATCCTATGATGAAGAGATAAAAGAATTGAAGGTTGAGCAGGCGGCTCTTATCAATGTTGTAAAGGAAATCAATAAGAAGGATATCTTCAATTTCCTGTCCGATGAAGGACTTCTGCCAAACTATGCCTTCCCGGAGTCGGGCATCATTCTGAAAGCAATTCTGTATCGCAAGGAAGATGAGGCTGAAGAACAGAAGAGAAAGAAGAACTACAAGAAATCAGTGTACGAGTACAGCCGCTCTGCCTCTGCTGCGATCAGCGAGTTCGCCCCGAACAACAGTTTCTATGTGGACGGCAGAAAACTCACCATTGATCAGGTGGATCTGACCAGCACCGGGTCTGCAAAATGGAGACTTTGCCCGAATTGCTCCCATGCTCAGATTGAGGAAACGGGTAAGAATACAGCATGTTGTCCTCGGTGTGGCAGCCCCGCCTGGGCGGATGCCGGACAGGTTCGGAACATGCTCAAGGTACAGATGGTCTATTCCAACATGGACTATACCAAAAGCCTCATTTCCGATGAGAGCGACGACCGTTCCAATGTGTTTTACTGCAAACAGCTTCTGGTGGACGTCGACGAGGACCACGACATTTCCAGTGCCTATGAAATGGACAACGAGGAGTTTGCATTCGGATATGAGTTTGTAAAGAAAGCGACCCTCCGCGAGATCAACTTTGGCGAAAGCGACATGGTCGGTGAAAAGCTTACCGTATCTGGCGTTGAAGATGTCCGTAAGGGATTTAAGATCTGCAAATACTGCGGAAAAATCCAGCCGGAGCATGGAAAAGATATCCATACCTTCTATTGCAAAACCCGAAAGATGCAGGCGTTTAATGATGATCCATTTGAAGAGTGCCTGTTCCTTTACAGAGAAATTGCAACGGAAGCTCTGCGTATCCTTATCCCGGCGACAACGATGGATGCTTCCACGGTCAGAACGGAGTCATTTACAGCTGCCTTTATGCTGGGCATGAAGGAGTATTTCGGCAATGTAGATCATCTCCGCGCAACAGTCAGCGAGGTTCCCGTACCGGACGCGGACTACAGAAAGCAATATCTTGTTATCTATGATTCAGTTCCGGGCGGCACTGGTTATTTGAAACAGCTGATGAATGAGCAGGGTTCGCTTATCGATATTTTTGATCGCGCACTTCAGAAATTGGAGAAATGCACCTGTAAGGAAGACCCTCAAAAGGATGGTTGTTATCACTGTCTTTACGCATACCGCCAGAGCCAGAATATTGGTAACATTTCACGCAGTACGGCGATTCTTATCTTAAAGTCCATCTTAAGCGGAAAGGACAACCTTACCAAGATAGAAAAGCTGAACAACATTCCCGTAAACTCCCTGTTTGACAGTGAACTGGAGAGACGGTTTGTGGAAGCCATTGCTCAGATGGGAAATGAAAACCGCAAGCTGGAAATATCTAAATCGCTCGTTAATGACAAGGAAGGCTATATTCTGAGGGTTAATGACTCCTTGTGGGAAATTGAACCGCAGGTGACACTGGGACCGACGCAAGGAGTTTCTGTGCAATGCAAGCCCGACTTTATCATTCGGCAAATTGGAAGGTCAGATAAGCTGCCTGTTGCTGTCTTTACAGATGGTTTTATCTACCATAAGGACAAGATAGCCGATGATACCTTAAAGAGAGAAGCTATCCGCAGGAGTGGAAGGTATCATGTATGGGCGTTAAGCTGGAGGGATGTACAGTCTGTTTTCCAGGCGCAAGGAGATTATGCAACGCCTACGCTGATTCCTGAAAAAATGCCATCAGGTGCAAAAATGTACCAGCCTACGGTCGGGAAAGCTGACGTGCTGAAGCCAGGAAAAATGTCCACCTTTGAACTTTTAATGCGTTACCTGGACATGGATGAGGCTGAAGCGTTGTTTGAAATCCAAGCGAGGGCTTATGCGCTTTCCCTCCTGGAGCCGGCAAAGGCCACAAACAGCCTTGCATTTGTAGATTGGAAGGATACCGTCGGCAAAGCAAACAGTCAGGTGCATTTTACGGAGGATTTATTTGTCCAGCCAGGAACGTTTTTTGGAACGTGGGTGCCGAGAAGTTCTGATACGCACTTTTATGCCTATGCAGGGATACTGGCAGCAAACATAAAGGCAGATAAGAATTCTCCTGTATCTGTTCTTGCACTACTGGATGACCGTGCGGATAGCAGGACAGATAAATATGAACAGGAATGGAACGGCTTCTGGCATTTTTTTAATGTGATGCAATTTAATAAGAGCTTTGTCGCCGTATGCGGCACCGGGCTTGACAACCACGCATATGTCACATTACCATATGGTCAAATAGATATTGCTACGGAAGACATTATGCCTGCTGCAGGTTCTGGCGAGGGCTGAAACGAGATTCGTGAAATGCTCTTGGATAAAAGGTGGAATAATTTTTCCGTTTTACCGTTATCAAACAACTTTACAATAGACTTTTTAAAGTCCTCGTCGTGTAATAAAAAAGTTGGTCATTCCTATAAAAGGAGTTGATTTTATGGAAAATTTTTTGCCGAAAAATCGTCCGACGCGCCGCGACTTTGTCTATGTCAATCGCGCTCAGTTCGACCACATTTTTTCCGATGCCGCCGCTGCTAAGGGCGACGAAATTGCCAAACGCCTCGCCACTCTCAAGGACGACATCGCGCCCGCTGCCGATAAACGCTTTGTCCTGTTCAAAAATAAGTTCGTGTGGTTTGATAGAGACGTTGCCGGACTCTTCCCGCGCATGGAGAAAAAAGATTTACCTGTTTTTCGTTGTGACGAAGGTGCCGCCGCAAGAGCTTATTCTGAAACTAGAGAAGGCTTTCTTTTTTTGCCTATAACTTTCAAAGAAGCTTCAAAAACTTTTGCTAAAAACAATGGCAATCCTTATGTAGATTTTTCTGGAAATATGCCGCTAAAATATCATTCTAATATAGAATGGCCTTGTGAAATTATTACCGGAGATAAATTAAATTGTCCTTCATATGGTTCCTCAAGAGATTGTAATCATTGGTGGCGAATGAGAGATAATGGAAGAGCAAATCCTTGTAATTCTTGTACTTACAGATCAACGCTTATTCTAATTCATAGACTGCGCGGGAAAAATGCGGCGGCAATGAATTATCCTGAAGCGGTGCTGTCTTGGATTGCTAACGGCTTAATTCCCGAAGGCTTAACCGCTAAGCAGGAAAAATTCTACAAAAGTTTTCTCGAAGATTACCCGAAGATTGAAGATTACATTACAGCCGACAACACCAATATAAAATTCGACGGCGACCGCTTTAAACGCGACGTATTGGGCGGGACGTTCACGGCGAAAGTTTTTGATTACGACTTCGACATAAAAGGGACGCTCGACGGCGTGATGAACGGTTCGCGGGAGTATACCGGCTCGGTTGATTCGCTGATTAAAGAGCTTTTGGAGTGCGACCACAAACGCGCGAACATTCAGCCTTACGAGGAGCGGCAACTGACCGACGTAAACAAAGGGCATTGGGAATTGTTCGAGGATTCGTCAGCGGAAGCGGCTAAGGTGAATTTGCCTGCGAAAAGTTTTCTAGTAGCGCGGCCGCCTCAACTGGACGTGCGGCAAAACGGCATTTGCGCAATAGATTTCGGCACCAAAAGTACAATCGTAGTGTGTCGCGACGGCGAAGCGCGTATGCTCCGAATTGGGCAGGGCGATTATTCCAAAGTCCCGACAATGAAAGATTTTGAAAACCCGACCGTCATTGAACTGCGCGACCTGCAAAATTTCCTTGCAGCGTATCGAGCACGCGGCGGACGCCCTTTCACCGAATGGAATGACGTAACAGTTTCGCACCAAGCCGCCGACGCTATCTTTAAGGAAAATGTCGGCAGTTCGGTTTACAATTCGGTATTCAGCGAGCTAAAGCAGTGGGCTAAGGACGAGACAAATTATCCTGTGCTAAAGGATTTGCGCGGCGTGATTCAGGAAATAAAGCCCTACCTTGATACCAAAGAGATTGACGCGGGCGACTTCGACCCGATTGAGCTTTACGCCTATTATCTCGGACTTTATATCAACAACATGCACCACCAAATTTATCTGGATTATATTTTGTCGTTCCCGGTCAATTACAAGAAGGATATTCGCGAGCGGATTAGGAAAAGTTTCGAGAACGGGATAAAAAAATCATTGCCGCCCGCATTGCTCCGCGACGAAGAGTATATGAAAAATTTCCGCGTGTACTTGGGCGCGAGTGAGCCCGCCGCTTATGCAATAAGTGCGCTTGAGGGTTACGGGCTTGAACCTAAGGAAGTCGGGCAGAAAGTTGCTTACGGCGTGTTCGACTTCGGCGGCGGCACCACAGATTTTGATTTTGGCATTGAATACATTCCGGAAAATCGGCGGCGCAATTTCGTTATTGAGCAATTCGGCTTCAATGGCGATGTTCTATTGGGCGGCGAAAATATTTTGGAGCTACTCGCCTATGAGGTTTACAAGGACAACTTGCAAGTTATGCGCGATAAGAAAATCCCGTTTGCATTGCCGGCGGGCTGTGAACTTTTCGCGGGCGCAGAAACTTTAGTCAGCATAACTAAGGACGCGTCGTCGCACATGAACAATCGGATTTTGGCTGAAAAACTTCGCCCGATTTGGGAGCATACTGAAGGGCGCGACAAATTGACCGAAGCCCCGTTGAACGTGATTTTATTTTCCAACGAGAAAATTGACGGCGCGTTTACAGTCAGTGTCGATTTGAACATCAACGCGGAGAAGTTGGACAAGCTCATCGAAGACAGAATCCGCGAGGGCGTCGTAAACTTTTTCCAATCGCTCAAAAGTGCGTTCAAAGGTCGCGAAGTTTATCCGATTCACATTTTCTTAGCGGGCAATTCGTGTCGTTCGCCGGTCGTGAAAAAACTTTTCGAGGAGTTCATAGAAGATGAAGACGGCGAATTTGTTTTGCATATGCCACTTGGAATGGACAGCGAATCCGCCGAAGAAAAACTCCTCGCCCTTGCCGACGATTTGTATAGTGACGAAGATTGGGAAGATTCCGATAGCGATTCTGATTCTGATAGCGATTCTGATTCAGATAGTGACAGCGATTCTGATTCTAATGTATATAGTGACGAAAATATTGATATTATCTCCATTGCCAAAAAAATTTGCGTGACTGCGGAAGAAATTGCCGATACTGCCGAAGATAAAACCTTTGCCACCGCCGCGAAGAAACTTGCCTTACTTGCGCGAGAAAACATTTCCAAAGTTGAAAAGGGCGAAGAGGTTGACGACTTGGCAGACGCCGTAAGGAAATTTGTTGAGGACAATAAGAAATATTTCTCCGCCGCGTCGAAAGTCAATGTCATGGAATTGGATAAACAGCGAACCGGCAAGACGGGCGTCTCGTTCGGACTGATACGTTGCAGGCTCGGCGGCAAGGACGTTAAGATTATCAACGAGAACCTTAGCGGCGATGAACCGATTTTCCAGTATTATTTGGGCGACGCGGGCAATGACGGCAAAACTTTCACGGTAAAAATCGGGCGGCAAGTCGATTACGGTTACTGGACTTATTTTACCTTCGCCGACGAGCCCGAATTTGAACTTTATTACACGACGGCTCCGCGCTCTCTGCAAGGGCAAATGTCTACCGCGCAGGTCTCGATGATTCACTGCCGCATTGACGAAGCCGATATGACCGACGACGACGAAGCCGGAATTTATATCCGCAAAGTGTCACCCAATGAAATTGATTACGCGGTTGGTCGCCCCGAAGATTTTATGAAGGAATTCACCGGCAAAATTTATCGGCAAAAGTTGTAAAAATATGTCAGCGATTGGATTAAGTAAATAAAAAAACTGCGCGAAAAAAATTATCCCCGACAGAGAGTCGAGGATTTTTTAATTAGTGTTTGATAATCTGCGCACCGTGCTTATCTACGTCCAAAATCAACGCGCTAGATTGCACATCGTGAGCTTTGAACGTCTCGACCATAGCGGCCGCGATTTTATTTTCGAGACCGCTCGCCGCCGTCGTGAACGCTATCAAGCACGAGCCCGCGCCCGATATTACTGCTCCCAACGCTCCCGCATTTCGTGCCGCCGTGAAAACTTCGCTCATGCCCGGCACCAATTTTTTTCTGTAAGGTTGATGAAGTGCGTCGTCGAAGGCTATCGGCAAAAATTCTTCGCGACCCTCGACTAACGCCGCGACTAACATTGACGCTCGGCTAACGTTGAAGATTGCATCCTTGAGTGAAACATTACGCGGCAAAACTTTTCGCGCTAATCTCGTTGACAACTCGAACTCCGGAACAGCTACGACCAATTTTAATTTTACGCGCGGCAGGAATGAAAATGTTTGGACTTCGCCCTTGTCCATGACGCTGACTGTAAAGCCGCCGAAAAGTGCCGGCGCGACATTATCGGGATGTCCTTCAAGCTCCGTTGCCAATCGCAAAAGTTTATTGCGGTCGAGCGGCTCGCCTAAAATTTCGTTGGCCGCGACTAAACCCGCAACTATCGCCGTAGAACTCGAACCAAGCCCGCGAGAAATCGGGACGTTATTTTTCATGCGGATAATCGCGCCTTTGAATTCGTCTTCGCGCCCGACTTCTTGAAGCAATCTGCGAACCGCTTGCCAGGCAAGATTTCTCCTGCCGCGCGGAATGCTATCGGAGCCGGTGCCTTTCGACTCGACGATAATTTTATTAGCGCGTACCAAAGTTAGGTCGAGATAATTATAAATGGTCGTCGCCAAGCCCAGACAATCAAAGCCAGAGCCGCAATTCGCCGAAGTGCCAGGAACTTTCACGACTGCGCGGAAGGGCGAAGCCGTCGGAATTAAATTCGGATTATCCTTGCGCATTTTTATTGTCATAGCCTTAAGGGATTTTCTATTGGTTGGAATATTTTTTTTCATGGCAATCACTCGACGCGAATCACATTGAAAATTTCATCTACGACTGATAACGCGCTTAGTGCCGCTTGCGCCTCCAAAATGTTTTTGTGCTTAACCGCGTGAGTTATTACGACAATCTCGACGTGGTCTTCAAGTTCGGTACGAGTTTGCACGACTGATTTTAAGCTGACATCGACGTTGCCGAAAGTCGTAGCGATTTTGCCGAGCACGCCAGGTTTATCGTCGACGAGCAAGCGCAGATAATAACAGGAAGTAGTTTCTTCGACGGGGCAAATTGGGAATTTATGATAGCAAGTGCAGCCGAATCGACCAGTCGAGCCGCGATTGAGTCCGCGAGCAATCTCGATAATGTCGCTGACAACGGCGGAGGCAGTCGGCTTACCTGCACCGGGTCCGAAGAACATAGCCTCTTCAATCGGGTAGCCGCGAACGAAAATCGCATTGAACACGCCACTGACTGCCGCGAGCGGGTGCTCCTTCGCCAGGAAGACCGGATTAACTCTGACATCAATTCCAAGTTCGGTATGACGAGCGACCGCCAAAAGTTTCACAACGTAGCCAAGCTCCTTAGCGTAGGAAATATCTTCGGGCGTTATGTGGGTAATGCCTTCCATTGAGACATCCTCAAATTTCACGCGGGAATTGAACGCAATCGACGCAAGGATAGCGATTTTGCGAGCGGCGTCTTTGCCTTCAACATCGGCGGCGGGATTGGCTTCGGCGTAGCCGTGAGATTGCGCCTCTTTCAGAACGGTTTCGTAATCCATGCCGAGTTCGCTCATCTTAGTCAGCATGTAATTTGTCGTGCCGTTGACTATGCCGAGAACTTCTGTAATTTTGTTGGCAGTCAGCGAGCGTTTAAGCGGCATGATAATCGGAATGGCTCCGCCAACTGCCGCCTCGAAAAGGAAATCAATTTTGTTAGCGTCGGCCGCGTCAAAGAGTTCGTGCCCAAATTGCGCGACGACATCTTTGTTAGCGGTGACAACATTTTTGCCATGCGCCATAGCTTGCAGGATAAAATCTTTTGCGGGCTTGATGCCGCCGATGAGTTCGACGACGATTTTAATTTCGGGGTCGTTGAGAATTTCATCGTAATTGCTGGTGGCCGGAAGTCCTGCTTCGTGGAGCTTAGGGATTTCATGCGGCAAGACCAAAATATTTTTGATTTGAATTTCGGTGTTAGCGCGTTGAGTTATCGTGTCGCGATTATTTTTCAAAACTTCGATGACGCTGCCGCCGATTGTGCCCGCGCCCAAAAGTCCGATTTTTACTACGTTGTCCATAAAAATTTCTCCTTCCGTGTATACATTATCCCCTGATTGATTCTGCCGCCGCGATAATTTTCCTGCAAACTTTCAATAGCCCCAACTGAAAATAAATTCCAAAGGAATGCTCAAGCCTTCCAAAATCGAGACGGGCACTTCGGTTTTGACGTTGGCTTTTTCCTCTTCCGTCATGAATTTAAAATCGCTTTCGTCGAAGATTGCATATTCATCTGCCCAAAAATATTTACCGTCTTGCAGAAGATAAACCGAAACGCTTTTTGAAAACGGGTCGACAATCCAATATTCTTTAACGCCGTGCGCTTCGTAAGTATCCTTTTTGATGGTGAGGTCTTTTTTCTTAGTGGACTTTGAAAGAACTTCGACGACCATATCGGGCGCGCCGTAAATATTGCTCGACCAGTTGAGAATTTTTTCGTTCTCCTTCAAGATGACGACCAAATCGGGTTTATAAAGAGTGCCATCAGAAAAGTGGACGTCAACATCGTCGCTGAAGACGTAGCCGCTTTTGTTATTCGACAAGTAAGTTCCGATAATCATTCCAAGCCGCATGATAATTCCGCTGTGAGTAAGATTTGCCGCAGGTGACATAATTTTTTCGCCCCCAATGATTTCGTAAGACGGATAGAGCAAACGCTCATTGATAATTTCGGCTGCCACTTTGAACACCTCCAATCAATAGCCCCAACTGAAAATAAATTCCAAAGGAACGCTCAAGCCCTCAAGAATAGAGACGGGCACTTCGTGTTTAACGTCGGCTTTCTCCTCGTCGTCGAGCGTCTCCAAATCCTTTTCGCTAAGCAAAATATATCTGTCGTCGAGAAAATATTTGCCGTCGCGTAGAAGGTAAACCGTGACGCTTTTCGCCCACGGGTCGACAATCCAATATTCTTTAACGCCTTGCGCCTCGTAAGTATCTTTTTTAATCGTGAGGTCTCTGTTACGCGTAGAATAAGACAGGACTTCAACGACCATATCGGGTGCGCCGAAAATATTTTTGCGGCCGGCGAGAATTTTTTCGTTAGGCTTTAGAACAACGCTCAAGTCGGGCTTATAAAGACTGCCGTCAGAAAAGTGAACGTCAACGTTATCAGTGTAAACGTAACCGCTTTTATGCTCAATCAAATAGCCACCAATAACAAAAGAAAGTTTAAAGATAATATCGCTGTGGTCAAGATTCGGTGCAGGTGCCATAAAATTTTCCCCCTCAATGATTTCGTAAGACGGGTAGAGCAATCGCTCATTGATGATTTCAGTTGCCATTTAAAACACCTCCAAATTTTTTACAAGCGTCGACGAAATTTTTAGCAACGTCCGGACAACCCGCGAAATGTATATGCAAGTAAGACGCGACGACATTTTTTTTGCTCGCGCCCGCGAAATATTCTTTGCCGGTCCGCATACGTTTGCATTTGAAAATTTTATCGCCCGAAGTCCCAAGCTCCGTCGAGAAATGGAATTCATGCGCGCGAATTTTATCGCCCGCCTTGCCTAAGATGCAATCGCTTAAAATTTCCGCCTCGACGTAGCCGACCGTTTGAAGTTTATTCGTCATAGTCGCTGAGCCGTCGAGTACGCCGCACATCTCGAAGCTTTTCCCGTCGAAATTAATTAATCGGTTCATCAAATACATAAAGCCGCCGCACTCCGCGAAAATCGGTAAGCCAATCCTCGCCGCGTCGAAAATTTGAGCGTGGAGCTTTTTATTTTGCTCAAGACGAGCCGCGAACATTTCAGGGAAGCCGCCGCCGATTATCATGCCGCTTATACCTTCGGGCAAAGTCTCATCATCAAGCGGGCTGAAAAAAATTATTTCCGCGCCGAGCTTCTCAAGTTCGCGCAAACTCTCGCCGTAGTAAAAGCTGAAGGCTGCGTCCCTCGCAACAGCGATTTTGACTAAGGGAAAAGGGAAATGGGAGAAGGGAGAAGTAGGGATAAGACTTTTCCCTTTTCCCTTTTCCCTTCTCCCTAATCTTATCAGCTCGTCAACGTCAACTTGACTTTCGACCGCCGCGCTGATTTTTTCAATCACGCCAGCAGAATTATTTTCGGTCGTCGGCACAAGTCCTAAATGCCGTTCGGGCAAAATGAATTCGTCATTGCGCCGGAGCCCGCCAAAACATTTTATCCCGATTTGATTCAGAGCGTCGACAATCATTTTCCTATGCGATTCAGAGCCGAGCCGATTTAGAATCACGCCCGCAAAATTTATCGTCCTATCGAACTCGCGAAACCCTAACGCAATCGCCGCCGCCGATGTCCCCATACTTTTTGCGTCGATAACCAAAACGACCGGCGCGTTGAGTAGTTTAGCAATTTCCGCCGTCGAACTGATTCCGCCGCGCCCGCCGTCGTAAAGCCCCATAACGCCTTCGATAATCGAAATGTCTGCGCCGCTCGAAGTCGCTACGAAAATTTCCTTGAGCTTATCCTCGCCGACAAGCCAGCTGTCCAAGTTGTGAGAAATTTTGCCGCTCGCTAAAGTGTGCCAGCTCGTGTCAATGTAATCGGGCCCGACCTTGTAGGATTGCACATCGAGCCCGCGACGCCTCAACGCCGCAATCAATCCCGTTGTTATAGTCGTCTTGCCGGAGCCGCTTTGCGTCGCCGCGATTATCAGTCGTGGAAAATTATTCAGCATCTTCGTCCGTCCGCTCAATCTTAATGATAACAGGGCGCAAGCCGTCATTGCACGAACAAATTGCAACGCCCTTATGTTTAGCATCAATCCAATCGCCGTAATACCAAGTCTCGGCACCGTGCGCCAGCGCGAACACATATTGATAAATCGCCTTCCACGCCTCATCGCAGAAACCTTCGGGCTTAGCCCACGACGCGTAAAAAACTTGTCCTTCCCTCATTATCGGACAGGTCGACAAATTCGGCACGCCGTATTCTTCCGCCAAATCTTTTTGCAGTGTCGTTTTGAGGATTGTGATTTTGCATTTTTTCATCATGATAATATCTCCTTATTTTTCATTGAGCCCGCGCGAATTGTCCATCATATAGAGGATTGCATTGACCGCCGCGACCGCGATTGACGAGCCGCCCTTTGTCCCCTCGACCGTTATGTAGGGGATTTCTTTTTGCGCGATAAGTTCTGCTTTCGACTGCGCCGCCCCCACGAATCCGACCGGCACTCCGATTATCGCCGCCGGTTTGATATTTTCTTCGCGAGCCAGCCTAAGCACTTCAAATAATGCCGTCGGCGCATTGCCTATCGCTACGATTTCTCCGTTGAGCCGCTTACCGAAAATCCTCATCGCCGCCATTGAACGCGTTATGCCCTCGCGCTTTGCGAATTCCCGAACGTCGACGTCAGAGACCTTGCAGAAAATTTCGCCGCCAAATTTCGTGAACGTCCGAATACTTATCCCGCGCCGAACCATTTCCACATCAGTAAAAATATTTGCGCCGCGATTTAGTGCCGCTTTGATTGTGGCAATCGCTTCGGGGTGAATTTTGACAATCGGCGCGTAACTCACATCGCCCGACGCATGAATTATTCGCGAGCAAATTTTTTTCTCGTCGTCGCTGAGCGCAAGCCCTTCCAAATGCGGCGCGATTATTTCCATGCTACGGTCTTCGATTTCCATTGGCTTTGTCATGAACATTTGAACCGCTCCCTTCGAGTTGTTGAGTAAAATATAAAGGCAACGCCCGCTGCCGTCAACTGCAGGGATAATTTTTGGCGCGTCGAATAAATTTTGAATCAAAGGAGGCAAAATCATGGTTTTAATCACAGGCATTTTAGGGCAACTAGGCTACGACCTTTCAAAGGAGCTGGCAAGTCGCGGAGTAGAATTTATTGCACCGTCGCTTGAGGAATTGGAGCTGACGACGGAGGCCGGCGCGAAAAATTTCATCTTGGAGAAAAAGCCCGACGTCGTAGCACATTGCGCGGCTTATACGGCGGTCGACAAGGCGGAATCTGAACAGGAACTCGCTATCAAAGTCAACGGATTCGGTACGCGTTGGGTTGCGGAGGCTTGTCGGGAAATCGGCGCGAAAATGATTTATATCAGCACCGATTACGTCTTCGGCGGCGACGGCAAAATCCCTTACGAGGTTCACGACGAAAAAAAGCCCGTCAACATGTACGGGCGCAGCAAACTTTTGGGCGAAGACGCTGTCAGCACGCTTCTTGATAAATATTTCATTGTGCGCACGAGTTGGGTCTTCGGGATTAACGGTCACAATTTTATTAAGACGATGCTAAAGCTCGGCGAGACGAAAAAATCTTTGCGCGTCGTCAACGACCAAATCGGTAGCCCGACTTACACCGTCGACTTGGCGAAACTTTTGGCTGATATGGCGGCTTCGGAGAAGTACGGCATTTACCACGCGACGAACGAGGGCTTTTGTTCGTGGGCGGAATTCGCTAAGGAAATTTTCGAGCAAGCCGGACTTGATGTCGAGGTCGAAGGCATTCCCACGATTGAATATCCGACACCTGCGCGGCGGCCGTTTAATTCGCGGCTTAGTAAAAAATCTCTGGACGAAGCCGGCTTTAATCGCCTGCCGACTTGGCAAGACGCCCTCAAAAGATATTTGGTCGAACTCAAAAACAATGCGTAATCTAAAAATTGTTTGGGAGATATGGCAGTATGAACAGGCAAAAAATTTTCGTCGAGATGATGGCGGCACTTATCGGCAAGCCCATAAGCTTGGAAGAAAAAATCGGGCAAAGCAAAGCCGAACTTGAAACGAGTTGCAAGAAATTGTCTGACGAAATCGGCACGCCGTTTGAAGTCGACATGAAGGGAAATGAGCCGTGTCCTTTTTACTGTAGCAGCATTGACAAGCCGATTGACTTTGTTTTTGTAGGTATAAATCCCGGCAAAGTTTTAGAATATTGGCCGACAGATTTCAGTTGGCAAAGTACTACTTGGCAAGAATTGGTTGATTTTTGCGTTCCGACCACCGACATTCGTTTACATGAGAAAAACGGCTACCAATTTTTGAAAGAGAACAATGTCGAGAATCCATATTACAAATTTTTCCTGCGACTTCACCTCGCGTTGACGACCGACAAGATTTATACATGGGACGAACTCAAGAACAAACATGCGGACGTTAAATCATTTTTCATTGAACATATTGCAACACATTCGATTCTCAACGCTGACCTTGTGCCGTACAAATACAAAGAAAACTCAGGTTTCAACGTAACAAAACTTCTCAACGACGCGAACTACGCCGAATATTTTCGCCAGCTGATTCGGTTCATCGAAACGGAGACTTCGCCCGACGCGTGGATTATTTTTTATGGCAGACACAACGAGGTTAAGAGACTGCTGAATAAATTCGCGCCCGATTGGAAAGCTCCGGCCGATAATCTGTATTTAAAAGTTGAAGGGAAAGAAAAGGGTAACCTCTTCCACTTTTTCAATCGCGGTCGTCAAAAAATTTTGTTGTCGCCATTCTTAACGGCGCAATTTACATCGCCAATAGTGAGTCATCTCCACCTTTTGATTGACGAGCTGAAAAATTTTGAGAGGACGTTGACCGTCAGCTGAATCGGTTCATAAATAATCCCGAATTATATACGAGATAATCAAAAATAAAATCGTGGCGGTATACATCAGACGGATTGAGCCGAGTATGTGCGACGCTTCCAGACTTTCATTCGGCTCGCCCATGTAAGCTCTAAAATGCGGCTCGCCAAAATAATAATTCGTGCCGCCAAGTCGAACATTCAACGCGCCCGCGACCGTCGCTTCAGCCCAGCCCCCATTCGGACTGGGATGTTTTTTTGCGTCGCGCCTCATCATAGCGAAGGCGTTCTTGTAATCGAGTTGCAGAATAAATGCCGACATAACAAACAGCAAGCCCGTTATCCGCGCAGGAATATAATTTAAAATGTCGTCGAGCCGCGCCGCTATCTGCCCGAAGAAAAAATATTTATTGCTCTTGTAGCCAATCATCGAATCCATTGTGTTAGCCGCGCGGTAAAACATCGCTAAAGGGATTCCGCCAATCGCGAAGAAAAATAACGGCGAAATCACTCCGTCAACGGTGTTTTCCGAGACGGTCTCGACAGTGGCGCGAGTAACTTCCGCCTCGTTCAAATTTTCAGTATCGCGCCCGACTATCCAACTAACTTTTTTGCGGGCGTAGTCTAGCTCGTCGTGTTCGAGGAAAAAATAAATGCCGTAGCCCTCTTTAGCTAAACTTTTGGGCGAAATCATAAAGCACAGCACTAACGCTTGAATGAAAATCTGCGCGGCGTGATTGGGTATCTCTCGCGTCAAAAGTTCAATGGCAACGCCGATTCCCATAACGATAATCAAGACCGCATAAACCAACGCGCCGCCCTTCAAAACTTTTTTCAGTGGTTTATCTTCGGCGCGGAGCAAATGTTTTTCAAAAAACGAAATCAGTTTGCCCATAAGCGCGACGGGGTGAAATTTACTGCGCGGGTCGCCGATTAACAAATCGAGCAGGAAGGCGACCACTGCTACAATCATCGGACTCATTAAATCAAACTCCATTAATAATTTTTATAAAACTATTCTGCCGCATAGAAAATTTTCCTGCGTGTGATTGGGAGGTTTTATCTTGAAAAATTTGATAGTGAACGCGGATGACTTCGGACGCCACGAGCTGATAAATCGCGCCGTCGAAATTTCCTTCAATGAGGGCTGCTTGAGGTCGGCAACTTTAATGGCGGGCGGCATTGCTTTTGACGACGCAATCGCAGTCGCTAAAAAAAATCGCGGCTTAGGCGTCGGAATTCATTTCACGCTGGCCAATGGCAATCCCGTACTGCCGCCCGAAAGTATTCCGTCGCTCGTCACGAAGGAAGGCGTTTTCCATGACAACTACGTTACTTTCATGAAAAGATATTTCAGCGGCAAAATTGCTCTTTCCGAAATTCGTTCCGAACTCGCCGCGCAGTTGCAAAAAATTTTGCGCACCGGCTTGACGTTAACTCACTTCGACAGCCACCAACATTTACATCATATTCCAGGCGTTATCGAAATCGCTTTGGACTTGGCAGCATCTGAAAATATTTCTGCCATGCGCGCCGCTAACACCAAAATTTTCGACGGCGAATTGAATAGTTTTGGGCAATTCGTTGGGCGATTCGGCTTAAGTTCGCTGGCAAAGTTCGCCGCTTACAAAGCCCATAACAAAAATTTCGTGACGCCCGAACATTTTACGGGGATTGTCGCGGGCGAATCTGTCAGCGAAAATTTTATGACTAAACTCCTTGATAACTTGCAGGACGGCACAACAGAAGTTATGCTCCACCCCGGCACAGATAATACAATCTTGCAGGACTTTTGCCAATGGGAGCATAATTTTGAGGAGGAACTCGCCGCAGTGACTTCGCCTCAAATTTTGAACCTGCTAGCCGAAAAAAATATCTCCGCTATAAACTTTTCCGAATTGAGGTCGATTAAATGACTCGCGAAAGACTTTTGGAAATTATCCGCTTCTGTTTTGTCGGCGGCGTATCGCTCATGCTCGACTATGCTATCCTTTTCGCGCTGACTGAGTTCGCCGGCATGTATTATCTTTACTCTTCGGCGATTTCGTTCAGCGTGACGGTTGTCTTCAACTACTGGCTTTGCGTCATCTACGTCTTCAAAGGCGCGAAAAAACAAACGCCTCGTCAAGCCGTGATTTTCTTCGCGACGGGCGCGATTGGTCTCGTGCTCAATCAATTTTGCATGTGGTTTTTCGTCGCCGTTATCAATTTGCATTATCTGATTGCCAAACTTGGCGCAACAGTCATCGTCACAATCTGGAACTACTTGACCAAACGCAAAGCCGTTCGCGGATAAAAAAAAGCCTTCGACTAAGTCGGAGACTTTGGAAGTGGGTATTTTATGAGTGGGTGGGTTAAAAGATGATTCAGGATTAGCTATTTCCGTCGGTTTCGCCGCCGATGATTTTGGAAATTTCGCGGAAAGCCTCTTCATTGTGCTCGCCCTTTATGTTGAGCACCAAACTTTTGCCCGCCATGATTCCGAGATTGACCAGCGACAAAATACTTTTGTTAGTGCCGAATTTCTTACCGGACGCGATGCTGATTGAGCAGTCGGTATTTTCGGCGACCTTGACTATGTGCGCACTCTCTCTGAAGCCGAGCACGCCTTTGGCAACCATGATGAATGAAACTTCCGGCTCACTTTGAATTTGAGCGATTGCCTTCACTTTATGATTTATATTTTTAGTTGTCTTGTATGCGCGTTTCATTTTGAAAACCTCCTTGAAATCGTTTCCTTTAAACTCGTTGCGCTTCCCTGCGTCGAGTGTATTGTAGCAAAGAAGTTGATTTGGAGCAATGGGCATTCATTCTTGTTTCATAGTCAAATTGGTCGTATTTGGTAAGGAATTCATTCGAAATAAGTTTCATTACGCATTACGAATTACGCATTGAATAAGTCGACTTTCTTTTGAGCGGCTCTTGCTATGTCGAACATTTTGACGAGCTCGGCAACTGCTTGCGTCGGCGAAATTATTCCGTTCAAGACTGCCTCGCGGATTTCGGGCATTCTCCCTGTTATCACCGCGTCGCCGAAAAATAGATTGTGCAAGTGCTCATCAATCATTGCGTGCATCCAGTCCAAAAGTTGCGAATCGCGCCGCCTTTGGAACACGCCATTTTTAGTCGTCGTCTCTTTAAACAGCTGAATCACCTGCCAAAGTTCAGGCAAGCCCATTTTCGTGACTGCGCTTGCAAGGTAAGCGTGAGTCGGCCAACCTTCGGTCGCGGGGCGGATAAATTCCGTCATGCGCTCGTATTCGCCGCGCGTGACTTTTGCCCGAACTAAATTATCACCGTCAGCCTTGTTTACGACAATCGCGTCGGCAAGTTCCATGATTCCTTTTTTTATACCTTGCAAGTCGTCGCCCGCGCCCGTCAACACCACCAACATAAAAAAATCTACCATCGACCGAACCGTCGTTTCAGATTGCCCGACGCCGACCGTCTCAATCAAAATCACGTCATAACCAGCCGCCTCGCACATCAACATTGTCTCGCGACTTTTCCTAGCCACGCCGCCTAAAGTACCGCCGGCAGGGCTCGGACGTATAAAAGCTTCGGCGCGCCGACTCAAAGTTCCCATGCGCGTTTTGTCACCCAAGATTGAACCTTTAGTTATGGAGCTTGTTGGGTCGATTGACAGCACCGCAACTCTATGCCCGTCGTCGCAAAGCATGTTGCCGAACGCCTCAATCAAAGTGGACTTGCCCGCGCCAGGCACGCCCGTTATCCCAATCCGCAAAGCCTTGCCCGTTCTTGGCAGAAGCCGTTGCAAAACTCGTTGTGCTTTCGCGAAATGTTTTGGGCTGTTGCTCTCAATTAGCGTTATTGCTCGCGACAAAATCATTCTGTCGCCGCTCGTGACGCCCTCGACCAATTCATCTTCCGTCAAAGTCATGCGGCGTTTCGGTTTGAATTGCCCCGAAGCAAACGCCGGATTGATATTCCCGACCGTCGTATCCTTTATGCCCTCAATGCCGCTCATAACCGCCGATTGATTCGAGACCGCCCAATCCGGAGTGGTCGTCGTGTAATTTGCCATAAGCTAAACTCCTTTCAACTCTTAACTTCAAAAATTATTGCTAAGCCGTGTTCCTTCCCCTGCGCATTCTTGAACATTTTAGACAACTCGAAATTTGCAATTAGCGGCGCGTCGGAGGGCGGCAGATTCATTTCGATTACGCCGTTTTCTTTAATCGGGAACTGCGAAATGATTTTGCTTTCGACGGAAATTTTCATTGTCGCGTCGGAAATATTTTCCACGTCTTCGGGCAATACGAAATACGGCAAGGCGACTTTATTTTTGTTGCGCACGAGCACAGAAGAATTTCTAGCAGTTATGACGTTGCAGGAAAAATTTTCCGTGTCGATTTCGTTGGAGAAGCCGTTCAGAGGAATAGCGTCTTGATTCGGCTTGTAGTTGAACAATCCGAGATTTTCCGCCTGATTGACCAGACAATATTTGGCGGGGTGATGATTAACGTAATAAACAAAATTGAACCGCGCAGGGTTGTAAAGATTTTCGGCGGTCGCAGGCTCAATGAATAAATCTTTTGCCAAATCGCGGCGGACGAAAAAGGCATTGACGCCCGTAAAATTTGTGCCGACAAGTTGATAGCCTAGCTCCCTGCCTAAAAGTTCAAGAGCTTTGAGCGATGCGCCATGCCAGTCCGAGCCGTCCCAAATATGATTTTTATTGTAAGCCATTTTCCAATCGCAATTCGGCGGAAATTTCGCGTTATACTCGATGATGACAACTCGCGGGCGCACGACGTTAATCGTCTGCCAAATGTAATAGTCATTGCCGTCAACGTCAATGCTTAGCAAATCAATTTCACCCGTGACGCCGCCCGCAATAAAAAGTTCGTTGATATTTTCGCGAGTGATGAAGGCTTGCAAAATTTTCAGCTGACCACTCGCCAAAACCGGAGCAAATTTTTCGCGAATCTCTTTGACGTGAGCCGAACTGCCGTCAATCCAAAGCCCGCGCCAATTTTTGAACAGCAAATAATGACTGTTACATTCCAATCCGTTCTCCACGCCGAACTCGATAAAAATTTTGTTCGTCGTGCCTACGCGATTGAAAATTTCCTCGATGATTCCGTCCTCGTCGTTTTGAGAGTAAACCTTGAAGCCGTAATATTCCAGACACTTTTTATTTTGAAGCCGCGCCCGCGTCTCGTCCTCAAACTTCATGCAAGAGCCGAAATAATTTTGCCCAATATATAAATTATAATCGTTCATTGCGTCCGCTCCTTTCGCAAGCAAATTATAAATGACGGCGGGGCTTTATGCAACTTGAAAGGATTATGGAAAAATTTCTTCTTGAAAAATTTTTTCGACTATGCTATAGTCACTGCGGCTTGAGGGAACAAGCGGAGAAGTAAGACGACTTGAGGAAACACGGCCACTCAATTTTGAAACTACTCCAAATGCGACCGATTGCCAAGGAAAGTTTTATCGGTTAAATTTATTGGAGGTCTTCAAAATGAAGAAAACAGTAGCAGCAGCATTGACAGCGGCGTTTGTCGTCGGAATGACTTCGACCACATTCGCAGCAGCAAATCCCTTCAGCGACATTCCTGCAGGTCACTGGGCATTGAAGTCCGTTGAGAAACTTGCGGCTGAAGGCGTTGTCGAAGGTTACGGCGACGGCACCTATCGCGGCGACCGCAACATCACCCGTTACGAAATGGCGCAGATGATCGCAAAGGCTATGGCGAAAAACCCGACCGGCGCAACCAAAGCTGAACTCGACCGCCTCGCAGCTGAATTCCGCGATGAACTCGACGCATTGGGCGTTCGCGTCGCAGAGCTTGAAAAGTATTCCGACAAAGTCGTTTGGAACGGCGAACTTCGTTATCGCTATCGCAATGAAAGAGTCAAAAGCGACTTTGGTAAAATCAAAACCACCAGAAACTGGCTCCTGATGCGTCTTGATCCTACGGCGACAGTCAACGATCACTGGAAAGTTAAAGCTCGTCTTGATGCAACCTCTGACATGAAGGAAGATTCAAGCACCAATTTCAAACTTAAACGGGCTTACGCGCAGGGCACCTATGGCAAGTTCCAATTTAATGTAGGTAAAATGGAATTTTACACCAACGTTGACGACGGCATGTTGATTGATGACGAGTTCAGCGGCTTCCAAGCTATCTACGGCGACAAATTCAAAGTTGCGTTAATGGCTGGTCGTTGGAGCGGCACCGATATCGATGTTAAAGGCGCAGACGGAGAATTGCTTGTCAAGGGCGACCCCGCAAGCTATCAAGGCGGCGAAATTTCTTACGACAACGATAAACTTTATATCGGTGCAGGATTCCATCACTTCCGTAGCGATTACTTCAGCACTTTGCATGATACATTTGGCAGACGCTACAACAAGAACACCCATAACGCTTCTGTTTGGGTAGTCGGCGCACACTACAACTTCGATAAATTGCAAATTCGCGGCGCATATGCTCAGAACACCAAAGCTAAAGACTGGAAGAAATCGTTTACTGCTGGTCTTGCTTACGGTGACGCAGATAGGAAGAAACCTGGCACTTGGGATATCAGCGCGGATTATCGCTATGTCAGCCCGCTTGTCAGTTTAGCTCCGACTTATGACGCTGCTTACGCCGGCTCAAAAGGTGTCGAGTTCATCTTAAGGTACGTTCCGCTTTACAACACGAGAGTTGAGCTTCAATATTTCACCGGCAAAGACCTCGTCACTGAGAAAAATGCCAGAGTTTTCTTCAGCCGTGTCAGCTGGTTCTTCTAAGAAAGTTTTTCGTCGAGCACTCGGCATATCATAAAAAAAAACTCCTCTGCAACTCGCGGAGGGGTTTTTTCTTGCGCTTAAGCGAAAAATTTCTTACGGGCTTTATGTAAGTCGTTACTGAAGCGTTCTTCCTCGCTGAAAATGCAACCGCAATAATTTTGCCGATAAAGCCCAAGCTCCAAACTTATGTCAATGCCTTCCTGCCAACCTGCGCGGAAGTCTTCGTAGAAAAATTTCACGCCAAACTTTTCGGCGAAGTGCTCAGCAATTTTCTTCATAAGCTCGTGATTTTGATGGCGACTGTAAAACAGCGTCGACGTAAAAGTTTCAAAGTTATTTTCTGCCGCGAATCGCGCCGCCTCACTCAATCGCCACGAATAACAAATGCCGCAACGTTTATGGAAGCCGTCAGGAAATTCAATCGTGTCGCGCTCGTCGACCATGCCCCAAACTTTTTCCAAGTAATCGCGCAAGCCGTAATGATTATGCGCCGAAAATTTTATTCCGACCTTCTCGGCGAATTCCCGCGCAGTTTTCAAACGCTGTCGCCACTCCTTGTAGGGGTGAATGTTCGGATTGAAAAAATATCCGACCGGCTCAAAATTTTCCTCGCGCAACTTCTTGACAGGATAACACGAACACGGCCCACAACACATATGCAATAAAATTTTCTCCGTCAATAAATGTAATACTCCTTCCAAGGGATTTGGTCTAGCCGAATCGATTGCAAAAATTGTACAATGTCCTTGCGCCCGTAGTAATGCGGCGTGCCGTTCGAGTCCTGCGACATTAAAATTATTGGCATGTTCCTAAAAAATTGCGCCAGCGCATGGCGGACGCGAACCGCTCTCGAAGTGTAATTCGTCACCGTCCGATTGACTACCACGATTGCAAAAGTCACGCCCTGTTCAATTATGACTGCGCCTCGAATTTTCATTTCAATCACCTCCGCTCAAATGCCCTTGCGAAACAGCACCGGTAACTTCTTTATCCGCAAATGATTTTTCCTCAACCAAACAGTCATAAGCCTCTCTGCTATAAAAGAAATGATTCTATACTTGCGCGGATTTTTTATCTCGGCAATGTTTGTCCGTAGCAAAACTTCCTTCATAACGTCGAGCAGGAACGAAAACAGCCACTCACAATAAGCCTCGAAAATATTTCGTCGCGTGATGAAAATTTCGTATTGAAAACCCGTAAAAGATTCGGCAACCCTTTCAAAGGCGGCGAGGTAATCGGGTTGCTTGAGCGCGATATGTTTTCTGAAAATGTTCGCGACAAAATTTTCCAAGTCGTCGCCGCTAATCAACATCTGCCAACAAGAAATACTTAAATTCGACACGGCATTTTGAGCAACGATTATGTCGTAGTCGCGCAAAATTTCTTCCGCCGCCTCAAGCGACAAGATATTTTCGCCGTCGCTCGTGAAAAATCTTCGGTAGTGATTGAGCCCAATAATTGCGTGCGAAGTATTTTTCCAAATCCAATAAAGCGCGGTGACTTCGTTGAGATAAAGATTTAGGCGGCTGATATTGTCGCCGGTGTCGTCGCCTATGTAGCCGAAATCCTCTTTAGCCTGCGCGTGGCCGGCGTGAATCATCTTGTAACCTTCGGGCAGGGCGTCTAGCTTAGGGTCTTTGTGCGTAACGACGTATACGCAAAAATTTTTCTGTGCGCACTTTTTAATCAGATACCAGTTGCCATTGACGGCGGGGAAGCGTTGAATTTTTTCAAAGGCGTTTTCGTTAGCCGCCAAAAATTTTTCGAGCGCAGAATTTTTCCTAGCGAAGGTCAAAATATTTTTCGACAAGTCATTTGTCTCAAGCAGGACGTTAATAAAATTTTCGGTCTCGCGTTCGCTGATAAAAATCGCGTCGTAAAATTTGAAACGGCAATCGGCAAGCGCGGCGTAAATTTTCCTGTAGAAATTTTCAAGAATCGGTTCGGGCTTCTGAATGACGCCTTCGACAGTCGGGAACTTTTCGGGGAATAGAAAATAATCCGTCTCGTAAAAAATTCCGTCGACATCGAGCAGACTGGAAATTTTATTATCGCGTAAAATTTCGGGGAGCGTCTCAAGATTCTTGGCGGAATAAAAATTGTGGCGGGCTTGCCGAAAAAGATTTTCGCGAGTGATATAACGTTCTGAAAGTCCGAGCGAATGCAAATCATTGTGTCGCCCGATAAAATTTCTGGCGTCGTCAAAGACAATGTAATCAACTGCGCCGTCCAAAAGTTTTCTAAGTTCGTCGGCAGAAATTTCCGCGCCGTTCAAAAAAATTTTAATCTCGCCGGGCTTGTAGAAGTCCAAGTCGTTGCTGTTCGCGAATATAAGATTTTCGCCGCGCTCCGCCGCGCCCGTGAAAAAAATTTGTCCGACAATCTCAATCGCCATATTTCCAGCCGCGCTTTGAAAAGAATTCACGTCGCCACAAAGCAAAATGCGCGGAACATAACTCATTTTAATCGCCTGCCTTGATCAGAAATTTTTTAGGAACTCGAAGAGGATTTCGCCGCCGAGATTTTTAGCTTGCCACGCCGCCGAAAATTTTTTCCGAACAACGTCGAGATTTTCAGCGGGCGTATCGGTCAGCATAATCAAGAATTGGTCGCGCCCGTACTGCGTGACGCAATCGCTACGCCGCAAAATTTTTATCAGCAACTCTAAAAAATCTTCGCGCGCCTCGTCGTTCGTCGTCTCAAGTGTCAGCTCCAAAAAATTCATCGGCCTTTGCAATCGCGCTTCAAATTGGTAAATCGCCTTGAACTTTTCAAAGTCGACAAAATACGCGCCCGGCTCCCAACTCCGCTCGCTCAAAAGCATTTGCGTTTGCGAAATATTTTTGCGCTCGGTCGCGTCCGCTGAATTCGATTCGCCGAAAAACGCGCAACCATGCTTGCCGTGATGCTTGACTTTGTAAAGGGCTTTGTCAACCTTCTTCATGAGCGCGGAATAATCCCTGCCTTCATTTGGGACGAACACCGCGCCAATCGACGTGCCAAGTGGCAAGTTCATATCCTCGCCCATGAAATTTTTCGCCGAGATTATCAGCTGATGATTCAGGAAACGCGCCTTGTTGAAAATGATTTTCTCGTCGTGAACGTTTTGGCAAAAGGCAATGAATTCATCGCCGCCCATGCGCCCCGCCAAATCGGTCGAACGAATCATGCCCTTAATCAGCTCGGCGAATCGAATCAAAATTTTATCGCCCATTGCGTGTCCGTACAAATCGTTGACGAGCTTAAAATTATCCAGGTCGAGCATCATCAGGACGCCTTGACTTGTCGCGCAGAGTTTTGAAATTTCTCTTTGCGCGGCTGTTTTATTTAGAAGTCCGGTCATCAAATCCAAAGTCGCCGCCTCTGTCAAGTCTTGAATCTTATCGACGTTCTCCAAAATTTTTTTCACGCGCCGCAGTAAAATATCAGCTTTGAGCGGTTTGCGAATATAATCCGACGCGCCGATTTCAAAGCCTTTGCTTTCCGATTCCTCGCGCTCGTCGGCGGTCATGAACATTATCGGCACCGGCTCCGAACTTTGTTCCTGTAAAATCCTGTGCAATTCGTAGCCGTCGATTTCGGGCATGAGCAAATCCGACAAAATTAAATCGGGCTTTTCGCGCCGGAATATTTCGATTGCCTCCGCGCCCGAACTCGCGCAAATCGTCTCGTACTCTTTGGACAAAATTTTCGACGCAATCTTCAACATAATTATCTCGTCGTCGACGATTAGTATCTTTGCCATTGTTAATCCCCCAAATTGTTCGCAAAAAATTCCGGCGCGGCGATTACGTTTAAATTATCGTAACGTCGAGCGCGTACATTGTTCCCCCGCTTTTAAAGCGGGTCGTCGTCGACTATCAATATCTTTGCCATTTCTAATCCCCTAACCACCCTTTTAATTCCTCGCGAACTTTTTTATAAGTCGCCAATAACTCGGCGTGATTCTTTCTAACGTCATCAATATTCCCGTCGCGGGCGGCAAATTCCTGCGCCTTAGCCTTTTCGCTCAAACTAATTGCCCCGATAACTAGTGACGTACTTTTGAGCGCGTGCGCCGCTATCCTGTACTCGCTCCAATCTTCAGCCGCCAAATTTTTTTCAAGCTCGGCAGTCTTATCGCCCGTCACGAATTCTTCAGCCAACTCCTTGAAAAAGTCTTTGCTGTCCATGCAATTTGCCAATCCCGTATCCAAGTCGAGCGACGGGCAAAATTTCTCAAATCGTTGACGCTCCGCCTTTGAAAATTCATCTTCGCTGACCTCTTCGACTTCGGGCGGCTCAACCTGCGCGAGCTGTTCAAATTTGAGCGGCTCGGACTTGGCAAGTTGTTCGTCAGTCAGAATGATTTCGGGCGGCAGATATTTTTTCAGGATAGCCTCCAGAGCGTTTACATCAATCGGCTTTGAAAGGTAATCGTCGAAGCCCTTCGCTAGGTAGCGTTCGCGCGCTCCGGAAATGGCGTTGGCGGTCAGCACGATAACTTTTGTTTCGGCGGGCAGATTCATTTCACGAAGTCGCTTGAGAGTTTCGACGCCGTCCATTTCGGGCATCATGTGGTCTAGGAAAATTATATGGTAGAAATATTTTTGAGCGAACTGCAAACACTTTTCGCCGCTGTCAGCCACGTCGGGCACAATCAAATTTCTTTTGAGCAAGCCGTTGATAACCTTCAAGTTCATGACGGTATCATCGACCGCCAAAACCCTCGCGGCGGGAGCTTTTATAAAATTCGTCTCGACCCGTTTAAATTTGCGCTCGCTGTGATGTTCGCCGTAAATCCCGACGGGCGTCTTGTCGATAACTTTCTGCGGCAATCTGAACCAAAAATCGGAGCCCTTGCCGTAAACGCTCGACACTTCCAATTTGCTATTCATCATCGTCAAAAGTTCCTTGACAATCGAAATGCCTAAGCCCGTCCCCTCAATGTTCTTATTCTTAGTCTCGTCGAGGCGTATGAACGATTCAAAAAGTTTTTCAATATCCTCCTGCCGAATCCCAATGCCGGTATCGGCCACCGAGACGTACAGCATAAAATTATCTTCGCCGAGAAATTCGCCGCTCATCGTCAAAGTAACGGTGCCTTGCTTGGTGTACTTTACGGCGTTAGTCAAAATGTTCGTGATAACCTGCTTTATGCGCATGTCGTCGCCGAAAAGGCTTTTGGGCAAGTTCGGGTCAATCTTCGTTATCAGCGAAAGTTTTTTCTTATTAGCCTTCTCGTAAATCATGTTGACGAGCTCGTCAATCATCTCCAGCGTGTCGTAGCGCACGGGGATAATTTCCATTTTGCCCTCCTCAATCTTCGAGAAGTCGAGAATGCTGTTGATGAGGCTCAGGAGGGTTTTGCTTGCACCGGAAATATTTTCTGCGTACTCGCGAATGTCTTTGTCATTCGATTCGCGCAGAATCATTTCGTTCATGCCGAGCACAGCGTTTATTGGCGTCCTTATCTCGTGAGACATTTGCGCAAGGAATTGGGATTTAGCTTGACCGGCCGCCAGAGCATTTTTAGCCGCCGTTTTCAATTTGCGCTGAACTGCGGCTTGCCATTTCAAGAGGTTATCGACGAACGCGACGACTAGCCAAACGCAAATCAGATAAATAACGAGGAACGCGACGCCGAATATTAAAACTTGTCCGTAGATATTCCACCAGTTGTTGACGACCACGACCGTAAAACCCGACGGCAAATTTTTCTTAGCAAAGGCCGTGACGTAATTGCCGCGAAAATCTTTGATTAGAAAATCTTCGCCGCTCGCGTAAGTGTTGCGGTATTCGGTCGCGGAAATGTTAATCTTGTTATCGGTCGCCATTTGATACGGGAAGTTGGGGTGATTGATTATGTTGCCGTTCTCGTCGACGAGGAAGGCGTAACCTTCGGCGGTGTAGCTCGTCGACAAAATTTGAATCAAGCGGTCGATATAAAAATCAATGGCGAAAATGCCAATGAACTCGCCGCCCTTGCCGTAAACAACTTTGGCGAACGTCACACAATAATTCCCCGTGCGATAATCGATATACGGTGAGGAAATCGTGAAGTCATCGGAGCCCTTAGCAAAGTCCGCCGTCTCGATGTACCATGGCCGCTTATCGACGCGCCAATTTGGGTCGTGCGATTCCCAACCGTTATTCATAATGATTGGGTGTTCGTTATCGGGATTAGCAAGGTAGCAGGCGGAGATGTCCGGATATTTTTTAGCGATGCCGTCAAGGAACTTCACGGCGGCGGGGTAATTCGTCATGAGTTCGGGCTGTTCAGCTATGACGTTTACGAACATGCCCAAAATACTTTTCTGTTCGGCAATCCAATTCGACAGGCGATTTTCGTAGCGGTCAACGTCGCCGCGCATTTCGCTATTACCCCAACCAATCGTCGTATCAATACTTATGCCCAATCTGAAAATCAGCGCGACGGTCAGCACGATAATAATATTTCGGCGAGCTTTGCGACTGGTCTTGGCGTGTTTGATTTCCTCGTCGACGCGCTTAGTGATTTTCTTATCGGTCTTCGTGACGATATTTGAAAACGAAAAGAGATTGTCTAGCATGTCGGAAAGTTTAGTTGCGGCCTCTTTGACTTGCGCGGCACTCTCGACGGGATGTTCATCGCCGCCCAATGCCCCGACCTTTGAGAACTTTAAAATTTTCTGCAGAGGCGTCCGCAATTCCTTAGACAAGTTCGACAAAAATTCTTCCTTAGCTTGCAGGGCTTTGACGGCTTGCAGGCGATTTTTCATGCTCTTTAGGTAGTAGAAGACGATAACAATAATCATCCAGACGTTGACCGCCGAAGTTATCAGCATTTGCTTATAATCTTCCCTATAAAGCGCGGTTCTGTCAACGTCGAGAATCAGATACCAACCGTTATCGGTTTTGCTGCTGAAAATCTTCCGCGATTGCCCGTAAATTTCTGTGTCGAAACTTTCTTGGCTGGTCGAGTTGAGGACTCTGGCGACGATGCCTTGACATTCGGGCGAGGCCTTAGAAATTTTTTGACCGACGAAATTTTTATTGGACGCGCCGATAATCATGCCGTTTTTGGTGACGATGAGGGCTTCGCGGTCTAGGCCGGTATTCATTTTGTTAATTGAGGCTTGGACGCTTGAGAAATTAAAATCGAGCGCGACGACGGTATTTTTATCGGAGAGCATGAGCGCGACTGTAAAGCAAAGCCCGTGCCCATCCGCGTTGCCGTAGGGCTCGGTGATAAAAATTTTGCCTGGACGTTCAGCCGCGCCGATGTACCAATTTTTTTTAGTCGCGTCGAAGTCGGCGGGCGTATTAAATTCGGGGATTATCGCCCAATCTTTGTTAGCAATGTAGACGTTAAAGCATTCGCCCTTCGACAGAAGTTTTTGCGAGCGTTGCTCTTGAATGAAAAATTTTCTAATCGTCTCCTGCGAGGCCCCCGAAGCTAAAAGTTGTTCGGCACTGCCCGCGACCCGTAATGTCATGCGCTCGGCGATTGAGATTGTCTCCTGCAATTCGCTACGAATGCTTTCAAGTTCCATGCGCCCGATTTTTTCAGTTTGCTGCGCGGTCACTCTGAAGATGAAAAATATATTCAACGCGACGACTAAAATAAATGTCGCCGTTATAGCCGCTATCGTCATGAAGTCCGAACGCTTGCCCGTCTTCAAAATTTGCCATTCGTCTTTGAGCCCAAGCATAAATTCCACCCGACAAAAAATTTTCTGCTTGAATTCTTTGACGAGCAAAAATTTCCTTCAAAAACTTTTCCCATTTCCCTTTTCCCTTTTCCCTTTTTCTGTTACAATCAGCGCGGAAGATTCTGAAAACACATCAAAGGAGGCAACCCTATGGCAAAAGAACATATCGGGCTGGTGGCGAAGGACGGCTGGCTTGAACCCTACGAAGAGGCGATTCGCGGTCGTCATGACCATGCAGTTTGGAAAATTTCCCAACTCACGCAGGACGGAAAGCGCACTCTTTCTGACTTCGCGGACGGGCATTTGTATTTCGGCCTGCATAAGACCGGCTACGGCTGGGTTTTCCGCGAATGGGCTCCGAATGCCACCAAAATTTATTTAATCGGCGACTTCAACAACTGGCAAGAGGACGAAGCTTATCGTTGCGAGCGGCTTATCGGCGGCAACTGGGAATTGAAACTCTCGGAGAATCAGCTCAAACACGGCGACCTCTATAAAATGAAAGTGCATTGGGAGACCGGCGAGGGCGAAAGAATTCCGGCATGGTGTCAGCGCGTCGTGCAGGACGACCAAACGAAAATTTTCTCCGCGCAGGTTTGGAATCCCGAACACCCGCACGAGTGGCACGACGCCGGATTCAAAATCGATACCAAGCCGCTTTTGATTTACGAATGCCACGTTGGAATGTCGCAGGACGCTGAGAAGGTCGGCACCTACACCGAGTTTAAAGAAAATGTTTTGCCGCGCGTCAAGCAAGCCGGTTACAACGCGATTCAAGTTATGGCGATTCAGGAGCACCCTTACTACGGCAGCTTCGGCTATCATGTTAGCAGCTTCTTTGCGCCGTCAAGTCGTTTCGGCACCCCCGACGAACTCAAGGATATGATTGACGCGGCTCACCAAATGGGCATTGGCGTTATAATGGACATTGTACATAGCCACGCCGTCAAAAACGAGGTCGAAGGCTTAGGGAACTTAGCGGGCGACCCAAATCAATTTTTCTACGAGGGCGACCGTCACGAGCACCCCGCGTGGGATAGTCTCTGCTTTGATTACGGCAAGGACGACGTTTTACATTTCCTGCTGTCGAATTGCAAATACTGGTTGCAGGAATATCACTTCGACGGCTTCCGCTTCGACGGCATAACTTCCATGCTTTATTACAGTCACGGCTTAGGCGAGGCGTTCATGGGCTACGGAGACTACTTCAACGGGCACCAAGACGACAACGCGATTTGTTATCTGATGTTGGCGAACAAAATGATTCACGAGGTCAAGCCCAATGCCGTCACGATTGCGGAGGATGTCAGCGGAATGCCCGGACTCGCTAGCAAATTTGAGGACGGCGGCTTTGGCTTCGACTACCGACTTGCTATGAATGTCCCGGATTACTGGATTAAGATGATTAAGGAGAAGCGCGACGAGGATTGGAAACCGTCCAGTATTTTCTGGGAGATGACCAATCGCCGCGCAGATGAAAAAACTATTTCCTACGCCGAAAGTCACGACCAAGCCCTTGTCGGCGACAAGACAATTATTTTCCGGCTGATTGATGCCGATATGTATTGGCACTTCAAGAAGGGCGACGAAAACGACATAGCTAATCGCGGCATAGCGTTGCACAAAATGATTCGGCTCGTGACGCTCTCGACGATGAACGGCGGCTATCTGAACTTCATGGGCAATGAGTTCGGGCATCCAGAGTGGATTGACTTCCCGCGCGAAGGTAACGGTTGGAGCCATAAATACGCGCAACGTCAATGGCATTTGGCGGACGATAAATCGCTTTGCTATCACGAGCTGGGCGACTTCGATAGGGCTATGATAGCTGTCATTAAGGCGGAGCCCGATTTTGCTAGTTTGCCTGTTCGCGAGATTTGGCACGACGACGCCGACCAAGTTTTAGCGTATATGCGCGGGCGGTTGCTGTTCGTGTTCAACTTCTCGCCGACCAAATCTTTTGTCGATTATGGCTTTTTGGTTCCGAAGGGCGATTACGACGTTATGCTCAACACGGACGACAAAGCTTTTGGCGGCTTCGGCTTGACGGACGACACGGTTCCTCACTACACGAATTACGACCCTGTTTACGACAGACAGGACAAAGATTGGCTTAAGCTTTACATTCCGGCGCGTAGTGGCGTCGTGTTGTGGAAGAACTGAGGGAGAAGGGAGAAAGGAGAAGGGAAAAGGGTAGGGAGAAGACTTTTCCCATTTCCCTTTTCCCATTTCCCTTAACAAGATTATGGCAGAAAAAGATTACAACCTGCTGGCGCAACAAGCTACGACTGACGAAGACGCCTTCGAGGAGCTTTACGAACACTTTTTCCCGCGCGTGTACAATTTCATTTATGCGCGGGTTAAAAATTCTGCGGACGCCGATGACATCACAAGCATAACTTTCATGAAGATGAACGAGAACTTGGAGAAATACAATCCAGCGCAAGCGGCGTTCTCGACGTGGCTTTTCAGAATCGCGACGAATTCAATCATCGACCATACGCGCCATGTAGAAAAAAATCAGGAGACCGAGTGGGAAGAATTCTTCGACCCTGCCGCGCCCGAATATCAGGAGCCCGAAGCGCAAACTTTGGAAAAGGAAGGTCATCGCGAACTTTTTGCGGCATTGGATAAACTTTCAGAGCGCGAGCGGCGAATTGTCGAACTTAAATTTTTCTCGGATATGGATACGCGCTCAATCGCAGAAATTTTGATGATTAGCGAAAGCAACGTCCGTACGACACTCCACCGCACTCTTGCCAAGTTGAAAAAATTTTTAACAGACATGTAACAAAATCGGATTTCAAACGTATAAGAGGCAAGAAATAAATTAAGGAGTGATTGAAATGACAATGGAAGATAGATTCGGACAGGTTGACTTCTCGCAGTTCAGCAAAGTAAAGGACAGTCTCTTACTCAGATTGAAACTTCGCCGCAGAGCAATCAATGAGGAGATGTCGCTTGAAGAGCTCGACGAGGTTGCGGCAGCGGGCATATATCCTCCGCGAAAACTTAACGAAGAAAAATCCCGTTAATAAAAAAATCCCCCGATATTTTGTCAGGGGGTTTTTTGATTCGTAATTGTAATTCCTACTTGTTTTTCTTTTCCTTGATACGCGCAGCCTTGCCAGTGAGTTTGCGCAGGTAATAGAGTTTTGCACGACGAACCGCGCCACGACGAACGACTTCGATTTTCTCGACGCGGGGCGAATGCACAGGGAATAATCTTTCGACGCCGACGCCGTAAGAAATTCTGCGGACGGTGAACATTTCGCGCACGCCGCTACCTTGACGACCAATAACGACGCCCTCGAAAATCTGAATGCGTTCGCGATTGCCTTCGACGATTTTTGCATGGACGCGAACTGTATCGCCCGGCGCAAATTGCGGAATGTTATCGCGCAGTTGTTCTTTCTCCAAAAGTTCAATGATATTCAAATTAAGTCCTCCTTTGTTCGACGTTCATGCCCGCAACGCAGAGGAACGCCTCAATAGCTCGCAAAGTCTAACACAAAAATTTTATCGCTGTCAAGATTTTTATTGACTTTTCGGCCCGTCGAATTATCAATTTAAAATTGCGCTTCAATTCTCTTGTATTGTTTATTGCAAAGGTCAGCGATTATGTTAGAATTGCACCTTGAGTAAAAATAAAATTAAAAGAACATCCGACGTTAATACTGGTCAAAGTCGAAAACTTGAAATTTACGAAAACGTTCGGATAAATCGGACAGGATGTTCTTTTTTACTATACACTTCGGTTAGAAATTTCGAGAACTTGCGGTTGTGATAACGTTGGATAGAATACTACATCGGGGGGAGCCGTAGGCGGAGGGTGTCCCCCCAAAGGGGGTGTGGGAGAATTTCCCCATCGGAAAGATTGCACGATAACGCTACGGTAACTAACAACCTCAAAGCAACTAATCCACAACATCGTTTGAATTATAGCCGTCCTTGGAGGGGGACGTTAATAACTACTACTTTGATTATACGAGGTGATAGCATGAAAATTTCTGTGGTAGGAATTGGACCGGGCAGTCTCGACGAAATGACGCCGCGTGCTCGTCTGGCGATTGAAAATGCCGAAGTCGTAGCGGGCTACAACACTTATATAAAGCTCATTGAAAAAATTATCGGTGGAAAAAAAGTTATCGGGCGGGCGATGATGCAGGAAGTCGAACGTTGCAAGCTCGCGATTGAAGAGGCTTTGTCGGGCAAAAATGTCGTGGTCGTGTCGAGTGGCGACGCTGGGATTTACGGCATGGCGGGTTTGGTCGTCGAAATGATTTTGAACCTTCCCGAAGATAAGCAGCCGCAATTTGAAGTTATCGCGGGAGTTTCGGCAGTCAATGCGGCGGCGGCGATTTTAGGTGCGCCCTTGATGAACGATTTCGCTGTTATAAGCCTTTCCGATTTGATGACGCCTTGGGAAGTCATTAAACGACGTGTGCGAGCCGCCGCTCAAGGTGATTTCGTTATCGCGCTGTACAATCCCAAAAGTAAACGCCGCGTTACTCAACTGCAAGACGTTCAGAAAATTTTGCTGGAGTATCGCGAAAAAAATACGCCCGTCGGAATCGTGACTAATGCCGGGCGCGTCGGCGAATCCAAAATTATTTCCACGCTGGAAAATTTCACTCGCGAAGATGTCAATATGTTTTCGCTGGTTCTGATTGGCAATTCTCAAACTTTCGTTAAGGCGGGCTTTATGCTCACGCCGCGCGGCTATAACTTGTAGATTCACGGCTCGATTAGTTCCGCCAATGTCTTGAAAAGATGTTCCGGCTCGACCGGCTTTGATAAGTGCGCGTTCATGCCCGCTTGCAAACTCCGTTGGACGTCCTCGTCAAAGGCGTTGGCTGTCATTGCGATTATCGGGACGGTTTTGGCGTCGGGGCGAGATAGGGCGCGTATTGTCTCTGTCGCCTTAAGCCCGTCCATTATTGGCATTCTTATATCCATTAGCACCGCGTCGAAATGATTCGGCGGCGAATTCGCGAACGTGTCGACTGCCTCTTGACCATTGGGCGCGTGCTCGACCTCCATTCCGCGCATAGATAAAACCATCATCATTATTTCCGCGTTGACCGGCATATCCTCCGCCATTAGGATTTTACGCCCTTCCAACTCGGCAAGTTTTTTAGTCGGCTCGCCGATATTTTTCTTTGCAAGCGTCTGATGAAATTCGTTTACGACGGTCGAGGCGAACAGCGGCTTTGCCATGAATCTATCGACGCCCGCCGACATTGCCTCTTCGATTAGGTCGTCCCAACTGTACGCCGTCAAAATTATAATCGCCGACTCGTTACCGATAATGTCTCGGACGCGGCGTGTAACTTCTATGCCGTCCTCGTCAGGCATTCGCAAATCGATTAGCAAAATGTTATAAAGTTCATGACGCGCCCGCTTGAGCCGAACTTTTTTAACTGCGTCGCGACCGCTCCTGGAAATGTCAGCTTTTATCCCGACCTCTTCTAGGACAACTTTAGCATGTTCGCAAGCAATCGGGTCGTCGTCGACAATCAGGACGCTCAAATCGGTGACGTTAATTTTTTTGCCCTTGACGGAATCGGCGGTCTTAGGCGAATTGCGCAGGGTGATATTGACGGTGAATTCCGAGCCGACGCCCTTATCCGACTTGACAGAAATATTTCCGTTCATGGTCTCGACGATATTTTTTGTAATCGCCATACCCAAACCTGTTCCGCCATAGGAAGTCGACGAGCCGGAATCTTCTTGGCTGAACGGCTCGAAAATTTTGGGCAGATATTCTTTTTCAATGCCGATGCCGGTATCTTTGACGACAAAGCGCAAAGTCGATTTATCCTCGAAGTGCGCGACCTGCTCAATCGTGAAAACAATTTCGCCGCCCTTATCGGTGAACTTAATCGCGTTGCCGAGAATGTTAATCAAGACCTGCTTAAGCTTCATGTCGTCGCCGATATAAAAGTCTTCGACGTGCCCGCGAATCGTGCAATCGTAGTGCAAGCCCTTATCGCGGCATTGGCTGTTAACCATCGTGTTAATCTGCTCCAACATGTTGTTGAAGGAAAATTCTTCGTGCTTTAGAATCATGCGGCCGCTTTCGATACGGCTCATGTCTAAAATGTCGTTGATGATGCCGAGCAGATGACGCGCACTCGACCCGATTTTTTTGAGGTACTCGCGAACTTTTTCCAAGTCAGGTTCCTTTAGCGCGATTGTATCAAGTCCGATAATGGCGTTCATAGGCGTGCGGATTTCGTGACTCATCGCGGACAGGAACGCAGTTTTAGCGACGTTAGCTTGATTAGCTATTTCGAGCGCGGTTTTGAGCTGTTCATTTTTAGCGAATTGCGCGCGCTGAATTTTAGTCGTGTCGCTTTTGAGCAGGATATAAAATTTCGCGTCCTTGTCGACCAGATAAAATACAAAACGCTTGTGATAAATTTCGTCGTCGAGGAAGCAATGAATATTGACTTCATAAGGCTCGCGCGTTTCCAAAGCGTTCTCGACCTTCTCAAGCGTCAAGGCATTATAAAATTTCTCCTGCTCTTCAGCGGTACCGGTCAACGCGGGGCGAATCTGTTCGTTGAGATAATCTTCATAACGTCCGGTGCGTTTACGCGGGAAAATGCTACCGCGTTGAATCTTCGACTCGTCGCCGATAACTACGCCGTAATTGCCGCCGACGATATAAGTTATCATGTCGTACTGGTCGGCGAGGGCTTTACTCAAAACGGTTCGGCTAACAATCTCGTTGTTGTAATCCTGTTCGGTGGCGAAGGCGATAATGTCTTCGGAATCGGGGTCGCGGCGCAAGGTGACGTTGTAATTTACAAAGCACTCGCGACCGTCGGGGCGGCGATTGAAGAAAACGGCGGAATGATTATTTTTCCCGCGAGCGAATTCCTCAAGTAGCCGTTCCCTATTGAATTCCGCCAAAAATTTTTTCCTATCGCGTTCGAGTGGGAAATAATTTGCGCGTTGCTCGAATTGCTCAGAAACTTTCATGCCGCGCAGGTTAATATTTTGTAGCTCGCGCCCGCGCCCGTCCTCAATAATATCTTGCGTGATGTTGATACGCAGGGCGACCAGAGTATTAGCGGAAAGGTTTTCGAGTTCTGCGCGGACGCCCTCATAAAGAATTTTAGCGCGTTGCTCATTGCGCTTGAATTTCGTAACGTCGGAGCAAGTGCAATAGGCAAACTCAATGCCGCCGTCCTCGACGAACGCGCAGTAAATGTTAATCCAAATCCAATTCCCTTTGAGGGTCTGCTGGCGGAGCGTCAAATTATTTTTACCCTTAGGCGAAACTTTATGGCGCAAGAGGTAAGCGACTTTTTCCCTATCGTCGGGGTGAATATTTTTCTGGAAGTCGTCGCGAGCTAAAATTTCTTCGGGCGTGCCCTCCAACATCTCAGCGAATTCGGGCGAGCACCATACCGGGAAAAATTTTTCGTCGGGCTCGATGCGAATTAGGACGGTGAAAGGGAAATGGGAAATGGGAGAAGGGAAAAGTTCATTACACATTGTCTTAGAGTTCGGAAACAAGTTTGTCGCGCAATTCCTTAATCGGTTTGTAGAGCGAGACGTAATCCAAATTTTCTTTAGCGCGGAGGGATTCGGTTATGTCGCTGAGCGGTTTGAAAATGGGCGTGATAGCGAGATTGCCGACGACACCTTTAAGGGCGTGCGCTTGCTCGAAGGCCTCATCCAAATTGCCTTCCGCGAGAAATTTTTCGAGCTTGTCGAACGAATCATTTTTAAGCCCCATGCCGAGCATACGGAAATAAAATTTCTCCATATTCATGCAGCGGGCGAGGCCTTCCTTAGTGTTGATGCCGTATTCTTGCAGTCTGTCAATCGTGAGCATTGCATTGCCTCCCAAATGTAAAATTACAACGCGATTATAACAGGGTTTTTCAAAAAGTACAAAGAAAATTAGCATAGCTTGAAAATATTTTTCGAAGGTGTTGCGAATGGACATAAGAGCGCGGAAAAGAATTTTGCGGAAGGAATTTTTATCCAGACGCGCCGTCGTTCCGATTTGCGAGCAGGATTTTGTCAGTCACGAGCTGATTAGAAAATTTTTAGCGACGAGACTTTACAGCGACTCGGAAATCATAATGGCATACGCCTCGACGCCTGACGAGTTGCAAATGAGCGAACTCTTCGACGCGATTTTTGCCGACGGGAAAATTTTAGCGATACCGTTCATAATCGGCAAGGGCGAAATGTCAGCCGTCGAAGTTCCGAGCTTTGACGCTTTGGAGATAGGCGCGTTTAATATCCCGACCGTCAAAGAGAGTAGCAGAAAATTTATCGAGCCTGCGCAGATTGATTGCGTGATAGTACCTGGCGCGGCGTTCGACATTCATGGCGGGCGATTGGGTTTGGGCGGCGGCTACTACGATAGATTTTTGCCCCGCGCCGTCAATGCTAAAAAAGTCGCGCTCGCTTATGACTTTCAAGTTGTCGAGAGCTTGCCGACCGAACTTCACGACGCTAAAGTTGATGCCGTCTTGACGCCGAAAAAATTTTTTGACAACCTGCGCACCGATATTTAAAATGAATCATCAACAATAAATTCGGAGGCGAATGCTTTGACGATAGACGAGAAGATTTTTGAGGAGCCGGCGGGCGAAGAGTGGGTAGAAGAATTTTTGACTGACGAGCGGTTGGCGGCGTTGGAAAATTTTGCTAAAAGGCTTGGCGTGACGTTTGAGCATATAGAGATTTTGCACGTTGCCTTGACGCATAAATCCTACGCGAATGAATTTGAGCCGCGCATTAAATACAATGAGCGTTTAGAATTTTTAGGCGATGCGGTTTTGGGCTTGGCGACGGCGACTTATCTTTTTGAGCACTTCACTCACCTAAAAGAGGGCGAGCTGACTAAAACTCGTTCGGGGATAGTTCGTCAATCGACTTTAACGCGCGTTGCGAAGGAAATAAAGCTTGACGACTTGCTTTTACTTGGTCCGACTGAAATAAATTCGGCGCGTGGGCGCGATTCAAATTTGGAAGACGCCATGGAAGCGGTTATTGGCGCGATTTATCTTGATTGCGGTTGGGAAGTTGCTCGCGATTATGTATTCCGGCAATTTGAATCTGAATTTGAGCGCGTCAAAGTCACGGGCATTCCAAAAGATTACAAGAGCAAGTTGCAGGAAGTGATTCAGAAGCAGCCGCCTAAAAAACTTTCTTACGCGGATTTGGGCGCGAGTGGCCCTGACCATATGCGTAGCTTTGAATCGGCAGCATTGATTGACGGGAAAATTTTTGGTCGGGGCGTCGGGCGCAGCAAAAAAGCCGCCGAGCAAGAAGCTGCTAAAGCGGCGTTACGAAAGTTAGGAATTGGGAGTTAAAATTATTTATTGCGACCGCAACAATTTTTATATTTTTTACCGGAGCCGCAAGGGCATGGGTCATTGCGACCTATTTTTTTACCGTCGGCAGTTTTGGGACGTTTACGAGATTCGGCAGGGCTTGAATCTTCGCCGTGAGAGGCTCGCGCCGTTTGCAATCTATCTTCGACCTTAGCTTGTTCGCGACGGATTGCGGCTTCTGCCTCTTTTGATTCTATTTGCGGCGGCTCGGATTCTTCGTCTTCTTGCGGTGCCTGCTGAACTACTGCCACGTGATACATTGTCGTAGCGATTTGGTCTTGAATTGCGCCTTCCATTTCCTCGAACATTGCAAGGGCTTCGATTTTGTATTCGACAAGCGGGGCGCGTTGTCCGTAGGCTCGCAAGTTGATTCCCTCGCGCAACATGTCCATATGGTCAAGATGTTCCATCCATTTGTTATCGACGATTCGGAGCATAACGACTTTTTCGAGTTCGCGCATAACCGGTTCGCTGAACATTGCCTCGCGCTGTTTGTAAATATCTTCGGCTAATTTTTCCAAATGCTCTTTGAGCTCGTCGCGGCTCATATTTTCGAGTTCCGAGACTTTCAAAGCTCCTGGCGGCGCGTAAATTTTTTCGGCGTCTTTAACTAGCTCATCTAGTTGCCATTCTTCGGGATAAAGTTTTTCGTTTGCGTACTGGCTCATTTCCTGTTTGATGATGTGATTGACCATGCCGCGAATGTTATCGCGCAAATTTTCTCCGCGCAAAATTTTTCTGCGTTCGCCGTACATGATTTCGCGCTGTTGGTTCATAACGTCATCATACTCTAAGACGTGTTTACGAATATCGAAGTTACGCGCCTCGACTTTCTTTTGAGCGTGTTCGATTGACTTTGTTATCAGCGAATGTTCTATAGGTTCGTCCTCTTCCATGCCGAGTTTGTCCATAACTTTAGCGATTGCTTCGGACGCGAACAGCCGCATTAAATCATCTTCGAGCGATATATAAAATCTTGACTCGCCGGGGTCACCTTGACGACCGGAGCGGCCGCGCAACTGATTATCTATGCGGCGTGATTCGTGACGTTCGGTGCCTATTATGAACAATCCGCCGAGTTCTGGGACGCCCTCGCCAAGTTTGATGTCGGTACCGCGACCGGCCATATTTGTTGCGATTGTGACTGCATTTTTCTGCCCGGCGTCGGCAACGATTTGCGCTTCTTTCTCGTGGAACTTAGCATTTAGGACGCTGTGAGGGATTCCGCGCTTTTTGAGGTAGCCGCTAAGCTCTTCGGATTGTTCGATAGAAGTTGTGCCGATAAGGACGGGCTGCCCTTTGCCGTGAACTTCCTCGACAGTCGACGCGACGGCGCGATATTTAGCGCGTTTATTTTTGTAAACTACGTCGGGGTGATCGACGCGGCGGACGGGTTTATTCGTTGGGATAACGACGACGGGCAACTTGTAAATTTTCAAGAATTCATCTTCTTCGGTCTTAGCAGTACCGGTCATACCGGCGAGCTTGTCATACATGCGGAAGTAATTTTGGAACGTGATAGTTGCTAGGGTTTGGGATTCGCGCTGAATCCTTACGCCCTCTTTAGCCTCAATAGCTTGGTGCAATCCGTCGGAATATCTTCTGCCGGTCATGAGGCGGCCGGTGAATTCGTCGACTATAACAATTTCATCATCGCGGACGACGTAATCGCGGTCGCGTTTCATAAGAGCTTTAGCCCTAAGGGCGGCCGTGAAGCAATGGGACAGCTCGATATTTTCTGGGGCGTAGAGGTTTTGAATACCCAAGAACTTTTCAATTTTGGGAATGACATCGTCGTTAGGCGCGACGGTTTTTTGTTTTTCATCGACTTTGTAATCGACATCTTCTTTGAGGTTGGCGACGGCGCGAGCCATAACGGCGTACATTTCGGTAGACTTCGCACCTGGACCGGAGATAATCAGCGGGGTGCGTGCCTCGTCGATAAGGATTGAGTCGACCTCGTCAACGATAGCGTAATTGAGGGGACGTTGAACCATTTGTTCTTCATGGACGACCATATTGTCGCGCAGGTAATCGAAGCCGAACTCGTTATTGGTGCCGAAAGTTACGTCGCAGCTGTAAGCGAATTTTCTTTCTGGGAAGTCCATATCGTGGAGAATCAGCCCGACGGTCAGACCTAGAAATTGATAAAGTTGCCCCATCCACTCGCTATCGCGGCGGGCTAGGTAGTCGTTTACGGTGACCATATGAACGCCTTTACCGGCGAGCGCGTTGAGGTATACGGGCAGGGTCGCGACTAAGGTTTTACCTTCGCCGGTTTTCATTTCAGCGATTTTACCTTCGTGGAGGCACATGCCGCCCATAAGTTGCACGTCGAAATGTCTCATGCCCAGAACGCGGCGCGAGGCTTCACGACAGACGGCGAAGGCTTCAGGGAGAATATCTTCCATAGTTTCTCCGTTTTGGAGGCGGTCGCGGAATTTTTCGGTCGAGGCGGTTAATTTATCGTCGGTGTAATTTTGGAGGCCGGCCTCAAGCGCATTGATTTTATCAACGGTCTTTTGCAGACGTTTGATTTCCTTGTCGTTGTTATCGCCCAAGAATCTTTTTAGGAATCCGAATCCGAACAAAGTTATCACTCCTTGCGAAATTTTTTTAATGATAACAAAAAAAGTCCTATGCGGCAAACTTTGGAGGGTGGAAAAAATTTTTTAAAAATTTTTTTGTTGGCAAGCAGGAATTTGGGGAAGTTGCGTCGAACCACCCCAGCGGGGTTGGGGGGCGGTTGGTTAGGGAGACCCTCCGGAAGCCTGCGGCTTTCGAGAGAAAGTTGTTGACGATAAAACCCAAATGCGAAGAGCGCGAGTAGGGTATATCCCCCAGGCGTCGATGAATTTTTTATGAAAAGGGCGAATAGGAAATGGGCTATAGGGAAGATTGGTTTGCGGAGAACAAGTCGGATCATGGGTGGTACACCTGCGCGAAGTGCGGGAAGAAACTTCGCAAGTCGGAAGTCGATATTGACCACATTATCCCGCAGAAGTATAAAAAAATTGACCATGTTGGCAATTTGCAATGTTTATGCCAGCACTGCAACAGGTCGAAGCAAGCGCGAGTAGGCTTGAAGGAGACGACGACGGATTTGGCGAAGGCGAATGGCAAGCGCGTAGTCAAAAGCATAACGTTTGCAGTCAAAGCCGTCGCGAAAAAAGTTTTGAAGAAGAAATAGTTTTAAGTTCGGATAGCGATAGCGTTGGCGTGCGCAGTAAGGCCTTCGGCGTTGGCAAGGCGGATAATGTCGGCGGCGTTGGCTAGCAAATCTTTTTGCGTGTAGGAAATTAAACTTGTGCGCTTGAGGAAAGTTTCGACGTTGAGGACGGAATAAAATTTAGCGGTGCCGCCGGTCGGCAGGACGTGATTGGGACCCGCGAGGTAATCGCCGAGCGGTTCGGGCGAATAGGCTCCCAAGAAGATTGCGCCGGCATTTTTTATTTTGGGCAGGAGCGCGAACGGTTCTTGAATCAGCAATTCTAAATGTTCGGGCGCGGAGAAGTTAGCGAAGTCTGCGGCCTCGTCGAGATTTTCAGCCACGACGATTAAGCCGTTGCGTTCGATTGACGCGGCGGCAATTTCTTTGCGCGGAAGCTTTTGTAATTGTTCGTCGACCTGCGCGGAAATTTTTTCGGCGAGGCTTTGACTGGTCGTGATTAGAATACTGCAGGCGAGCGGGTCGTGTTCGGCTTGACTTAGCAAATCGGCGGCGGCGTAAATCGGATTGGCGGTGTCGTCGGCTATGATTAAAATTTCGCTGGGGCCGGCGAGCATATCAATATCACAATGGCCGTAGACTTCCTTTTTGGCGAGCGTGACGAAAATATTTCCGGGTCCGACGATTTTGTTGACGCGCGGGATTTGTTCAGTGCCGAAAGCCATAGCCGCAATCGCCTGCGCTCCGCCGATTTTGAAAATCTTATCGACGCCCGCAATTTTGGCGGCGGCTAGGACGTGGGGATTTGCGTTGGGCGTGCACATGATGACTTCGCGAACGCCAGCGACTTTGGCGGGGATAATGTTCATCAAGACGCTTGAGGGGTAAGCCGCCGTGCCGCCAGGTACATAAACGCCGACCCTATCCAAAGGAATAATCGCTTGACCGAGCAGAGAATTTTCTCCGCGATAAGTTATCCAAGATTTCGGAAGTTGTTCGGCATGGAAGCGGCGAATATTTTCGGCGGCAAGTTTAATCGACGCTAAAACTTTTGGCTCGACGAATTTTTCAGCCGAGTTTATTTTTTCGGGTGGGACGGTAAAACTTGTGAGTTGGACGCCGTCGATTTTTTTAGTGTAGTCGATAACGGCAGCGTCACCGAGCTTGCGCACGTCAGAAACGATTTTGCGGACGATTTCGACTGCGCTAAGGTCGGAGCCGAAAATTTTTTTATTAGCGGCGCGGATTTTGGGCGACAGTTCGACCTCGTCGAAAGATTTTTTAATCAGCAGACTTTCGACGGCGGCGCGACCGATTTTGGAACTGTTTACGATTTTCATGAGCACACCTCCAAAAATTTTAGTCAATTATAATCGGCGCGGCGAAAAATTCAACCGGAAATTGACAGCGGGCGGCAGTTGATATATTCTTCGCAAAAAGGAGTTGAAAAGATGATACAGATACGGAATTTGGAATTACAACTTGGGCGGCGCGAAATTTTTTCGGGATTTAATTTGGAGATTGGGCGCGGCGAAAAGGTTGGGATAATTGGCGGCGAGGGTTCGGGCAAATCGACGCTTTTGGACATAATCGCGGGCAGAATCGCGCCGAATGCTGGCGAAGTCAAAATTTCGGGCGAAGTCTTCACAGTCGACGGGACAGTCTACGCGGATTTTTCAGAACTGCGCATGGTTGAGATGTCAGCGGTCGATAAGTTGAAACGAGCATTAGGCGGGCTCAATGACGACGAAATAATTTTGCTCCTCGATGAACCGACGAAAAATTTGGATAGCGAGGGCGTCGAGTGGTTGATAAAATTTTTATTGGAGCACAAGAATTTAACGGCGGCGATAGTCAGCAGCGACAGATATTTTTTGAAGGAAACTTGCGGGCGAATCATCGAGCTTGAAGGCGCAGAGGTCGAGCCGATAAGGGTTGACTGCGCGGAACTTTTACCGCAGACGCCTTCAGGAGAAGTGCCGGTAGTGCTTGAGGCGAACGGGCTGTTAAAAAATCGCGACGGCGAGCCGCTTTTCAAAGACGTGAGTTTCACGATACGGCAGGGGCAAAAAGTAGCGTTCGTAGGGAAGAATGAGCGCGGCAAAACGAAATTGCTAAAGACATTAGCGAATGCGTATCAGAATCACGACAACGGCGGCTGCTTGCACGGGACAATCGAATTTCCGGACGGCGCGAAAGTATTTTATATGCCGCGAGTGTATACGGTGGCGGCGGCGCGCGCGGAGTTTGACAAGTTGGAATTCGGGACGGCGAACTTTTTGCTACTGGACAACGCGACGGCGTGTTTAGATTTGCCGACGATAGAGGAATTGGAGCGGCGGCTGGTATATTTTCCGGGCACGATAATTTTTGTCGACGAGGACAGGGAATTCATACGGGCGATAGCGAATCGGATAATGGACATAACGCCGCAGGGCACGGTTGACAGAATCGCGACTTACGACGAATTTTTAGCGAACGAGACGGTAAAGTTGCAGATAAAAGAGAAGTACAAGTTGTGAGGAGTGGTATTTATGGCACTGCGAGGGATTCGGGGCGCGGTGACGGTTGCGGAAGATAATAGGGAAGAGATTTGGTCGATGGCGCGGCTATTAGTCACGGAGATTTTATCGCGGAACGAATTACGAGCGGAGAACGTCGGCGCGATAATTTTTTCGACGACGGAGGATTTGACAGCAGCCTTTCCGAGTTCGTCAGTCAGACAGTTGCCGGCGTTGAGGTTGGTGCCGCTTTTCGACACGCGCGAGCCTGCTGTAGAAAATTCGTTGCGGCTTTGCATACGGGTTTTAATTTTGGCGGACACGGACAGGGCGCAAAAGGATATTCGGCACGTTTACTTGGGCGGCGCGAAAAATCTTCGTCCCGACCTTGACTGAACTTCAACTGATAAAATAATTTCAAGCGTATAAAATATTTTAGGAGGGATTCTTGTGGCATATCTCGGCGAAGAAATTAAAAAGCTGGGCTTCGGGCTTATGAGGCTTCCGAGACTCAGCGACGAGACCATTGACCTTGAGCAAGTCAAACAGATGGTCGATTTATTCCTGTCGAAGGGCTTCACGTATTTTGATACGGCGTGGGCATATCCAGGCAGCGAAGATGCTATCCGTCAAGCTTTAGTCGAGCGTTATCCGCGTGACAAGTTCACGATTGCTACTAAAAATGCGGCGTGGATTAACTGCAAAACTCGCGAAGATGCGATTGCGCAATTTGAGACTTCGCTCCGTCAGACAGGCGCGGGCTATTTTGATTTTTATCTGCTACACAATTTGGGCGAGATGCGCACCGAATTTTTTGAGCGGTTCAAGATGTGGGATTTTGTCTTCGAGAAGAAGCGCGAGGGTTTGATAAAGCATGTGGGCTTTTCGTTCCACTCGACGCCAGAAGAACTCGACGAAATTTTGACTAAGCACCCCGAAGCGGAATTCGTTCAGCTTCAGATAAACTACGCGGACTGGGAAAATCCTGCTATTCAATCGCGCGGCTGTTACGAAGTGGCTCGCAAGCATGGCAAGCCGATTGTCATCATGGAGCCGATTAAGGGCGGAACTTTAGCCACTCCTCCGGACGAAGTCGCCGTCGTTTTCAAAGCCGCTAATCCCGATGCGTCGTTAGCGTCTTGGGCGATAAGATTTGCCGCGAGCCTCGACGGGGTCATAGCGGTTTTGTCGGGCATGAGCACTCTTGCGCAAATGGAAGACAATGTCAGCTACATGGAAAATTTCAAGCGGCTTGACGACTCCGAACAAAAAACCGTCGAAGAGGCGCGCAAAGTTTTGGCGGGCATTCCGATTATCCCCTGCACGACCTGCGACTATTGCGCCAAAGTTTGTCCGCAAAATATCGGAATAAGCGGTTCGTTTACGGCGTACAACATTTTGACGCTTTACAAGAACAAAGAGTTCGCCAGCGGACAATATCATTGGCTGGTTAATCGGCACGACAAGAATAATGCTGGCGATTGCGTGAAGTGCGGAGCTTGCGAAAGAGTTTGTCCGCAACACATTCCGATTCGCGCCAATCTCGTCAAAGTGGCTAAGGCATTCGGCAAATAGATTTTAAATGGGAAAAGGGCGAGAAGCCGGAAATACCCATGCTTGCGATTTGGCTAAGCCGTTCGGTATAAAATGGATATTTATAATCCCGTCGACAAGTTTGGCGGGATTTTTCTTTTTCTGGCGCAATCGAAAAGAGCCTTGACTTTTGCCAAGACTCTTTGGTTTAATGTTTAACGTTAGATTATTCCTGCCACTTATATCATTGGCATTGCGTAGGCAATAGTTCTACCCAAAAAATATTCAACAGATCACAAAATGTTAGCGGCTCGCGTAGGGGTGATTGCAATGACTAGGAAAAAAAAATCCGCGCTCATGAAGGCAACGGAGTTATTAGCGAATCAGGAGCAAGGTTCGGAAGTCTTGAGGAAAAAATTACTCGCTAGGAAGTACGATGCGCAAGAGGTCAACGAGGCAATCGAAAAGCTAAAAAAATACAACTACCTTGACGACGCGGAAATTTGTCGGCGGCAGTTTGAAAATTTTTATTCGGAGAGCAAGTTAAGTTTGCGACAGATTTTGGTCAAGTTGATTCAGCGCGGCTTCGATAAAAATTTTATCGAGCAACTAATTCCCGACGACTTCGAGGAACATGAACGGCTTGTTGCGGAAAAGTTGCTTGCGAAGAAATTTGCCGGCAAAAATTTCGATAAAGCTAAGGCGTGGCAATTTTTAGCGGCGCGAGGTTTCGACGGGGAAATAATTTCATCAGCCGCAGAAGGTTTTAATTCGTCAAACTTCTGACGGGCGCGGGGATTCTTCCGCCGCGAGCTATGAACGCCTCCGAGCTCCACTGATTTTTAACGGGAACAATCGGACAATAACCGAGCAAACCGCCGTATTCGACAACGTCGCCGACCTTTGCGCCGGGCACGGGAATCAGTCGGACGGCGGTTGTTTTGTTGTTCACGACGCCAATGGCCGCCTCGTCAGCAATTATCCCGCTCAAAGTCGCCGCGCTCACATCGCCCGCAACCGCAATCATATCTAGCCCGACGCTACAAACGCAAGTCATAGCCTCCAACTTTTCAATCGACAAGCTACCCGACTTGACGGCGTGAATCATTCCTTCATCTTCGCTGACGGGAATAAATGCGCCGCTTAGTCCGCCGACGTGCGAACTCGCCATAAGCCCGCCCTTTTTAACCGCGTCGTTGAGCAGGGCAAGCGCGGCGGTCGTACCGGGTGCCCCGCAAGCCTCAAGCCCCATTTCCTCCAAAATCCTCGCGACCGAATCGCCAACTGCGGGAGTCGGAGCTAATGACAAATCGATTATCCCGAACGGCACGCCCAATCGCCGCGAAGCCTCTTGCGCTACGAGTTGCCCGACACGAGTAATTTTGAACGCGGTCTTTTTAATCGTCTCGGCAATCTCGGTGAAGTTCGCGCCCTTTAAATCTTCGAGCGCGTGTTTGACGACGCCCGGCCCGCTAACTCCGACGTTGATAACTTTATCAGGCTCGCTGACTCCGTGAAATGCTCCCGCCATAAATGGATTATCTTCGGGGGCATTGGCGAAAATTACGAGCTTAGCGCAGCCGATAGCTTGCCGGTCTCTAGTAAGTTCCGCCGTCCGCTTAATGATTTCGCCCATTTCGCGCACGCAATCCATATTTATGCCGGCCTTCGTCGATGCGAGATTAACCGAGCTACAAACCAAATCGGTCGCGGCAAGGGCTTGCGGTATCGACTCAATTAAAATCCTGTCGCCTGGCGTGTAGCCCTTTTGAACGAGTGCACTGAAGCCGCCGATAAAATTAACGCCGACTTCTTTAGCGGCGCGGTCGAGAGTTTCGGCAATCGGCACGTAACTTTCGGCCTTGCAACTTTCTGCGGCAATCGCAATGGGCGTGACGGAAATTCTTTTATTGATAATCGGGATGCCGTATTCGGCTTCAATCTCCTCGCCGGTCTTGACTAAAAATTCGGCGGCGCGAGTGATTTTGTCGTAAACATTGCGGCAGAAGTCGCGCAGGTTCGGGTGAGCACAATCGCGCAACGAAATGCCCATAGTTATTGTGCGCACGTCGAGTTTGTTGACGGTTATCATGCGATTTGTTTCCAAAATATCTTCAATAGTTATCAAAACTTTTCCCTTCTCCCGTTTCCCTTCTCCCTAAATCTTGTGCATTACGTCGAAAATATCTTGGTGTTGCGTTTTGATTTCGACGCCGATAGCTTCGCCCTGTTCGCGGAGTTTTTGTTGCAGGTCGACGAGCCGAATTTTACTTTCCGACGCTTCAGCGAACAGAATCATATTGAAGAAGCCGTCCAAAATATTTTGATTGATGCTGAGAATGTTGACGTTGTTATCGGCGAGGATTTTGGTAACGCTGGCGATTATGCCGACGCGATCTTTGCCGACGACCGTCACGACTAATTTCATTTCTATCACCTCAAAATTTTTAATTCCTAATTCCTCATTCCTAATTGCTTTTCTGCGAGTCGGCGGCGCAATTCGGCTTTGAATTCGTCCGCGCCCTCTAGGAATTTCACTTCGACGCAGATAACGTAGATTGGGATATTCCAATTTTCCTTAGCGACCTCTTCGGGGATTTTGACGGCATCCTTTTCCGTAACGACAATCATTTCAGCCGCAAAAGAATCTGCGCGGCGCAAAATGTCTTCCATTTCCATAATCGTGTAGTCGTGGTGGTCGGGGTATCGCAAACTAGAAATAATTTCCGCGCCCAAATCCCTAATCGTCCTCTCGAACGACGCCGGATTCCCAATAGCCGAGACCGCCATAACTTTGCGCCCCGACATCATCTCAACCGGAAGGCCATCGCCGGCCAAATTGATTGACCAATCGGCAAGCGGAATCAGACAGCGCGGTTGATGAATGCTCTCGACAATTTGCGCGGAAGAATTATACCTTGCGACGGTCTCGCGAATAAAATCGCAGGAGCCTTCGCGAGCCTGGTCGACTTTGGTCATAAGGCAGACATCAGCGCGGCTTATATGGGACATCGACTCGCGCAAAATCCCACGCGGCAAAAGATAGCCATTGCCGAAGACCGACACCGCGTCGATTAGCAAAATATCGAAGTCGCGAATAACTTGCCAATGTTGAAAGCCGTCGTCGAGGATAACGACTTGCGCGCCGAAATTTTCAATGGCGTATTGACCGGTGACGGCTCGCCTTGCACCAATCAGAACTGGGACGTTCGGCAGGTGCTTAGCCAACATGTAAGCTTCGTCGCCGGCCTCCGCCGCGTCCATTTGCAAAGTCTTGCCGTCTGAAACTATTCCGACTTCGCCGCGAAATTTAGCACGGTACCCGCGATTTAAAATCACGACCCGATAACCCATGTCGCGAATTTCTTTGGCGAGCCGTTGAGCCGTCGGAGTTTTACCCGTTCCGCCGACCGTGATATTTCCCAAACTTATCACGAAACAATTCAGACGCTCTTTGCCCGAAAAGCCCAGTTCATAGCCGAGCAATCGCAAATCGACCAGTCCGCGATAAATCAGCGAGCCGATATAAGTTACGCAAATCATCAACGTTGTGAAAACGCCGCGCGATTGTTCGTCGTGAATCAGCCGCAGGAAATATGTTTGCAGATTTTCAATTTTCTCTGTCGTGCGAAGTCGCCGCGCACTTTCTTTGGCTTCGTACTCGTTGAGCATTTGCCGCAAAAGTATCGCCGATTTCCTCGACGCGCCGCGATTTTCATGGACAATTTTAATGGTCTCTTCTTCAAGGCGTTGACGTTCGGACGGTTGGTCGAAAAGTTTTTTAGCCTGCGCGGCGAGTTCTTCCGCGTCGTTGACCGTAATACAAGCGTTGCGATTTTTGAACAGCGCGTGCAAGTCCTTAAAATTTTCCATGTGGTGCCCGACGATAATTGCTTTGCCGTGCGCGGCCGGCTCAAGGATATTATGTCCGCCGTGCGAAACCAAACTGCCGCCGACGTAAATCACATTGCCGACGCTGTAAACCTGACCGAGTTCGCCAATCGTGTCGAGGATAATAATATCTTCGTTAGCGGGCGGACGTTTCTGGAGTTCGGTACGGGTGCCGACGGTAAAGCCAGCCGCCTTGCATAGTGCGACGACTTCGCGAGTGCGCAAGAGTTCGCGCGGAGCAATCACGAGCCGCGCTTTGGGGTGATTTTCGCGAATCGCCTTGAACGCCTTGAGAACAAAATTTTCCTCGCCGCGATGAGTGCTACCCGCTAAAAAAATTTCCTTAGCGTCAGTCAAGCCCATGTCCGACAAAATTTTTTTGCGTTGGACGTCGGTAACGTCGGTGTAGGTTTGGTCGAATTTGGTATTGCCCGTGACGGTTACGAGTTCGGGCGGCGCGCCGAGTTGTTTGACGTAACCCGCGTCAACGCCCGACGCCATAGCGAAAAGTTTCACGGTACCAATCATGTCGCGCAAAATTGAGAACATGTACTTATAACGCTTGACGCTTTTTTCTGAAATGCGCCCGTTGACCATCATGACCGGCACTTGATTTTCCCTTGCGGCTTTTAGGAAGTTCGGCCAAAGTTCGGTTTCGACGTTCAAGAAGACGCGCGGGAAAATTTTTTTGAACACCGACTCCGACACGAACGGCAAATCGAGCGGGAAATAAATTATGCTGTCAGCGTCTTTGATTATGCGATTTGCCATTTCGTAGCCCGAAGTTGTCACGACCGAGACGAGTATTGGCGATTTAGGAAATTCGCGGCGGAATTCTTTTATGAGCGGGCTTGTCGCTACGATTTCTCCGACCGACGCCGCGTGTACCCAGATACAATTTTTTTTCGCGACGGGGTCGAGTGCGCCTTTCGGGAAGAATCCGAAACTTTGCCTGATTCTTTCGACGAAGCCGCGCTCGCGTATCGAACGAATCATAAACACCGGGATAATTAGAATCACGACGAGTATCGCCGCGAGGTTGTAAAGTATTTGCAAGGAATAAACTCCTTTATAAATATTTTAGATTAGCGGTTCAAGTTCCCTTTGCATTTCGGGCGAAATCCCCAGAGCATTCATTGCCGCCCTTGCCGTTAGTTTAAAGTTTTTCATCAAGTTGCGAACATTTTCGAGAGCATTCTCAACCTTGCCTTCTTGGCGGCCTTCTTGGCGACCTTCTTGGCGGCCTTCTTCTCTGCCTTCTTCCCTGCCCTGTTCGATATAAGATTTGCGGGCGTCCTCTTCATTCCAAATTAAATTTACCATCATAAATATCTCCTTCATGCGAACTTTTAGGTAATCGCGCATAATGCCGTTAGCTATGCACCAATTCATAGCCTCGATAATCGCCTCGTCGCGACTCATTCCCCTTGCGCGATTCATTTCGACGCGGTTGACAAAGCAACTGTAATCGTGAGCGGGCAGGCAATCGCGAATCAGCCGGAAATTTTTGTTATAGTTGATGTTATAGACTTTGACAGTTAATTCGATATCGCCCGCCATAGTGAAAGCGTCCGAAATTTTCAGGGTACTTTCTTCGGGGCAAGGTTCTTTGCCGTTGTAGAAGACAAAAAATTTCGGCGCGGGCAACTTGATAATTTTCGTGCGATAAATTAAATCCGGCTTGATCGTCTCGCGATAGAGTAGCGACAAATAGAAAAGCATTCTAAGCGGCATATTGAAATTTCTTGTACTTTGGTGCTCGAAAAATACAAAACAATTATCGCCCGCGTTAAACGATACGTCATTGCGCAAACTGCTGAATAAAATTTCCTCGACAGTATTTTCGCTAAGCTGTTCGGGCTTCAAGTTCAAACCGGTTACCGCGTTGCAAAGTTGCACGAAATTTTCCTTGTCTCTAAAATAATCTCGGAACAGCGAATCCCGATAAATTTTCTTTGAAGTCATTAAATCTCTCCGCTTATAAAAATTTTCCCGATTATATCACACGCCGCAAAAAAAATCTGCTATGCGCGACGACGATCGAAAATTTTTAACAGCAGAAAAATTTCGGGCGACTTTAAAAATTTTTTTGCATAAATCCGGCAAGCTGTGGTATTATTGCAAAAAACTTTTTAGCGGTGGAAAAAATGCCAAGAGATAATTTTTTGGGCAAGAAATATCTTTATGAAGTCTTGCCGATGCTCAAGTGGGTCGCTGAACACGTCCCCGGCGGTTTCTTCGTTTACTCCGCCAAAGAACCCTACGAACTCTTCTACGCCAATAACGCTGTCCTTGACATTTACGGTTGCGCAAATCTCGACGAATTCAAGGAGCTGACCGGTTACACCTTTCAAGGCATGGTTTATCCCGAAGACTTCGACGAAATTCAAGAGTCAATCGAAGAACAAATCGCCGACCCCGATAACGACCGGCTAGACCACGTAGAATATCGAATCACGCGCAAGGACGGCGAAATCCGTTGGATTGACGACTACGGGCACTTCGCGACCTTCCCAGAACACGGCGACGCTTTTTACGTCTTTATAAGCGACATAACCGAACGGCGGCACATTCAGGAGGAAAAATTGCGTATGGAAATGGCATTGGAAAAGGAAAAACAAGCTAGCGAAATTAAAGCGGCATTTCTATTCAACATCTCGCACGACATCTTGACGCCGCTAAATTCAATAATGGGCTTCACCGATTTGGCACGCCGTCACATTAACGAACCCGAACTTCTAAAAGATTACCTCGCCAAAGTCGATGAGAGTAGCCGCCAAATGCTCGACCTCGTCAATAACCTCCTCGATATGAGCAAAATCACTTACGGCAAAACCCAACTCCGCAACGAAATTTGCGATTTGGAAGAACAAGTTCTAGTCGTCCTGCACGCCTTCAAACTCGCCGCCGAAGCTAAAAATATTTCCCTCGAAAGCGTCTTGAATTTACCCCGCGAATTAGTTTATACTGACGACGTGAACTTCAGGAAAATTCTTTCCAGCCTCATCGATAACGCCATAAAATTTACGCCCGCCGGCGGTCACGTCAAAATTTCTGCGCGGAAGAAAAAAGTTTCTGATTCAGGCTACGTCCGCTGCGAATTCATAATTTCTGATGACGGCGTCGGCATGACTGAAGAATTTATGAAGCGCATGTACGAAACCTTCGAGCGCGAAGAAACTTCGACAGTCACCGGACATATTAGCGCGGGTCTTGGCCTCGCCATTACTAAAAAACTCCTCGACGCTATGGGTGGCTCAATCGAAGTCGTCAGCAACAAGGGCAAAGGTACAACTTTTACTGTCGGCTTGCCATTCAAAATCGTTCGCGATAACGACGACAAAAAAGATGTCTCCACCGAAAAATATTCCCTCGACGACAACTACAGTCATAGAATTCTTTTGGTTGACGACATCGAATTAAATCGCCTGCTCGCTGAAACTATTTTGGAGGAATCAGGCTTTTCAGTCGAGACGGTCGAGGACGGTTGCGACGCCGTCGAAGCTTTTACCAAACACCCGCCCGGTTATTACGATTTAGTTCTGATGGATATACAAATGCCGATTATGAACGGTTACGAGGCAACGCGGGCAATTCGTGCGCTCGACCGACCCGACGCTAAAGTTCTGCCGATAATCGCGCTCAGTGCCAATTCCCGCGACGAAGATAAGCGCATGAGCATGGAAAGCGGCATGAATTATCACATTGCTAAACCCTTCGACGTGGTGCAACTCATCGCGTCGGTAAATAAATATATTGCTGCAAGAAAGGAAATCTAAAATGGAAATCAAAAAGGAACAAAACGGAACCGCTTTAACAATCAAAGTCATCGGAAGACTCGACGCCGGTAGCGCGCCCGAACTCTCCAAAGAACTCACGACCGCCCTCAATGACGTAACCGATTTAACTTTCGACTTCGCCGAGCTGAAATATATCGCATCGGCGGGCTTGCGCGTGTTGCTTGTCGCTCAAAAGCGCATGAACAAACAGGGCTCAATGAAACTCATCAACGTCAGCGAATCGGTCTTGGAAGTTCTTGACATGACAGGCTTTGCAAGTTTAATGACGATTGCTTGACGGAGTGTCTTTATGGAAAAGATTACAGTTGATGCGGTGCTCGAAAATCTTCAAGAGGTTATCGACTTCGCAACGGAAAAATTAGAGGCGCGCGAATGCCCCATGAAAGCTTCAATGCAGTTGGAGCTCGTCATTGAGGAAATTTTCGTCAACATTGCAAGCTACGCTTATCACCCCGAAATAGGTGCCGCGACGTTCTGCATGGAGTTTGAAGAAAATCCCGCCGCAGTCGTTATAACTTTCATTGACGGCGGCAAACCTTATAATCCGCTCGAAAAGAAAGACCCCGACACTACCCTTGACATTGACGAGCGCGACGTCGGCGGCTTAGGGATTTTTCTTGTCAAAAAAAATGTCGACGAAATCTTTTACGAATACGCCGACGGGAAAAATATTCTGCGTATGAAAAAATTCTTCTGAGGTCGTTCAATGAAGAAATGGAATATCCAAAAAAGACTGCTCGCCCTCGTCTTAATGGCGGGGATTTTGTCCTTCCTGACCTTGAGCAGTTTTTCTTTTTATGGCATGAACACGGTACATCGCGAAATGGAGGAGGTCGGCGGCGAAGTCGGCAAGGCGGGCGCGAGCTTTACCCGAAATCTGATTATGTACCAGATGAAAAAAACGCTCGGCGAAGTCTCAAAATCCCGCGCAGACTTTATCGAACAGGAAGTAGAATTGGTTCGGCAAGATGTCAAAATATTAGCGAACATTATGACCCAAATCGCAACTCACCCCGAAAATTATAAGCCCGTCGAACTCCTCAACCCGCAATTTGACCCCATCCATAACACCGAAACTTACCTGACTTACGGCCCCGACGTTAAACGCAACGGCTTGACGCCCGAATTGGAATACGAAATCGGAATCGCCGGAAATATTAGCACGGTCATGACGCCCATGGCTAAAACTTTTTCCGATTACAAATCCGCGTTCTATGTCGGCTCCAAACACGGCTGGTTTATCTGCAGTAGCGTTTTCCCAAATCATCAAGGCCCATTGCCCTTCGATGAGAGCGAGTTTTTCGACTACGACCCGCGCGAGCGTCCCTGGTATAAAGCCGCAATTGCGGCTAACGCGCCAGTCTTCTCCGATATTTATCATCACTTTAACATTGGCGAATATCAACTTGTCAGTTGCTCCGCGCCCTACTACGATAAAAATGGCGTGGCGGGCGTCGTCGGGCTCGATGTCTCTACCCGTGACCTTTACAAAATTATTTCCGATATAACCGCCGGCGAAAGCGGCTTCAGTTTCGTTTTAGATGAAGAAGGCGAAATAATTTTCTGCACTACGCAAAATAAAGAATTGGTCGAACTTTTGAGCGGAAAAGACCTCCGGCAAAGTCCGGGACAAAGTTTGGCCTACGCGGCAGGAAAAATGGTCAAAAGACAAAGCGGAATTTTAGCCGTGACGATTAACAATGAAGAATATTATTTAGCTTATGCGCCCGTCAAAAATATTGGCTGGAGTTTCGCAACGTTGACGCTGAAGAAAAATATTGACGCCGCCGCTGATAATAGCAAAAAATATTTCTTCGACCAAATTGAGCTCTTCCTCCGGCAGTTGCAAAACGAATTTTTTATAATGACGCTCGCCGCAATATTTTTGCTCGCGTGGTGGCTCCATGTCATGTTCTCGACAAGTAACAACTTTTCGCGGCGTCTAATCGCTCCGCTACATAAACTTTCGGACGGCGTGCGCGAAATTTCTAGTGGCAACTTCGATAAAAAATTAAACCTCAAAACCGGCGACGAAATAGAACACCTCGCGACCTGTTTCAATGCAATGACCGACGAGCTTAAAACTTACATGGCGAACTTGACGAACGTAACCGCCGAACGCGAACGCATCGCAACCGAACTCAACGTCGCTACTGAAATTCAAAACGGCTTGCTCCCAAAAGATTTCCCTAACCGCAAAGATTTTGAACTGCTAGCGACAACAACGCCCGCTAAGGCAGTCGGCGGCGATTTCTACGACTTCTACTTCCTCGACGAAACACATATTGCTATAACCGTCGCTGACGTGTCCGGCAAAGGAATTCCCGCCGCGCTGTTCATGGTCATCAGCAAAACCATTTTGAATAACTTCGCGGTCTCGAAGCACAACAGCGAAGGCCTCGCCGAAGTCGTCGCCGCCGCCAACGATAAACTCTGCGCCAGTAACGAGGCTATGATGTTCGTGACGGTTTTTATAGGCGTGCTTGACTTGGAGACCGGTGAATTTACTTACGTCAACGCCGGGCATAATCCACCCGTCATTTATCACGCCGCAGATAATCATTGCGACTTCCTCGACGTAAAGAAAAATTTCGTTATGGGACCTATGGACGACATTCCCTTTGTCGAACAGAAAATTTCTTTGAAGGCGGGCGATTTGATTTTCATTTACACTGACGGCGTAACCGAAGCTTTGAACGAGGCTGACGAAGAATACCTGCCCGACCGCTTGATTGCCTTCATGAACAAGACCGACTGCCGCGCAGATTTGCAAACGCTCCTGAAAAATATTCGCGGCGATGTGGCGGCTCATGTCGGCGAGGCGGCTCAATCCGATGATATTACAATGTTCGCGCTTCGTTTCAAAGGCAAATGATTAAGCGGGCAGAATTTTCGCAAGCGTCTCCATCATGTTGGCAACGTCGATAGGCTTAGCAATATGCGCATTCATTCCGGCCTCAAGCGCGGCTTTAACGTCCTCGCTGAAGGCGTTTGCAGTCATAGCGACAATAGGAACTTTCGCGAGTTCGGGATTTTCGAGCTGGCGAATTTTTTTTGCCGCGTCGTAGCCATTCATAATCGGCATTTGAATATCCATAAGCACACAATCATAATCACCCGGTTTGGAGTTCGCGACCTTCTCGACAGCCTCTGAACCGTCTGAAGCCGTATCAACGATAAAGCCCTCACTCTCAAGCAACATTTTAGCGATTTCGCGATTGACTTCGATGTCGTCGACGAGCAAAAGTTTTTTGTCGGTGAAGTCGATAACCTGCGCGGCGGTCTGTGCAGTAAGTTCTTCTTCCATCTCTTCGGCAAGTTTGAAATTGACGTTGACGATAAATTCAGTGCCCTCGCCGGGCGCGGTGACAACTTTTATATCGCCGTTCATTAAGTCGACGATGCTTTTCGTAATCGCCATGCCAAGCCCCGTGCCTTGAATCTTGCTGACTGTCGAAGTCCTTTCGCGCTCGAACGCCTCGAAAACTCTTGCGGCGAATTCGGGCGTCATACCAATGCCGCTATCCTTGACGCGCAATTCATAATCCGCCGAGTCGTCGTGACTTGTGCCGATTTGCTTAAGCGTCACGGAAATTTTGCCGCCGTCAGGCGTGAACTTGTAAGCATTGCTCAAAAGATTCAGCAAAACGCGGTTGAGGCGATTTTTATCGAAGACCGCAAATTTATTTTTGACTTCGGAGCTGTTGACCGTGAACGAAATATTTTTGTTGCGCATTTGGGTCGCGAACATGTCGTGCACCTCGTCCATAGTCTCAACTAGATTATCCGGCACGAGTTCGAGTTCCATTTTGCCGCTTTCAATTCGGCTCATCTCCAACACGTCGTTAATCAGCGCGATTAAATGTTGGCTCGACGCGTCAATTTTCCTCAGGAAGTCGAACATTCTATCGGGGATATTATCTTTGCACGGTTCATTTTTATAGGACGGGCAATTTTCGCAAATCTTGTGCAAATCTTTGGCGAGGTTGAGATAACCGACGATTGCATTCATAGGCGTTCTGATGTCGTGGCTCATGTTCGACAAGAAAGTTGATTTAGCTCTGTTAGCCTCCTCGGCGCGCTCCTTCTCCGCGATAAGTTCTTTTTGCTGATTCTTTAGCTCTTCGCCCTGTAGTTTGATTGTGTCTAAATTTTCTTGCAGTTGGTGCGTATATTGTTCCTGCGAGTGCAGATAGCGCACTTGTAGAATCGTGTAGCCGATTAGCAGAATCACCAAGAGCGCGGAACATAAAATCAGCGCGATTAGCCACGGGCGACTGGTTATCATTTCTTCGAGCGTGATATTTTCGTAGCGATTGATAATCCATTTTTTTGTTAGCGCATCGAGCCGCCCTTCTTGCTGCATTTGAATCAAAACGGCATTGACCCTGACGCGCAGTTGAGTATCTTCTGGGTGCATAGCGAGCGTTCCGTAAACGTGCTGGACAGCATAACTTGGGAACACGTCATCAAGGTTGAGCTTTTCGACGAATGCCCCGCCAACTTGAATCGGACAAATAGCAAATTCATACTCGCCACTCTTAAGCCCGTCGAAAATTTTTTTGTAGGAGTGGACGTAGGAAATTTCGTCGTCGAGACCGAGACCGGGCATATTATGCAGGGAAGCAACTCTGCGCCCGTAAAGTTCAGCGACCGAAGAAATATCTTTGCGCCCGTAAACGACATATTGCTTTTCGGTTGTGGGCAACGTCGCAATAATCGCGGGATTGTTTATAATCAAATCGCTTTCCATGTTCATAATGATATCCGCGCCGCCGCCGAGAAAAATTTTGTTGGCGTCGTTCCAATCCATAAGCGATAAGTCAAGATTCATCTGCAAGCGGTTAGCAATTTCGTTCATCATCTCGACATCATAGCCTTGATAGCTGCCGTCGGTGTCAACGTAGGAATAGGGCGCGTAGTCAATGTCGGTGACGACGTGCAGAGTTTTCTTGAAGTTATTGAGCGGTTTGACTTCGACTTTCGGAGCTTCTCTAAAAATGCCCGACAAATTAAAATAGATTCCCGCGAAGATTATCGCAAGGACTATCGGCAGGGCGATTGCCGCCGTCACGAGAGAAATTTTTTTAGCAAAGAAATTTTTTTGCGGAGCTTGCATGTTCATAGACTTTCCCTTCCGAGCGGTGACCTTTCAAATTTATTTTGCGATTGCTTGAAACTATATCAGAAAAATTTTTAAATGACAATGCAGAATCCAATACACCAATAAAAGATTTTTTTATAATTACTTGACAGAAAACGGATTTGGCGATAAAATTCAAAGCTACTGATTGACAATATATGGAGAAATTATATAGTGAAAATATTGCGTAATGCGTGGTGTTTAATGCATAGTTAAAGAACGTTAATCATTGCGCATTGCGCATTTCGCATTCCTAATTGCTCTTAAAAGGAGTGACGCCTTTAATGTTTAATCCTATTCAAGTCGGAAAACAAACTCGCTACAGCTATGCAAGAATCAAAGAAGTCATGGAGATGCCTCATCTGCTTGACATTCAGCGCAATTCCTACGATTGGTTCAAAAAAGAAGGTCTTCAAGAAATTTTCCAAGACATTTCCCCGATTTCTGATTTCACGGGGAACCTTGAACTTTTCTTTGAATCTTTTTCTTTTGGGCAACCTAAGTACTCTCTTGAGGATTGTAAAAAACGCGACGGCACTTTCTCCGCTCCGGTTCGCGTAAAAGTCAAACTCCTTAATAAATCTAAGGGCGAAGTTAAAGAACAAGAGGTTTTCTTGGGTGATTTCCCTTTGATGACCGACACCGGCACTTTCATTATCAATGGGGCTGAACGCGTTATCGTATCACAACTTGTTCGGTCTCCGGGTGTTTATTACGATAAGACTCTTGACCAAGCCGGCAGATTTGTTTTCTCAGCTACTATCATTCCTAATCGTGGAGCTTGGATTGAACTTGAAGCTGATGCCAACTTTAATATCTCTGTGCGCATAGACCGCACCAGAAAAATGCCCATTACTTACTTTCTTCGCGTTCTTGACTTCTCTTCCAACGACCAAATTCTTGAACTTTTCGATGTGAAATTTTTCCTTGCTTCTTATTTAGCTAACAATTTTACTAATCCTAAGTTATTAGACGCCTTAAAAAAATCCTCCTCTCCTTCTATTGCTTCTTTCTTTTTAAATTCTCTGCTTTCTTGGAACGGTCAAAATCCTGAAGAGTTCTTATCTTCACTTGTTAATAATTTCTTTGATCTTGACTCGAAATTCGATTCTTTGACTACCTTCAAATTTCTACTCGATTTATTTTTTTCTTTCGACGAACAGAATAATCTTGTCGTTGCTTATAAAGCTTTAGTCGACCAACTTGATACTGATAAGAAAAATAACGACGATAATAAAGAAAAATCTTTGATCACTCTATATAGCAGGCTACGGCCAGGCGAACCGCCCTCTGCGGACAACGCGCTTTCTTTGCTAAACTCGCTGTTTTTTGATCCGCGAAGGTATGATCTTGCTCATGTGGGCAGATTTAAGTTGAACTCGAAATTGGGCTTAAACGTTTTCGAGAATTCACCTTTCCTTATCTCTAAAAACGCTTCGCACTTTCATCTTAAGTCTACTTTTGGCGATTTTTCTATTTGGGCCGCTTCCCCTTCCACTTCTCGCATTCTTGCCATTTCCGATATTGTTGCCTCTATTAATTACCTTTTTGCTCTTTTTGCTAATTGCGGCGCGGTTGACGATATTGATCATCTCGCTAATCGCAGAGTTCGCGCCGTGGGCGAATTACTTCAAAATCAATTCCGCATCGGTATGGCTCGTATGGAACGCGTCGTTAAAGAACGCATGACTACTCAAGATCCTGATATCGTCACTCCTCAAAATTTAATCAACATTCGGCCCGTCGTTGCCGCTCTTAAAGAATTTTTTGGTAGTTCCCAGTTAAGTCAATTCATGGATCAACATAATCCTCTCTCTGAACTTACTCACAAACGAAGACTTTCCGCTCTGGGGCCCGGCGGCCTCAGTCGCGAACGCGCCGGCTTCGAAGTCCGCGACGTTCACATTTCCCACTACGGCAGGATGTGCCCTATCGAAACTCCTGAAGGGCCCAATATCGGCCTTATCGGTTCCCTTTCCAACTTCGCAAGAATTAATAAATTCGGCTTCATTGAATCCCCTTACAGAAGAGTCGATAAAGTTAATCGTAAACTTTCCTCTGACGTTCAATACCTTTCCGCTGATAAGGAACTGCCTTTGGTCATCGCTCAAGCTAATGAACCTATCAAAAACGACTGGTTCATTAATCAGTTCGTTACCGCTAGATTCAATGAGAAGACCTCTAAATTCCCTGCTGACGCCGTGGACGCTATGGACGTTTCTCCTAAACAAGTCGTCTCTATCGCTTCCGCTCTTATTCCTTTCCTTGAACATGACGACGCCAACCGCGCTCTTATGGGCGCGAATATGCAACGTCAAGCCGTTCCCTTACTTAGAACTCAACCGCCTCTCGTTGGCACTGGCTTGGAACATATCGCCGCTAAGCATTCCGGCGTTTTGGCTATCTCTAATTGCAACGCTCGCGTTTCTTTTATTGACGCCTCTTCCATTTGCCTGACTGACTCTGATGGGGTTTCTCATTCCTTCTCTCTTAAAAAATTCCTCCGATCCAATCAAGGCACTTGTTTTAATCAACGCCCTATCGTTCACCTTAACCAAAAAGTTTATAAAGGTCAACCTATCGCTGACGGACCCGCCACTCACCACGGCGAACTCGCTCTGGGGGCTAATATCCTCGTCGCTTACATGCCTTGGGAAGGCTTCAACTACGAAGACGCTATCCTTCTTAACCATAATCTTATCAAATACGATTTCTTCTCTTCCATTCATATCGAGGAATTCCAATGCGACGCTCGCGATACTAAACTTGGGCCCGAAGAGGTCACTCGCGATATTCCCAATGTCTCTGAAGACGCTTTGGCTAATCTCGATTCTGACGGCATTATCGCTATCGGCTCTGATGTTCAAACTGGCGATATTCTCGTTGGCAAAGTCACTCCTAAAGGCGAAACTGAACTTTCCGCTGAAGAAAGACTTCTTCGCGCCATCTTCGGCGAAAAAGCACGCGAAGTTCGCGATACTTCTCTGCGCGTCCCTCACGGCGAAGCCGGCAAAGTCGTTGCCGTAAACATTTTCACTCGCGACAATAACGATGAAATGCAACCGGGCGTTAATAAACAGATTCGCGTCTATATCGCTCAAAAACGCAAAATCTCCGTTGGCGATAAAATGAGCGGCCGTCACGGCAATAAAGGCGTCGTCTCCGCCATAATTCCACAAGAAGATATGCCTTTTCTGCCAGACGGCACTCCTGTTGATATCGTTCTTAACCCTCTGGGCGTCCCCTCACGCATGAATATTGGACAAATTCTTGAAACTCATCTCGGCATGGCCGTCAGAAATATCGCCAACATTATTCGCGCTTTAAATCCGCTCATTCAACGCGCTAAACTTAACCCTGCGGAATTAGCTACTTTAAAGCAGAATCCTCTATTGCAAAAAACCATTGCCGGCCTTCTTAAACTTGGTTATGACCCTCATAAACTTGATTTGCTACACCTTGACGATTTTCAATTCCCGGAGCCTGCAGATTGTGGTCTTTTAATTGCTACTCCTGTTTTCGACGGTGCTATTGATTCCGATTTGGCTGACACTATGCAACTTGCTGGTATGGCTCCTGACGGCAAAACTATTCTCTACGACGGCAGAACCGGCGAGCCTTTTGAAAATCGCGTCACCGTCGGTTGCGTTTATATGCTTAAACTTCATCACCTTGTTGATGACAAAATCCATGCTCGCTCCACTGGGCCATACTCGCTCGTCACTCAACAGCCTCTTGGCGGTAAAGCTCAATTCGGCGGTCAACGCTTCGGCGAAATGGAAGTTTGGGCTCTTGAAGCTTACGGTGCTTCCTACACTCTTCAAGAAATTCTTACCGTTAAATCTGACGATGTTGTCGGCCGCGTCAAAGCTTATGAAGCTATCGTTAAAGGGCAAAATATTCCTGAACCCGGCGTGCCTGAATCCTTTAAAGTTCTCATTAAAGAACTTCAATCTATTGCTCTCGATATCCGCGTCCTTGCTGCTGATTCTTCCGAAGTCATCATAAAAGATGATGACGACGACGACGACCACTCTATCAGAAAAAAAGCTCAGGATTTGGACGTTGACGTTGGTTTATATGGCTCTCTTTCTAGTACTTCTGCCACTTCCATTTCTTCTATTCCTTCTATTCCTACTTCTGAGGAGGATTCTTAATTATGCTTGATGTTAATTTCTTCCACTCTATGCGCATTGGCCTCGCCTCTCCTGAGAAAATTCGCCTTTGGTCTTATGGTGAAGTTAAAAAGCCTGAAACTATCAATTACAGAACCTTAAAGCCCGAACGCGACGGACTCTTTTGCGAGCGCATCTTTGGGCCTACGCGCGACTGGGAATGCCATTGCGGGAAGTATAAAAGAGTTCGCTACAAAGGGACGATTTGTGACCGGTGCGGCGTGGAAGTGACGCGTGCGAAGGTGAGACGCGAGCGAATGGGGCACATTGAGTTGGCGGCACCGGTCAGTCACATTTGGTATTTCAAGGGAATACCGTCGAGAATGGGGCTACTATTGGATATGAGCCCGCGAGCGTTGGAGCGGGTGCTCTACTTTGCAAATTACATAGTATTGGACGCGGGACAAACGGATATGCAGGTCAAAGAGTTGCTCTCGGAAGGGCAATACCGCTATAAAAGGGAGCAATGGGGCCGCGGGGCGTTCAAAGTGGGCATGGGAGCCGAAGCTATAGAAACGCTACTGAAGAATCTGGATTTGGAAGAAATGAGTAGGGAATTGCGAGAGGAATTGCAAACAGCAAACGGGCAAAAAAGGTTGCGAGCAATTCGGCGGTTGGAAGTAGTGGAAGCATTCAGAAAGAGCGGGAATCGGCCGGAGTGGATGATATTAAATGTAATACCGGTAATCCCGCCGGAACTACGCCCGATGGTGCAGCTAGACGGGGGCCGGTTCGCGACTTCGGATTTAAACGACTTGTACCGGCGAGTAATAAATAGAAATAATCGGCTGAATCGGCTATTGAAATTGCGCGCGCCGGATATAATCGTGAGGAATGAAAAGCGAATGCTCCAAGAGGCAGTGGACGCGCTGATAGATAACGGACGGCGGGGTCGGCCAGTCACGGGTCCTGGCAATAGGCCGCTGAAATCGCTATCGGATATGCTCAAAGGCAAGCAAGGGCGATTCCGCCAGAACTTATTGGGCAAGCGCGTAGACTACAGCGGGCGGTCGGTAATAGTAGTCGGGCCGGAACTCAAACTGCACCAATGTGGGTTGCCAAAGGAAATGGCGTTGGAACTGTTCAAACCGTTTGTGATGAAGAAGCTATCGAGCGACTACGGGCTGACGATCAAGGCGGCGAAGAAGAAAGTAGACCGCGCCAACGCCGAGGTATGGGCGGTATTGGAGGAAGTAATAAAGGAGCACCCGGTGTTACTGAACCGCGCACCGACGTTGCATAGGCTGGGGATACAAGCGTTCGAGCCGGTATTGACGGAGGGTCGCGCATTGAAATTGCACCCGTTAGCGTGCACGGCGTACAATGCAGACTTCGACGGCGACCAAATGGCGATACATTTACCTTTGAGTGCGGAGGCGCAAGCGGAAGCGCGGGTGTTGATGTTAGCGGCGAATCATATCCTCGCGCCCAAAGACGGAAAGCCAATCATAGTGCCGACGCAAGACATGGTATTGGGAACGTACTACCTGACGAAGCTACGGAAGGGCGCGCCGGGCGAAGGGCGCAGATATACAGGAATAAACGAAGCGATAATGGCGCACGAGCGCGGGGAATTGCATTTGCAAGCGGAAATATTGGTGCGGTTGCGTCGCGAAGAATTGCCTAACACCTCAAACCTAAAACCTGACACCTTAATAGTCAAAACGAGCTTAGGCCGGCTGATATTCAATGAAAAACTGCCGGCTAGTTTGCGTGCGTTCAGCATGGAACCGGAGCCGACGCTAGGCAAAGTGATGAACAAAAAGGAATTGGGCAAGCTAGTAGCGGCGTGTTACAAGGAATATGGAGCGACGCGCACGGCGGAGGTAATAGACGAGGTAAAGAAACTAGGGTATCACTATGCGTGCCTAGCGGGCATGACGGTAGCAATATCGGATTGCATAGTGCCGCCGGCGAAGGCGGATATAATAGCGGCGACGGCGGAGTCGGTGAAAAAAATCGAGGGTTATTACAATCGCGGGATATTGACGGACAAGGAGAGGTACGACAAGGTAGTTGAGTTATGGAACAAGGCGACGGACGACGTAGCGGACGCGATGATGGCGAACATGGACGAATTCAATCCTATATACATGATGGCGGACTCAGGAGCGCGCGGCAACAAACAGCAGATGAGGCAATTAGCGGGAATGCGCGGATTAATGGCGGATCCTAGTGGTAAGATAATCGACCTACCGATAACGGCGAATTTTAGGGAAGGCTTGAGCGTCTCGGACTATTTTATAAGCAGTCACGGAGCACGCAAGGGCCTAGCGGACACGGCATTGAGGACGGCGGACAGTGGGTATTTGACGCGGCGACTAGTGGACGTAGCGCAGGATGTAATAGTTCGTGAAGATGACTGCGACGTCGAGACGGTTAATTTAAAGCTGGTGAGGGCGCGTTTAGCGGAGGATACATTTGACGCGCTGGAGATCCTGAGCGAAGAGCTAATGGGGCGAGTCTTAGGCGCGGACGTGATAAATGCGGAGACTGGGGAAGTCGCGTTAAGAGCGGATACGGTATTGGACGAGGAGAAGCTGATAAAAATAGGGGAGAGTGGCGCGGCAACGGTGGTCTTGAGAGGGACGAATTTGAGTGCGCCTGAAGCGGTGAATCACAGTCGAGTGACGGAAGTAATAATATTGGGCACGCGAGACGCGTTGGAGCGGGAGCAAATAAGGGGGGCGTTTGAACGCGAGTATGGGGACAAAGAGGTAGTTTGCGTAATAATGAATGACGGAACGAAAATAACCCCAACATCAACCCTTTCCCCTTCGCCCATATCCCTTTCCCCTTTACTGACCGACGAGCGCATAGCAGCGATACAGATACGGCACAATAAGATAAGGGGTATAGAGGTCGAGGCGATAAAAGAGGGCAGTCGGGGAGTGATAGAGAGCCTGAAGGACCGTATAGTGGGACGGTTTTTAGCGGAGGAAGTGGAGCTATCTAACACCGAACACCTAAAACCTAACACCTTAATCACGGAGGAGCTAGCGGAAGCGATAAGCGGTGTAAGGGACAAGGTAAAAATTCGTAGTGTGCTGACGTGCAAATGTCGGCAAGGAGTGTGCAAGAAGTGTTATGGTTGGGACCTAGCGAACCGAAGCGAGGTTGAGGTAGGCGAAGCGGTAGGGATAATCGCGGCGCAGAGTATCGGGGAGCCGGGCACGCAGCTGACTATGAGGACGTTCCACACTGGAGGAGTAGCGGGCGGAGACATCACGCAGGGCTTACCAAGGGTGGAGGAGTTATTTGAGGCGCGCAAACCGAAAATGAGTGCGATAATAAGTGAGATAGGAGGGATAGTGCGAGAAGGCGAGCCAGACAAGAATGGTTTACGAGTGCTAGTGGTGGAGCCGGAGGACGGAGAGAATTTACAGCGACGAGAGTATTCGATACCGTTTGGAGTTATACCGCGCGTGAAAGTAGGCGAGCGCATAAAAGCAGGCGAATCGATAACAGACGGCGCGAAGAATCCGCATGACATTTTGCGTATCTGCGGCTTAAAGGAGACGCACCGTTATCTGGTGAAAGAGGTTCAGAAGGTCTACAAGTCTCAGGGCGTCGAAATAAACGACAAACATATCGAGGTAATGGTCAGGCAAATGCTTCACAAAGTGAAGATTGAAGACAGCGGCTCAACCGAATTTCTACCCGGTGAATTCGTCGATATGAACGTTTTCGAGGCGGCTAATACTAAGGCAATCGAAGAAGACAATTTACCCGCCGTCGCTAAACCAATCCTTCTGGGCATTACTAAAGCCTCGCTCGCAACAGATTCCTTCCTCAGCGCGGCAAGTTTCCAGGAAACTACTAGAGTTTTAACCGACGCCGCTATCAAAGGCAAAATCGACCCGCTCGTCGGTCTCAAGGAAAATGTCATCATCGGTAAACTTATCCCCGCAGGCACCGGTATGGCTCGCTATCGCGAACTGACCGTCATCGATAAAGAAGCGGAAATACCTGCAGAAACAGTCGAACAATAAAAAACTCCTGCCAACTCAACGGCAGAAGTCCATATCTAAAATTTTAAGCCCGTCGTAACAGGCGGGCTTTTTCATTCGTACTTTTTGTCGCGCATAAGGAAAAATCCTATCACGCCGTCAATCGCTACCAATATCATTATGTTCACGTTGAAAAATAAGTTCGCGACAAATGTCCCGATAATTATCACAATCGGCAAGATTAGTTTCTTGGAGAATTGCTTTTTGAGCAGGTCAATCGCCACGTTCAATAAAAGTGCCGTCGCGCCACATTGCATACCCTTCAAGACCAGTTGGACGTATTCGTTCGAGGCAACTATGTCGTAAAACGTCGCCACGATTGTAATTATAATCAGCGGCGGCAGGACAGTCGCGAACAGTCCCGTCAACGCGCCCATAACACCCGCCATGCGATAGCCCAACATTATCGCCGTATTCACCGCCATAACGCCCGGCGTCGATTGCGCTATCGCGACCATGTTCAAAGTCTCCTCGTCACTTATCCAGTGGTACTCGTCAACGTACTTTGCTTTGAGTAGCGGAATTATCACGTAGCCGCCGCCAACCGTGAACATGCTCACGATAAACGTCGACTTGAACAGCTTCCAATAAAAATCTTTGTCGCGATTCATACAAGTAAAGTCTCCAGCCCAATTTTTTTCACGACACGACACGGATTCCCAAACGCCATAACATTTTCGGGAATATCTTTTGTTACAAGTGATTTCGCACCGATAACTGCGCCGCGCCCAATCGTCACGCCAGGCAAAATCGTCACGTCGCCGCCAATCCAAACGTCGTCGCCAATCACAATCGGTTCAGCGCGCTCCAAACCTTCAGCGCGCTTAACAAAGTCGAGCGGGTGAATCGCCGTGTAAAAGCCGCAATTCGGGCCGACGAAAACTTTCTTGCCAAGACGAATCTCCGCGCAGTCCATGAGATAGCAGTTGTGATTCAAAAAAGTTCCCGCGCCTAAAAAAATGTTGTAACCGTAATCGACCATGAACGGCGATAAAATTTCTACCGTCTCCACGTCGACTTTCGGCAAAATCTCCCGCAAAATTTTTCTGCGCCGATTCAAATCCTGCAGACGTGTCAAATTTAGCTCAAGGCATAAATCTTTGACAAATACGCGCTCCTCTATCAACTTCGGGTCAAAATTCGCGTCGTACCATTGCCCCGCGAGCATTTTTTCCTTTTCCGTCAAATCGCTCACCTTCCTAAAATTTTTCCCATTATAACCAATCCGCTTGACGAATTAAACCTCCCTGCTTAAAATTTTCGAGCAAAGGAGGAATTTTTTATGACTTATGTGCCTCGCGTGCTGATTTGCGGCGACCTCGATGAGTTCAAAAAAATTATCGGCGATAAACCCGTCGAAGTCGTCGGGCAGATAGATTTCCCTGATAAAAATTTCGACGCGGAGTATTTGATTTTCACCGACCAAATTAAGCTCACAAACTATCTTGAAAGCTTCCCGCTGAATACTCAAGTTATGTCAGCTGTCGCCTTCGCTAAAAAATCTTTCGACGGCTTCTTTTCAAACAAAGCCCTCGCCGTCCTCGTGCAAGTCCTCAATCAAAAAATTTCCGCTCGCGCCCTCGACTTTGACGCCTACATAACTAAAAGCGATTTCAATACTCGCGGCGATTTGAAAATTGCGCTTGATTGCGTCGGACAAAATCTCTTCCCTATTGCCGAAAATATTTACGACAAAATTTATCGCGACTTCGACGAATGTAAATTTCATATCTTCGACGCGATTATTTTAAGTGAGGAGCGGTCGCCCGAAGAATTTATCGACGTGATGATTCAAACTAACGACGCGACGGAAAAAATTTTGCTATTCGTCAGGAAAAATTCGCCGCTTGAAAGTTGGCTCGCAACTAATCAAAAAATCTTCGCGCAAGTTGAAAGTTTTGCTACGGAGAACGGCGCGTGGTGTTTGATTAAAAAATCCGTACCGCCCGCCGATGTCGGAATTTATATCGTCACGCACAAGGACGCTAAACTTGCTAAGCTCCCGCCCTGCTACAAAATTATTCACGCCGGACACGCTCGCGCTAAAAATGATTTCGGCTACATAGGCGACGACACCGGCGATAATATCAGCCGCCTAAATCCTTTCCTCGACGAAGTCACCGCGCTTTACTGGCTTTGGAAAAATACGACGCATACTCACACGGGCTTTGTACACTACCGACGCTTTTTCACGACCAAAACTAATCAAAAAATTTATCGCCCTGGTGAATACGTCTTCAACGCCAAAAATCTTTTGTCCGAAGCCGAGATTCTAAAACTTTTGAGCGACTACGATATAATCGTCCACACCGAACGCTTGAGCGACCGAACTCAACTTGAACTCATGATTTATTCTACGAAATTTCCGGAACTCGTCGCGTTGTCCGAAAAAGTCGTCCGCAAGCACTTGACCAAAAATCAGCCCGATTACTTCGACGCTTACGACGCAGTTATCAACGGCTACGTCTGTTTCCTCTACGGAATGCACATTACGCGCCGAAATATTTTTAATGCGTATTGCGAGTGGTTATTTTCGTTCATGCTCGACGCGACAGAAGAACTTGCCGCCAAAGTCCAAATCGGCGACAAAAATTTAATCGACGCGCCGCATGTTTATTCGCGCATGATGTCATTTTTTTCGGAGCGCATGTTGACGGTCTGGCTGAAGAAAAATCATTTGCGGATAAAAACTTTGCCGATTATGTATCGCGACGATGTTTAGGGGGATAAATGTTACAAAATATAACGCTCGGACAATTTTTTCCAGGACAATCGATTTTGCACCGGCTAGACCCGCGCACGAAAATAATTTTGCTATTCGCGCTGATGATTTTAATTTTCGCGGCGGAAAGTTGGGAAGGATATTTTTTGCTGACGATTTTGACGGCGGGGCTAATTTTTTTGTCGAAAGTGCCGCCGCTGACCGTTTTAAAATCCGTCAAGCCGCTGAGTTGGATAATTTTATTTACATTGCTGATTCACTTCGTGAGCCACGACGGCGAAGTCATAGCAAAATTCTACGTGTTCAAAGTGACGACCGAAGGAATCCTCTACGGCGTGAAAATATCTTTGCGATTGGTTTTGCTGATAATTTTGGCAAGTTTGCTGACGTTCACGACCTCGCCGCTTAAATTGACCGACGCAACCGAAAAACTTTTATCGCCGCTGAAAAAATTTGGCGTGCCTTCGCATGAACTGGCGATGATGATGACGATAGCGATAAGATTTGTGCCGACGCTACTTGAGGAGACCGACAAAATAATCAAGGCGCAAAAATCGCGTGGGCTAGACTTCAATTCGGGCGGCTTGCTAAAAAGATTGCGTTCAATGGTGCCGATATTGGTTCCGTTATTTTTGTCGAGTTTTCGGCGGGCAGATGATTTAGCAATGGCAATGGAAGCGCGCTGTTATCGTGGCGGCGAAGGGCGAACGCATATGAAACAACTTCGCCTTACGAGCTTAGATTTTTACGCGGCGGCATTCGTGATTGCAATCTGCGCGGCGGTCATCTTCTTAGAAAACAAAATCAGCTAATGTAATCGAGTCGTCACGCAGTTACAAAGTCGCGTTGCTTTTTGACTTAGAAAAACTTTTCGTGTAAAATCCTTTCTAAATCCAACTAAAGAAAGGAATCATCTATGGAAAAATTTTTTGAACTCAAAGAGCGCGGCACGGACATTAAGACTGAGGTTATGGCGGGCATTACGACGTTCATGACGATGGCTTATATCCTCGCGGTCAACCCGATTATCTTAGGGGCGTCAGGCATGGACACGGGCGCGATTTTCACGGCAACTGCGCTTGCTTCGGCGTTCGCAACTTTTTGTATGGCACTCCTTGCGAACATGCCTTTTGTACTATCGGCGGGCATGGGGCTTAACGCCTACTTTGCTTACACGGTGGTTATCGGCATGGGCTACACATGGCAACAAGCACTTGCAGCAATTTTCGTTGAGGGTGTCATTTTTATTTTCCTATCGCTTGTGAACATTCGCGAGGCAATCTTCAATGCAATTCCACCATCGCTGAAAATTGCGGTGTCGGTCGGCATCGGACTTTTTATAAGTTTTATCGGCTTGCAAAACGCGCACATAGTCGTAGCAGGTCCGACGCTCGTCACGCTGTATTCCTTCAAAAGTTCGGTCGAAGGCGGCATGTTCCAATCGGAAGGGATAACGGTATTACTCGCGCTAATCGGCTTGCTGGTGACTTCCTTCCTGCTGATAAAAAATGTCAAAGGCTCGGTGTTATTCGGAATAATTTTGACGTGGGGTCTTGGCATGATTTGTCAGGCAACCGGACTTTACGTCCCCAATCCCGACAAAGGATTTTTCAGCCTCTTTCCGAACGGGATAATCTCAATGCCGGCGTCGCTTGAGCCTACGTTAATGCAAGTCGATTTCAGCTCGGTTATGTCGTTTGAATTTTTCTCGGTGCTTATGGCGTTCCTATTCGTTGACCTGTTCGACACAATCGGGACGGTTATCGGCTGCGCGTCGAAAGCAAATCTCCTCGATAAAGACGGCAGACTCCCCAAAGTCAAGCAAGTTTTATTGACAGACGCAATCGGGACAACGGCGGGCTCGTTAATGGGCACGTCGACGATAACAACATTTGTCGAGTCGTCAGCGGGCATAGCTGAGGGCGGCAAGACGGGTTTGACGGCAATCACGGCGGGTTGTTTATTTTTCTTAGCGTTATTCTTCTCGCCAGTGTTCCTAGCAATTCCGGCATTCGCGACGGCTCCCGCGCTTATAATTGTCGGCTTTCTTATGATGCAACAAGTCGCCCGAATCAGTTGGACGGAAGACACTTTGACGGCGGTTCCAGCTTATATAACAATTTTCTCAATGGCGTTCATGTATTCGATTTCGGAAGGAATTTGCTTCGGCGTCATCTCCTACACAATCTTACACGTTTTCGCAGGCAAGGGCAAAGACGTTACGCCGCTCATGTACATTTTGACGGTGCTATTCATTTTGAAGTATATGTTTCTTTGAAAGGGAAAAGGGAAATGGGAGAAGGGAAAAGTTTATTGCGTAATTTAATCTCGGCGGCGGCGGGCAGAATCAAAGCCGACCTCGTGATTAAAAATTGTCGGATTGTCAACGTGTTGAGCGGCGAAATTACTTTGGGCGAGGTCGCGATTTACGACGGGAAAATTATCGGCATGGGCGACGCTGAATACGACGGCAAGGAAATTTTCGACGCGGGCGGGAAATATCTTGCGCCTGGCTTTATCGACGGGCATATCCATATTGAATCCTCCTACATAAGCCCCGAACAGCTCGGCAGGATAATTGTTCCGCACGGCACCACGACGATTATCGCTGACCCACACGAAATAGCAAATGTCTGCGGACTGCGCGGTATTCGTTACATGCTCGACGCCGCAACGCGTACCAAACTTAATATCGTTTACGCTATGCCTAGTTGCGTACCTGCGACGCCTTTTGAGGACGCGGGCGCAGTGATTGAGGCGGCGGACATGGAAGAACTTCTCGGCGACGAAAATATTTTTGGGCTTGGCGAATTCATGAACGCGCCCGGCATTATCAACTGCGACGATAAAGCTTTGGATAAAATTTTGCTCGCGCAGAAATTAGGCAAGCTGATTGACGGGCACGCGCCGAAGTTGACTGGCAAAAGTCTCAACGCTTACATGAGCGCGGGCATCGGCGGCGACCATGAATGCACGACCGTAGAGGAAATGCACGAACGCATTGCAAAGGGAATGTATGTTTTGATTCGCGAGGGCTCGGCGTGCCACGACTTGAAGACTTTGATTAAGGGCGTGACGCCTACGAACAGCCGCCGCGTTTTACTTTGCTCGGACGATTGCCAGCCGAAAACTATTTTGGAACTCGGCCACATTGATAAAGATATAAGAAAGTGCATCGCGGAAGGGCTTGACCCGATAACGGCGATTCAACTTGCGACGGTGAATGCTGCGGAGTCGGTTGGAATTTACGACAGGGGCGCGATAATTATCGGAGGACATGCCGATTTAGTTTTGCTCGATGACCTAGAAAATTTCCACGTCGATAGAGTTTGGATAGGCGGTGAGCTCGTTGCGGAAAATGGGAAGTATCTGCCCAAAATTATTCCCGCTGATATTTCGAGTGTGCGCGGCAGCGTCAGGGTTAAAAATTTTTCCGTCGACCGCTTGAAAATGCATTTGACGAGTAGCAAAGTCAATGTGATAAAAATTTTGCCGGGCGGCGTCGTGAGCAAAAAAATTATCGCCGAAGTCAAACGCGACACAGACGGCGATTTTATTTTCGACCCCGCGCAGGACATTTGCAAAGTCGCGGTGATTGAACGTCATCATGAGACGGGCAAAATTGGCTTGGGATTTTTGAGCGGCTACGGAATAAAGCGCGGCGCGATTGCGGTATCAGTCGCGCACGATTCGCATAACATAATCGCGGCGGGAACAAGTAACGATGAAATTTTCTGCGCGGTCGAGGCTCTGATAAAAATGGAAGGCGGCATGGTTTTAGTCAACGGCGGCAGGATTATTTCAATGATACCGTTGCTAATCGCGGGCTTAATGAGCGACTTAACGGGCGAGGAGCTCAAAGAAAAACTCGATGCCCTTCACGAAAAAGCGCACGCCGAATTAGGAATCAGCAAGGAAGTCGAACCGGTTATGACGCTAACTTTTATGTCGTTGCCAGTTATCCCCGAAATAAAATTGACGGCGCGCGGGCTCTTCGACTACGATAGCTTTAATTTCATTGCGCTTGAGGCTTGAAAATTTCTTCCAGTCGTGATATTATTTTGGCGTCAAAAGGACAATTTTAATGGCAGGCGTCGATGTTAGTCCCGTCGGCTCCTTCCTCGGTTAATACTTTAAGCGATTTTCGGAGCCGTGGTTACGGCTTATTTTTTATCCTTGAAGAATGTCAGCAACGCAATGATGAACGTTCCGACGTTAGACGCAAGGTCAATCCAGTCAAGAAAATCCATACGCGCCACCTCCCTTCTTCCGAGAAAGGTAAGCCGACGCATCGAACTGCCTGCCGCAATAAATATATCATATGTCCATAAAGTTTTCAAGGAAATATTCATTGCGCTTGAGGCTTGAAAATTTCTTCCAGCCGTGATATTATCTTGGAGTCAAAAAGACAATTTTAATGGCAGGTGTCGATGTTGATCCCGTCGGCTCCTTCCTCGGTTAATATTTACGCGAGTTTGGTGCCGTACGTTTTACGGCTTACTTTTTATCTTTGAAGAATGTCAGCAACGCAATGATGAACGTTCCGACGTTAGACGCAAGGTCAATCCAGTCAAGAAAATCCATACGCGTCACCTCCCTTCTTCCGAGGAAGGTAAGCCGACGCATCGAACTGCCTGCCACACTAAATATATCATACGTCCATAAACTTTTCAAGAAAATGTTCATTACGCTTGAGGAAACAGAATTAACGTTTAAAGTTTTTCTCGATAAAAATTTACAACGGTTCAAAAAGATTTAAAAATCTTTCTAGGCACCAAAGTTGCCACTTTTGATTGCCTGTGAATTTTTTCATGTCGAGATTTTTTTTGAACTCCGGACGAGTCGGTCCCTGCCAATCGGCAAAATAAAAATCAACTGGACGCGGCATCGGAACTTTATCGGGAATCGGGTAGTTCGGATATTTTTTAGCGAACAGCTCGCGAATCAAATATTTTGGCTCGCCGTTGCGGACGCGCTGCAAGTCAAGCGGCTCCGCCATAACCAAATTTGCATATGGGTCAAAGTAATCAATCTGCGCGGTCTCAAAGGCATTCAAGTAAGAGCTCGAACTTTCAATGGAAAAAACATCGTCCATAAAAGTCAAGAAATTGATTTTGTCGCCTTGACGATAACGCTCAAAAAGATAACTCATGTCAACGGGATTCTTCAAAGCGTCGGCAGGATTCAGGAAGGTGTAACGCTTAGCGAAGTCGTCGAAGTTCCAATCTTGCGCCAAAAGTTTATCCATGCCGCCGAAAATTAAATCGCTACTCTCGCCGACGATGAGCATTTCTACGCCGTCAGCTTTAGCCTGCTCGGCCGCCGCGAGGAGTTGAGGCTCGATTGAGTGAACGGGCGCACATTTATTTTTCAAGAGGGGGTCAACATGCGGCTCAATCGCCTGCCAATTTATGTCGACGTAATGAAGTTTCAAGCCGTAAGTTTTGGCATAATACTTAGCCCGCTCAAGCTCGTCGCTTTGAAAGTTGCCGTCCAAAAATCTGAACGTGTAAGCGTCGCAACCAATCATGTACGCCGCCAAATTTGCCGAGTCCATGCCGCCTGACAACATCAAGCCAAGTTTCTTGCCGCGCAACTTGGGAAAATTTTTCTCAATCGCCGCGTCAATGTCATCGGCAGAAGAAACTTTGATTTTATCTTCCGGCTTAACCGGTGCGATATTTCTGTGGTGAAGTCCCTCGAAAAAATCCATGTCGTCGCGCTCAATGTACCTGAACGCAAGATAGGAGCTCATGCAGAAATTTTTGTCAAACATACTCAATCAATCTCCCTAACCAAATTTAAAGCTTTGCTTATGACGGTCGAGCTGACGCCCTTCGTGTAGGGAAAGTAAACCACTTTGACGCCGACGCGCTTAAATTTTTCTTCCATAGCCTGCCAACTATCCGACTGGTACCAATCGTCGCCGACAAAGAGAATGTCGAACTTAAGCTTTTCCCACGCCGCGAACTTGTCAATGTCTTCTTGAGGAATCGCCGCGTCAACGTATTTGATTGAGCGGACAATTTCCAATCTGTCCTCGAAGGGGATAATGGCGCGTTTGTGCTTGTACTTGACAAGCTCATCGACTGTCACGCCGACAATCAACTTGTCGCAAAGCCCCTTAGCATTTTTCAGCAAATTTAAATGCCCAATGTGGAAGAGGTCGTAAACACCCGTCGTGTAACCTATTGTCATTAAGTTTCCTCCTTAAACTCGTCAGCGATGCTCTTATAAATGAATTCGCTCGCCAACATACCGTTAGCTTTCGGGTAGTTGAGATATTTATCGAAAAGTTTTCGACGCTCTGCGGCTTTATCGTCGTTGCCGTCTATGAAAACTTTTTGCATAAGCGCAGCGATTGCGTCCAAGTCTTTTCCGTCGACGAGATAGGAGACGCCTAAAATTTCGTTACCAAGATCGTTAAAATTTTGACTATCACAGGTTAAATAAATCATGGGTTTATCAACGTATTGGTATTCGGCAATGAAAGAGCCGCTGTCGTGAATCATGCCGTCGCTAGTGGCGAAAATTGCTTGATAATAAGCTCCGGTATAAACTTGTGCATTGGGAAGGTCATCCCATTTCTGCAAATATTTTTTGAAAGCTTCGATAGACGGGAAAATTTTTTGACTTACCGCCGTGAAAAGTAAATTTGGGTGCGGCTTGACTACCCAAGATGTTTCCGGATGCGCCTTAGCAAAGTCGTACATGAATTGATAATTCCATTGAAAGGTTGCATATTTGACATTTGAGGTGCCTTTTATGGAATGGTGCGGTGCCCAAATAATTTTCTTTGCGTCGGGACGAGCCATTTTCCATTCAAACTCTAACTTTGCATTTTTCTCAAAGAAAACATCAAGCTTAGGATAACCGCTGAAAAAAGCACGTGGCATTCCGCAAATGTTATTCTTACTATAAAGATTGAGTGTGAAAACCGAAGAAAAGAAAATCTTCCAGTTGATATTGAAGATAGGATTTTTGCTGTAAAAACCTTTTTTATGGCTCGATACGGTAAATGAATAGGGCATATGAACTAGCAAAGTTTTTGGCGTCAAGTTTTCAATATGAAAAGCATTGGATAAACGCAAGAAAAAATAGGTCAACGTAATAAGTATGTCTTGCTCAGGAACAAAGTCATTTATATCGCTCAGAGCAACGACGTTTAAACCATGTGATTTAAATTGTTCAACGCCGTGCAGGAAATCTTTTCTTGTAAGTTCCCTATCGGCCTTGTCCATTCGCAATGATAGGAAAACCGTTGGCTCAAATCGCTTGTCAGCGGCAAAAAAATTGTACAAGTCGTCACCACACCACATTGACGAATCATAAAGCACGAAGCCGACTTTAATTTTGTCTTTGCGCCGAATCTTTTGAATAGACATCTCAAAAATACGTTCCATCAGCTCATTTGTCTCGTCTTCGCCCAAAAGCTTTAGCATATTATCAAGATAATCATAATTCATTTCGTAAAAGCTCTCTAAAGGAATGAGATTTTTCTTGTAGAGTTCGAAGGCGAGAAAAGAATTTGTGAACAAGGAACCTCTTAAGTTTAAATGCGTCATATTGGAGAAACAATCGTATTTAAGATTGATTCCGAATGTATCGACGCAAGCAAAGTCGTAATTTTCTTCGAGTTGGTGAATTGTTTTGCGGAAAGTGGTCAAAAGTTTTTTGTTGTAAATTTTTCTTAAAGCGGGCGCGACAGGAAAAACTATTCCGATAGGTTTGGCACCGTTAGCAAGGCAAAGTTCAATATAGTTTTTGAGAACCTCGACATTTTTTTCAAAAGCAACGGTCGAAAAGGATTTTACGTCATTCCAATCGATTGCGGCTCTTACGGAGAATTCGTTATTTTTGGTAGCCTTTATATTGTTAAAATTTAAATCCGGTTGCGCGGCGGCTTTAGCAAAAGAAAAGACACTGCGAGAATTAAAGAAAACTTCTTCGCTGTCATTGCGGAAAGAATCCGGCGTAAGTCCAATGAGGACAAATTTAATCGTGCCGTGCGCAACGTGCTCGAAAACATGTTTTGCCGTCAGATAGCTTTGACGCAAATTTTGATAGGAATCGGCAAGATTTACTCCGCCGAGATTTTTACCGACATTTACGCGAGGAATAAAATTTAGATTTAAATTGTTCTGAGCGCATTCATTACCCGTTGCAAAAAAATCCGCACCGTTCTTTTCAATGTAACGCAAATTAGCAAGCCACGTCGGGGACATTTTTAAGACCATTTCAAAGTTGATGATATTGTCTTCGCTTATGTCGAACGTCATTAAAAAACGTTTCATTTTGTAAACGTCGTCGACGTCATTCACGTAACCGCAAATCAGCCACACAAAATCCTTGTACAGTTTCATCTCCTTGTGAATGAGCGCGAATGAGTTAACGGGAATTTTTTTGTCGCCGAACGGAAAAGTTTCGTCGCCACCGTCCATAAAAATTGCGCTCAAATTTACTTTATCGAAATCTAAATTGTTCAGAGCACTATCCAAAAATTCCCTATTCAAAACGACTAATACAACATTTACTTTTTCCATATATCCACCTCAAAAATCATAAAATCTCTAGATATTATATTTTAGAGAAGAAAATTTTTCAACTATCTTCTTTGAACTCGTCAGCAATGCTCTTGTAAATGAATTCGCTAGCCAACATGCCGTTAGCTTTCGGGTAGTTGAGATATTTATCGAAAAGTTTTCGACGCTCTGCGGCTTTATCGTCGTTGCCCTCGATAAAAACTTTTTGCATAATCGCGGCAATTCCTTTAAAATCTTTTCCGTTGACAAGATAAGACACTTTCAAAATTTCTTCGCCGAGCTCGTTAAATTTTTGCGTGTCGCGAGTTAAGTAAATCATCGGCTTATCGACAAATTGATATTCAGCGGTAAAAGAACCGCAATCATGAATCATGCCGTCCGAGGTGGCAAAAATTTCTTGATAATAAGCTCCCGTATAAACCATTGCATTGGGAAGTTCGTTCCATCTTTGCAGATATTTTTGGAGAGCATTAGTTGAAGGAAAAACTTTTTCACGCACCGCCGTATAAAGCAACCAAGGATGCGGCTTGACTACCCAAGAAATTTCCGGGTGCGCTTTGGCGAACTCGTACATGAATTTATAATTCCAATGAAATGTCGCGTACCTGATAGAGTCGTCGCCAACTATGGAATGATGAGGAGCCCAAATAATTTTTTTTGCGTCGGGACGTGCCATTTTCCAATCGAAGTGAAATTTCGTGTTGCTTTTAAAGAAAACGTCCATTCTGGGATAGCCGCTGTAAAGTCCACGCGGCGCACCGATTACACATTTCTTCTTGTAAATGTCGAAGGTTATGAGCGAAGAAAAGAAAACTTTCCAGAGAGTGAGAAAAATTATTCCGCTGTAAAAAACTTTTATATGGTAAGATGAATCAAAGCCGTAGGGAATGTGAACTACAAGAGTTTTTGGCGTGACGTTGCTAAATTGAAAAAATTTGGAAAAACGCTTAACATATGGCGATAAATATATAAGTACATCTTGAGCGGGAATGGCGGCGTTTCTGTCGTCCACAGCAATAACTTTTATTCCGTGCGATTCCAGTTGCTCTACGCCGTGCCAGAAATCTTTTTTTACAACGGCGTTTGCGGGTTTGCTGAAATCCCTGCACAAGAAAACGCTCGTCTCAAAACGTTCATCATTTGCAAACAAATCGTATAAATCTTTTCCGCACCAATGAGCCGCCTCGACCATAGTAAATCCAATTTTGATTTTATCTTTGCGACGAATTTTCTGCATAGAGACTTTGAAAATTTGTTCCAGCAAAGCATTATATTCATCTTTGCTTGCAGCCCATGCCAACCTGTAAAAATATTCGTAATTTATATCAAGGAAACTTTCGACGGGAAGGCAATCGCGCTTGCAAAGTTTCAAAGAAAGCAGGGAATGCGTCGATATTGTGCCGTTGGAATTCAAGTGCGTCATATCGCTAAAACAATCGTAGCCGAGCTTTTCGAACATATCAACACAAGTAAAGTCGTAATTTTCCTCAAGTTGACGAATTGTCTCACGAAAACTTTTCAAAAGTTCCGCGTCGTAATTTTTTCGAGCAATCGGCGCGAACGGGAAAACTACCCCGACAGGTTTCGCGCCATTGGCAAGACAAAGCTTAATGTAGTCTTTAAGAATCTGAATATTTTTTTCGACTGAATTCTCCGGCAAAATTTTCGGCTCGTCTTCCCAATCGCTTACTGCCTTAACGGAGAATTCATTAAAAGATTTTTTTAGCGCGTCGAAATTTAAATCCGCTTGCTCCAAAGTTATCACGAAAAATTTTTTGACTTCATCGCTGATTAAATTTCGCAACATAATATCATGAGCATTTTGGTAAGAATTAAGAGACGCCGCGTATTGAAAATTTTTTCCGCAGTGTGGAAAATCTTTGGCGTTGTCGTAGCGGAAGGAATTAGGAGTGAGCCCGATTAACACAAATTTAATTGTGCCGGGCGCAACGTGATTGAAAATAAATTTTGCCGTCAAATAACTCTGTTGCAAATCCTGTTTGACATCGGCGAGATTTACTCCCCCCTTTGCGAGTTCTTTATTTGCGTTCGCACGCGGAATAAATTTCATATCCAAATTGTCGCGTATATACTCATTGCCTGTCGCGAAAAAATCCGCGCCGCGTTTCACGATATAAAGCAAATTGGCAAGCCAGGTCGAAGAGATTTGTCCGTCCATTTCAAAGTTGACTATGTTGTCTTCCTTCACGTCGAACGACATTAAAAATTTTTTCATCTTCAGAACGTCGCCGATACCTTTTTCATGACCGACAATTAACCAAACATAATTTTTGTAGGTTTTGATAATTTTCGGAGCATTTGCGAAGGAAGTCACAGGAAATTTTGTTTCGCCAACCTGAAGAAATTTCCAATCTCCGTCCATGATTAACGTTTTCAAATTAGCCTTGTCGAGGTCTAAATTTTGTATAGCGTTGTACAAAAATTCCCTGTTCAAAACAATCATCACAACATTTGCTTTTTCCATTTCTATCTCTCCAAAATCTCGTCGCCAATGTTCTTATAAATAAATTCGCTCGCTAACATGCCGTTATATTCGGGATAGTTGAGATACTTGTCGAAAATTTCCTTGCGCTCGGCGGCCTTGTCGTCGTTGCCCTCGATAATAATTTTCTGAATCGCCTCGGTGATTGCGTTAAAATTTCTTCCGTCGACAAGGTAGGAAGTTTTTAAAATCTCGTTGCCCAATTCGTTGAAAACTTCGCCATTGCGTGTCAAGAAAATCATCGGCTTGTTCACAAATTGATATTCGGCGATAAAAGAACCGCTGTCTTGAATCATGGCGTCGGAAGTGGCAAAAATTTCTTGATAGTAAGTCCCTGTGAAAACTTGCGCGTTGGGAAGGTCGTCCCAAGCTTGCAGATATTCTTTGAAAGCCTCAACGGACGGAAAAATTTTTTCATTGACGGTCGAGAAAAATAACGCTTGGTGCGGCTTGACTACCCAAGATGTTTCGGGATGCGCTTTGGCAAATTCGTACATGAATTTATAATTCCAATGAAACGTTGCGTATCTGACATTTGAAGTACCTCTTATCGACCAATGCGGTGCCCAAATAATTTTTTTTGCGTCGGGTTGTGCCATTTTCCATTCAAACTTAAATTTTTTATCTTTCTCAAAGAAAATGTCCATTCGCGGATAGCCACTGAAAATTCCTTGCGGTAAATCAATCGTGGAGTTTTCCTTATAAAGTTCCAAACTGATAGCTGACGACAAGAAAACCTTCCACGCAATGCGCATGATATCAAAATTATAATAAGAATTTACACTTAACGCTATGTCAAAAGAATAAGGGATATACGCTGTCAAAGTTTTGGGGGTCATGTTTAAGAAACGGAGGGAAATCGGCAGAGTATTAAAATAAGGCGTCAAGTAGATGAGCACATCTTGTTCTGGAACTTCGGCATCTCGTTCTTCTAACGCGACCACGTTCAAACCATGCGATTTGAATTGCTCGACGCCATGCAAAAAATCTTTTCGGACAAGTTCGTTATCGGCCATAAAAACTTGCAGGCATAAAAAAATTGTCGTCTCGAATCGCTCGTCATTGGCGAAAAGATTGTATAACGCGTCGCCGCTCCATTGCGCCACCTCGTAAATCACAAAGCCGATTTTAATTTTCTCTTTGCCGCGAATGTTCTGCGCGGAAGCTTTGAAAACGCGCTCCATAAAAGGATTGTAATTTTCTTTGGGCGCAGTCCACGACAGCCGCCTGAAATATTCATACTTCATATCGAGGAAACTTTCAATGGGAATGAGATTGCGCTCATAAAGTTTCATGGCAAACAAAGAATGAATTGATATTGAGCCGCCCAAATTTAAATGCGTCATATCGCCGAAAGAATCGTAGTCGAGATTTTCAAACATATCGACGCACATAAAATCGTAATTTTCTTCGAGCGAGCGAATTGTTTCACGAAAAGTTTTCAAAACTTCCGCGTCGTAATTTTTACGTGCAATCGGCGCGAAAGGTAAAACTACCCCGACAGGTTTAGCTCCATTAGCAAGGCAAAGTTCTATGTAATCTTTGAGAATCTGAATATTTTTTTCTACAAAGTCGGTCGGCAAAACTTTCTTCTCGTCCTCCCAATTAATTACCGCTTCGACTGAAAAATTATTGCCAATACTTTTCTTTACCGCGTTGAAATTTAAATCCGGTTTTTCCGCAGTCGCCGCTAAAGAGAAAATGTATTGGAAACCGAAAAAATTTTTGCTGTTATCGCGGTGAAAAGAATCGGGAGTGAGGCCGATTAGCACTAATTTAATCGTGTTCGGCTCGACGTGCTCGAAAACATATTTTGCCGTCAAGTAGCTCTGGCTCAAATCCTGGTTGGAATAAGCGAGATTCACTCCGCCTTTTGCAAGATTTTTATCCGCGTTCACGCTAGGAATATATTTTAAATTTAAATTGTCCCGCGTATGTTTATTACCCGTCGCAAAAAAATCCGCGCCATTTTCCTCAATGTAACGCAAATTGGCGAGCCACGTCGGAGAAATTTTAGAGGCCAAGCCGAAGTTGACGATATTTTCTTCCTTCACGTCGGACAACATCAAAAACTTTTTAATCTTCAAGACATCGGCGTTACCCTTTTCGTAGCTGACAATCAGCCAAATAAAATCTTGATACTTTTCCATAATTCTGGCCGCATTTGCGAAAGAAGTTACAGGAAATTGTTTGTCCTCGAACTGAAAATTTTTCCCGGCACCGTCCGCGATTATCGTTTCAAGATTCACTTTTTCGAGATTCAAACTCTGTATTGCGCGATTTAAAAATTTCTTGTTCAAAACCACCAGCACAACATCTATTTTATCCAAATTAAAACCTCCCAAAAATATTTCCGTCAATGTTTGCGTTTCTTCAATTTGCTGACAATGCTCTTGTAAATAAATTTGCTAGCCAACATACCATTATGTTTGAAATAGTTGAGATATTTATCGAAAATTTTTTTACGTTCGGCGGCTTTGTAATCGTTGCCTTCAATAAAAACTTTTTGAATGGTCGCAGCAATTCCGTCCAAATCCTGCCCGTCAACAAGATATGATACATTTAAAATTGCTTTGCCTAATTCATTATGCCACTGGGTATCGCGAGTCAAATAAATCATAGGTTTGTTCGCAAATTGATATTCGGAGATGAATGAAGCACTGTCATGAATCATGCCGTCACTAGTTGCGAAGATATTTTGATAATAAGCACCGGTGTAAACTTGCGCGTTGGGCAAATCGTCCCAGGCTTGCAGATATTTTTTGAAAGCTTCGACCGTAGGAAAAACTCCCTCAGTAACAGAGGTATAAAGTAACATCGGGTGTGGCTTGACTACCCAAGACGTTTCGGGGTGGGCTTTTGCAAATTCGTACATAAATCGGTAGTTCCATTGGAAAGTTGCGTATTTAATTGCCGGCCCGCCTTTTATGGAATGATGAGGAGCCCAAATAATTTTTTTCGCATCAGGGCGGGTTATTTTCCAATTGAATTCAAGTTTTGCGTTTTTATCAAAGAAAATATCCATTCTAGGATAGCCGCTGTAAACTCCTCGGGGCATTCCGACAATGGATTTTTCTTCGTAAATTTTAAGACCGGGCACTGAAGAAAAGAAAACTTTCCAACCGACTATAAAAAGAATTTTGCTGTAAAATTCGTCATTATGTAAGGCGGAGTCAAAGGCATAGGGAACGTGGACAAACAAAGTTTTAGGCGTTATTTTTGAAGGTAAAAACATGTAGGGTAACCAAGAAAGATAAGGCGTCAAAAAGATAAATATATCTTGTTCGGGAACAATATCTTCTTTATTATCCAGAGCAACAATATTTATTCCATGCTGTCTAAATTGTTCAATGCCGCGTTGGAAATCGTCCATGATAAGTTCATTTATTTCCTTATGAAAATCTATAGACAAAAAAACGGTAGTTTCAAAACGTTTATCGCAAGCAAAGAAATTATATAAATCTTCTCCACACCATTGCGCCGCTTCAAGCGTCACGAAAGCAATTTTAATTTTATCTTTGCGGCGAATCCTTTGCACAGAAATATTTAATACGCGCTCTATAAATGTGTTGTAGTCATTTTTGGGAATAAAGCGCGCCAGAGCACCAAAAGAATTGTAGTCCATGTCGAGGAAATTTTCAATGGGAAGAAGTTTGCGAGTGTAAAGTTTCATGGAAAGAACGGCATTGGCAGCGCGCCTACCCTCCATGTTTAAATACGTCATATTTTGAAAACGATGATAACCAAATTCAAGGTCGAACATATCAACGCACATGAAGTCGTAATCTTCTTCAAGTTGGCGAATTGTTTCGCGGAACCTTTTCAAAACTTCTTCGTCGAAAGTTTTATGCATGAGCAACGTAAACGGAAAAACTAGCCCAATAGGTTTCGCACCGTTAGCAAGACAAAGCTCTATGTAGTCCTTGAGAATCTGGATATTTTTTTCGACCGCGTCTTCCGGCAAAATTTTTTGATTATCCTTCCAATCGACTGCTGCCTTTAATGAAAATTTGCGCTTGTAGGAAATTTTTACCGTCTCGAAATTTAGATCTGGTTGCGCGGCAGTTGTTGCAAGCGAAAGAAATTGGCGGAAGCCGAAAAAATTTTTGCCGTTGTCGCGACGAAATGAATCCGGCGTAAGCCCGATAAGAACAAATTTAATCGTACCGGGTATGACGTGATTGAAAACATATCTGGCCGTCAAATAACTCTGTTGCAAATCTTGTTTGGGATAAGCAAGGTTTACTCCGCCTCTCGCGAAATTCTTATTCTCGTAAACACAAGGAATAAAATCCAAATTTAAACCATTTTGAGTATGCTTATCGCCCGTTGCAAAAAAATCTGCGCCGTGCTTTTCAATGTAACGCAAATTGGCAAGCCACGACAGAGAAGTTTGTTCAGGCATTTCAAAGTTGACAATATTTTTCTCGCTTACGTCGAACGACATCAAAAATTTTTTCATCTTCAAAATGTCGTCGATACTTTTCTTATAACCGACTATCAGCCAAATAAAATCCTTATATTTTTTGACGGTTTTCAAAACATCAGCAAAAGAATTCACCGGAAAATTTTTTTCTTCGATATGAACAAATTTTTCGTCGCCATCCATTATTATCGTTGCCAAATTTGCTCTGTCGAAATTTAAATTTTGTATTGCGCGTTCTAAAAATTCTGCGTTCAAAACAATCATTACAACATTTACTTTCGCCATCGTTACCTCCAAAAACATTTTGCCTTAATACGGGCAAATTATATTATAGCTAGAGATTTTTTTCAAGAAATTATTCGGGCAAATGGGCGAGTAAACAAGATCTTCTTGTCAAATTCTCTTGTCCTATGTGCAAAATACTAACAAATTTTTGTTATGTCAATTGTCGCCACTTTTTTGTAAACATATTTTTGACACTCCAACATATTATAAAAATTTTGAGCATCTATTACATTGTCCGCCGCTGATTTGATAAAATGGGCAAAAATCTCAACTAGATGATGCAACTATGAGAAACAAGGCGAAATGATTTCTCCAAACGCGCCGGTAATTTTGCTCGAATCAAAGCGCGTTTACTACGACATATACCTTTCGGAGGAACAAGCAGTCAATCTGCGCGAGGGCGACGAAATAATTTGTCAAACGGTCGCCGATAATAAAAAAGTGCGCGGAACAATCCGACTTTTGACGCAAGCTCCAGGCTTCGCAGACTTAAGGCAGTCACGCGGAGCGTCAAGGCGATTTTGAATGTGCCCGCCAATACCGACGAACTTTTTTACCGCGACGAGGCCGACGCCGTGATTTATCTGCCGCAAGGACTTGAGAAAAATTTTTACAATGGCGAATCCGCGCCTGTCGGCATTTTCTACGACAATTCCAACACCGCGCAGGGTGATTTTGATTTAATCGTCATGGGCAATCGCGGCTTCGGCGGTTTTGATTCCGAAACGCTCGGCACCGTCGCAAAGTTCGTGCAGGATAATTCTACTAAGCCCGTTATTTTCGCTAAGGGTATGCCGGGCGATTGGGACGACGATAATAATTTCGTCGGTGGCGAGAATAAATGGAAGTAATGCAGGAAATAAATACTTTTGATAGAAATTAGCCGCGAGAAGAAATGCAACGATTTAATTCGGAGGCGGCAATGAGTACGAGAGCTGATATAATAGACTTGCTGGACAACGCGACCGAAGACGCCTTAGAAAAAATTTTGGCGGCGGCGAAAGAAATTTTGCGCGAGGGCAAGGACGATAAGGTTTACACGCTGGAAGAGATTCGAGCAAAAGCGGTGCCGATTGCGAAAAAAAAAGGGAAGATTAAAAGCGCATTTGATTATATAGACTTCATTTACGATTTGGAAGGAGAATTCGGTTGCCACGTAGATTTAGTGAGCTATGGAATTTCGGATAAAAAATTTTTGGCAGAGATTCAGCAAGACGAGGTGATTTTGTATGCGGGATAGAAATCGCGTTGATAAAGTTATCGTTTAAAAAATACTTGCGGCGGAGGATTGAGCGATGGATTATCGGAGGATATTGGTAATCGGCGACATGCACGGGAAATTTACGCGGCTACTATCGCTGTTCCACAAAATAGACTTCGACGAGCGGCAGGATTTCCTGATTTTGCTGGGCGATTACATTGACCGCGGCGAAGAAAATATGCGGTGTTTTCGTTGGGCAATGGAGATGAGCGAAAAGCCGAACGTCATAGCCCTGCGCGGCAATCACGAGCAGATGATGTTATATTACTACGCGCTGGGCGGCACCGAAGGTTATATTTGGCTACCGAATGGCGGCGACAAAACTAAGGCAGAGTTTGAAGCGTGGCAGAAGAAAGACCCGACCGCGTTTGAACAGGCAATGCGATTCATAAACGAGCGACCCTATTATCATCAAATTTTTGTCGGCGACGAGGAATATATTTTCGTGCACGCGGGCTTGAATCCCAAAAAAACGCTCGAAGAACAAGAGGAAGAAGATTTGCTTTGGATACGCGAAAAATTTTATAACGGGTATCGTGGCAAGGCGCATATAATTTGCGGACATACGCCCACGCCGTTTATCAAGCGCGATTGGTATTACCCGATTCGATTGCATAACAAAATTACGCTAATGGACACCGGCTCTTTCATGCGGAACGGGAAAATTTCTTGCATAGACATTTTGAGCGACAAAATTTGGCAGAGCGATTAGGGAATTTTTAGAACAATTAGATTATGCCGATATTCCTTTTAATGCTCGGTGTAGCACTTGATTTGGGTTGGTATTCTCCAAAAGTCATAGCGGGAGCCTAAGAAATTATCAAGCAAAGTCAGCAAGGAGGAATGAATAGCAATGGTTGATAGTAAAAATTTCAGCGCGAACGATAGGGCAGCAATTCTCGTCGAGGCTCTGCCTTATATCCAAGAATTTCACGGCCGCACAGTGGTTATCAAATACGGCGGCAACGCAATGATTAACGACGAACTTAAAGCCAGCGTTATGCAGGATATTGCGCTGATGAAATTTGTTGGGATAAACGTCGTGATTATTCACGGCGGCGGCCCCGAAATTACTGGCTTTCTCAAAAAGCTCGGCAAGGAAAGTAAATTTATCAGCGGCTTGCGCGTCACCGATGAAGAGACCGTCGAAATTGCCGAAATGGTTCTCGACGGCAAAATCAATTCGGAAATAGTTACGCTGCTGAATCGTCGCGGACTTCGGGCGGTCGGATTGAGCGGTAAGGATGCCGATTTGATTTGCGCTGAAAAAAAATTGGCGACGGTCTACGAGCAGGGCGAGAAAACTAAGGTTGATATTGGTCACGTCGGCAAAGTCAAGCAGGTCAATATTCAGATTGTCAACGACTTAATCAGTCAAGGTTATGTTCCAGTGATTGCGCCGATTGGCGTCGGCGAGGACGGCGAAAGTTACAACATCAACGCCGATTACGTCGCGGCGGATATTGCCGGCGCACTCAAGGCTGAAAAACTTTTGCTCCTGACTGATACCGAAGGCGTCTACAAAAATTTCGAGGACAAGCAAAGTTTTATATCGACGCTCAAAGTTGACGACGCACGCGAATTTATAAAGAGCGGAATAATTTCGGGCGGCATGATTCCTAAGGTCGAAGCGTGCCTGCGAGCACTTGACAAGGGCGCGAATAAAGCGTACATAATAGACGGACGGCTCCCACACTCGATAATTTTGGAGCTGTTCACGGCGGCTGGACTTGGCACGGAAGTTGGTTAATGTCAACAACTTTTGAAGGAGTGATTTATTTGACGGAAGAGAAAATTTTTGAGCGCGACGACAAAAATTATCTGCCGGTGTTCAAGCGTTACAAAATCGTTTTGGAGCGCGGCGAGGGCGCATATCTCTACGACATCAACGGCAAGAAATATGTTGACTTTCTGGCAGGCATAGCGGTCAATGTTTTGGGGCATAATTATCCGCCGCTCGTCAAAGCCATTTCGGAGCAGGCCGCCAAAGTTATCCACGTCAGCAATCTTTATTACACCGAGCCGCAAGCAAATGCCGCCGCTAAACTCGTGAAACTCAGCGGGCTTGACAGGGCATTTTTCGCCAATTCGGGCGCAGAGGCTAACGAGGGCGCAATCAAACTCGCTCGCAAGTTCGCCAAAAAAATTTCGCCCGATAAAACGCAAATTATTACAGCATGGGATAGTTTTCACGGGCGGACTTTGGCGACTTTGGTTGCGACGGGTCAGCCGCATTATCACGAGGGCTTTGAGCCATTGCCGGGCGGTTTTGACTATGTGCACTTCAACGACGCGGAAGAACTCGCCGCGAAAATTTCCGATAAGACTTGCGCTGTTATGCTGGAGACGATTCAAGGCGAGGGCGGCGTTTATCCCCCGAAAAATGATTATCTCAAGAGAGTTCGCGAGCTGTGCGACAAATACGGTGCGCTTTTGATTCTCGACGAGATTCAAGCGGGTATGGGTCGTAGCGGGAAATTTTTTGCCTACGAAAAGTACGGCATCAAGCCCGACATTGTCACGTTGGCGAAGGGCTTAGCGGGCGGCGTCCCGATTGGCGCATTCATTTGCACGGAGGAAGTTGCAAAAGCCTTCAAGCCCGGCGATCACGGCACGACTTTTGGCGGCAATCCTCTAGCCTGCGCGGCGGCGAATGTTGTTTTAGACACTGTGCCCGATGAAAAATTTTTGGCGCACGTCGCGGAAGTCGGGAAATATTTCAAGGACAAACTTATCGGCTTGCAAAAAAAATATCCCACGCAGATTAGCGAGATTCGCGGCGAGGGTTTAATTTTAGGTGCGCAACTCGATAAGCCGAAAATGTCGGGCGTCGAAATTGTCAACGAGTGCATGAAGCACGGCGCGATTATAAATTGCACAGTCGGCACGGTGCTTAGGTTTATCCCGCCGCTTATCATCACGCCCGCGCAGGTCGACGAACTCATAACAATTTTGGACGAAGTTTTAGGAGAGTGAAAAATTTTGTTGCAGGGAAAAGATTTACTGTCGATACACGACTTGAGCACCGACGAGGTCGCCGAAATTCTCGACTTCGCGGCGGAATTAAAGGTTATGCAGAAAGCAGGCGTCGAACATAAACTTTTGCTGGGCAAGACGCTCGGCATGATTTTTGAAAAATCTTCGACGCGCACGCGAGTTTCATTTGAGGTCGGGATATTCCAACTCGGCGGCACGGGCTTATTCCTGTCGAGCAAAGACTTGCAACTTGGGCGCGGCGAACCCATTAAAGATACCGCCCGCGTTTTGTCACGCTACCTCAACGGCATAATGATTCGCACGTTCGAGCAGGAAAAGGTCGAGGAGCTTGCAAAGTACGCCGACATTCCGATAATTAACGGCTTAACCGATTTGCTCCACCCCTGCCAGGTGCTAACGGACTTGTTAACGATTCGCGAGCACAAAGGCAAAAATTTCCGCGCACTCAAAATGGCTTACGTCGGCGACGGCAACAACATGACGAATTCATATCTTTACGGCGCGGCTAAGGTCGGCATGACGCTTACAGTTGCGACGCCCGCCGATTACAAACCCAATCCGAAAGTTTTCGACAATGCGCTTGCTGACGCTGAAGAGACCGGCGCGAAACTTTCTTGGACGGAAAATCCGGTTGAAGCTGTTGAAGACGCTGACATTATCGCGACCGACACTTGGGCGAGCATGGGTCAAGAGGCTGAACACGACGCCCGTAAAAAAATTTTCATGCCCTATCAGGTCAACAAGAAACTTTTGAGGAATGCGAGCAAAAATGCAATCGTCCTGCACTGCCTGCCCGCCTATCGCGGCGAAGAAATTACCGACGACGTTTTAGAGGATAACGCGCATGTCATTTTTGAGGAGGCGGAAAATCGTCTGCACACTCAAAAAGCGATTATGGCTCTGACAATGGGCTGAGCCAGCGGAGCAAAAAATTAACTCCCCGTCAACCGGCGAGGAGTTTTTTAATTTAATATTTCCTGTTAAAGATTGTGCCGCGCAATTCCTGCGAGCCCACCAAGTCATACGAGCGCACCGTGTTATTTTGCCGCCGCGACTTATTGAGCCACGACCGCGCCCGATATATTATCTGGTTGTCCATCGGGATTATTTGCTTAATCAAGGCTTGGCACTCTTCCGACTCGCGATAATTATTTTTCGGGAGCGATTTAATTTTGTCGACGAGTTGCCCGCGCTGGTCGACAAGTTCGACAAATAATTCGCTGTCCCTTTGGTCGCTGAACTTCAGAAGCTCCTTTGTCAACGCAAGATATTTTTGCCAAAGCTTTCGCGCCTCTTTCAAAGTTTCTTCGGGGTTGAGCGCGTCCTCATCATTAGGCATAACCGTTGCCGCCTTTGCCGTCGCCCTTTTCGAAACGCGCCCGCTTCATGGCCTCAAGCCACGCGTCGCGCAATTCGCCGACAATGCCGCGCGCCTCGTCAATCTGCGCCATATCGCTTTTGATATTCCCTTCAACAAGTCTGTCGTAAATGTAATTGTACAACATGAACAGCTGGTGGGAAATGTCATAGTCCATATTCAATGTCAAGCGAAATTCGGAAATTATTCGTTGCGCCTTTTGCAAATTGACGTTTGCTTCCTCAAAGTTTTTTTCTTCGAGAGCCGCTTTGCCGTCGTCGATAAACTTAAGGCAGCCGTTATACAGCATAAGCGTTAACTGTTCCGCAGGGGCGTTTAAAATTTGTTGTCGTCTATATTGTTCTGCCGGATTCATCACCATATTTCTAACCAACCTCCAAAATGCAATGCGCAATGCGCAATAATTTTAGTTTTTAATTACGCATTCCTAATTGCTTTTTATTGTCCGCCTGTAATGAAGTTGAGTTGGGTACCGAGTCTGGAAAGCGCGACTTCCATTGCGTCATACTTCTTGTAGAGTTTGTCCTCGAACGCGCTCATCAACTTTTTAAAGTTACTCATCTTAGTTTGCAGTTCGCGCAAAAGATTATTCAAGTCGCTGTCCTCAGTAATATCCGCCGAAGAACCCGCACGAGTTCTTATGCTTTTAGTTGCACTAGCGAAAACATCGCTGAGCCTTTGAGCAACGCCGCTTTTTTCGGTATCGGTAACAAGTTTGCCGGTCGAGTCAGTTGTTGTAACAAGTTTGCCGAAGACATTGTAGGCCGCATCCGAATCTTCAGCGAGTGCCTTTTTTAATTTATCTTCGTCAAGGACGAGTTGTCCGTAAATGCCCGTCGTCGAAATGCCGATTGAGTAAGCCGAATCGTATTTGCTGTTGAGTCCTTCGACTTCGTTGGAAATTGCGTTGCGCATGTTGTTGATAATCTTATAAAGCGTTTGGTCGTGATAGAGCAGGCCTTTTTTAGCTTTTTCTTCCCACTTCTCGATTTGCTCTTCCTTCAGGGTATCTTTTTGCGATTGCGTGAGCGGAGTATATCCGGATTCGGGCTTTTCGTTGTATGCGTCGTAGAGACTGCCGAGAATTTTGTTGTAGCTCTCGACGAAAGATTTAACCTTGTCGACAATCCCGTCAACGTCCTGACCGACAGTGACAGTTGCCGCCCCAGAAGATTGGAAAGTCGCGACCTTGCCATTAGCATCTAAAGTAGCAACGCCCGTTGTATTAGTCGCGGTGTAAGTGACGCCGCCGACGGTAACTTTGTTGTCCTTAGTCTCGTAGGCAAGACCGTCAACTATAATTTCTCCGTTGCCGCCGCTCACCGAAATTGCCGAAGAACCGCTGAGCGTTTTCGCTGCACTGCTAAGCGACGTACCGTCAAACTGTTTGAGCCCCAACGCGTTAAAGAAATTTTGTGTAATCTGGCTTGAGTAATTACGCGCGCTACTAGCATCACCAACTACATTTTTATTATCTACAGTCATTATTTCGACTTTGCTATCTTTGTTGCCGTCGGTGTTGTAGATAGAAAATCTGCCGTTGACATTGTCATAAGCCGCCTTGACGTTAATGCCCGCGTTAGTGGTTGCCGCGTTGATTTTGGAGACCAAATCGTTCATGGTCTTGCCGCCGTTAATATCGTCGTAGGTGAAACTGATTGTTTCTGTATTTGTAGTGCCGTCACCTATTTTGAATTGCATCGCTATATCGTCGCCTTGAACTAACGGATATTGCCCATTAGAATACCCAGCACTGACATTACTGCGGGCAGCTGTGAGAGTACCAGTAGAAGTGTCAAGAGAATTCAACGTGGTGCCGGCATATCCTGATTCAGAAGTTGTGGTTGTGGCGGCGGTAATTGTTTTTGTTCCGGATTCATTCGTAGATGTTGTTTTAATCGTCGTCCCTTGATTAAACGTAATGGTTCTGTCTTCTACAACGGTTTTACTTCCGCGCGTGAAATATATTTGCTGGGGATTATCCGTATCGGTCGAGTCCGTAATCGTGAAATTGTCGCCGTTTTTAGCCAAGATTGAACCGTCGGAAGCTTTGTATGAGCCGTCATCTTGTGCGGTATATGTTTTCGTTGTTGTGGTTAGAGCTCCGCTATAAGGATCCGTTTCATAAATGTCGACGCTGTAGCTGGTAGTAGTTGGGCCATTTTGAGTTATTGCGGTCTCGGTTACTTTTCCGTTGCTGAAAGTTGATGTCGATACTTCTTTTAAATAGGTAGTTCTTCCATTTGTGAGCAATTTAGTCCCGTTGCTGTCAGCGTAGGTTTTAGAGTACAAGCCGCCAGTTATTGAACCGGAATATGTGCCGTCGCCGTTGTCGGTCAAGTTTGTAGTCGTATATTCGTTTGCTAATGTTATCGTGCCCGATGTGACAGCAACAGGAGATTGCAAGGTGGATGTAACGTTGTGAGAACCGTCACTTAAATTTTGGAAGAGTATGTCGCTAAGCTTAGCATTGTCTGCGAGCTTTTCTGCCTGTTCGTTAGTGACAGTGCCGTTTTTAGTTTTGTAGATAATATCTGAAACGTTGTTTGAGCCGATAAGGTAAGCGTTATAGCTGAGCTTGCTGACATCGACTTTGTGACTCATGATAGGCGACGTAGCATTTGAGGTTGCTGTGACCGCCGTTTCGTCGGAACTTGTCGCCGTCCTAGCATTCATTGTAGACGACAGCTTATAATCGGTGAGCGAAGACAAATTGAAAGTAGTAATTTGATTGCTCAAATCGAGGAGCGCGGTTTTTGTCCACTCGTTTTTAGTGTATTTTTGCGCCATCTTGTCGTATTCGTTTTGCTTGCTCATCATGCCGACTTTGACTAGCGACTCGATGTCAAGCCCCGAACCCGACAGACCATAAATTCCATTGACGCCCATTTTAATCCCTCCTTAGGAGGCGCAATTCAAATCGCTTTGTCGATGAACGCGCCCAGCCAATCCTTAGCTTTAATCATGTTCTCGATCATTTCTTCGGGCGGAAATTCCTTGATAACTTCCTTAGTCTCCTTGTCGATCATCTTCACGTTGAACATGTCGACTTCTTTGTTGTAGTTGAATTCAAGGTTGCAGTTGATTTTGTCCATGAGCTGATTGAAGGTGTCGGTCATTTCGCTGACGGATTCTTCGGACATTGTGCCGGGCTCCAAGCGACCTTCTTGTTCCTTTTCCTTCTGCTCCTCTTCCTTAGCCGCCTGGCGGTCTTGGACTGTGGGGACTTTCACTGCCGAAGGTCTCAAGTCGACAGCTGCGGGCTGAGCCGCGCCGCCCGTTTTGCTTGCCGAATCCGCGACCATTGCTGCTGCAACCATGTCATTCAATTTCCCTACCATTATAGAACACTCCTTTGTGTAGCGTCGGGTTTATTCCTTATTTTCCGACGTTGAGATTTCCTTACCCGGCAGCGCGTCGCGCAAATCGACGTTAGTTTTCTGCGCCGCCTTTTGATTTTCTTCCTGGATTGAGCGATAAATTTCGCCGCGATAAATTTTGATGTCGCGTGGGGCGTCAATCGCTATGCGGACGTTTTCGCCCTGCACCTCCACGACGTTGATAACGATATTATCGCCAATCATTATTTGCTGACGAGGTTTTCTCGTCAAGACAAGCATTTATCATACCCCCCTTTTAGCGGGTTCGGGGAAGAGGCGATGCTTAGTTGTGTAATTGCTCTTATCCAAAACGACTTGTTTAGCCTGCATGTTCTCGGTATTGATGACGACCGGCGCGAGAAGGTTAGCTGTCATGTAGCGAATAGAGCCGTTCGGGATTGTAATCATGGAGTAGTAAAGCAACTTGTCGTAATTTTTAACGTCGAGTTCTTGAATAGTCGCGTCGTCAATCTCGAACGAGTAATCGGGGAAGAACAGGAAAGGAATTGTCAGCAGGAACGCCAAATCGGGCGATTTAACCGACTGCATGAAATAATACGGGCTTTCCTCGTCGTAGGGCAGGACAATAAATTCGTGTTCGTCCTCGAATGCAGGTATGCCGTTTTTGAAATGAACAATCTTTTCTTCATCAACCTCAATCTCACCGAATCTGCTGGTACTAACTTTGAGCATATTTTCTTTCCTCCTTTAACTTTTCCTGACAGGTTGAAACTTTTCTTTAAGGGACAAAGGACAAGGGACATGGGACAAGACTTTTCCCTTTCAAACTTGCTTTTCCCTTTTCCCATTTCCCTTTTCCCTAAATCAGGCGTAGATGTCGTAGTTATCATACGAGACCCAATGGCGGATAAAGCCTTCATTTTGAAGATAAGTTTCCACACTGCCCGGCGTGTACTGAATCCTTGCGCTTGGCGCGGTTTCAATATCGACCGAAATATCACCGAGATTAGGTTCGCCCACAACTTGATTGGGACGCCCTTGCATTTGCGGGTCAGGAATGAAACCTAAATCGAAAACCGCTCGCGCCTGATAATTTGAAAACATTTCAGCCTTAGCGTTTTGAGAAATGTCATCGCCTCGTTTTGCCGCATTGGTAGCCGCTGCCCAACCTTTTCGGGTATGGCTCGAAGTTGCTGAATTAGCATTCGAGAGACCGCGCCGACCTTGCTCGGCAGTCAAATCGTTCATAGTCCTGTGACCGTAAGCTCTTCGGCTGGGGTAGCTGTTGAGAGTTAAGCCGGGCTGAGTTACGGTTTTATTCGAGCGCGCTTGCTGATTGGTACCTTGTGCGCGCGGCTGAATTATTCCCGATTCGTCGAGCCGACCTTGTGTTTGCCTCATAGCTATTTGCGGCAATTCATGTCGAGTATTTAACCTCACCAACATCATGACTAGTTCCCTCCTTCCATTGATTTTTCCTGCTATTGACGCCAAAATTTTCGAGTGGGAATTGACCTGCCCTACCCTTTGAACAAATTTTATCAATTTAGTTTTAGATTGTAAAGACAAAAAAAGTGCGCGGCATTTCCCCCCAAACACCCTGCGCACCAATCACAAATTAAAGATAATCGGCAAGCGATTGCGGCAGAATCCTTCCGCCCATTGACAGCGATAAGTTATAAAGCGTCGTCATTTGCATGAGTTGCGTCGCGAGCTGAGCAATATCCGCGCCGCTTACGTTTGTGATGTCCTCCGTGATGTTGTCGCCTTGAACTTCCAACATTGTCTCTACGCTTTGGTAGAGCTGTTGACGAGCCCCCACTCGTGTTTCTTCGACGATTAAAGTCGCATGAGCAACATCAGCAACCGTCACGCCGTCTGACGACATCCAATGAGTATCGCAGCCTTCGACCTTCGAGCAAACGCAGAAAAGATTGTTCAGCATAGCAGTGCCCGATGCCTCATTGCCAGAAGCGTCGTTGTCAAAAATATCTCTGCCGAACATTCTGCCGCCCGTCGAGTTGACCGTATCGGAAGTCGGGTCGGTCGCGCCGTTTAGCTTGACCATTGATATTAAATTTTCATCGCCATTGTAAGTGACGATATTTTGTTTTATCGTTGCAAAAGTGTAGGTATTGCCGTCGCCGTCTTCTACGGTCGAACCGCCGCGCAGGAGACCTTGATTAGTAAAGTATGTGGCGACGCTGAAATTTTCGATTGAACCGGCAATACCGCTGTTGGCATTTGTACCGGCGGCAGTCAAAGTTTCATACCCTAGCGCGACGAGTTCTTTATAACCGCTGTCGACAAAAGCTTTGGTGAAAATATTACCGCTCTCGGTGTCGAGGTAGTAAGTTTCGCCATTTCTTTCAAGCTCCAACATTTGGAAAAGCTCGGTGTTGTAATCGGCGTCGGTACCTTTGAAGAAAGCCGCCTGCGAAGTGTCGAGATTTTTAGCCAAGCCTCGATCGTAAGTGTTTTGCGACAGCTCGAAGGGCTTAGTCAAATCTTTTTGTCCGGAGAATAAATATCTGTCGGCCATTTGCGTATTCGCGACGCCAACAATTTCCTGCATACAAGCCATCATCTCTTTATAAATTGCGGCGTAATCGTCTTCGGAGTTCGGCGAGTTGGCGGCGTCAACGGATTTTTCTTTCATGGTCTGCATTATGTCGGTCATGTGAATCATAACGCTATCAGAATTTTTCATCCATGAAGACGCCGTTTTAATATTTTCGCGGTACTGTTCGTTTTCGGTATCGTTTATGTTGTAGCGCAGGAGTTTATAATAATTCATCGGGTTATCACTTGCTCGGTGGAGCGAGGAGCCGTCAGCCTGCTCGAAAAGTTTTGCTTGCTTTTGATATGCGTTGTTCAGGGCGTATTGGTAATTAAACATAAAGTGCGTGCTGCCCATTCTCATTCCCATACTAATTACCTCCCAACTACGCCGGTAGAATTAACGAGGCGGTCAAGCATTTCGTCCATAGCGGTAAGGCAACGCGAGCACGAACTGAAGCCCTTTTGGAATTTAATCATATTGGTTAATTCTTCGTTCCAATCGACGCCCGCAGTTGAATCGCGCCAATTTTGTATCTGGACGATAACATTTTGCATTGCCTCGTAATTCACGTCGACCGAATAGGCATTGATTCCCAAATGCGACATAGATTGCTCGTAATAGGCGTTGATGCTGAGTTTCGACATAGCCGTTGTGTAAACAGCATTTGCCTCCGTGACGACGTTGCCATCTTCGTCAATGTAATTGCCGTCCTTATTGCGAAGGAGAGAAGTTTTATAGACTTCGGCATTAGCCCTGTTGTCGCTGATAACCGTGTCCATAGAAATGTTAAAAAGTTCGCTCATGTAAACGGCATTGGTACCGTCGCCGGTGCGATTGTTCCAATCCAGAGAAATTATTGAGTCGGAAGTTTCGTCGTATTCTTTGGAGGCTGCCGCCGCAAGGTAACGGTCGCCGCGATTTTCATTGAACTTTACGTTGACTTCCAGAGCTTGAATAATTTGTACGCCGCTCAAAAGGTCGCCGCTATTCGGTGAGCCGGTAGCGTATCTGTAAAGATAATTGGAATCGGTGTCGGGGTCGTAGCGATATTGATATTGCATACCCGTTTGCCCGTAAAAGTTAATTGTATCGGGGATAACATTTCCGTCGGAATCGGTTTTGCTATGCCCGTCCAAATCCCAACCTTGTCTGTGTTGGTCGTTGAAGGTCGACAGGAGAAAGCTCGAAATATTTGCCAACTTGTCAATGTAATCTTTATTTTCGGCAATGGCATCGAGTCGGGCTTTTAAGATACCGTTTTGCGGCGTGAAGACGATATTACTTTCCTTAACTTTGATGTTGTAATCGGTAACGCCGTAATCAACGCCGTAAACGCTGGAAGAAACGCCGTTGCTCATAATAAGATGAGTTCTTGTCGGGCCGTTTACTAAGGTGACGCCGCCCGAATTTATCTGATAGGCTCCGAATTCATTTTCGGTTATGGAGATGTTCAGATAATTTGAAAGCTCATCAACTAAAAGGTCGCGTCTGTCGCGCAGGTCGTTAGCCTGTGCGCCGGTGACTTCCTGCGAAAGAATCTGATTATTAAAAACAGAAATTTCTTCCAAAATGTCGTCAATCTGCTTAAGCTCGGCATCAATGTCTCGGTATTCCGAACGAATTTGTTCTTGAAGGTCGGCAGTCGCGGCTTGAATGCGATCGCTTAATTCTCTGCCCTGCTCAATGACTTGAGTGCGCGACGCGGAGTTTGATGCCATAGTCGAGAGGTCGACCCAAGTCTGATAGAATTTGTTGATTGATTCTTCAATGCCCAAATTTTTGCTGTCGTCGAAAATAGTTTCGAGTTTGTCGTAATTCTGCGCTAAAGTTTTGTAATATTGTTGAGTAGGATTTTCGTTGCGATATTGAATATCAGCGTAAACGTCGCGAGCCCTATTGACTGCCAAAGCGTCGACGCCCGTGCCGACCATAACATTTCCGAATAAAGAAGGGCGTTGTTCGGAATAGGTTGTCGCTAAAGTCACGACTTGACGGGAATAGCCTTCGGTGCCGGCGTTAGTTATATTGTGGCCGGTGGTGTCTAGCGACAGTTGGTTTGCCATAATGCCGCGCACCATCGTATTTAGTCCTGCAAATGATGCCCTCATAAAATTACCTCCTTAGGGACAAGGGAGAAGGGAAAAGGGAAATGGGAAAAGTATAAAACCTTATCCCTACTTTTCCCTTTCCCCATTTCCCTTTCCCCTTAAACATTCGCCTCGAACATGCGCCGCGTCCTTTGAGAAGCTCTTTGCGCCCTGTTGCCGTAAGTTTCGCTGGCAGAAGTCCTTGCCAATATGTTCAAATTGAACTCGACGAAATTTCTGCCGTTCTTCAGAAGGAGTTTAAGTTCAGCGATTTGCGTTTTGAGTTGCAGTTGCGCTTCGGACGCCTTATTTAAAAGTTTCTCTGCCATGTCGCGTTGAATATTTTTTTTCTGCGCGGCGAGGTATTCGGCGAAACTCGGAGCATTGACGCGCTTTAAAAAGTCTTGAGCTTTCTTTTCGTTTTCGGCCAATTCGCGCATTATCTTTTCGATTTTGCTTACAGATTCTTGCAATTCGGGCGAATTGTCGCGCATGATTTTAATCAGCTCGTCGAAAAGCGCGGGCAGTTTCGAGCAAAGGATTGTTTGTTCTCGCAAAATTTTAATCGTCTCGTCCATGTTCAATCCTCAAGCCATAAAGTCAAAATTTTTCTGATGAGTGACAATGCCCGCGCCCTTGCCAGAATAAGTCGGTTCAACCATCGCGCCGCCGATTTTGTTCAATTTCATCTGCACGGAATCCAAAGCGCATTGAGCCAAAACTTGATTATCATCGCGGATTTTCAAAGCGCGTTGAACGTTTTCGACGAGCCGCTCGTGTAACGCAAATAATTTTTCTTCGACAGGTTCGGGAGCCGATTTATAAAAATCTTTCGCTGATGTTATAGATAAGTCCTTAAGAAGTTCGCGGCGATTTTGTTCGAGCTTATAAATTTTGGCTACGATAGATTTTTCGTCGTCGAGGAGCGCGGGAAAATTTTCCATGTCGACGTTGATAAGAGCCGCTTTTTTTTTCTCGCCGAGATTAGCCAAATTGTCATAAGTCGCGCCGAGCTTGTCGAGCGTATCAATCAAATTTTGCCACATGACGCCGCCTCAATAGCGATTTGTCATGAGACTTAGTGCGATATTTTCCGCTGGCACGAAGTATTGCCCCGAAGAAATTTTTTCTTGGAACTCGCTGACTTTATCCTGGCGAACTTCGGACGAGGCTTTGAGTTTATTAAGCATCGCGCTAAAAGTTTGCGCTTCTTTGGACGGAGTGAAAGCTTCGCTTTGGGGCACGCCACGGACGGTCGTCGCCGCGTTTGTGTATCTCGTTGCCGCCACGTTTGAATAGTACGCGGTCGAGTTCACTTTGTTTATAAACATAATTTCCACCACCTGATTGACTGCAATCCTTGCTAAAATTTTCAGTTTATCTTCCCTGTTTGCCTATATATCGTTTAAAAAATTGATAAACTTAAAGGGACAAAGGACAAGGGACAAAGGACAAGACTTTTCCCTTTCAAGCTAGCTTTTCCCTTTTCCCATTTCCCTTTTCCCTTTCAAGCTAGCTTTTCCCTTTTCCCATTTCCCTTTTCCCTTAAAACGGCGTCGCGCTCATTTCGAGTTTCGGATTGTTATCGCTTATCCAACCGAGTGCCCATTCATTTTCGACGAGCAACACAGGATTTTCTGCGCGGTCTAGGACGAACATTCCCCTATCTGCTCCGCGCAGGCTTGTCGGCAAAACTTTCGCGCCGTCAGAAAATCTCAACCAACGCGCCACTTCAAACGGCAACATCGTCATCAAAATATCTACGCCGTATTCCGACTTCAAGCGATATTGCAGAACTTCAAATTGTAGCGTGCCGACCGTCCCGACAACGTAAGATTCGGTGCCCGCGCCCACTTGATTGAAAAGTTGAATCGCGCCTTCCTGCGTCAACTGGTCAATCCCTTTGGCGAATTGCTTGCGTTTCATGGTATCCTTAGCTTGCACGCGAGCAAATTTTTCGGGCGGGAAGGTCGGGAAGTCCTCGAATTTAAATTTATGCGCGGCGTCAGTCAAAGTGTCGCCGATTCCGAAAATGCCGGGGTCGAACAAGCCGATAATGTCGCCAGGAAAAGCTTCGTCGATAATCTGCCTGTCTTGCGCGAGGAATTGTTGAGGTTGCGACAGCTTGACAAGTTTATCGCTCGGCGCGTGCCAGACCGTCATATTGCGCTCGAACTTTCCCGAACAAATTCTTATGAACGCGAGCCGGTCTCTATGCGCGGGATTCATGTTGGCTTGAATCTTGAACACGAACGCAGAAAATTTTTCGTCTTCCGGCTCAATGATTCCGTCGCTAGAAAGTCGCGGCGCGGGCGGCGGAGCTAATCTCAAATATTCCTCCAAAAAATTTTGTACGCCAAAGTTCGTCATAGCCGAGCCGAAAAATGTCGGCGTCAATTCGCCCGCGTCGATTTTCTTTTTGTCGAAGACTTCACCCGCCTCGTCAAGCAATAGCAAATCTTCTTGAAGCGCGTCAAAATTTTCTTGCCCGATTCTTTTTATAACTTCCGCGTCGTCGGGAGAAAAAATTTCTGAAGCTCTTTCCTTTTGCCCGTGCGTCGTATCTTCCGCGAAAAGTTCAATCTGATTTTTTTGCCGGTCGAACACGCCTAAATATTTTCCGTCGATACCAATCGGGAAGTTCATCGGGTAAGTTGGAATGCCCAAAATTTTTTCAATCTCGTCTAGAAGGTCGAGCGGAATTTTCCCGTAGCGGTCGAGCTTGTTTATAAACGTAAAAATCGGAATGCGCCTTTCGCGACAAACTTTGAACAATTTTTTCGTCTGCGCCTCTACGCCCTTAGCCGCGTCGAGAATCATGACCGCGCTATCGACCGCCATCAACGTCCGATATGTGTCCTCTGAAAAATCTTGGTGGCCGGGCGTGTCAAGAATGTTTATCCTGCAGCCGGCGTAGTCGAATTGCAAAACCGAACTCGTTACCGAAATGCCGCGTTGCTTTTCAATCTCCATCCAGTCCGAGACTGCATGACGTTGCGTTTTGCGAGACTTTATCGAGCCAGCAAGGTGAATCGCGCCGCCATAAAGCAAAAGTTTTTCCGTCAAAGTCGTCTTACCTGCGTCGGGGTGCGAAATTATCGCGAACGTCCGCCGCTTGTTTATCTCCTCAATCAGTGTCAAAATTTTTTAGCTCCCTTCCTAACAACTATCAAAATGCCCGCGAAGATTAACACTATGCCCAAAATTATTTGAACGGTCAACGGCTCGCCCAAAAATACCACGCCGCCCAAAACTCCGACAATCGGCGCGACTAGCGTTGCGATTGAGGCTTTGCTCGCCTCGATTCTCACCAAAACATAATTCCATAAGAAGAACGCTAACGCCGATGCCAACGCGCCGTTATAAATCACGCATAAAACCGCCGACAAGCACCAATTTATTTCGCCCTGCGGGAACAGCGACGTATAAATTATCAGCGACGCCGCGCCGAAGACCATTTGCCAGGTCGTCAGCTGAATCATATCGCACTTTGTCAGCCTGAGTTTGACGACGATATTTGACGCCGCCATACATATCGCGCCCAAAATTATTATGAACGCCGCGCTTAAATCGTCGACGCCCTGCAAGCCCATTAACACATACAAGCCCAGCATAGCCAAGAACAATCCGAAAAATTTTATCCGCGTGAGTTTTTCATTTAGCGCGAAGTGTGCTAGAATTGCTGTCCAAAGCGGCGCGGTGTAATTCAGGACGGCCGCCATGCCCGCGCTTATCGATTGCATTCCGATTTGCGCGGCGATGTTGTTCAAGTTCAGCTGCAAAATTCCCGTCAAGATTATCCACGGCAAAAATTTCGCGTCGGGCAACGGAATTTTTTTCCAATACGCCACCGCTAACAAAATCAATGCGCCCGAACCAAATCGCCACGTCACAAATAAAATCGGCGGAAAATAAGTATTCGCCGTCTTCATGATGACCCAATTCAAGCCCCAGATTAACCAAATCGCTGCGAGTGCTCGCAACATTTCATCACGACCTTTGAAGAAATCTGCGGCAAGATTAAAGTAAAATTTTTAAGCTGTCAAGAATCACAGCGCGAATAACTTTAATGACATCTTCAGAAAAATTTGATAGAATAGCGCAAACTTTAGCGAAGGGAGGTCGCGCCTTGAAGAAAAAAATTTTGGCAGGAATATTCTTGGTGTCGTTGATAAGTTCGGCGTTGACGTTGGGATTGGTCTGCTTCATTCTCGACCTTAATACCCAAAACGCTTTCGAGCTAGGAAGATTTTTCACGGCGTTGAGATTTATAGAGGGGCATTACGTGCAGGAGGTTGAGCGCGGTAAACTAATCGACGGGGCAATCGGCGGCATGGTGAATTCTTTAGGCGACCCGCATTCGATTTACCTCGCGCCTCAACTTTATAGCCAACTCCGCGCAGAAACCAGCGGAGCTTTTGGCGGAATCGGCGTTTATATGGGTTTTAAAAATGGCGGCGTCCAAATAGTGAATGTTATCCCCGACGGACCTGGTTACAAAGCGGGACTTCAAGCGGGCGATGAAATTTTAGCCGTCAATGGTCAGCCCGTCAGCGAAATTTCTCCAGGCGAAGTCGCTATAAAAATTCGCGGCGAAATCGGCACGACCGTAGAGCTTTTGATTGGGCGCGAGGGCTTCGACGATATGACTTATACCTTGACGCGCGAAAATATTCAAGTCAAGACGGTTGCCGGCAAGATGATTGATGACAAGCTCGGCTACATTAGAATTTCAAATTTCAGCGAGAACACCGGCGAAGAATTTAAAAATAAGTTGACCGAGCTTGAAGGCGCAGGCATGAAAGGTTTTGTCCTCGACATGCGGCAAAATCCCGGCGGCGTCATAACAAGTTGCGTCGAGGTAGCTCAAGAAATTGTTCCGGCGGGTACGATTGTTTCAGTGGTTCAGCGCGACGGCGAGAAGGAAGTTTTCACTTCAAACTTGGCGGCGGCGAAGTTCCCGATAATTATTCTGCTCGACCGCAACAGCGCGAGTGCCGCTGAACTTTTATCGGGCGCGTTGCAGGATACTAAAGTTGCATTGGTCGTCGGCGAGAAATCTTACGGTAAAGGCTCTGTGCAAACGCTTATCCCGATGATGCACGACGACGGCTTGAAAATCACAATCGCGAAATATTACACGCCAAAAGGCCGTAGCATTGACGGCGAAGGCATTTTGCCTGATGTGGAAATCAATTCGGTCGCGCCGCTCCATCAAATGTACGACCTAAACCTTGACGCAAATAACGACCCGCAACTTGCGACGGCTGAAGAACTTTTGCGGCATCAGGTTGACGCAGGGAAAATTTTCTTCGACGATGACTTTTGGAAAACGTTTTAGAATTGTTCGTTTCATTTGCAGGAGATATTGCACTTAGCGCGAAGGAATTAAAAAATACTACAAAATTTAAGGGCGGTGAGTGCAATGAGGGAAGATGTAAAACTTTATTTGGAGGAGGTCGAGCGAATCCCGCTATTGAGTGCGCAAGAATTTCATACGCTACTTTTGAAGGCGGGCACGGGCGACGAAGAAGCGCAACTCGAACTAGTCAACGCAAATTTGCGTTTGGTCGTTGACATAGCGCGCAAATATGTCGGGCGCGGCGTAGCGTTTTCGGACTTGATACAGGAAGGCAATATCGGGCTGTTGAAAGCGGTAAAAAAATTCAGCACAAAAGGTTCGCCAACATTTATCGAGTACGCGCAGGAATGCATAGAAAAAGCAATCGTTCGGGGCTTGCGCGAAATGCGAGCGGATAAAAAAGTCTCCTCATTGGACACACCGATTGATGAACGGACTTACGAGGCGGAAGATAAATACGCGGTCGAGGGCGATTACGTTGAGGGCTTAACACTTATGGACTTGATAGCCGACAAAGACGCGCCGTCACATTTCGAGCGAATGGATAGACAACAGCTGGCGGAATTGCTCCACGAAGTTATGAAACATTTGACTATGACCGAGAAAAAAATTTTGGCATTGAGATTCGGTCTGAGCGGCGGCAAAGTTTATTCGCCCGAAGAAGTCGCCAAGATATTGAAGTTGCGTCCGGAATCGTTGCGTGCAATCGAAGCGGCCGCGCTAAAGAAATTGAGCAACTCGGAACGCCTCAGAGACTTCTACTAAACAATCTGAATTTTTTTTGAAAAAACCCTTTGCAATTTGTAACGCGGTATGCTAGAATGGGCACGCAAATTATAAAGCGGAAGGGCGATAGAAGATGTCAGTATTTCAATCAATCGGAGACTTCGTAAAAAAGATAACGGATATAATCATGCCGCCTGTAGAAACCGTAGAGGAAGAAGAGCCGAAAGAAGTTAAAAAGGTCGAGGCAAAAGCCGAAGAACCGAAAGCCGAACCGAAAATCGTAGAAAAACCCGTCGAACAAAATACCCAAAAGGCTCAGCAACCATTCATGCAAAACTTCCAAGCGGAAAAACAAATGGCAAGCGGCGGAGTCGGCGGCTTCACGCGGACAAGGGTCAGCACTTCTGACAGCGGAGTAACAACCGTAGGCGACACGCATTACGAAGCGTACATTTCGGAACCGTCAGTGCGACCGAGTTTAGCAGTAGTCAAGACGGCGCAAATAACTATGAAAATCTATACGCCGACCAAATACGATGAACAAGTCAAAGCTATCGGGCAGGATTTGATAAAAAATAACGCGGTTGTAGTGAACTACGAGCGGACAGAAGATAGCATTCAGCAGAGAATCAGCGACTTTGTCTTGGGCGTGGTCTACACGATAAGTGGGCACGTCGAAATGATTTCGGGCAAAATCGTCTTGTATGTTCCAGAAGGTTTCGAGGTCGAGAGCGCACAAGCCGCTATGGCCACGAGACTGAGACGTTACAACTGATAAAAATTAAGCGGGCGACGAAAGCCCGTTTTTTTTAATGCGTAATGCGTAATGAAATGAGGAATTAGAAATGAAATATTTGACGCAGGAACGCGCCCCGATAATGGAGGCTTTAGAAAAAATGAGGGCGACGCGCTTAGTGCCGTTCGATGTGCCAGGACATAAACACGGGCGCGGCAATCCCGACTTGCTGGAATTTTTAGGGCAACGTTGCTTAGAAGTCGACGTAAATTCAATGAAGCCGCTAGATAATTTATGCCACCCCGTGTCGGTGATTCGCGACGCGGAAATTTTAGCGGCGGAGGCCTTTGGCGCGGCGCATAGTTTTTTTATCACGGGCGGCACAACTCAAGCTGTGCAAGCTATGATATTAACCGTGTGCAAACCCGGCGATAAGATAATTTTGCCGCGAAACGTCCACCGCAGCGCAATAAATGCTTTGATACTTAGCGGCGCAATCCCCGTTTACGTCAACCCGCAAGTCGATGAGCGATTGGGAATTTCGTTGGGCATGAAGGTTGAAGAAGTCGTCGCGGCGATTAAAAACAATCCCGACGCAAAAGCCGTTTTGGTCAACAACCCGACTTACTACGGGATTTGCTCGGACATAGCGGCGATAACGGCGGCGGCTCACGAACACGGGCTGAAAGTTTTGGCGGACGAGGCGCACGGCACCCATTTTTATTTTAACGAGAAATTGCCAGCGTCCGCTATGTCAATCGGCGCGGATATGGCAGCAGTTTCGATGCATAAGTCGGGCGGCTCGCTTACGCAAAGTTCATTGCTGTTGACCGGCAAAAATATCAATGCGGGCTACGTCCACCAGATAATTAACTTGACGCAGACAACTAGCGGCTCGTATTTGCTCATGGCGAGCTTGGACATTTCGCGACGGAATTTGGCACTGCGCGGCGCGGAAATTTTCGATAACGTGATTGAGCTTGTCGAGTACGCTCGCGACGAAATAAATTTTCTGGGTGGCTGGTACGCTTACGGCAAAGAGCTTGTCGACGGCGGCGCGATTTACGATTTCGACGTAACAAAGCTATCAGTCTACACGCGGGCAATAGGTTTAGCTGGCGTCGAGGTCTACGACATTTTGCGCGACGAATACGACATTCAGCTTGAGTTCGGCGACATTGCAAACATTTTGGCTTATGTATCGGTCGGCGACAGGGTCAAGGACATTGAACGCTTAGTGAGCGCGTTGGCTGACGTCAAGAGGATTTACAGGAAAGATTCTGCGCGGCTTATGAAGGTCGAGTACATAAACCCGATAGTCGACGCAACGCCTAAAGAAGCTTTCTACGCCGAAAAAAAATCTCTGCCGATAGAAGAGACGGTCGGCGAGACTTCAGCGGAATTTTTAATGTGCTATCCGCCGGGCATACCGATATTGGCTCCTGGCGAGCGAATCACCAAAGAAATTTTAGACTACGTGCGCTACGCCAAAAGGAAAGGTTGTCAGCTGACGGGCGCGGAGGATATGACGATTAGAAATTTGCAGGTGATAAAGGGGCGATAGGAAATGGAGCTATGGTTCAGCGAGCAACATACACCGAGCGTTAGATTTTCGTTGAAGGTCGATAAGCAACTATTCAGCGAGGTAAGCGAGTTCCAACGGGTCGACATATTTGATTCGGCGGAATTCGGGCGGCTATTAGTTCTCGACGGGCGAATAATGATAACCGAGCGCGACGAGTTCATATATCACGAAATGATAACTCATGTGCCAATGTGCGTGAATCCCGATATAAAAAAAGTTTTATTGGTCGGGGGTGGCGACGGCGGTTCAGTGCGCGAGCTGCTAAAGTACGAGACGATTGATAAAATTGACTTGGTGGAGATAGATGAAACGGTCGTTCGGGCTTGCAGGAAATACATTCCGCAAACCGCGAGTTGCTTAGATAATCCGCGAGTGGAAATATTTTTCGCTGATGGGCTGAAGTTCGTAAGGCGCAAGTCCGATGAGTACGACTTAATAATAATCGATTCAACTGATCCGTTCGGAGTGGGCGAGGGGCTTTTCACCAAAGAATTTTACGGGAATTGCTTCAACGCGCTGAAGTCGACCGGCATAATGATAAACCAGCACGAGAACCCGTTTTACAATCGGGACGCGGCCGCGATGCAACGTGCTCATAAACGATTGGCAGGTTCATTTCCGGTCGTGCGCGTCTACCAAATAAATATTCCGACATATCCGGCGGGGCAATGGCTATTCGGCTTTGCGTCGAAGAAATTTCACCCTACAAACGCTGTCGACTTCGCACGGTGGGAGGCGTTGCGGTTGCAGACAAACTATTACAACGCGAAAATTCATGTTGGAGCATTCATGTTGCCGACGTATGTTTTAAAGAAGTTGCGAGCGGGAGATTAAATTCAAAGTTGTTCCTCGTGAGCGGCGAAGGCGTTATGATTGTGAATTGATTCAAAGTTCTCGCACTCGACCGCGAACGCCGATAAATTTTCTACGCCGCGCAGAATCGTCACGACATCGCGCAAAATATCTTCGACGAACTTTGGATTTTGGTAAGCGGCTTCAGTGATAAATTTTTCATCTTCGCGCTTGAGGAGCGGGAAAATTTCAGCGGAGCCTTGCGCCTCTATCAGCCGAATCAAATTTTCAATCGAGACGTTATCAAAATTTTTGAACGTCAACTCGGCACGACAAATTGATCGTTGATTATGTGCGCCGAAGTCGGAAATTTCCCTGCTGCACGGACAAAGCGAGGTAAACGGCACGACTAATCCCAAAGTAAAATTCATGCGACCGCCGCGCTTGAGTTCGCCGACAAATTTGCAATCGACTGGCGACAAGGAATTTTTCATTGACACGGGCGAAAATTTTTCTACAAAGAATTTGAATTCAATAGTAATGGCTGCGAAGTCTGTTGAAAGTTTGCTGAGCGCGGCGAGTAAAATTTTTTCAACGTCCGGAATTCTAATCGGGCGGCGCGTCCACTCCATTAAAATTTCTGTCAAGCGGCTCATATGCGTCCCGCGCAGATTTTCTACCAGCGCGACCGTAAATTTTATTTGCGCCGTGACCGGCTGAATTTTTTCGCCGTCCGCAATCAATAGCGGCAAGTATACTTTCGTGACGCCCGTTCTTTGTATTTTTATTCCGCGTTTGTCGAGTTGATTTTGTACGTCTGTCATAAAGTCTCTTGCCTCCGAATCCTGTAGAATTTTCCCCAATGATAGCAAAAAAATTCCCCCGCCGCAAATCTCGACGAGGGATATTTTTATCGGGGTGTGGTTTAGGAAAATTTATTTCAGCGCGTAGCCGTTATTGTACATTGCGTCTTGTTCCTTACGCGTCTTGTAAAGTTGGGTCGTGGTGTCGAGCTCAACATCTTCGAGCGTGAGGAGCTGGCCTTTCTTGACGTCGCGGAGCATTTTAGCTTTTTTGTTGACGAGGCCATAAATTACGTAGCCTTTCTTGTAGGTCTCTTCGGCGGTCGCGATTGAACCATAAGTGGTGTAGCCGCCGATGCCGTCGATAGTCTGACCGGCTTTGAGGTCGACTTTGGCAACGGTGATGCACTCGCTGACAGGACCGTCAAGAGGAATGATTGTCGGCTCGTGGTCGATGACGAGTTTAGCGACAGTCAACGGGGTTTCGAGGTTGCAGAGGTGGTAGGGGCGATAGAGCGTCCAGAGCGGGCCAGGTCCCATGCTATGATATTGCATTTGATAGGCGATTTCTTGATTGTCAGTCGCGACAGTCACGAAGACGCCAGGCGCAACGCCGTTTACGTATTCAACGACGCCATGTTTGTTGAGGATGCCGCCGTCTTCCTTCAAGCGGAAAATCGTATTGAGTTCTTTAATACCTTCGGTGCCGGGTTTAGTCGCAGGACCATGACCGCCGATAACGTCGGGGACTAAGCCGGTCGCGTTGGACATAGCAGTCATTTCGACCATAGTTTTTGTGCCGTCTTTGAACGCGCAAAGCATACGCGGGCTCATCTTACGGCGAGTGGCTTCCTCAAGAACGGTGTCGGGGTTGCAAGCGTAATCGAGCTTATTATTTTTGCCTTTGCCCATGACGCGGACTTGCATACCCATAGCGCGAGCAAAGCAGTAAAGCTCCATGACTGCGCCAGGTTCGTCGCCAGCAGAGCCGGTATAGATGACGCCGTTTTTGTCGCCGAGTTTCTTGAGCCAAGGTCCGATAACAACGTCGGTTTCAACGTCCATCATGACAACGTGCTTATGATTGTTCAGAGCGTCAGTAGCAATGCGGACGCCGATTTCGGGGACGCCGGTAACGTCGATAGCGCATTCGACAAGATTTGCCGTCGAAATTAAATCGGCGTTTTCGGTCGCGACGTACTTGCCCATTTCCATGAACTTGTTAGCCTCTTCGAGCGAATTGGTTTTGGCAATGTCCTCGTCCTTAATGCCGGCGTAGTGGAACGCGTTAATGACGTTGTCGATTTTGATGTCGGCGACGATTGCGGGCATAATGCCTTTCATGCCGACCATTTGGCTGACCATGCCGCGACCCATTTGGCCTGCGCCGACTAAGCCCGTGCGAATGATTTTGCCTTCTGCCTCGCGCTGTGCAAGTTTCTTGTCCATGTTCAACATAGTTTAAAGACTCCTTCCAATTTATCAATAAATCTCAATGAGAGTTTCGACTTGAATATCTTCCTTAGTCAAGGGTTCGTCGCCGTGAAGCATTATGCAGCCAGGGCGTTCAGGCTCGCTACCGCCCTTGAAAGACAGCGTGCAATGTCCGAGCTCGCGCAAGGTGCTTTTAGCCTCTTCGCCGACCGCCGTAATGTCGAAAACTTTTTCGCCGATAAGCATAGTATCGCCGGGCGCGGGGACTGCCAAAAGTTGTTCCTTAGTGTGCAGGACGGAAAGTTCCGCGAGTTCGGGCGGCGCATCGTTATTGAAAAGGATAATGAAGTTCGATTCGGGATCGTCGAGGAAACTCAAGGCGAGTTCGCCCCAGCCCGTTATCATGGTGTGGTATTTCATATTGAAACCTCCTTTGGTTAGGGAGAAGGGAGATGGGAAAAGGGAAAAGTCTAAAACCAAAATGCCTTCCTCATCACTTCTCCCTTCTCCCTTTTCCCGTTTCCCTTAGCTTTAGCTGTAAAGTCCGATGCTGAAAACGTAAGCGATAAGAACGGCTATAGGACCGGTGATGACGCGGGAATAGAGGATTGCGGGAACGCCTAGTTCGATAGTTTCGGGCTCAGCCTCGCCCAAGCTCATGCCGACCGGGATAAAGTCGCAACCGACTTGCGCATCAATGGCGAACAGCGCGGGCAATGCGTATTGCGGCGGGATGTTGCCGAGACCGATTTGAACGCCAAGCAATGTTCCGACGACTTGCGCTATAACTGCGCCAGGTCCGAGCACCGGAGAGATAAACGGAATCGCGCAGATAAACGAGACAATCAACATGCCGGGCAATGTGCTTGCAATCGGGCTGATTGTGTTGGCGATAACGTCGCCGGCTCCCGACGCGCTGATTATGCCCAGAATCATCGAGACGAACGCCATAAACGGCAAGATTGTTTTAACGGTGATGTCGATAGTTTCGCGACCTGCCGCATAGAATTTATTGACTACGCCGCCGATTGCAATGCCGATTCGCGTGGCAAGATTTTTTTCTTTGCCCTCGTTCATCTTAGCGACTTCTTCTTTAGCTTGCGCCTTAGTCTTAGGAGCACTCGCGGGATTAGTCGGAGTACCTGCGGAGGGTTTAGGAGCTACCGCCGCCGCGCTTGCGTCCGCAAGACTTATGCAACTTTCATCAACGGCCGAGACGTAAATATCAGGCGTAATGAATCTTGCAAGCGGCCCCGTTTGACCGACCGGCAGGACGTTGACCGTAAAAATTCTTTTCTTAGGGTAGACGCCGCAACGAGCCGTTCCGCCGCAGTCAACTATCGCAACCATGATTTCGTTATCGGGGACGCCCGTTGAAAAACCATCGACTGCAGGGCAACCAGTCATTTCCGCAATTTTCGCCGCGATAGGGTGAATGCCGCCGCCGGTTATGCTCACGACTTTATTTCTGGTATCGGTCGGCACCAAAGTTAACGGACCGCCGAAACCGCCCTTGCCCGCCTTAATCGTAACTGCTTGATAAGCCATGTCGTCGCCCCCTTACTTTTTGCTGCTCATGTGCGCGTAAATTCTGTCGGTGACGATGCCGCGAATCAGAATGACGATAACGCCTACGATGAAATATCTGACTGCCAAGTCGCCGAGAGAAAGTCCGAGTTGAGTAATGCCCGCCGCTATGCCCATGTAAACGAACAGCTCGCCGCCGTTAGCGTGCGGGAAAAGTCCGGTGACAGGATGGACGAAACTAACTGCCGCATCGTAGAAAGCCGGCTTGTTTTTCTCCTCGACGAAACGACCGAACGTGTAGCACATTGGATTACAAAGAAAGATAACTGCAAGCACCGGCAAAATCGTATAGCGCGTGACGGTGTATTTCGTCGCGAACTCCGCAACGCCATTGACCCTGTCTTCGCCGATGAGTTTGATGAGCGAGTTGACCGCCGTCATCATGATTACGACCAGAGGAATAATTCCTGTGACCCATGCGATAAACGTTTCTGAACCTGCGCGGAACAAGTCCATAAAACCGTTCGCAAATGTTGCAATAGTTTCCATGAGAACGCCTCCTTTGATTTTCAAAAATTTTCTATGGAAAAGGATACCACAGAAAAATATTTTGGCAATAGCTTTGAAATGGAACTTCGGTAAAAGTATTTTGTAGGACGATAGGATTTTTACAGATTTTCAAGGTCGAGATTATTTTTTCAAACGCAATAAGCCTTGTGCGCAATCGATATCGGTCACGAGGACGGTGAGATAGCCGCCGTTAATTGCGCCGAGAACCGCCCTAATTTTATGTTCGCCGCCCGCCACGCTCACTCGACAAGGAATTTTTTTCAAGGCAGAAAGTTTTATCCCCGCGACGCGATTATTAAACTCGTCGAAAGGTCTAGTGTTGCCGTCAATGCAAAAATATCTCAAGATAATGTCGCCGACCGCGCCGCGCTCGTTGAAGTCCTCTAGCGTGTTGTGGTCGACGTAACCTGTATGCAAAACCGTTGAATGATCCGCGTCCGAAACGCCGATTCCCATAATCAAAACGTCGAGCTTGCTGAAAAGATTCGTGACCTTAACAATAGTTTGCTCCTTAGAAAATTCTTCAAGCAAAGTTCGTTTGGAAAAGAGCGCGGGCGCGAAAAGTTGAACGCATTTGCCGCCGAACCTGTCAGCGAATTCTTGCGCGAGGTAGTTGGAATGGATATCGGGACGACTTTCGCCAACGCCGCCCATAACCGGCACGAATGTACAAGCAACTTTGTTTTCAATAAAAAAATCGGCGCGGGCAACGCTCTGCAACGTCGAACCCATTGACACGCCGACATAATCTTTATCGCGCAAAATCCGCGTCAAGAATTTCAAAGCCGCTCGTCCGATTTCGGGATTGAGCACATTTTTATTTTCGGGCAATTCGCTCGAAGGCACGATTATAACTTCTTGCAAGTTAAATTTTTTCTCAAGTTCGCGCTCAAGTTGCCCGTACATTAAATTATCAGGGTTATGAATTTCGATTTTGACAATGCCGAGTTCTTTTCCGGCGTTTAGCATTCTCGAAACCGTCGGGCGCGATATTCCCAACAGCTCGCAAATTTCTTTCTGCCCGATTCCGTCTTGATAGTACAGACTGCAACATTTGAAAATCAAGCGCACGTCGTCAACCAATTTCCGCATGTGAGCACCTCCCACGCAAATTTTAATACAAAATATTCTTTCGCGCAATAAATGCTATGACGAAATTTCATTTACAAAACTTTCGGAAAGTGATAGAATTCCCACTAATATTTTAGGAGAGGTGACTTTAATGGACAGCAAAGTTTTGTTCAATGTTCAATACGGCTTATTCGTCCTGAGCGCGAACGACGGCACGAAGGATAACGCTTGCATTATCAACACTGTGACGCAAGTAACTGCCGCGCCCGTCTCGAAGGACAGGATTTCTATCGCCGTGAACAAATCGAACTACACGCACGACATCATCGCCAAGACGAAAAAATTCACCGCGTCGATTATCAGCGAGGCCGCGACTTTCGATTTGTTTAAGCGTTTCGGCTTCCAGAGCGGCAAAAACGTCGACAAGTTCGCCGACTTCGACAAAGTTCAGCGCACCGCTAACGGCACCCTTGCCATAACCGAGGGCACGAACTCCTACATCAGCGCGAACGTCATTCAACAGGTCGAACTCGACACCCACTCGATTTTTATCGCTGAAGTCGTCGACATGGAAAAATTTAACAGCGTGCCTTCCACGACTTACAATTTCTACCAGGCGCACATCAAACCTAAACCTGCCGTCAAAGCTTCGGGCAAAACGAAATGGGTTTGCAGGATTTGCGGCTACGTTCACGAGGGCGACGAGCCTCCGGCAATTTGTCCGCTGTGCAAGCATCCTTCGACCGATTTTGAAAAAGTCGTCGAGGCTCCCGCGCAGGGCAATAAATTAGCCGGCACTAAGACCGAGAAAAATCTTTGGGAGGCGTTCGCGGGCGAATCTCAAGCACGTAACAAATACACTTATTATGCGAGCGTCGCCAAGAAAAATGGTTGCGAGCAAATCGCGGCGTTATTCCTCAAGACTGCCGAGAACGAAAAGGAACATGCTAAGCTTTGGTTCAAGGCTCTGGGCGAATTGGGCAGTTTGGAAGAAAATCTTTTGCACGCCGCCGAAGGTGAAAATTTCGAGTGGACTGACATGTATCCGCGTATGGCTCGCGAGGCGGACGAGGAAGGCTTCCACGAACTCGCCGAGCAATTCAGAGGGGTCGCGGCTATCGAAAAGCATCACGAGGAACGCTATCGCAAACTTTTAAAGAACGTCGAGGCGCAAGAGGTCTTCAAGAAGGCGGGCGTTCAAGTTTGGGAGTGCAGAAATTGCGGACATCTTGTCATCGGCACGAGCGCGCCCGAACTTTGCCCCGTATGTCATCACCCGCAATCTTTCTTCGAGATTAACGCCGAAAATTATTGAGCTTAAACCTTACAAAAATTTTAGCGACGAGCTTTTTAGCCCGCCGCTTTTTTATATCAGCTCTTTGTACTTGGTTTTGTAGAAGTCCTCGAAAATTTTGAGCATTTCCTGTTGAATTTCGGAGCCGTCGCCCTCGTGAAGAATTTCGATAAAGCCCCAGCGGTCGAGTAGCACCGACGCAATATGCCCAATCGTTTCGAGCGTGAATTCATCAGCATTTTGTGACGCGAGTAGGACAATCGCCGTGCGGACGATTTCGCCGTCATCGGGATATTTGAAGCCGTCGCCGAGTTGCAGAATCCCTAACGCCGCCGCAGAAATCGCCGCGCTTTTGCAATGCAATAAAATCATGTGCCGCCCGACGATTAAAGTTGAGCCTTTATCCTCGCGCAGGAGAAGTTCCCTAGAAATTTCTGCGCGGCTCTTAGGATTTTTGCTAGCCAAACGCCCTGCCAATTCGCACGCGTCATTGATGTTGGAAATTTTTTCGCGGACGTAGAAATAATTCGTCATAAGTTCTTGAATCGCGCGCCCGTAGGAATTCATTTTGGCTAAGCCCTCGATAAATAGCGGGCGCGGTTCCAACTCCTCTGCGCTACCTAAGAATTGTTTATTTTGGTGCGCGAGTTCCGCCTCGATTTTTTTCTTGTCCTCGTCGATTAAAGCCGCGCTTACTACCAAAACGGGTCGTTCAGTGCAAGGGATTGGCACGGTCGAAATTATGAAGTCGAAATCTTTTGCGGCGATGTATTCGGGCGTTATTCCGAGCGTTGTTACCTCGTCGACGATTTTTAATGTCGGGAAGGTTCTACGCAATCGGCTCGCCAAAAGTCGCGAAGTCCCCATACCGGTTGGGCAAGCGACAACTACTCTGTGCACCGCGTATAAAAATTTTTCGCTGTCTGAAAGTGCCGCACCCAAATGCATTGCGATATATGCAATTTCGGCGTCGGGCAATTTTTTTTCGAGTTCCGCTTCGAGTTCGGCGACGCATTTTCTTGTTAGGGTCATGAGTTCGGGGTAATGCGTTTGAATTTCGTTGAGTAGCGGGTTGCGAATGTCCATATTCATTTTCAAGCGGCTAATCGTCGGCGCGAGGTGATTGACTAGCCCCGCGAGCAGGCTCTGATTTTTATCGATGTCGCGCCCTGTAATTTTGGCGGCGTTCTTCATGATTCGTCGCGCCAACTTCACAATCCTATAATTATCCATCATAGAAATTGCGCCGAGACTCGCCGAGCTGTAACGACTTCTCGCGCCGAGTATGTGCATTGCGATATAGCAAATTTCGCTGGCGGGCACGTCGATTGCAAAGGCCGCCGATAATTTTTCCGCCAAAGTTTTCGCCGCGTCATACTCTCGACTTCCGCGCAGACACAAAAAATTTTCTTCGTCAAGCGTAATTGCCTCGTGATTTTTGATTCGCCGCATTGTCAGCGATAAATGAATCGCCAGCCCGATAAAGGCGTTGTCCGAAAGTTTGTAGCCCAAATCGTTTTCCGTATCGCGAATCATTTGCTCCAAGCGTCGCCACTCGCCCGCGTCGATTAGCTCCAGCAAAAATTTCGACACTTGCGCGACGGACGCATCATTTTCGGGAAGGTTATCGCGCATTAGGTTTAAGAGATTTTCTTCGCCGACGTGTTCATAAATGTAGCGGACGATTGCCCGTCTCAAATCGCGCTCGTCGCCGAGAAGGCTCACGCCTAGTCCGGGCTTGCGCAAAAGTTTCAATCCGAGTTCGCGGAATTGCGGCTCCAACTTGTCTAGGTCGTTGCTTATGGTCGAGTCGGTCACGTATACCGCCGACGACAGCGCGAATAATTTTACTGGCTCGCGACTCGCCAAAAGTTTGCTGATGATGATTGAGCGGCGTTCGGTTGGCGTGTATTCTCTTTTCTCGCCCGATTCGAGTTGCTTTGATAGCGTGTAACGTTTGACATCACTGCCCGTAATCAAAATTCCTGCGCCCGCTTTTTTTTCGAGTTGCAAGCCGACCGCGTTCAAAACTTCTTCGACTTTGGGCAGTTGTCGCGAAATGGTTTTGGAGCTGACCGACAATTTGCTTGCGATGTCGCTTGTAGTTATGAAAATTTTTTCGTGCAGGAGCAATTTCAAAATCTCGCGCGTGCGTTGCTCCATTAAATCATCTCCTTAACAAATGCGCGGGACGAGTTCGCCCGCTGGCATGTCGACAATTCTAATCGCGCCCAATGAAGTTTTCAAGCCGACTTTGCCCGCAGAATTTTTGACGACTTCGCCGACCTCCGCCGCGTCGACGCCGTAAACATTTTGCCGCATGACCGATAAAATTATCGCGCTCGATTCGGCGGGCACAATCGCGATAATTTTCCCTTCATTAGCGAGTTCCAACACGTCAAAGCCTAAAATATCGCAGACGCCGCGCACTTCCTCGCGAACGGGAATTTTTTCTTCGTCGAGCAGAATCCCGACGTTCGCCGCCGTCGCAATCTCATTCAAAACCGCCGCAACTCCGCCGCGTGTCGCATCGCGAAGCATTGCAATTTTCGGCTCAACGTCGAGCATTTCGCGAATCATTTTATTAAGCGGCGCGCAATCGGATTGAATATTTTCCGGAAGCTCCAAACCGTGACGTTCAGCCAAAATCGTCGTGGCGTGGTCGCCGAGCGTCCCAGAAATCAAAATTTTCATACCTGCGCGGACGTTTTTAGCCGAAATGTCAACGCCGTCAATCAGCTCGCCGACGCCCGCCGTGTTGATGAAAATTCCGTCAGCCTGCCCGCGCCCGACAACTTTTGTATCGCCCGTGACGATTTTAACGCCCGCCTCGCGAGCCGCAATCGCCATAGCCCCGACAATTTTTTTCAGCGCGTCGAAGTCGAAGCCCTCTTCGAGAATCACGCCGACGGAAATATATTTTGGAATCGCGCCCGTGACAGCCAAATCGTTGACCGTGCCGCAAATCGCGAGCTTGCCGATATTGCCGCCGCGAAAAAAAATCGGGCGCACGACGTAGCTATCAGTGGTCATGGCGAGCCGTCCAATTTTCGCGCCGTCGTGTAGCTCGTTCAAAATCTCGTTATCGAAGGCGGGCAAAATTATTTCGTGCAAAAGTTCCGCGCTCAACTTGCCGCCCGCACCATGCGCCATTAAAATTTTTCTCACCATGTAAAATTATTTCCTCCGTATTTGAACCACGCCGCGCAGACGCCCTCGACCGAAACCATGCAAGGGCCGATTGCGTGGAGCGGTTGACAAACTTTGCCGAAAAGCGGACAATCCGTCGGCTTGACAACTCCGCGCAGAACTTCGCCACATCGACAAGCCGTCTTTTTCTCGACGCGCTCAATTATAACAGGTTCGACTTGCTCAATGTCAAATTCCGAAAACTCCTTGCGCATTCTCAAGCCCGACGCAGAAATTTTCCCCATGCCGCGCCACTCGACGTCCGCGACCTCGTAAACCTGCGCGAGAATTTTTTGAGCCGCCAAATTTCCTTCCGCTTTGACGACTGAGCGATAATCGTTAGCGACTTCGACCTTGCCGCCGTCAATCTGTTCGAGCAAACTTGCCAGCGCGGTTAAAATTTCGTCCGCCTCGAAACCGCCAATCGCGCTTGGGATTCTGAAATCTTCCGCCAAAAATTTGAACGCCTTCGCCCCGATTACTACCGCCACATGTCCCGGCAGTAAGAACCCGTCGACTTTGACTTGCTCGTCGCCCAATAAAAATTTCAGCGCGGGCGGTACCAACTTTTGTGCCGATAGCATGAACAAATTCTTGACGCCTTGAGCCTTAGCCGCCAAAACTGTCGCGGCCGCCGTCGGAGCTGTCGTCTCGAAACCTACTGCTAAGAAGATTATTTTCTTGTGCGGATTGTCTTGCGCCAGCCTTATACAATCGAGCGGCGAGTAAATTATTTGAATCTTCGCGCCTTCCGCCTGAACTGCCGCTAAACTCGTTCGCGAGCCTGGCACCTTCAACATGTCCCCGAACGTCGCCACGATAAAATTTTTCCGCCGCGCGTAGGCAATCGCCTTGTCAATGTAATCGTCATTCGTGACGCAGACTGGGCAACCCGGCCCCGATACCAGCTCGATATTTTCCGGCAAAATTTGTCGAATGCCCGACCTGAAAATCGCGACAGTATGTGTGCCGCAAACTTCCATGAATCGCAATTTCCTTTTGCCTTCGGCGAGCCGCGATATTTTTTTTATAAGCTTAAACGTATCAGCCATTTATGAAACTCCCGACAAATTTTCGACCGTGCGCGGTAAGCCATTCATCTCTGCGACAAGCGCATCTCGTATTTGGACTTCGCGTTCGTCAACAACTTGCATTGCAAAGCCCGCGTGAATCAAAACGTAATCGCCGACCCTCGCTTCGGGCAGGAGCATTAAACTTGCCTTGCGCTTGACCCCTGACCGCTCGACCGTTGCCAAGTCGCCTTCTATCTCTAAAACTTTTGCCGGAAAGGCTAAACACATTTCAAATCACCTCGCGCCAATCATACACCACTTGAACAAACTTTGCAAAAGCCGCACCAATTGTGCTATAATCGCCACAAAAAATTTTGGAGGTGCTACGATGATAAAGAAATTTTTAGGCGTGCTAATTGCCCTAATGATTTTCAACGTGTCAATCTGCGCGGCGGCTGAGCTGGTCATATTCCACACCAACGACATGCACTCGCGCATTCAAGACACCGACGACAGAGGAAATAGTATCGGGCTTGCAGAGATGGCTGCGGCGGTCAAGGAAGTCAAATCTAAAAATCCCGCGACGTTATGGCTTGATGCCGGTGATACTTTTCACGGTATGCCCATAATCACAATCAGCAAAGGCGAAAATTTAGTTCCGCTCCTCAACGCGGCAGGGCTAGACGCTATGACTGCCGGCAATCACGATTTCAATTACGGCTCGGCGCAGTTGGAGAAGCTCAATAAGAAATTAAAATTCCCGATTCTCGACGCCAACGTTATCCGCAAGAGTAATGGTCAACCTGTTTTCAAGCCGTACAAAATTTTCAAGCTCAACGGAATTAAAGTTGGCGTGTTCGGATTGTCGACGCCCGAAACCGCATACAAAACCAATCCGGACAATGTCAAGGAAGTTAAGTTCCAAAATCCCGTTGAGGTCTCGAAAGAAATGATTAAACAGCTCCGCCCCAAATGCGATGTGCTGATTGCGCTTATGCATATGGGCGTTGATGCCAGCTCCGAATTCACGAGCGAACGCATTGCCCGCGAAACTGACGGCATCGATTTAATCGTCGACGGCCATAGCCATACCGCGCTCCCCGAAGGCATTCGCATTAAAGATACGCTGATTGTCCAGGCGAATTGCTATGAACATTATCTCGGACGCGCCACGCTTGAGGTTGAGAATCACAAAATCGTTTCCAAAAAGGCTGAACTGCTCGACGCCGACGCCCTGAAAAAGATTGCGCCCGTGCCCGATAAGAAAATTTTAGCGACGCTAACCACAGTCAACGCGAAGGCTGAAAAACTTTTAGATGAAGTCGTTGCTCACAGCGATAGAGAACTTTCGAGTGAACGCCTGCTAGTTCGTCGCAATGAATCCGAGTTGGGAAATTTAACGGCGGATGCAATGCGTTGGGCGGCGAAGTCCGACATTGCAATAATCAACGGCGGCGGCCTTCGCGCAAACCTTCCTAAAGGCGACGTTAGAAGGCGCGACACTATGGCGATTTTCCCATTCGGCAACACATTGCGCATAGCCGAAATTAAAGGCGCGACTATTCGCCAAATGCTCGAACATTCCATTGAATATTATCCTGCGTCGTTCGGCGGCTTCCTCGATGTCAGCGGCATGGCTTTCAGCTACGACCCGACGCAACCGGCTAAACACCGCGTCAAAGAAATTTCAATCGGCGGGCAACCGCTCGACGAGGACAAAACTTATACGATAGCTTTAGTTGATTTTCAAACTGCAGGCGGCGATGATTATACTATGCTAATCGGCTCAAAGATTATCGGCGAGCTCGGCACTTGCGACGAAATTTTAGCCGATTATCTCAACAAAGTCGGCATGAAAGATTACGAACTTGGCAGAATTACGCGCCTTAAAGAAGTTCCGGTGCCCGACGAAGAATAATCGACCAAAAAATTTTATCCCGATGAAAATTTCCGTAGGGAGTTTTTTTATTAAACCCCTTGACTTTTTGTCTAATTGGTGTTAAGGTTGCAACCAAAAGAGAGGTGAACATCTTGGCAGAAGAAAAAAAGGTTATAGTCAACAACGAGGACGGCGACAGCGCAGAAATAAATTTGCAGATGAAAAAAACCGAGCCCGAAGTCGAAGTGCTTGAGAAAGAAACTCCAGACCCGACGGCGGAGCTTGAGAAATTAAAAGAGGAACTCAGCGCGAAGGACGACAGGTTTTTGAGATTGCAAGCGGACTTCGACAATTTCAGGAAACGTACCGCCAAAGAAAAATCAGAACTAGCAGCGGTCATCGAGCAGGCGTTCTTGAAAGACTTGTTGCCGTTGCTCGACAATCTCAGCAGGGCATCGGAGGCCGCAGAGAATGCCGAAAATGCCGACGTCGAAACCCTTCGCAAAGGAATCGAGATGATTAAACAGGAGACCGTAGCAGTTATGGGTAAGCACGGCCTCGAACCGATTGATACGCAAGATAAACCGTTCGACCCGAATTATCATCAGGCGGTCGGCACAATCAAAGACGAAACTAAGCAGGACGGAATTATCGCCGCCGAATTCCAACGCGGTTACATTGCTCGCGGTCGCGTGATTCGTCCGAGTATGGTACAGGTTGTGAACAATTCGTAAAGTATTTTTCAAGAGGTGTTTTTTAAGAAGGGAAGATTTTCAATGCCGAACGTTTTTTTTGTGACGCAAGGTCAAGCTTATGAATTCGAGAGCAGAGACCGCTACATTTGGGCGCCTATTACCTCGAAAGCTTCTGCTAACAAATTTTACTGGCGCAATGTCGAGCTGGTAAAGAAAGACGATGTCATAATTCACTACGCCGGTGCAGTGAACGGTGGAATCAGCGCGATAAGTCAGGCAACAACGGACTTTTACTATGATTCCATACCAAAGGAATTGCGTCACGTTGCTGAAGAAAAAATAGGAACGGTCGGAGCTTGGGAAGATGAAGGCCGCCGCGTCGACTGCGATTACGTTTTCTTGCGTAATAAAATGCCGATTAAAATTTTCAAAGAAACTATCTTGAAATTCAAGGACTACAAATTCTCTGCCTTCAATAAAAATGGCGGTGTCAATCAAGGCTACCTTTACGAACTGGAAGAGCCGATTGCTTACGCCATGATAAAAGAGGCCGTCAACCTTAATCCTTATCTTAAAGAACGCCAGTTTATAGTTGATATTTTGAAAACTTTATTGCTTTAGAAAGGAATTGATAATTATGAGCAAAGTCATTGGCATAGATTTGGGAACTACAAATAGCGTCGTCAGCGTCATCGAGGGCGGCGAACCTACAGTAATCACTAACCCCGAAGGCAGCAGAATTACGCCTTCAGTTGTCGGTTTCACTAAAGACGGTCAACGCCTCGTCGGGCAACTCGCTAAGCGTCAAGCAGTCAGCAATCCCGACAGAACTATTTCGTCAATCAAACGCCACATGGGCGAAAGCTACAAAGTTTCTATCGACGATAAAAATTATACGCCGCCAGAAATTTCCGCAATGATTCTGCAAAAACTTAAGGCCGACGCGGAAGCTTATCTCGGCGAGACCGTCAAGCAAGCAGTTATCACAGTTCCTGCTTACTTCAACGACGCGCAACGTCAAGCGACTAAGGACGCCGGCACAATTGCGGGGCTTGAAGTTCTGCGCATAATCAACGAGCCGACGGCCGCCGCGCTTGCCTACGGTCTTGACAAGGATAACGACGAAACTATTTTAGTATTCGACTTGGGCGGCGGTACTTTCGACGTTTCGATTTTGGAACTCGACGAGCATACATTTGAGGTCAAAGCGACCAGCGGTGATACGCATTTGGGCGGCGACGACTTCGACAAAAAAGTTATGGATTGGATGGTCGCCGAATTCAAACGCGATAACGGCATCGACCTTTCCGCCGATAAAATGAGCGCGCAACGTCTTATCGAGGCGGCCGAAAAAGCTAAGATTGAGTTAAGCTCCATGACTTCGACCAATATCAATCTGCCGTTCATAACTGCCGACGCGAGCGGCCCGAAACATTTGGACTTGACGTTGACGCGCGCGAAGTTCGACGACTTAACCCGCGACCTCGTTGAACGTACAATGGGGCCGACTCGTAACGCTATGAAAGACGCGGGCTTAACTGGCAAGGATATCGATAAAATTATTTTGGTCGGCGGCTCGTCCAGAATCCCGGCCGTGCAAAATGCTATTCGCGAAATCTTAGGCAAGGAACCTTCCAAAGGCATCAACCCTGATGAATGCGTTTCAATCGGCGCGGCGATTCAAGGCGGCGTGCTTAGTGGCGAGTTCGGCAAGGGTAATGAAATTCTCCTGCTCGACGTAACGCCGTTGTCTTTGGGTATCGAAACTCTCGGCGGCGTCTGCACTAAAATTATCGAGCGCAATACCACTATCCCGACCCAAAAATCGCAAGTCTTCTCGACGGCGGCAGATGGTCAGACCAGCGTTGAAATTCACGTGTTGCAGGGTGAACGCGAAATGGCTGCCGGTAATAAAACTTTGGGACGCTTTGTCCTCAGCGATATTCCGCCCGCGCCTAGAGGCGTTCCGCAAATCGAAGTCACTTTCGACATCGACCGAAACGGCATTGTCAACGTCAGCGCGAAGGATAAAAGCACCGGTAAGGAACAGAAAATTACAATTCAATCGTCGAGCGGCATGAGCAAGGAAGATATCGACCGCATGGTTAAAGAGGCGCAAGCTCACGAGGCCGAAGATAAGAAACAGCGCGAGGCCGCCGATGCTAAGAACGACGCTGAACACACCGTTTATCAGGCGGAGAAAACTTGCAAAGACTTCGAGGGCAAAGTTGACGAGGGCTTGATTAAAGACGTTCGCACCGCCGCGCAGGCTCTCAAAGATAAGCTCGACAGCGGCGACACCGAAACCCTTAAGAAACTCACAGAGGAAGTCCGCCAAGCACTTTACAAATTAAGTTCGGCGGCGTATCAAGCAGGCGCGGCTCCCAATCAGCAACAGGGCGAACCTAATACCGACTTCACGCAACAACAGCAACAGCAAGATAAAAAAGATGATGACGGCACAATCGACGCCGAGTGGAATGAAACTAAAAAATAATTCGTGACAAATCACGCGCAGGGGAGGGAGACAGATTCTCTCTCCCCGTTGTTTGTTTAAGGAGATGACGTTATGGCTGACAAAAAAGATTATTATGAGGTGCTCGGCGTCACGAAGAACGCGACTGACGACGAGATTAAAAAGGCTTATCGCAAATTGGCGCGGCAATATCACCCCGACTTGAATCGCGACGATCCTAAGACCGCTGAAGCTAAAATGAAGGAAATCAACGAGGCCTACGACATTTTGAAGGATAAGGAAAAGCGCGCGCAGTATGACCAATTCGGACACGCGGCATTTTCGGGCGCAGGCTATGGCGGCGCGGGCGGCGGCGTTCATATCAATATGGAAGATATTTTCGGCAACATGGGCGGCTTCGGTGGCTTTGGAGATATTTTCGGTGACTTCTTCGGTGGCGGTCAATCGCGAACTCGTCAAAAGCGAGGCCCAGAACGCGGCGCGGATTTGCGTTACGATTTGAGAATCACTTTTGAGGAAGCCGCCTTCGGTAAGAAGATGACAATTAAAGTCCCGCGCATGGAGACTTGCGAGGAATGCGGCGGCACCGGAGCTAAAAAAGGTACGACGCCCGACGAATGCCCCGATTGTCACGGAACCGGTATGCGCCAGACGACGACCCGCACGCCTTTTGGAGTCATTTCAAATGCACGGCCTTGCGAGCGTTGCCACGCCACAGGGCAGATTGTTAAGAATCCTTGCGGGCATTGTCACGGCACGGGCAAAATCAGAGTTGAGCGCGATATTGATTTGAACATTCCAAGAGGCGTCGACGAGGGGCAAAGGCTTCGCATAACGGGCGGCGGTCAAGCCGGCGAGCGCGGCGGTCAACCCGGCGACTTGTACGTTTATATTAACATTAAGCCGCACAAAATTTTCAAGCGCAATAATACCGACGTTCATTGCGAGGTGCCGATTAGTTTTGTGCAAGCGGCATTGGGCGCACAGATTGAAGCTCCGACGATTGACGGCAAAGTTGAGTTGACTATTCCGGAAGGTACGCAATCGGGCACGGTGCTAAAGATTCGCGGCAAAGGTATTCCGGTTTTGCGCGGCGAGGGGCGCGGTGATGAGTACGTCAGAGTAAAAGTCCTAACCCCGCAAAATCTTTCGACCCGCCAGAAAAAATTATTGCGCGAGTTCGAGGACGGCGGCTCCGATAGCAAAAACAATCCCGAAAAGAAATCGTTCTTCGATAAACTCAAGGACTTATTCGAGTAAATACATAACAAAAAACTTCTTCGGTCGCAAAACTCGGAGGAGTTTTAAATTTTTCAGGAAAGAGTCGCCTCGCGTGAAACTGATTTTTTCATTGCACGTTAAAAAGCCCTCGCGAATTGCGGGAGCTCTTTTTTATTAAGACAATAAAATTATTCTTCGGTATAGAATTGAACTATGTTGCCCAAACGAAGACGCGGCGGACGAACTCCTTTAACCGCGATTTGACCGGGCATAGTAGCTTCCGCGTTGACGACGATTGTGCAGTGACCTTCCTCGCGCAGATTTTTATTGGCCGCGCTACCGACGAACACGACTTCAAAATCGCTCTTGCCGACCTTGAGTTTATCGCCGACGGCAATATCAGCTGCGAGTTCGCCGACCGTGTGCTCAACGACCATATCCGTCAACGTCGGGCGAATCTTCTCGTTCATAAGAATGAAACTGCTGTTGCTCGTCAAATAAGTCGGCGCGTCCTTACCAATGCTCGTCATCTTAACTTCGTATTTAACCATAATATCAACCTCCCTTTGCGCATAATACCACAACCGCGCCAAAATTCAAGGAAAAATTTCTTTGACATTGCAATTTGTGCGATATAAAATTTGCGCGATTGGAGGAAGAACATTGGAAAAAAATTTTATAACAATCGCCCTGCCTAAGGGAAAACTTTTCGGGCTATCGGCGGAGCTTTTAAAGAAAATCGGATGGACTGCCGAAGGTCTTCACGAAAAATCGCGCAAACTTATCATCACGAACGAAGAAGCGCGACTGAAATTTATTATAACTAAAACCGCCGATGTCCCGACTTATGTCGAATACGGCGCGGCGGACATTGGCATTATCGGCAAAGATGTTATTTTGGAATCGGGCAAAGATGTTTACGAGCTTTTGGACTTGGGCTTTGGCAAATGTCATTTGATGATGGCGGTTCCGAAGGATAAAAAACGCCCGCGCCTCGAAGATTACAATTTTACTCGCGTCGCAACAAAATTCCCGCGCATAGCCGAAAATTTTTTCACGTCTCGCGGAATGCAAATGGAATACATTAAGCTGAACGGCTCGATTGAGTTGGGGCCTTTAATCGGCTTGTCGGAAAGTATCGTTGACATAGTGGAGACGGGTACGACGCTCCGCGAAAATAATTTGGAAGAAATCGTGACGATAATGGACGCGACCGCACGACTGATAGCAAATCGCGTGAGTTACAAGTTGAAGTTCGAGCGGATAAATTCTCTGGTCGAAGATTTAATCAAAATTCGCTGACAAATTTTTATTCGGCGAACTTAGCTTGAATGTAAATGGCGCACTCCAAACGCTTTTTCTGAATCTCGCAGCCGACTTCGTAAGGCTCGCGAATGTCGCCGTGAAATAAATCCGCGTTCGCATGACAGCCCCCACTACAAAAAAATTTCGCCCAACACTTTTGACACTTCGGCTTATTCAAAACGTGCGACTCCCGAAAATATTTCAGCCAATGCCGCGCAGATTTATCCACGCCGTCAAAAATATTTCCCAACTTGTAACGCTCGCGCCCGACAAATTGATGACACGGATATAAATCGCCATTCTCCGCGACGGTAAAATATTCGTGCCCCGCGCCGCAACCCGCTAATCTTTTCGCGACGCAAGGACCATTTGACAAGTCAACATTGAAATGAAAAAAGAAAAAGCCCTTGCCCGCCCGTCGCCGCTCCAAATAGGCTTCGGTCAAGCGGTCGTACTCCTCAAAAATTCTCGGCAAATCGTCTTGAGTCAGGGCGAGCGGCGAATCCTTCAGCACGACCGGCTCAACAGATATAATGCCAAAGCCCGCATCGTGAATGCTCAAAACATCTCTCGTGAAGTCGAGATTTTTTTTTGTGTAAGTGCCGCGCAAGTAATAATTCTCCCCGCCGCGACTTTCCACGAAACGTTTAAAATTTTTCAGAACGCGCTCGTAACTTCCGCGCCCCGAAATGTCCGGCCTCATAGCGTCATGAATTTCCTTGCGCCCGTCCAAACTTAATACCAACGAAATATTATTGTCGTTGAGCCACGCGGAAATTTTTTCGTCAAGCAAAACGCCGTTAGTCGTCAAAGTCAGCTTGAAAATTTTCCCGGTCTCCTGCTCGCGCCGCCTAACGTATTCGGTAACAGCCTTGACGGTTCGGAAATTTATCAGAGGTTCGCCGCCGAAAAAATCTATCTCGCAATGCTTGCGAAGCCCCGAATTTTTGATAATGAAATCGACCGCCGCGCAACCAATTTCCTCCGACATAACAGCGCGATGACCAAAGGTGCCGCCATCGCCAAAACAATATTTGCAACGCAGATTGCAATCCTGCGCGACCATAAGGCATAAACTTTTCACGACGCCACGAGTTGCAAAAGTCGGCGGAACATCAATATTCGGCGCGAAGAGTTCGCCCGCGTCAATCAGTTCGTGCAGTTCGTTTAAAATCTCGGCGGTATCTGCGGCGGGATATTTGGATAAAATTTCGGCGTCGTTCGTGCCGTCGAAGTCGTCTAAAATTTTGAAAGTCGGCTCGTCGATAAGGTGAACCGAGCCGCTATTCACGTCCAGCAAAATATAATCGTCGCCCTGCTTGAATTTATGAATCATATAATCTCCTCTAATTTTCATTGTCAGCCATGCGCAAAAGTTTTAATTCGGGCGGGTCGTTAGGCTTAGGCGGCGCGTGATGCTTTGCGACAATCTTAGCCTCTTTGAACAATCCGAGCCGCTGAAGTTTTTGCGCGCCCAATTCCGCGTGATGATGATAGACGTACAAGGCGCGGTTGCCATTTAGCTCCAGACGTTCAGCGAAACGCGGCGCAAATGTCGTGACTAACACCGCGAAAATTTTCCCGCGAATCGTCAAATCGCCCGCCTTCCTGCCGACGTCGTGGAGAAGTGCGCACCGAATCAGAAATTCTTTATCGACGCCGCGTTTGTCCTCGATAACCAATCGCTCAATCGTGTAAGCCGTGCGCAAACTGTGCGCTTGGTCAGCGACGCTCATTGCAAAAAAAATTTTTTGTTCTTCGGCGTTGAGGTGCGCGGAAATATATTTGCCGTCGTCGACGCTGACTTTTGCCGTCACCGCCCGAAAAAATTGTAAAATCCTGCCAAACATCATTCTACGTAAATCCACTCCGAACAATTTCTAGTCGCGAAAGATTTTTCAGCCTCCGCTCTGCTTTGCGGTGTCAACGAGACCTCAACGACTTTGCCGCCTGCGCGAAGTTCAGCCGCCTTTTTAATCGCTACGTCCTCGCGACCTGCCGCGTAGCTCAAGTAAAAATCTTTGGCGCGAACATTTTCCGCGACGCCTTGATTTTCCCGCGCAGATAAAATGCGTTCAATGCCGAGCGCAAATCCCGTCGCAGGGCACTCGAAGCCGAAATCTTTCAGCATGTTGTCGTAGCGACCGCCGCCCGCCAAAGAATAGCCGACGCCCGCCGCATACGCCTCGAAGACCATGCCCGTATAATATTCAAAGTCGCGAATCAAGCCCAAGTCGAAAGTAATTTTATCCGCGACACCGTAAATTTCGAGCAGACGATAAATTTCGCTCAAGTTGTCGAGGGCGCGGCGTGAGCGTTCATTTTGCGCGATTGCTTGAGCCGCAGATAAAATTTCCTTGCCGCCTTGCAACTTCGGGATTTTTTTCAGCGAGTCGTCGACGGGCAAATTTTCAAGCGCAACTATGTCGTGACGTTCAATCGCCGCTTTGATTTCGGCTTGCAAGTCGGGCAGCAAATTATTTTGCTCCATTAAGCCGCTCGCGAAGTCGACTTGTCCGAGACAAATTTTAAAATCCTCAAGCCCCGAAACTTTGAGAGCCTGCGCGGCTAGCGCGATAATTTCCGCGTCGGCGAAGGCGTTTGAAGTTCCGAGCAGTTCGACGCCCGCCTGATAGAATTCGCATTGACGCCCCGGCTGATTGCTCCTGAATCGGAAGACGTTCGAGTTATAAGAAAGTTTTATCGGGCGCGGCGAATTTTTTAATCGACTGACGGTTAGTCGCGCAATCGGAGTTGTCATCTCGTGGCGCAGGGCTAATGTCCGGTTATTGCGGTCGAACATTTTAAACAGGTGCGGCTCAATCGCTCGTCCGCTCGAAGTCGTCAGCGTCTCCAAATATTCCATTGTCGGCGTCACGACCTCTTCATAGCCGAACGCCGCGAATAGCTCGAAAATTTTTTGTTCTATGATTCGTTTCGACGCCGCCTCATTTGGTAAGAAATCTTGCGTGCCGTAGGGCGTCTCCAAAAGTGCTGTCATCTGAAAACCTCCGAAAAGCAATGCGTAATGCGTAATGCGCAATGCGTAATGAAAAATTTTCCAGTATTTTATAAAACGAAATCGAATTGTGCAAGCCGCATAAAAAATCGACGCGAGCCCCCTCACGCCGTTTGAAATTTCTATCCTCTACTTTCTACTTTTTACTTTCCTTTCTTTACTCCCGCCAAAATGTTTTTGATTTTATCTTGCGGCGATTCAGGCGCGGATTTTTTAACGCCGGCATTTTCCCTAGCCGCGTTCAAAATGCTACTGATTGCGCTTTGAGCCGGAGCAGATTGGGCAGGTTGCGCGGGCGCATCATCTTTTCTGGCATTGGCGAGAATATTTTGTATAACGCTTTGAGTCGAGGCGGCTTGCGGTTGGGTGGGAGCCGTAGCACCTTCGACGGCTTGCGGCGCGGCGTTCTTATCGTACAAAACATTTCCGTTGAAAGTCTGCCCGCCGATTTGCAAAGCGTCAGTGTATTGCCACATGTAGCCCTTGAAATTGTCTTCGGCATTGTATTGCGCACTCCAAACACTGCAGCCTAAACTTTGCCAATCAATTAAATCTTCCAGCCAAGACAAGTTTGCGTAAATGCCGCAATTCAACGGCTTAATGTTGTCGAGGAACGCCTTGCAAATGTTTGTGACGTGACTTTTCGTGAACTCGAAGCCGTGACGCTTTTTGTACTCGTCGGAATCAGCCATCGAAAACCAGACTGGCAACTCCAACAAAACGCCGGCGCGTTCGATAATGCCTTTGCAGAAAGCCGCTTCGGCCGCCGCGTCAGAAGGTGTCAGGGCGTAAGAATAGTGATAAGCTCCGCAGATTAAGCCTGCCTTGTGCGCCCCGTCGACGTTGCGCTGAAAATTTTCATCAAAGCCGCTCTTGCCGTAACCCGTCCGACAAATCGCGAAGTCAAAGCCCGCTGCCTTAACCGCCGACCAGTCAACGCCCTCGTTAAAAATGGAAACATCTACACCGCGCATTTGAATTCCTCCTTTGTTCATATTGCCCGAAATTTTATCACCGTCAAGTTTGTTTTTCAACCTTGCAAATTATTTGGCGGCGTGATAAAATTCAAAAGCCGTGCGGTTGTAGCTCAGCAGGATAGAGCAACTGCCTCCTAAGCAGTAGGTCGCGCGTTCGAATCGCGCCAATCGCACCAATAATTAGGAACTAGGGAGTAGGGAATAGAAAATGGAACAGTCAGCTCTTCGCGCAGGTGGAGGGCTTAAATTTTATCGGGGGGAAATTTTATGTCGAGGAGGAAAATTTTAATGACGGTCTTAGCGGTGGCGGCGGCGATTGCAATCGGGACTTACCTAATGCTGTCGCCGAGAAATATTTCCGCGTCACGAGCTCCAAGCGGCCCAATGCCAGAAGAAATTATTCAACAAAATCAAAAGAGCGACGGCGAAGCAGAAATTTATTTAGCGGGCGGCTGCTTTTGGGGCACCGAATTTTTAATGCGCAATGTGCCCGGCGTCGTGAGCGTCGAGGTCGGCTACTCCAACGGCACAACTAGAAACCCGACTTATCGCGAAGTCTGCAAGGGCACCGGTCATGCCGAATCGGCGCACGTCATTTATAACCCAGATTTTGTGCCGCTGTCGAAAATTTTGGATATATATTTTCAATCGATTGACCCGACGTTGACTAATAATCAGGGCAAAGACTACGGCGTCCAATATCGCACCGGAATTTACTACAGCAATCCCGCCGACGAGGAAGTCATTAAAAATTCGCTGAAAAATTTGCAGAGTAGCTTCTTTAATCCGATTGTGGTCGAGTGCGAGCCGATTAAAAATTTCTACCGCGCAGAAGAGGAGCACCAAGAATATTTGATTAAAAATCCCAACGGCTATTGTCATGTGTCGCGCAATCTGATTGACGAGCAGGCTAAGGCAAAAGTTGCTAACAATTTCCCAAATAAAGATTTCTCCCGCAGTAGAGTTTACGACAAGCCGACTAAAGACACTTTAAAAAATCTCAGCGAACTTCAACGCGCCGTCACTCAAAATGCCGCGACTGAGCCGCCCTTCAAAAATGAGTACGACGAAGAATTCCGCGAGGGCATTTACGTTGACGTGACGAACGGGCAACCGCTTTTCCTCTCGACTGATAAATTTGAATCGGATTGCGGCTGGCCGTCCTTCGCTAAGCCCATTGATAAAAATTTCTTAGAGGAGCGCACGGACAATTCCTTCGGTATGCAAAGGACGGAAGTCAGAGCTAAGGCAAGCAACTCCCATTTAGGGCACGTTTTCGACGACGGACCGGCAAATCTCGGCGGCATTCGCTACTGCATTAACAGCGCGTCACTTCGATTCATTCCCCGCGAAAATATGCAGGAGGAAGGCTACGGCGAGTGGCTCAACCTGTTCAATTAAGAATATTGAATGTTAACTGAATTCATTACTTATTATTTTCAACGTCGGTTCCTTCGACTTCGCCAGTCCAATCGATAATGCCGCCCATTTCGTAAACATTAGTGTAACCCTTTTCGACGAGAGCCTTAGCAGTTTTGCGCGCGCGATTGCCGTCGCCGCAGTAAGCTATAATCGGGGCGTTTTTGTCAGGGAGTTCGGGGAGATTATCAGCGATGACGGCTTCCAGAGGTACGAAGACTGCGCCGACGATATGCCGCTTTTCGTAATCCTTCGGGAAGCGCGTATCAATCAAAATCGCGGCGGGGTCAGATGCTAACATTTCGCGCGCATCGTCCTGGCTTATGTGCTTGTAGCCGGTATCAATCTCCGAGCCCTCAAGCTTGCCCGTCCAATCGACCAGCCCGCCAAACTCATAAACATTTTTGTAGCCGTTATCGACCAGAAGTTGAGCGGCATCTTGAGCGCGACGACCTGTCCAGCAGTAAGTCAAAATTATTTGGTTCTTATCGGGCAACGCTTTGAAATTTCCTTTGCGCATTTCGTCGAGCGGAAGTAGGACGGCGTTAGGGATATGTTTTTTCTCGTACTCGTCGGGTGTGCGAACGTCTAAGATAATCGCGTCGGGATTTTTGGCGAGGAGTTGCCTTGCTTCATCGTGAGTCAAATGCTTATAAGTGACACTGTCTCCGCAACCAGTGAAAAGCAATGCGCAAAGCGCAATGCTCAATGCGTAATGCGTAATGCGTAATGCGTAATAAAAAAGCTTCTTCATTTCAGCACCTCCGTTAACGTCTCAATCACAACTTTTAAAAAGTTGACAAACAGTGTACGCGCCGTGCCACCCGATAATTTGAGCGAAATCACCGCGCCATAACGATTTACTTCAAAACCTCTGTTAAAGTCTCAATCATTTTTTGAATGTCGAGTGGCTTAGCAATGTGGCTATCCATGCCCGCTTCCTTTGCCGCTTGTATGTCTTCAGTAAAAGCGTTGGCCGTCATAGCGATTATCGGAATCTGCGCTAGCTTCGGATTTGGGAGTTCGCGTATTTTTTTTGTCGCCTCGTAACCGTTCATGACCGGCATTTGAACATCCATAAGCACGCAATCATAATCGCCGGGCTTAGAGCTTGCAACTTTTTCGTAAGCAACTTTGCCATTTTCCGCCGTGTCGAGACCAAAGCCAAATTCCGTAAGAATCAGCGACGCAATCTCCCGATTGACTTCGTTGTCCTCGACCAATAGCAATTTAACTTTGCTGAAATCAATTTCGCGGGAAGTCACTGCCTGTTCGACTTCGACTTCTTCTGGCTCGTCGATAACTGGGAAGTCAACGCGGACAATAAATTCAGTGCCCTTGCCGAGTTCGGTCTCAACGTCGATTGTGCCGCCCATAAGCTCGACGATACTTTTTGTAATGCTCATACCTAAGCCCGTGCCTTGAATGTTGCTGACGGTTCGGTCGCGCTCGTACGCCGCAAAAACTTTCTTAGCGAATTCAGGCGTCATACCCATGCCGGTATCCTTGACGCGCAATTCGTAAGAGCCTTTATCATCGTTGCCGCCGGTTTGCGTCAAAGTCACAGTCACCGAGCCGCCTTGAGGCGTAAACTTAAACGAATTGCTTATAAGATTCAGCAGGACGCGATTAAGGCGCGGGACATCGCACATAACTATTTTGTTCATGACGTGTTCGACCTTGACCGCGAACTTTAAGCCCTTAGTCTCCATTTGCGTCGCGAATAAATCGCGGACTTCGCCCAGTGCTTTGACGAGATTAGCCTTTTGCGGGTCGAGTTCCATTTTGCCGCTTTCAATCCGGCTCATGTCGAGAATGTCATTTATCAACGCGAGCAGGTGATTATTCGACGCCTCGATTTTGTCTAAGTAATCTTTCGTCTTCTGCGGCAATCCAGGCTCCTTCTTGATTAGGTTCGTGTAGCCGATAATGGCGTTCATAGGCGTTCTAATGTCGTGGCTCATGTTCGATAGGAAAGTTGATTTGGCCTTGTTACTTTGCTCGGCCTGAACTTTTTCGCGCTCCATATTTTTTTCGCGCCTCATCATCAAGTTATAGATATTGAACATGATAAACAGCGCAATCATTATCAAGCCCATTTGCATAAAGTTATGGCGTGTCAAAGATTCACTAACGATTTGCATTTGCCCTTGCAAGTAGTATTGCGAGTCGGCCTTTTCGATATCGGTTGGTGGCACGCCGTGTTCGTTAAGCTCTTCGGTGTAGTATTCGCTGAGATTGCCTAAGACAGTCTGCGCGGCATCGCTAGTCGCCTCGCGCACCCAAAGCATTGACGTAAAGAAAATCAAAAACAGTAACGCTATCCAAGAAATTGTCGACTTGCCGAAACGCCGTTGTCCGTAATCGCGTTGGAAAATGTAGCGGAAGAACGCAAAGCCTAAAATGCTCCAGCAAATCAAAATCAGATAACTTTCAGTGGTCATCGCGGCGACCGTCCAGACGTTCGGAACCATGAAGTACAGGAAGAAAATCAGCGAAACGACCGTACCAATTATCCCGGTGATTTGTGCGAGACTTCTGCCCATTTGTCGCGCCGTGATTATCGTGACAAGCGAAGTGTAGGTGTAATCGATAGTCGCGCCGATTGTGTTCACGTCGATAATCCACGCAATAGCGGTGCGTCCGAGAAAAGGTATCGGCAACGACAACAGCATTATAAATAAAACGGCATTGCGCGGCGTGTGATTTTCATTGAGCTTGCCGAACCACGCGGGCAGTAAGTCATCGCGGGTCAGCGCGTAAATCAATCGGCTCGCGGCAATGTAATTCCCTACAAGCCCCGTGATAACGCCGCCCATTACCGCCATACCTAAAATTATTAAGCCCGCGTCGCCCATAAGCTCGTACATAGCGTGGATAGTCGGCATACCCGCATAGCCTTCGAGGTTGTCGAGGTCGGCGAGGTATTCAGACCAGTTGGAGTATTGAGGCGGCAAATCGGAAATGGCAAGTATAGCAAGGAAAATGTAAGCGATAGCCGCCGCGACCACCGCGCAGAATAATATTGCAAAAGTTTTCTTGACGGAGAATTTAAAACCTTCGGCGGATTGCGAGATTGACTCGAAGCCCGCGAAAGCCCAAGGAGCTAATACAACAATCCCGAAGACCGCCGCGAATGAACTTGTAGTATCTGGCGGGAAAGCGGGCGCAATGTCAAAAGGATTTATGCCGCTCGCGACGACTGCGCCCATACAAATCAGCACGCCGCCAAGTAAAATTATCGCCGCGATTGTTTGAACCCAAGCCGCCAACTTACCTCCGCTCATGCAAACCGCGCCGAAAATCCATAGCGCAGCCAAACTTAACAGAGCCTCGCCGAAATAAACATCAAAGCCGGCAATCGTGTAGTGGAAGCCGAATTGGAAGGTATCGCCCAAAAATTTCCGGAAGATTATCGGAAGGGCAGTAGCATTCGCCCAAGTGATTGCGATATAAACCAGAATCAAAAACCACGAACTCAAGAAGCCGTGGTCATAGCCGAGAACTTTTTTAGCGTAAGAATAAGTGCCGCCGGCGTCAGGAAATTTGTTCATCATGAAGTGATAATTGTAGCCGATAATCAGCATAATGACGCCGCCAAGAGCCATACCGAGCGCAGTCCCTACAGGGCCGGCTATAGGTAAAAATGTTGTGCCGGGCATGACGAACGCGCCCCAGCCCACTGCGCAACCAAATGACAATGCCCAAACATTCAGCGGCGATAAGTACGGTTTTAATTTTGTATTGTCTGCAGTATCCATATAAAGGGCACCGCTCTCCTTTGAAGTTTTTCTTAGCAATTATACACAAAGCCGCGCTAAAGTAAAGTTACCAATCAATGTTGACGGCGCGAAAAATTTTTTGTATTCTGCCCGCAAAGGAGGCGATTAAAATGTTGGCTTACGACACTCGCGACGACTACGAAATTATTGAGGGGGTAAAATTTATGGCACCTAGTCCGGGTTGGGGTCACGTTAACGTTACGGCGAATTTGATTGCAATTATTGGCGGTTATTCGAGGGTAAATAAACTCGGCGTCGCTATCGCGGATAATTTCGATGTCCACTTCCCCGACGGAAATCTTTTCAAACCCGATTTTATTTTCGTCAACGCGGAAAAGGCTAAATCGCTCTTTGAGGATAAAAATACGACGCTGCACGGCGTGCCCGATATGGTCGCAGAAATTTTTTCTAAATCAACTATGAAACGCGACATTGGAATTAAAAAAGACGTTTACGAAAAAAATGGCGTGCGCGAATATTGGATAATCGACCCGTGGAGCGAAAATATCCAAGTTTATCTCCTTCGCGACGGCAAATATTTTCTCGACGAAGTTTATCAAAATTATTCCGACCGCGAGTTAGAAAATCTGACTGAAGAGGAGCGCGCCGAAATCAAAATGGAAATTCCTGTTGCTGTTCTGGACGATTTTAAAGTTAAGATACGAAATATTTTCGGCTGGTACTTTGAATAAATCCCTGCAAGGCGGGGATAATTTTTTGGGAGTGATAAAAATTTTCTCACAACGATTGCTAGACTTGAAAAGAATTGTGCTCGGCGAGGTCGCAGAAAATTTCCGGCGCGTCGAAGAAATTTCCGAAGTCAATACGCTGAAAATTTTAAATGCAATGCGGCGATTAAAAATTTCAGACGCGCACTTCAAAACGTCAACGGGCTATGCTTACGGCGACATTGGGCGCGAGAAATTGGACGAACTTTTTGCCGAAATTTTCTGCGCGGAATCTGCACTAGTCCGCACGCAATTTGTATCGGGCACGCACGCCCTAGCGACCGTGCTTTTCGGAATCCTGCGCCCCAATGACGAATTGGTTTCCTTGACGGGCGCGCCTTACGACACCTTGCAGACGGTCATAGGGCACACGCACGCCGCTAAAGGTTCTCTGAAAGAATTCGGCATTTCCTATCGCGAGTTGCCTTTGATTAACGGTAAAGTCGACGTTGCCGCGATTAAAAATTTCGTGACGCCCAAAACTAAACTTGCGCTGATTCAACGATCGCGAGGCTACTCGATGCGCGAGCCGCTCACGACTTCCGACATTGAAAAAATCTGCGCGGCGGTCAAGGCGACTAATCCCGCTTGCGTGACGTTCGTTGATAATTGCTACGGCGAATTCGTCGAAACGTGCGAGCCTATAGAAGTTGGCGCAGATATTGCCGCGGGCAGTCTGATTAAAAATATCGGCGGCGGCTTAGCTCCGACCGGCGGCTATATCGTCGGCAAAAAAAATCTCGTCGAGTTGGCGTCGTATCGCTTGACTGCTCCCGGTATGGGCGATGAACTCGGCGCAAGTTTGGGCACGCCGCGACTTTTATATCAGGGCTTGTTCATAGCTCCACACGTCACCGCGCAGGCTCTCAAGGGCGCGATATTCGCGGCGGGGATTTTTTCAAAGCTCGGCTATAAAACTCGACCGTTGCCCGAAGATTTTCGCGGCGATATAATCCAGGCGATTGAATTGCAATCGGCGGAAAAGCTGATAGCGTTTTGCCGAGCGATTCAAAATTTCTCGCCAGTCGATTCATTTGCCGCGCCTGAACCTTGGGACATGCCAGGCTACGAAGATAAAGTCATCATGGCGGCAGGGACTTTCGTACAAGGTGCGTCGATTGAACTTTCAGCGGACGCTCCAATTCGCGAGCCCTACGCGGTCTACATGCAGGGCGGCTTGACTTTTGAACACGCAGTGATTGGAATTTTAGCGGCGGCGCAGGAGTTGGAAAAATTTTGACGGAAATTCATTTTGCGGGGCTCGGCACGCTGATTAACGTCGCGGGAATAATTATCGGCGGGCTTATCGGATTATTCGGCGGGAAATTTCTAACCGCGAGGGCTCAAAAGACTTTGCAAGATGCTTGCGCGTTGACGGTGATTTTTCTCGGCGCGGACGGTGTTCTGAAAAATTTGGATACCACTATTTTAATCGCGAGCCTAATCGGCGGCGGGCTTATCGGCGAAATCATTGACATTAGCGGCAAATTTGAACAGCTCGGCATTTGGTTGCGCAGTCGTTCGGGCAGCGACGGCGATACGAAATTTGTTGATGCATTTGTCACGGCGTCGCTGACGGTTTGCATTGGCGCAATGGCGGTTCTCGGCGCGATTAACGATAGACTTTTGAACGACCCCGCGATTTTGATTGTCAAAGCGACGCTCGACATGATTATAATTTTGGTGATGACAGCGAGTCTTGGCAAGGGCTGTATTTTTTCTTTTGTGAGCGTCGGAATTTTTCAAGGCGCGATAACTTTTGGCGCGGGCTTTCTGGAACCGCTTATGACGGAAGTCGCGCTGGCAAATCTTTCGAGCGTCGGCAACGTCTTAATTTTCGGTGTCGGCGTGAACTTACTTTTCCCTGACAAAAAAATCAACGTCGCGAATCTTTTACCCGCGCTGGTTATCGCGTGCTTATGGAGGTAGCTATGACTAAAATTATTTTCGTATGCTTTGGGAATATTTGCCGCTCGCCTATGGCCGAATTCGTTATGAAAAATTTGGTCAGCCGCGCAGGGCTTGATAAAAATTTCGTGATTGAGTCGGCGGGCTGTCATCCGTCAGTTGGAACGCCCATGTCCGAAGGTACTGCCCACGAGCTCAGGAAAAATAATATCCCGTTCACGCGGCGCACGTCTAAACTTTTGCTCGCGAGCGATTACAAAAAGTTCGATTACCTTATCGGGCTTGACCGTTCCAACGTCTACGACATGAAGGACATTTGCGGCGGCGACCCTGATAATAAAATTTTCCGGCTCATGGATTTTGCGGGCGAACATCGCGACGTTGCTGACCCTTGGTACACCGACGACTACGTTGCGACCTACAAAGATTGCCTTATTGGTTGCGAGGCTCTGCTCGAAAAAATTTTGGCGCAGTGATTAGGCAATCAAAAAAGCGGCGGGAGTTAATCTCCTGTCGCTTCTTTTTTACGTTCAACCTTGACTGACGTAACTGCGCTTGTAAGCCGGAATCAAAGTCCAATCGAGTTTATTTGCGTCGATTTTGTTTTGAAGGGCGTAGGCCGCCGCGATTCCTGCCGCCTCGCCGATACTGTAGCAGGTCGGCTGAATCCTCATCGACGCTTGCAAAATGAAACTTGCGCTTATGCAACGACCGACGACAATTAGATTTGAAATTTTATCCGTGATGAGCGAGCGATAAGGAATTTCGTAGAAACAACCTGCCGGAAGTTTTTCCGAAACTTTTTCGCCGTGCGCGTCGATAAACCAAGCCGTCCTGCAAACCGCGTCGGGGAATTTACTTTGGTTGTGGTAGTCGTCCTCGACGAGATAATATTTGCCCTTAATGCGCCATGATTCACGAGCACCGAGCATAACCGCCTCGCGGCTGATAAAAGCATTCTCGAAGCCGGGCAGGTGGTTTATCAAGTAGCGGGCGATATTGCGCATCATCTTGCGCCCGAAACTAACGGCCTTGCTGTAGCTGACAGGGTCGGTCGCGCTGAACTTCACGGGGATTTCGGGACAATTCATACTCATTACGCCGTTCTTGCCGATAATCGTGTAAGCTTGCATGTATTCGGCTTCGTCCTGCGTGATTTCGCCCGTCTCTACGCCGCGAGCCATAAACGCTTCCAACTTGTAGCGTTGCTTGCGGTGCATAGCCTCTGCGATTTCAAAGTAGGGCAACTTCGACTTACACCAATCCTCCTGCAATTCAATCGCGACGTAGTTATAAAGTTTTTGCGTATCAATGCCGCCCATTTCAAAGCGGAAACTCAACGGCTGATTATTGCCGGTCTTTTCGTAGCCGCGCTCGTAATCGACGCCCGAAACTCGCGACAAGTAAGCGTCGCCGGTCGCGTCGATGAAAATTTTAGCTTTGACGGCCGCCAAGCCCGCGATAGTCTGAACAATCGCCGTAGAAATTTTCCCGCCCGAAGTCAGCGAATCAACAAGCACCGTTTGATACAAAATGTTGACGCCGGCTTCCTCGCACATCTCGTCAAGAATCTCGGCTAAAATTTCTGGGTTATGCCAAGTCTGTTGGGTGACGCCGTCGAAAGGCTCAATGCCCTTAGCGCGAAGACGATTTTTCAACTCGACAAGGTAAGGCGTATCGGAATCGGGCGCGTGCGTGTCCATGAAGGGATATACGCAACCCAACACGCCTAGCCCGCCCAGAGCTATGCCGCGTTCAATCAGAAGAGTTTTCGCGCCGTTCTTAGCCGCATTAACTGCCGCCGCCGTTCCGGAAGGGCCGCCGCCGCATATGCAGACATCGACATTGCAGAGAATCGGAATTTTTTTATCGGCGTACTTGATGAACTCGCCAGTCTTCTCCGCCGCCTCGACAGGATTATTTCCGCTCAAAGCAATGCCGACCGCCGTCACGCCCGCCAACTTAAAAAGGTCGCGCCTCGATATCGGAATTGAAAAACTTCTTTCCATACAAAACACCTCAACACAAACTTAAAAATCTTGTTCGCGAGTGGAAATTTTCTTCTGAACGTAGGCAACAAAATCCTCGACGCTCAAAGAAAGTCCGTCCTTCGCGCCGTACTTCCTAACAGGCAAAATGCCCGTCTCGACTTCCTTATCGCCTATAACAATCGTGTAGGGAACTTTGGCGACTTGGCTATCGCGAATTTTCTTGTTAATCTTCTCGTTGCGAGCGTCGACTTCTGCGCGGAAGTTCAGTCCGAAAAATTTATCGGCGAGTTCTTTGGCGTAGGCGACGTGCGCATCAGTTATCGGCAAAAGTTTTATCTGAATCGGCGCGAGCCATACGGGAAATGCGCCCGCGTAATTCTCAATCAAAATCCCAATGAACCGCTCAATGCTACCGTAAACGACGCGATGAACCATAATCGGGCGATGCTTTTCGCCGTCCTCGCCTATGTAATTCAAATCGAACTTTTCGGGCAGGAGCATATCAAGTTGAATCGTCCCGCATTGCCACGTGCGCCCGATTGAGTCTTTCAAATGGAAATCAATCTTCGGGCCGTAAAAAGCTCCGTCGCCCTCGTTGACAACGTAATCAAGCCCGCGATGCTCCAAAGCTTTCCTCAGCGCGTCGGTTGCAAGTTCCCAAGTCGCGTCGTCGCCCATTGAATTTTCAGGCCGCGTCGAAAGTTCCGCCTTGTAAGTCAGTCCGAACGTTTTATAAACCTCGTCGAACAAATCAATCGTCTTTTGAATCTCGACTTCGACCTGCGCGGGCGTCATGTAAATATGGGCGTCGTCCTGCGTAAAATTGCGAACTCTGAACAGCCCATGCAAAACGCCGCTCTTCTCGTGACGATGAACCAATCCCAATTCCGCCAAACGCAACGGCAAATCGCGATAACTATGCACATGCGTATTGTAAACGAGCATACTGCCGGGACAATTCATGGGCTTGACCGCGTAATCTTCATCATCAATCTTGGTGAAATACATATTTTCCTTGTAGTGATCCCAATGCCCCGAAGTCTCCCACAGCTTGCGGTTTAAAATTATCGGCGTCTTGATCTCCTGATAGCCGTAACGGCGATGAACTTCGCGCCAATAATTTAGCAACTCGTTTTGAATAATCATGCCGTTCGGGTGGAAGAACGGGAAGCCGGGTCCTTCGTCGTGCAGGCTGAACAAATCCAACTCCTTGCCGAGCTTACGATGATCGCGGCGCGCTGCCTCCTCCAACATGTGCAGATAGTCTTTCAACTCTTCCTTATTCTCAAAGGCAGTGCCGTAAATCCTCTGGAGCATTTTATTATGCTCGTCGCCGCGCCAATACGCGCCCGCAATCGACATTAACTTGAACGCTTTGACTTTGCCGGTCGATTGAACATGCGGACCCGCGCAAAGGTCAGTAAAGTCGCCCTGCGTGAACAATGAAATTTCCGCGTCTTCGGGCAAAGCCTCAATCAGTTCGACTTTGTAAGTCTCGCCCTCGTCAGCAAATTTTTTGAGCGCGTCGGCTCGCGAAAGCGTCGAGCGTTCGAGCTTAAGATTTTGCTTGACGATATTTTTCATTTCGCGTTCGATGTCGGCTAAGTCTTCGTCGGTAATTTTCTTTTCTGTGTCAATGTCGTAGTAAAAGCCGGTTTCAATCGCCGGACCTATCGCGAGCTTAACGCCTTTGCCGTCCGCGCCGCCGTAAAGATGCTTTATCGCTTGCGCCATGATATGCGAGGCGGTGTGCCGTAGCGAGTGCAAAGCCTCCGCGCCTTCGACCTCCGCTAAAGTTCCGTCCTTCGTTATGATTGTCATTTATTTTGCCTCCTTTAACTGGTTTGATTCTTGCAAAAAAAAAATTTTCCTGCTAAGATGAAAGCCCCGCTGGTGAGGCGGAGCCTTCTTGCGTCAAACAGGGACGCTAAGCGAGACGATTTTTCTTAGCGGTCGAGCCATTTAATTATGAAGTAGGCGACATTGGCGGCGACGGTAGCTAAGAAAGTTGAGATGAACATAATAATCCTTCCGTTGCAAGTGTGAAGGGTGGCAACAGAGTCTCGGCTGGTTACCTGGACTCAAAAGTAATTTCGTACAAAAAGACCGCCTCTGATTTTCGGAGACGGTCTTTTTCCGTGCGTGATTTTAGTCGCGAATCAATTCTTGAAGCGTCTTATAAAGTTGTTCGGGGTCGGCGGGCTTAGTCAAGTGGGCATTCATGCCGGCCTTGAGCGAGCGTTGGACATCTTCATCGAAGGCGTTAGCAGTCATCGCGATTATCGGAACGGTTTTAGCGTCGGGGTGGTCGAGTGCGCGAATTGCCTCTGTAGCCTTCAAGCCGTCCATAACCGGCATTCTTATATCCATTAGCACGGCGTCATAAAAACCGGGTGGCGACGCGGCAAATTTTTCTACGGCAATCTTCCCGTTCTCGGCGTGGTCTGAAATCATGCCGCGCATTTCCAAAATCATCATCATTATTTCCGCGTTGACCGGCATATCTTCCGCGACCAAAATTGTCCGCCCTTCGAGTTCGACGAGTTCTTTTTCGGGCGCGATTTGTTTTTTGCGTAGGAAGGCCTGTTGGAATTCGTAAAGCGCATTTGTCGAGGCGAGCGGCTTTGCCATGAACGTATCAACGCCCGCCTTGAGTGCTTCCTCCTCTATCTCGTACCAGTCGTAAGCCGTCAGCACGATAACCGCTGTGTCGTCGCCCAAAATTTTGCGAATCTCGCGGGTGAGTTCTATGCCGTCCATTTCGGGCATTAGCCAATCAACCAGAATCAAATTGTAATCCTCGCGGCGAGCGTGACGCAAGTTGATAAGTTCGAGAGCCTCTTTACCGCTGGCGCAAGTCTCCGCCTCAATGCCGACCTCGTTAAGAACTGATTTTTCATGCTCGCAAGCAAGTGGTTCGTCGTCGACAATCAGGACGGAAAAATCTTGCGGGCGCATTTCGTGCGTCTCAGTCGAATCGCCACGCGCAGAATCTTTTAGCGGAATATTTATGACAAACTTGGTGCCGACGCCCTTTTCAGACTCAACCGTTATCGAGCCGTTCATCATCTGGACAATATTTTTCGTGATAGCAAGCCCCAATCCCGACCCGCCATAGCGCGAAGTTGTAGTATCATCTTCCTGGCTGAACGGCTCAAAAATTCTCGGCAGGAAATCTTTGTTCATACCAACGCCCGTATCTTTGATGGTGAATCGGAAATTGGATTGCCCGTCGAATTGCGCGGTGCACTCGATAAGCAATGAAACTTTGCCGCCCGTGTCGGTGAACTTGACAGCGTTGCCCAAAATGTTTATCAAGACTTGCTCAAGTTTGGTGTCGTCGCCGATGTAATATTTGCCAATCGAGCCGGCCATTTTGCAATCATAACTCAAGCCCTTATCTTGACATTGCGCGTCCATCAAGCTGTTAATCTGGTAGACGAACGACGTAAAAGAAAATTCCTCGTTGCGAAAACTCATGCGACCGCTTTCAATGCGGCTCATGTCTAAGATGTCGTTGATGATTGACAGGAGATAACGCGCACTCGACCCGATTTTTTCAAGGTGCCCTCTGACGGTCTCGGACAAATCTTTTTCATGCAACGCGATATTGTCCAGCCCGATAATGGCATTCATAGGCGTTCTAATCTCGTGGCTCATTCGCGACAGAAAAGCCGTCTTAGCAACGTTGGCTTGCTTAGCCTCGTTTAGCGCGAGTTTCAAGCGTTCGTTCTGCTGAATTTGTTTTTGCTGAATCTCGGTCGTGTCGCTTTTGAGCAGGATATAAAAATCTGCGCGGGGGTCGATAGTGTAGAAGTCTAGCCGCTTATGAAAAATTTCGCCGCCGATTTTACACGCGATATTGACGACGTAAGGCTCGGAGGTCTTGAGCTTTTCGCGAATCGTCGAGAGCTTCAAAGCTTCGCGCAAATTTTTTTGAGTATCATCATCGCCGACGAGCACTGGGAAAACTTTAGTCTTCAAGTATTCGTCATAGCGACCGTCGCGAGTGGTCGGGAAAATGCTGCCCTTCGTGATAAGCGCGGCGTCACCGACCACGACGCTATATCTATCATTGGCGAGATAGGCGACCATATCGAATTGCCGCGCCAAAATTTTATCGAGCAATGCGCCTTCGACTTTCTCTTTACCGGCCTCCTGCTCGGCGATGAAAATTATTAGCTCGTTGGTAATGGGGTGGCGCGTGAAGACCGCTCGATAATTCACGTAGCAATAATGACCGTCCTTGCGCCGCGAAAATAAATACATTGATAAAGATGTCTCGCCGCGTCTGAATCGCGCCCTGATATTTTCGGCGTCGAAGGTCGCAAGGAAATTTTCGCGCTCCTCGTCGATAGGATAATTAGTCGAGCGCAAGTTAATCAGTTCGGAGTAGGGGCGGATAACGGAATCAGTCCCGAATAAGTCTTTGCCCTGCATGTCCTCAACCTTATTGCGCGTGAGGTTAGCTCGGAACATTGAAAGCGTCCGTTCGTTAGCGCGATAGAAATTGTCGCCAATCGTCATGTAAGTTTTCTGGAGGCGTTGCGCGTAAATTTTAACGCTCGTCACGTCAAAGAAAGTGCAATAGGCGTAGTGCTCGCCGAAATCGTCAATGAACGTGTAATTTATGTTGCACCAAACGACGTTGCCTTTAGCGGTGACGTGGCGCACGGTTAATTCCTTAGTGCTGTCTTCGGAGACGCGACGGCGCAGCATACGTCTGACGGCTAGGCGGTCATCGGGGTGCGTGAAGACCACTACGCTGCGTTCGTTAAGATAATTTATTGCGTACTCGACCGTACATTGCATAAGTCGGGCGAAACTCTTCGATACAAAGATTGCCTCAAATCTCCCATCGTTTTTATCGCGCAAGAGGATTGCCGCGCCCTCCATTTGCTTTATTGTACGCAGAAATTGAGTCCGCGCAGATTGTTCAGTCATAAGTTGTCCTCGCTCTCAAAAAATTTGGGACGAGACCCTTTTAGAATCTCGCCCCGCATTATAGCAGTATTTTAGAATTTTGCGAAGAAAAATTTTTCGCTTACTGAACAGCGTTTACTGTAAACCAATAAATTATAAAATGTTGACAAGACCTTCACGAGAAGTTATCATTTGCAACGTTGACCATTCTTGTGGAGGTTTTTTTGATGAAAACATTTACAGCTAGAGAATTGACTTTTGCCGCATTATTCGTTGCACTGATAGTAATTGGAACTTTCGTAAGAATTCCAGTCGGCGGCGACTACTACACCTTGCAATTTTTATTCACTTTGCTTGCGGGCTTAGTTTTGGGCGAAAAGCTCGGAACTTTATCTGTATCGGCGTATGTTTTATTGGGATTGCTCGGAGTACCGGTTTTTGCGTCGGGCGGTGGTCTGGCATATCTTTTTCAGCCGACTTTCGGATATTTACTTGGTTTTATATTGCAAGCGTGGTTTTGCGGAAGATTTTCGAGAAAAATTTCCGACATAACCTTTAAAAATTTGTCGTTAATAAATTTCGGCGGCATGTTGATAGTCTACGTAATCGGAATGGGCTGGTTTTATATCGTCTCAAACTTCGTAATCGATGCGCCGATAGCATTTTGGACGATGTTTTTCTACAGTTTTGTTTTGCAAGTCGTGCCTGACGGCTTACTTTGCATAGCGGCAGCGGCTTTAGCTTTACGTTTTCAAAAATCAAATTTATGGTTGTGATTGAGATGAGCAAGAAAATTTTCGTTACGGGAACCGGAACTGATGTCGGAAAAACTTTCGTGACCGCTTTAATGTTAAAAAAGCTTCGAGAGGCGGGAATTTCTGCAGGATATTATAAAGCGGCGGCTTCGGGCGAAGAAATTGAAAATATTCCTTCCGACGCCTTTTATGTGAAAAGAATCGCTGGTTTGAATTGCGATATTAAAAACTTCGTCTCGTATTCTTATACAGAATCAGTTTCGCCGCATTTGGCAGCAAAGATTTTTAATCGCCCTGTAGAATTTTCAGTGATTGAAAGAGATTTCGCAATGGCGGAGAAAAATTTTGATTTTCTGACGATCGAGGGTAGCGGCGGTATAATTTGCCCGCTACGTTTTGACGAGAAAATTTTAATGCTAGACGACGTGATTAAAAATCTTAGTCTGTCCGTCGTGATTGTCGTCGATTCCAAACTAGGTGAAATAAATTCTGCCGTGTTGACCGTCGAACATTTGCTTTATAAAAAAATTCCCGTCAAAGGTCTGATATTCAATCGCTTTGACGAGAAAAATTTATTGCATGTCGACAACAAAGCCGTTATAGAAAGGCTTACAAATTTGCCTGTGATTGCAACCGTGAAAAATAATGCATCTGATATCGGCATTTCAATCGAAAAATTGACGGCTGTTTATGATTAAATTTCCTTCAAGAAGGCGGCGTAACCTTTTTTCGTTTCGTAGATGTCGATTTTGGAAGTGGCTTCCCAAGGCGCGTGCATACTCAAGACTGCGACGCCGCTGTCAATAACTTCCATGCCATATTTAGCCATCATGTAAGCAATCGTGCCGCCGCCGCCCAAGTCGACTTTGCCCAGCTCGCTGAATTGATAGTGGACGTTATGCTTGTCGAGAATGGCGCGGAGCTTGCCGACGTATTCGGCGTTGGCGTCACTCGAACCGGACTTGCCGCGCGAGCCAGTAAATTTATTGAAGACCATGCCCTTGCCGAGATACGCGACGTTGCGTTTTTCGTAAGCAGAGGCGTAAAGCGCGTCGAAAGCACTTGAGACATCGGAGCTGAGCATGTAGGAATTCCTAAGCGCGCGACGCACCGCAAGTTCGGAATATTGTCCGCAAGCGTTAAGAAGTTCGGCCAACGTGTTCTCTAGGAAAAATGATTGCATACCTGTTGCACCGTAGCTGCCGATTTCTTCCTTGTCGACGAGCAGACAACAAGCCGTTTTGCCGAGCGTTTGATTGCCCGCCTCAAGCATAGCGACAAGCGACGTGTAGGAGCAAACGCGGTCGTCCTGCCCGTAGCCGAGCACCATACTTTTATCAAAGCCCAAGTCGCGAGCCTTACCCGCCGGCACCAATGCGAGTTCCGCCGAAATAAAATCTTCCTCTTCAATGTCGTACTTATCCTTCAGGAGTTTGAGCACGCCTTTTTTGACGGACTCCTTATCATTTTCCTTGAGCGGGTAGTTGCCAACCAAAATGTCGAGCTTTTCGCCCTCGATTACTTTATCGGCAGTCTTCTTGAGTTGTTCCTGCGACAAGTGAATCAAAAGGTCGGTCACGCAAAAGACTGGGTCGCTATCATCTTCGCCGATAACGATTTCGATAACGCGGCCGTCCTTCTTGACAACAACGCCATGCATAGCGAGCGGCAACGTCACCCACTGATATTTTTTAATGCCGCCGTAGTAATGGGTGTCGAGGTAGGCAAGCCCGCCGTCTTCGTAGAGCGGATTTTGTTTAAGGTCGAGGCGGCAGGTATCGATATGCGCGCCCAAAATTTTCAAACCATTTTCCAAAGGTTCGGTGCCGATTTGGAACAGCGCGATAGTTTTTTTCATGCAGACGGCGTAAACTTTATCGCCCGCCTTGAGGCGGGTTTTATTTTTGATAACATCGTCGAGATTTTTGTAGCCGACTTCCTCCGCGCACTTGATAGCCTCAACGACAGATTCACGCTCGGTTTTGCAGCGGCTAATGAAATCGATATAGCCCGCCGCTAAATTCTCCATAGCGATTTTGTCTTCGTCGGTGTACTCGCTCCACACGGAAAATTTTTTGTCTTGGTCTTCAGCCATTTTACGTTTCTCCTTTTCGATTTGAATTTTCTTCCACTCGCGCAATTTTTCCCTAAGCGATGAAACTTGCGCGGCCAGTGAGTCTTTATAATCTCTCAATCCGATTGATAACCTCCAAAAAGTCTTCGGCACTCTCTGCGCGGTTGAATAAATTTCTAAGCTCCGCGCCGCCTTGCAAGCCCTTAGTATACCACGCGGCATGAGCTCGCATTTCGCGGACGCCAACTCGCTCGCCCTTGTAGAAAATAATTTTCTCTAGGTGACGACGCATAATTTTAGCGCGTTCGTCGACAGTCGGCGGAGAAAGTTTTTCGCCCGTCGTAAAATATTTCAACAGACGATTGATAATCCACGGATTGCCCTGCGCGGCTCTACCAATCATTACGCCGTTAGCCTTAGTCACTGAAAAAATTTTGTCGAGCGAATCGAAGTCGTGAACGTCGCCGTTTGCAATGACGGGGATTTTGATAGCGGCTTTGACTTTGGCGATTTCCTCCCAATTCGCCGCGCCCGAATAAAATTGTTCGCGCGTCCTGCCGTGAATCGTGATAAAGTCGACGCCGGCATTTTCCGCACGCTTAGCGACTTCGACGGCGTTAATATTTTGCGCGTCGTAGCCGAGTCGGATTTTGACGCTGACTGGGAGTTTAACAGATTTCTTGACGGCTGACAAAATTTTTTCGAGGAGCGCAGGATTTTTCATGAGCGCGGAGCCTTCGCCGTTCTTGACGATTTTGGGCGCGGGACAACCTGCATTAAAATCTATTACGGCGGCCGAGCCGAGATTTTCAACATAAGTCGCCGCCTCCGCGCAGATTGTCGGGTCGGAGCCGAAAATTTGAATCGCGATTGGGCGTTCTTCCGCGACAGTCTCAAGCATCGCCAAAGTTTTTTCGTTGCGATAATGGACGCCCGCCGCGCTGACCATTTCCGAGAACATCAGCAAATTTTTCCGCGCGTAGTCGTCGCTGATAAGTTCCCTAACCAAAATTCTAAACGCCGTATCAGTCACGCCCGCCATAGGCGCAAGGAAAATCGGCGTCTTGAAAATTTCAGTCGTCATTGCGAGTTTCGCTCGTGCAGGACGCGCAGTCCCGTCAACGTCAAGAAGTGGTCGATTTTGTCAATGGTCTTCGATTCCTTGTGAATCATTTTGGCAAGCCCGCCCGTCGCGATAACCTTAGCTTGCCAAGCCGCGCCCATTTCCGCCCGAATCTTTTCGACAATGGTATCAATCTGCCCGACGTAGCCATAAATAATCCCCGATTGCATACAAGCCGTCGTGTTGTGCCCGATGACATTTTTGGGCGGGATAAGTTCAATGCGCGGAAGTTTCGCCGTCGAACTGAAAAGAGATTCCGCACTAGCCACAATTCCAGGAGCTATGACGCCGCCTAAAAAATCGCCCGTATCAGAGACAACATCAAAAGTCGTGGCGGTTCCAATGTCGATGACAATCAGCGGGCCGCCGTATTGCTCAAAAGCCCCGATTGCATTGACGATTCTATCCGCGCCGATTGCCCGAAGATTTTCGTAGTTAATCTTGATTCCCGTCTTGATTCCAGGTCCGACGATTAGCGGGCGCACTTTGAAATAACGCTCGCACATTTTGGTTAGCGGGACAATCAGCGGCGGCACCACCGACGAAATTATTATGTCCTTGACGTCGGAAATTTTCACGCCCTGATAGCGGAACAGGTCGTTAATCAACATGCCGTATTCGTCGCCGGTCTTTTGCGTGTCAGTCGAGATGCGCCAATGCTTCATCAAATTTTTCCCGCTGTACGTCCCCATAACAATATTGCTGTTGCCAATGTCAATTACAAGTAACAAAGAATCACTCCCTAAAATTTACTTCTGAAGTTTCAAGAGCCGGTTGATATAATCCAGTTCGACGTAATCCATCCATCTATTGTTCAAGCGCATGATGTGCATAATTTGCGGGATAATGTACAGGCAAGCCCCGCGCAATTCTTCGACGACGGGATAGGGCAACACCAAAAGGTTTGGCAACTCGCTGAGCAAAAGCCGCATGTCCGCCAAGCTCGTCCCGACTCTTACAGCTTTGAGGAGTGCCTTTAAAGACGCTTCCTCGAAAAATTTTGCTGGCGTCTCGTCCGTGAGCTTCGCCCGAAGATACGAGCTGACCGCGCGGCACGTCATGAAAGTTTCCAACTTGCCCGCGTAAAATTCCGGCGGCGTGTTCGGTTGGAGCGTCGGCGACAAATTTTCTGCCAGCGCGTTAAACAATCTCTCGTCGGCGCGTGACTTGTCCGGCAACCGAAAATCTTTTTCCCGCTCGGCGCGATATTTCAAAATGCCGTCGTCGAACTCGTCGTTATTTTTATTTATGTCAAAATTTTTCATGCTGTAATGGTTATCAACATGGTCGGCGTTGCCTCGTTGAACTTTTTTGGCGTACTCTTCTTTCGATTTCGTGTGGTAATGGTTCATGGCGATTTTTTCCGCCGTCGCGGGTTCATTAGCAGGGCCAATGACAACGCCTCCGTTTTCGTTGACAGAATAAACGCCTTCAAAATAAACCGGGTGATGAGGATTAGGGAAAAAATTTATCATGCGCGGATTGGAAATTGTACTAACAGCTTTGGTTATATCTTGAGCGCGGCGAGTGAATCTCTCTAAAACGCCGCGTGAATAATCAGCCGTCTCTTGACCGTTCGAGCCGAAAGCATACAAATTAGCCGCTAAGCCCGCCGCGTTTGGGTCGTGCGATAAAACTTCGTCAACAACGTCAATGATATGCCCCCCCCCCACTCGACCTTAGGATAAATGAATTCGTCGCCGTCGATGATTGCGATATATCGAGTAAAAAATTTGAATCGCCTAACGGCGTCGTGGTGAGTTAGCATTTGCGCGGCTTTGCCCGGCACAAAAAAATAATCGACGAGACCGGCTTCAACATAGGGCGCGGCGACTTCGGCTTGATTGTCGGGGCTGTCGTTGTCGTAAAGGTAGAAGTGGTCGACGCCGGCGAGCAAATGATAATCTATCCACTCCTTGAGGTAAGGAGCTTCGCACTTCAAGATAGCGACAATCGACAAGTCGTGCAGGAATAAATTTTTATCAACCGCCATAAAATCTCCTCCTAAAAAATTTTCAATAGCCGTCGCAAATGCTCCAAGTCAGAAAAATCTTTCCACGCTTCTTTTTCGCGCATGAAGTCCATTGTTTGCGAAATTATTTGAATCGCGACTTCTCGAATGTCTTTGACGACCGGATAGGGCAACGCCAAGAGATTAGGCAACTCGCTGAGCAAAAGCCGCACGTCTGACAATTTTAAGTCGTCGATTGATTTTAGAATCGCGCCGAGTGATGCCTCTTCCAAAAATTTTTCGCCAAGATAATTGCTTACAGCGCGGCAAGTCAAAGCCGTCTCAAGCGAAAATTCTTGTGCCTCGAAAGTTTTTATCAAAGCGTCGGCTATGCGCTGAAATTTTTGTTCGTCGCGTTCGAGGGAAAATTTATCTGCGCGGGCGGCGCGATATTTCAAAATGCCGTCGTCAAAAACCTCATTGCGATTGTACATGTCGAACCAATCGGCGGTAAGGTAAGAACTTTTTTTGCTAGTGCGCCCGCGTTTTATCTTCATGAAAAATTCTTCGCGGCTTTTAGTGTTGTAGTGATTGAGCGCGATTTTGTCCGCCGTGACAGGCTCGTTGCAATAACTTGCGACAAAGCCGCCGCGCTCGTTCACAGAGTAATTGCCCTCGAAGTAAATCGGAAAATGCGCACTTGTAAAGAAATAAATCTTGCGCGGGTTGGCAATCGTTTTGACTTGCGCGTTGCCGCCTGGTATGTCGCGATTCGGAATGGGAACCACCCAATCAATCGGAGCGCGTCGAGTAAATTTTTCGAGTGCACCGCGAGTGTAGTCCGCTTTGTCGTAACCATTCGAGCCGAAGAGTTGCCAATTTATCGCCACGCCTGAAGCCTCTGGGGAATTTTTCAAAATGTCGTCAAGCGTCGCGTTTACCTCGTCGGAAGTATTTTTCGGGAAAATAAATTCGTCCAAGTCAATGAACGCCATATATCGGCTTTGAAATCTGTAATTCAAAACGGCGTCATCGTAGGCGGCGAACTGCATAGACGAACCTGGAAAAAATTTCGTCGTGACTAAACCCGCCGCGACGTATGGCGCGATTATCTCGTTGTAATTGTCGGAGCTGTCGTTGTCATATAAATAAAAGTGGTCGACGCCCGCCAAAAGGTGATAGTCGAGCCACTCTTTGAGATAATGCCCTTCGTTTTTCAAAATCGCGGCAACCGCCAAATCATACAAGAATAAATTTTTATCCATCAGACTCTCCCGCGAAGTTTTTCTTCAATGAAAGCTAAGCCGTCCGGAGTGATTGCCGGTTTTTTGATGTAGCCCGCCGCAGATGATTGTTCAATCTCGTTGATTGTCGAAATGTCCTGCGTGTCGGTCATGATTATCACGGGGATATTTTTCAGCTTGTCATTGCCCTTGACTAGCGACAGAAATTTTATCCCGTTGACGAACGGCATATTCAAACTAACCAAAATCAAATCCGCGCCTTTATTCTCCAAAATCTTCATGCCTTCGACCGCGCTTTGAGCCGTCATCAAATCGCACGGGAAACGATTTTTAATTGTATCTCTTTCCTGTCGCAAGTCGAAAATGTCATCGTCAATCAGCATAATGCTAAACATTGTCCCGGCCTTTTCTTTAGCGGCGGCAATTTTTTCTTTCTCGACGAGCATTTTATCGACGCGGTCGGCTAGGTCTTTAGGCTCGCAAGGTTTAGCAACGTAATCTTGAACGCCCAGCGAAAAAATTTCCGCGACAAATTCCCTGCGCGTCGAGCCCGACATCATCAGAACCGGAATATCTTTTATTCGGTCGTCGCGGCGGATTCTGCGCAACATATCCAAGCCGTTATAATCGGCGTCGAGAATCACCAAACTTACCTCGCGAATGTTTAGCATGTTGATTGCGTTCAGCGGATTATTCAGCGCGATGAATTTATATTTAGACAAACTTCGCTCCAAAATAAGTTTTGTGATACTCAAGTTGCGCTCGTCGCTTATGACAATCAGAACAACAATTTCATGGCGATTTTCGGCGACCTTCATTAAATCTTTGCTCTTCATGGCCTCTATACGTTTGCCTTGACTCCTAGCCCTTTCGCGGAATTTTTCAAGGCACAAGGGGCAATAAAGTCCGCTTTGTATGGGCTTACCGCAACCGGCGCACGGACGACCGCCGATTCGATTTTTGCCGTCTGTAAATACTCGTCTATTCATTGCTCTCAAAAAATCTGCCGGAAATCGACAGCTCCTCCATCTCCTTGTTTTTCATAAGTTTACAAGGATTTTTCAACATGTCAATAAAAAAATCCTGCTTAATCCCTTGTCGAAATGGATTTGCAGGATTGATAAAAAATTTTATCCGACCCAATCGCTGACGGTTTGACTTGTGCCGTTGATATTTACTGAAGTTGTAGAGCTGACATCGTTCAAAGTGACTTTGCCGCCGCCCGTGACTTTCAAAGTCAGCGTATCATTTTTGAACGTCGCTTTCTTGACATCAACATAAGCAGTACCGCGCTTGTTCATGATTTGGAGCATATCGCCTTCCGCGTAGTCGGCTATGACATCGTTGCCTTCGCCGGCGTGGAAAATAAATGTGTCGTTGTCGTCGCCGCCGTAAAGGGTATCGTTGCCCTTGCCGCCCCAAAGACTATCTGCACCCGCGCCGCCGCTGATTGAATCTTTGCCTTTGCCGCTGGAAATAGAATCGGCTTCGGAACCGCCCGCTAAAGTGTCCCTACCCTTGCCGCTAAGAATTGTCGCGTTATCGGTCGTAGTCGCCGCGAGATTTACATTCTTTTTAGCTTCGGAGGCATCAATATTTGTTATGGTCGCGTCGAAAGTTTTTTGTCCGGAGGATTTATACTTCGCGGGGATAACGGCATTGTTTTCGTAATAGATTATGCCGTCATTGAAAGTTTTAATCGTGCCGTCCTCGCTGAATGTGATTGTTTTGTCGGACGCGTCTTTAATCGTGATTCTTCTGCTGCCGACCTTGAAAACAACGTCGTCATTGCTCTTGACGGAGGCATCTTTGACGGTCGCGCCGACGAGGCTGACAATATCGTCTTCCGCGTAGTCGACGATAACTTTATTGCCGCTATTGCTGGAGTAGACGAAAATATCTGTGCCGTCGCCGCCATACAAACTATCCTTACCCCTGCCGCCGTCGAGCGTCGAGCCATTATCGCCCGCTTCTATGTAATTCTTTTTGTTGTTGCCCGTGAGACTAACTGCTGAAGAAACTGCCGAGCTGTCAATCGTCACGACTTTAGAATAATCCGCCGCAGAAAATTCCGTTGCCGTGTCGAATAAGACTGCCTCTTTCCCAGATTTATCCAACATCGCGTGATTGGCAAAGTAATTGGCTCCGTCGCTGAATGTGATTTTCTTTTTCGCCGCGTTGTTGAGCGTAAGGGAGTTATCGTCGTCAAATATGAGCGTCAAATTTTTGCCGCTGATTGTCGCGTCGGAGATATCAAAGCTAGTTACGTCGACTGTATCTTTGACGGTATAATCGGTGATAGTTTCGTTGCCGCCGCCGAATATGAAAAGATTTTTTCCTTTGCCGTCTGTAAGGACAGCTCCATCGCCACCGAGCAAAGTATCATTGCCCGCGCCGCCGTCGATTGTGACGTTCGAGCCGGTGTTGTAAATGTAATCGTTGCCGCCGAGCGCATTGACTTTAACATTGTCGCCGCTGTTGTAAATGTTATCATCATCTTTGCTGGCGTTGACTGTGACGTTGCTTTCCGTGTTGTAGTAATCAAAATCACTGTCGCTGTCCGAATCGCTATCGTCATCAGATAACAGCAGAATAGAATTGCCATTGCTTAAATTGAGTGTGACATCACCATTATCATTTTCGACAGAGGAAGCTACAATTAAATTTCCCAAGTCAATATCATTTACGCTAAATCCCTCCAGTGTGTCGTTGCCGTCGCCGTCAGCATATTTGAAGAGGACGTCTTCGCCTTTATAGTTGTAAATGTAATCGTCGCCTGTGCCGCCCGCGATTGTGACGTTGGTGCCGTAATCTTGTATAATGGAATCGTTGCCCGCGCCGCCAAAGAGCGTGGATCCATAGCCGTAGTTATTGTAAATTGTATCGTTGCCCGCGCCGCCGTCTATCGTGACATTTGCGTCGAAGTTGTCAATGTAATCGTTGCCCGCGCCGCCGTCGATTGTGGAGTTGGAGCCGCCATTGTCAATGTAATCGTTGCCCGC